>NZ_BAAACX010000030.1:0-2136 GCF_039521865.1 Paenibacillus motobuensis | reverse complement strand
AATCACGTAAAAACACGGAAGGGAGGCGGCGCCTATCGCTTGGGTTAATGGTAAATGGTTGACGCGGACAGAGCGCGAAGAAAAAATCACGGAATTGTTGACGTTAATCGATACGATTTATGATCGCGAAACTAAGACGTTCCATGTCGAGTTGGCTGACCTCCCTCCGGATGACGCGACGGAAATAGACGCAGCCTTAACGGAGTATGAGCGCCTGGAACGAATACATCGCTGCGAAACGAATTTAATCGAGTTCGCACTCGAATACTTTTCGGATGCGCGGAATCCCGGAAATGACGGGAATTGGGACGGATTCGACATCGTGGATTATAACGAAGCGCCCGCATTTCACCGTGAAATCTGCGCGTTAATGGACGATGTATCGAACGTCCATACAAACGATAAGGTAGCGGAGGCGGCACCTCGTTCTCACGCGAAATCTACGTATTTATCAAAGGCGTTTCCGATTCGCGAGATTGCATATAGGAAACGGAAATACTCGATTCTTATTTCGGAGACACCGACAGTATCAAGCTCTAACCTCGATTGGATCGCGCTGCAATTAAAGATTAACACGAAACTCCGGGCGGACTTCGGACCGCTTCTATCGCAAAAGCAGCAAGAGAACCCGAAAGATAACTCGTCCGAGTTTATCGCATGGGAGTCGCGAGAAGACGGAACAAAGCGTTTGCTTACGAAGGTAGAAGCAGCCTCAACCGGACAAGCGTTGCGCGGACGGAACTGGAACGGGGTTCGTCCGGATTTGATTATCTGCGACGATTTAGAGGATGCGCGGCCGGGCGGTAACGCATCAACACCGGAACTACGGCGCAAGCTCAAGGACTGGTTTGCGCAGACGGTCGTCCCTCTCGGTGATCCGCGCGGAAAGAAGACGGCCTTCGTGTACATGGGAACAACGGTCCATCACGAGGCGCTCCTCGTTGACGTGTTATATAATCGATCGGACTTTAAGAGCAGGGTTTATCGCGCGGTCATCGATTGGCCGGAGCGTATGGATTTGTGGGAAGCGTGTCGTCTCGTCTATAAGGACCCGGACAGACCGAAAGAAGAACGCGTTAAGGACGCTCGGACACTCTACGAGGCTAATCGCGAAGAAATGGATCGTGGGGCCGTCGTTTTGTGGCCGGAAGCGCAGCCGATATGGAAGTTGATGACGTGGAAATGGGATAACGGCTCCAAAGCGTTTAATACGGAGTACCAGAATAATCCGGTCAATGAGGAATCAATGATATTCAATCCGGAGACTTTTTCTTATTGGGACGGAAAGCTCAACGAAGTGTTTTCTCAGTATCCGCGGCCCGTTGACGAGTATGACGTTTACATGGGCGTTGACTTCGCGATGGGAAAGACACGCGGCGACTATTCCGCGATTGTTACGATAGCCCGGCATAAGAAGACCGGAACTAAATACGTGATAGATGCGTTCGGCGAGAGGATAAAGCCGGACGCTTTTTTGCGTGTGATTGTCGAGAAAACTTTGCGCTATCAGCCGAGCGCTATCGCAGCAGAGGCGCAGGCTGCGCAAGAGTTTTTCGTAGAGAAGTTGAAAGAAGCGCTGACCGCGGCTGGATACCCTGCGAAGGCGCGTGTTAAAGAGATCCACCAACGGTCGCGTAAAGATTTACGTATTGAGGCGCTGCTTCCGGATATCGAAAATGGCGCTATTCAGTTTACAAAAAAACACGCGCTACTCCTCGAGCAATTCGAAATGTATCCGGCTGGATCACACGACGACCTTCCGGATGCACTTGAAATGGCGGTAAGTATTGCAGGAAGAGCGCGGAAAAAAGTCCGCAATAAGCCCGCTTGGGCGTAAAACGACGGAAGGAGGACGACTACTATTTCGAAACTATTCACAACCGGCGCGCAATACCCACCAGAACGCGATATCCCACGCCTGGCCCGATATAAGCGCGGTCGTATTATTTTTGACGGACGCCATCCGGAAATCTACGAACGCGCCTCGACACTACTAAAAGACACGCCGCACGCCGCGCAGCTCGAAACGTTATTCATCGCGGTTAACCTTATGGACATCCTGCTCACGAAACCGGCGGACTTGTTAACAGGCGAGCCGCCGACATACGAGAGCGGAAAAGGAATGGATTCGCGCGA
>NZ_BAAACX010000029.1:0-857 GCF_039521865.1 Paenibacillus motobuensis | reverse complement strand
AGAACAACACAGATAAAAAGAACGCCGGGAAGACCACCCGACACTTCGGCCAAAGAGCGTGGCCTTGTGTGCCTGTTAATATCTTATCCGCGGATAGATTCTATTAAGTTATTTATTCGCGGTTGAAATTAATAGTTCCGGAGCCGTTAGGCGACGGGCAAGGCCGAAAGGCCGCGTAAGTGTTCTTTGATTAACCATGAAGTCTATTCAAAGAAGTATCTCATGTAGTCATTTCTCCTACGCATTGCCTGCGCGTGGGAGACATAGAAAGGAGGCGTGATTATGGCGAGATTAACAGCGGATCAACTCGTTGCTATCGAGTGGTTGGCGAAGCCTAAGAAGGGCGGAAAGACTTACGAAGAGATTGCGGCTATGTGCGGAGTTACGGCGCGTACTCTCGAGAACTGGCGTAAGAAGCCGGAGTTTGATGCAGAGTTTAGGCGAGCGGTTAAGCGTGTGAATGACGTTAGATTGCCGGAACTCGTTGAGTCTCTTGCGGAGATTGCTATAACGGATCGTAACGCGGCAATGGCGAAGTTAGCGCTGCAGGTTGGCGGTATCTTAACGGATAGCGTAGAGGTAACGACTAAGGGCGGAGATGAGACGGATGTCGAAGCGTTGAGGTTGCGACTAGAGGCGTTGAAACGGGAAAAGTCCGAAGCTGCGGAATAGTAACGCTATTATATGTAGGGATACGCGTGGCGATGGTTCGGAACCTTTCGTGTCGGATGCGTTTTATCTGCAACGCGCTCCTGACGCGCACGCCCCGAAAACTTTTCGCACTTCACCGTAATACAGCGTTACGAACCGTCGGTTTATGCATAATACGAACGTTCATTCGTTGTATAACGTATTCA
>NZ_BAAACX010000028.1:0-189160 GCF_039521865.1 Paenibacillus motobuensis | reverse complement strand
CTCCCCTTTATAAATAGTCTAATTTATTGGAGGGAAAGACTCCACTTTTATTAGGGGGCCGTGAGGGCTATACACTTATTTAGGCTGAATCTTGTTCATAACAAGCATAAATTTCAAAATAGTTGTATACCTGCATTTATTTCGTGAGTTTACAGAGAGCCTCCTGTTAATAAGTGCATTTCTGCAACTATTTCTGTTACTAAGGAAGCAAATACGTCCGGCGGCTTCTAATTCTTGGTTGTCACAATACTCCCATTATTTACATCAGCATCTGCGGGTCCACATCAATACTGATCTGAAACGACGAGTCACGCATATCGTTCAGCATGGTCTCAGCCACACTGCGCACCAGTTCTGCCGCATCCAGCGAACCGCGATACTTCACCATACATTGAAATCTGTAGCGGTTCTTGATCCGCGGGATCGGCGAGGCGACCGGACCAAGAATGTCCAGAACATCTCTCGTAAAGCGGTCCATATTGCCGAACCATCCCAACTGCTGAGCCTTGCCGCGCAAATTCGCCGTGAAATTCTCGGCCATCCGCAGCAATAACGGCAGCTTCTCATGGGACAGCGTTACAAGAATCAAGCGGCTATAGGGCGGATAATGCAGTGCCTTGCGGTGCAGCAGCTCCTCGCGTACAAATGAGTTATAATCATGCGAACTGGCATGTACAATCGAATAATGATCAGGTATATAGGTCTGGATCACAACCTCGCCCGGAAGCTGGTGACGTCCAGCCCGACCGGCCACTTGCGTCAACAACTGAAAAGTCTTCTCCGCAGACCGGAAGTCCGGAAAATTAAGCGATGTATCTGCAGCGATAACACCTACCAACGTAACATCCGGAAAATCCAGCCCTTTGGCGACCATTTGCGTCCCTAACAGCACATCGCCCTTCTTCTCGCGAAAAGCCTGCAGCAGCTTCTCATGCGAGCCCTTCTCCGTCGTCGTATCTACATCCATGCGGATAACCCGAATCCCTGGAAACAGCTTGGACAGCTCGGTCTCAACCCGTTGGGTACCAGTCCCAAAATAGCGGATATGCTCACTCCCGCACTCTGGACATACCGAGGGTGCAGGCACGGCATAGCCGCAATAATGACAACGCAAATTGTTCGACTTCTGATGGTAGGTAAGCGAGATATCACAATCCGGGCAGCCGGCCACATATCCGCAGGTACGGCACATCACAAATGTCGAGAAGCCACGGCGGTTCAGGAATAAAACACTCTGCTCACCGCGCTCAAGTCTAGCCTCTATTCCGGCATGGAGCTGCCTGCTGAACATCGAGCGGTTCCCTTCTCGCAATTCTTCCCGCATATCCACAATCTGTATACTTGGCAACTTGCTGCCCGAAGCGCGTGCATTCATCTCCAGCAGCATCGGCGCATACTGTTCATTATCGAACGATCTGGCCGCGTGGTAACTCTCCAGCGACGGTGTAGCCGAGCCGAGAATAACAGCAGCATGGTGCTGCTTGGCCCGGCGAATCGCCACGTCTCGAGCATGATATTTAGGCGTCTCTTCCTGCTTGTAGGAAGTCTCATGTTCCTCATCCATAACAATCAATCCGAGATCAGAGAAGGGGGCAAAAATAGCAGAACGGGCACCGATTGCCACCTGCACGCGTCCCTCTCTAATCTTCCGCCACTCATCATAGCGTTCTCCCGTTGATAGACGGCTGTGCATCACGGCAACCTTATTGCCGAACCGCCCCTTGAAGCGTTCTACCATTTGCGGAGTCAGCGAGATTTCCGGGACCAGTACAATCGCCTGGCGTCCAAGCGAAATAGAGCGTTCGATCGTCTGCATATAAACTTCTGTCTTCCCACTTCCGGTAATTCCATGCAATAAAAAAGCGCCATATGTTCTACTACCCAGCACTTCACTAATTTTATTATAGACAAGCTCTTGCTCCGGCGTTCGCGGTAGCGGCTCGGTCCGTTTGAAGCGACGATCCTGATAAGGATCACGAAACACTTCGGCGTCCTCAATAAGCGCAAAGCCTTTCTCAGCAAGCTTCTTGACCGTTCCAGCCGTAACGCCCAGCGTGGTTAGCAGTTCCTGTAGGGATATCGTCACCCCGACCTCAAGCAAGAACTCGAGAACCTCTTTCTGCCTACGCGCCTGCGCGCTGAAGGAAGCGAGCGCAGCTTCCGCCGCCTCCCCGCTGACCGTTGCTGTTACCGTCTTGACGGTCTTCTTGCGGACTTTATCCTTAATCATCTGCGTCTCTGTCAGCACGCCAGCCCGCAGCAGGCCCTTGATTGTCTCCCCTTGACCGGGAAATTGGGCACTCAGATGAGCCGTTGTCATTGGAACGGAGCCGTTCGCTTTAATGTAAGCGACGATTTGCTCTTCCTCACCGGTTAACAGCGGAGGTGCCGCGTATAAAGCTTCGTCCGTTTGGTCTTCATCCGTAGGATCTAAATTCTCCTGGAGCTGAATATATCTCTCCGCTTTACCTTTAAGGGCTGTAGGAATCATCGCCTGAAGCGCAGAGATCATACTGCAAGCATACCTATGGCTCATCCACTCGGCCAGCTTGACCAGATCAAGCGGGAGCGGGGGCATCAGGTCCAGCAGTTCCTGAATCGGCTTCATTCGCGCAAAATTCAGCTCGGAATCGGGACGAAGATCAATAACGAAGCCCTGGACTGTTCGATGTCCAAAGGGGACACCGACCCTACTGCCGATCTCGATCCAGTCTATCATCGTATCCGGAATAATATAATCGAAGGGACGATCCGTGCCGCGGCTCGGAACGTCAACGATTACTCTAGCGATTTTGCAGTTCATTTTCCAGCTCCCGCCAGTCGTTCCGCAGCGAGCTCCATAATACGGAGACCCGTCTCCTCCTTAGTCAACTTAGGCAACGACCTCACTAGACCCTGTGCATCATAGATGTTCACGATATTCGTATCGATGCCAAAACCTGCTCCTGCCTGGGTTACATCATTGGCAATCAATAGATCACAGTTCTTACGCTGCAGCTTATCCATGGCATACTGCTCCAGATTCTCCGTCTCAGCTGCGAATCCAATCAGAAACTGCGATGTCTTCTGTTGGCCCAGCGTCTGCAGAATATCAATATTTTTAACGAGTTCCAGCTGTAGAGTGTCCCCCGATTTCTTAATTTTGTGATGAGCCGGACTCTTCGGTCGATAGTCCGCTACGGCAGCGGCCTTCACTAAAATATCCGTGTCCTGCCATACGGCAGCAACAGCCTCATACATCTCCATAGCTGATTCTACATGCACCGTATTGATGTTAAGCGGAGGGGCCGCCTGCGTACGGGCGACGATCAGGGTAACATCAGCGCCTAGCTCTTGTGCAGCCTTAGCGACAGCAAATCCCATCTTGCCTGAAGAATCATTTGTAATATACCGGACTGGGTCAATACGTTCGATGGTCCCCCCTGCGGTTACGACAACTTTCTTGTCGGCAAGCGGAAGATCAGCCCGCATAGACTGACGCTTAAAGAATTGATTCACTTCTTCTACAATCGCTTCGGGTTCTTCCATTCTCCCCTTACCCGTATATCCGCAGGCAAGCAAGCCAACACCCGGCTCAATCATATGAACGCCGCGCGACCTAAGCTCTGCCATATTCCTCGATACGGCCGGATGGGTATACATATGCACATTCATCGCTGGAGCAAGCATAATCGGTGCGGTGACAGCCAGTAGAGTCGTCGACAGCATATCGTCTCCGATGCCGGCAGCCATTTTGCCGATCATATTCGCCGTAACCGGGGCAACAAGCACCAGATCAGCCCAGTCGGCCAGTTCAATATGGGCGATGGCCTCCGGCTTCTTCTCGTCAAAGGTGTCGGTGTATACAGCATTTTTGGATAAGGCCTGTAAGGTCAGCTCACTAATGAATTTCGTAGCCGATTCGGTCATAATGACACGAACTTCAGCCCCTTGCTTCACAAGCATACTGCAGAGCGAAGCCGCCTTGAATGCAGCGATTCCCCCTGTAACGCCAAGCAATATTTTTTTGCCGATTAACATCGTCCTATCCCCCGCTTTCAAGTTATCACGAAGTCAATTTCCCTTTGCCTTACAAGGGATGCAGTAATCAGTCACAACCAAAATAAGCAGAAAAAAATAACAACCTCGCGGTTGTAACTGAAGAGGTTGTTCAAAATCAACATATGACCACGAGGTCGATCTATTTTATTTCTCGATTGTTGCAGGTTCTTCAACTTCCGGTTTAAGCTTGACGAAACCGCCGTAAATTTCCTCTAAAGCGATACCGACTTGCTTATGGGATCTTGGCTGCTCAAGATCGCTCTTGGAACCCTCTCTAAGCTGTCTAGCTCTACGGGAAGCAGCTACGACAAGGGAATACTTGCTACCAACGATGCCAAGCATCTTGTCAATGGATGGATATAGCATGAAGCAACACCTCTTCTATTAGACTCGTTACCGAATATTTAAATATCGGCAGGTTTTCTTACTTTGCAATGCTCCGCCGTAATGATAGCCTCAATCCTTCTGCAGGCATGATCAATCTCATCATTAACTACGGCGTAATCATATTGTTCCAGCAATCTCATCTCATCAGCCGCAACCGACATCCGATGGTCGATCGTCGCCTGATTCTCTGTTCCCCGCCCTTGAATGCGATCCTTCAATTCATCCAAGGAAGGAGGAAGCAGAAATACGAACACGCCCTCCGGGAACTTCTCCTTCACCTTGAGCGCGCCCTGCACCTCGATTTCAAGAATAATATCGCGGCCGCTCTCGAGCGTCTCCTCAACGAAATCACGCGGAGTCCCATAATAATTCCCTACATATTCCGCATATTCTAGCAATTGATCCTTCTCGATCATCTCCATAAATTGCTCGCGGGACTTGAAGAAATAATTAACCCCGTTCTCTTCCCCGAGGCGCGGATGGCGCGTCGTGGCGGACACGGAATATACGAGCTTAGGCATTCTTGCCCGCAACTCATTGCAGACCGTCCCCTTACCTACGCCGGACGGCCCTGATAATACGATTAATAAACCTTTAGCCATAGTTCTCTCCATTTTACTCGTCGTTGTCATCATCTTTGGTGGATAAGCGATGAGCAACCGTCTCCGGCTGCACCGCCGACAATATGACATGATCACTGTCGGTAATAATTACCGCACGCGTACGACGTCCATAGGTCGCATCGATCAGCATATGGCGGTCTCTTGCCTCCTGAATAATCCGCTTGATTGGGGCAGATTCAGGACTCACGATTGAAATGATTCGGTTCGCTGATACGATGTTGCCAAAGCCAATGTTAATAAGTTTAATTGCTGCCATATCCAGGTTCTTCCCCCTAATTCTTGACTCTTAGTTACGCTATTCGAGATTGGCCGCTTGTTCACGAATTTTCTCCAGTTCTGCTTTCATCTCGACTACACGGTTGACCAGAGCCAGGTGATTGGCCTTGGAACCAATCGTATTCGTCTCCCGGTTCATTTCCTGTATCAAAAAATCCAGCTTCCGTCCAACCGACCCTTCCGATTGCAATAATCCGCGGCACTGCTCGAAGTGACTCTTCAATCTAATTAGCTCTTCGTCGATATTGGAACGATCCGCAAACACGGCGACCTCCATCGCGAATCTCTGTTCATCAAAAGCCCCCTCCAACAGTTCGGCGAGTCGCCCTTTGAGCCGATTACGGTAGTCCACTACTACTTCTGGCGCCAATCTGACGATGTCGGCGTGGATCTCCTGCAGCCTGGACACACGCTGCTCTATATCAGTGACCAGATGAAGCCCTTCTTGCTCTCGCATAGCGATAAGCCCATCCAGCGCTTCTTCAAGGCCTTCAATAAGAACCGACTCCCACTGTTCGTCCGTGACAGCTCCGTCCAGCAATGGATCCGGAGCGATAACAGCATCAGGCAGCGTGAGCAAATCCTTAGCGGTGAGTGAGGAGTCAATGCCGTAATGCAGCTTCAGCTCTTCATTCGCCTGTATATAAGCCTCAATAACCGGACGGTTCAGTACAAAAGGCAAGGAACTGTCATCATCCCGTTCCTTGCTTATGAATACGTCAATCCTGCCACGCTTCACATGCTCCTGAACTAACCGCCGCAGCTTATCCTCGTAGCAAGTCCACTCTCGGGGCATCCGAAGTACAACCTCGGAATACCGATGATTGACAGACTTAATCTCAAATTGAATGTTATAACCGCCATAATGTCTGACGGAACCACCGTACCCAGTCATACTGTGAGACATGAACATCACATCCGTTACCCTATTGTAATTGATAATTATGAACGAGACAAGTGGGAAGCCCGGTGCATCGACTTCTCATGAACATAATTTGTCAAAGCGACAGTCATTTCATAGAACATGAAAGGTGTCATCAAATAAATGCCGTTAAAATGCTGCATTGCTGTATCAAGCAGTTCCTTGGCAATCTCTACGCCCATAGCACGACCCTCTGCCCCCTGAAGCCCCTCCATCCGCTTGCGCACGGACTCAGGCAGTGTAATGCCCGGAACCTCATTATGCAGGTACTCAGCATTCTTGCCGCTTGCCAGCGGCATAATGCCAAGGAAGATCGGAATGTCGAGATGAGAGGTCGTCTCACGGATCGCTACGATCAGTTCAGGATCATAGACCGGCTGGGTCATAATGTAATTCGCACCTGAAGCGATTTTCTTCTCAAGCCGCTCTACAGCTTTGTTCAAATGCTTCACATTCGGGTTAAAAGCGGCGCCGATCACAAAGTTGGCGCGATGCTTAAGCGGCTTGCCCGAAAACGCAGTACCTTCATTTAACTGCTTGATCATGCGAATAATCTCAAAGGAGGTGAGGTCGTAAACCGAACTGGCTCCTGGCAAATCTCCAAAGCGGGCCGGATCACCGGTCACGGCCAGAACATGATCTATACCGAGGGCATCAAATCCCATCAAATGTGATTGTGTACCGATCAGATTGCGATCACGGCAGGCGATATGAATCAGCGGCCGTAGTCCGAGCTCAGATTGTACGCGTGAGCCAAGCGCCATATTGCTCATCCTTGTGACTGCCAGAGAATTATCAGCCAGTGTCAAGGCATCGACTCCCGCTTCTTTCAGAGCTTTTGCCCCGGCCATGAACTTGGTTGTATCCAGATCCCGTGGAGGATCCAGCTCCACGATAACCGTATGCCGCTCTTTCACCAGATCTACGATATTCGGAGTATTGTCCGCCCGGTTATCGCCTCCATTATTCAGTTCATGTTCAAATACCTGGATCGATTCAAGGACAGTTGGAAGTGAGCGGCCTTCTGCCAGTGAAGCTGGACTATAGTCGGCCAGCGCTCTAACCGTAGCCACGATATGCTCCGGAGTAGTACCGCAGCATCCCCCGATCAAGCGTGATCCCAAATCGGCGAATGACACTGCACATTCACCAAAATATGCAGGAGTAGCCCCATATACATATTCTCCATCTACGTAATCCGCCAAACCTGCGTTCGGAAATACGGACAATGGCATATTCAGCGGACCATTCAATCTCTCCATAACGCTCATAATGCCCTTTGGTCCGGAATGGCAGTTGAAGCCAAGCACATCGGCCCCCTCCGCCTGGAGAATTCCGAAAGCTTCCTCGATAGAGTAGCCATCTAACGTTCTTCCCAATTGATCAACGGCAAACTGACAAATGACCGGCAATGGGGTCAGATGGCGAGCGCGTCCAAGCGCAAGCCGCATCTCCCTCAGATCGTAGAAGGTCTCCAGTATGAGCGCATCTACATCCTCCGTCAGCAAGGCTGCCATCTGCTCGTCGAAATATTTGACCAATTCCTGGTCGGTCACATTGACACGCTTGCCACCACGAATCGTACCCACAGCGCCAGCAACAAATATGTCAGGACCGGCCGCCTGTCTGGCGATGCGTGCTGCAGCGCGGTTAATATCCGCTACCTGATCCTCCAGACCAAACTTGGACAATTTATAGAAATTCGCGGAGAACGTATTCGTCTCTATTAATCTAGCACCTGCATCAATATAGCGGCGGTGCACATCTTGAATCACTTCCGGGCGGGTCAAATTCATCTCCTCATAGGAAATGCCAACGGAAAAGCCCAACTGGTGCAGGTAGGTACCCATAGCTCCATCGCCGATTAAAACTTCATTTTGCCACGTTTGACGCAGATCTGGCCTCATATGAGCCCCTCCTTGATATAAGTAATGGTAGCTTGACTACCTTTTTCGCTTTAGTTTCATATTAATTTATCATAATTTCCGTCAATTGATAAGGAAATGATAGATCTTCACACAAAAAAAGGCCCGCAGGCCTTTTTTAACAAAATTTTATTCAATTTCACCATGATATACGATCTCTGCAGGTCCAGTCATATACACATGGTTGTCGATAGGGTTCCATTCAATATAGAGATCGCCGCCCTTCAAACCAACCCAGGCTATACGCTGCGTGTACCCGTTGAGTACAGAGGATACCAAAGTGGCACATGCGCCGCTGCCGCAGGCCAGCGTTGGACCCGCGCCGCGTTCCCATACCCTCATCTCGATTCGCTCAGGCGAGGTCACGGTGGCGAATTCTACATTCGTCTTCCTTGGGAAGTACGGATGTGTCTCCAGTTGCGGCCCCCATGTTTCCAATTCAAAATGCGGCGCATCGTCCACATAAATAACGCAATGAGGATTACCCATGGATACAGCTGTGAAGTCGAACCGCTGCCCGTTAGCTTCAATCGGGTGTCCCACAACAGACTCACCTTCCAGCGTCGTCGGAATCTGGGTCCCTTCCAGAATCGGCTCGCCCATATCTACCCGAACGCTCTTAACGATCCCATCCTCTACCTTGAGAAGAACCTCCTGGACGCCGGCGCCAAGCGTCTCAAACGTCATCCGCAGCTTCTCTGTATGACCTGCCTCGTAGACGTATTTGGAGACACAGCGGATCGCATTCCCGCATTGTTCAGCCTCTGTACCGTCGGAATTAATAATTCTCATCTTAAAGTCGGCTTGATCAGACGGTAAAATAAACACCAGACCGTCCGCTCCTACACCGAAATACCGGTTGCACCATTTTATAGCCAAATCCGAGACATTCTGCGGCAATTCCTTCTCTCCGTAGAACACCAGAAAATCATTACCCAAACCATGCATTTTCGTAAATTCCATTTGAACCCCACTCCCTAGAGCCCTGCCTTGTGTCCCTGAGTTGTCAGAGCAATACTTTATGGGGTTAGTCTATATTTTGCACGCTGTAAAAGGTATTGATTTTATGCACGAATATTTGTACTTTTCGCCGAGATCATCTGTCTTGGACCGTTATATTTGCGACGGCGCCCCGACCAGACACTGCCTGCCCCAAGCAGGAATGTCGGTATGCCTGCAGCAACGAAGCTGAGCGCCCATTCCCGGAAGCCGAGCGGAACCGTCTTGAAGATCGGCTGCAGACTCTCGATATACATAACCCCCAGCAGCAGGAGTACGGATGATAGCACAGCTATGACAAGATAACGGTTCTGCAGGATGTTGCGATGGAAAATCGAACGTGAACTCCGGCAGTCGAACACATGAATCAGCTGGGCCATGACCAGTGTTGCGAAAGCAACGGACTGCGCCTTGGCTAGCTGAGCTGGATCATCCGGTGCGCTATGCAGCGTGATCCAGAAGGCCCCGAGCGTACAGAAGCCGATCAACAATCCGCGGCTAATAATTTTCCAGCCCAGTCTACGTGCAAAAATATTCTCTTTCGCTCCGCGCGGCTTGTGTTCCATTAGATCTTTCTCCGGTTGGTCTACGCCAAGCGCCATCGCTGGCAGACCGTCTGTAACGAGATTAACCCACAAGATCTGAATCGGCAGCAGCGGTAGCGGCAGCCCGGCCAACATGGCGAAGAACATCGTTAATATCTCGCCGACATTGGAAGCGAGCAAGTAGCGGATGAACTTGCGGATGTTCTCGTAAATATTTCGTCCTTCTTCAATCGCCGCCACGATGGAGGAGAAGTTGTCATCACTGAGTATTAGGGAAGAGGCTTCCTTAGATACATCCGTGCCGGTAATGCCCATGGCGATTCCAATATCCGCCGCCTTAATCGCCGGAGCATCATTGACGCCATCGCCAGTCATGGCTACGACATGGCCATTACGCTGCAGCGACTTGACAATCCGCAGCTTGTGTTCCGGTGCAACACGCGAGTAGACATAGATCTGATCAATTTGACGATCCAGCTCCTCATCACTAATGGCTGCCAACTGATTGCCGGACATGGTGCGTCCACCCCTCGGAATAATGCCGAGCTCGGCGGCAATCGCTTCGGCCGTCAGACCATGGTCGCCTGTAATCATCACTGTCTTGATACCAGCACGTCGGCAGACAGATATCGCCTCCCGTGCCTCGCGGCGCGGCGGATCGATCATCCCGGCCAGTCCGATGAATATTAATTGAGACTCGACATCCGCTTCTGACTCGGCCGCATCATCGTGTCTCAAATCGCGGTAAGCCAATCCGAGTACACGTAGAGCGTTCCGCGCCATCCCCTCATTAGCGGCCTGTACCTTCTGACGGAAGGTCCCGGTGAAGGGAACCACCTTGCCGTCCCACAATATATAGGAGCATTTCTCCAGCAGCATATCCGGCGCTCCCTTGACGAGCGCCATTTTGCCGCCTTGATGGGATACGATTACAGACATCCGTTTACGGTCAGAATCAAATGGCAATTCCTTCTCGCGTGTATATATACTGCCGAGCGCGCTTGGAGATAAGCCCATTTTCGCTGCCAGCGTAACGAGCGCTCCTTCGGTCGGATCCCCCTTCAGCTTCCACCTCGAAGCAGCAGTCTCCTCCCGTTCCTTCCCTTTGCGCTTCGCTTGCTGGTCGCCGTCTTCCTCATAGATCACGGCATTGCCACACAGCGAGCTGACCTGCAGCAGCCGGCGCAAGCTCTGATCTTTCTTGAGATCAACCGATCGCCCATGCTCCAATATCTGACCAACTGGCTCATAGCCGTCGCCTGTCACTTCCAGTGCTCGCCCTTCAAGCCACACATGGGTTACTGTCATTTTGTTCTGCGTTAACGTTCCTGTCTTATCCGAGCAAATGACCGAAGCACAACCCAGCGTCTCTACGGAAGGAAGCTTGCGGACAATCGCCTTGCGTTTGATCATACGCTGTACGCCAAGTGCCAGCGCAATTGTGACGATCGCCGGCAGACCTTCCGGTATCGCCGCTACCGCCAAGCTTACCCCAGCGAGGAACATGGCCCCGGGCGGTTGTCCATGTAGAATACCGACGAGGACGACTAGTACCGTGAGCCCTAGCGAGAGATATATCAATATTTTGCCCAGCTGCTCAAGACGACGCTGCAGCGGAGTCTCCTGAGAATCGGTATTTTGGATCAGATCTGCTATTTTGCCCATTTCTGTATCCATGCCGGTACGAACGACGATTCCTCTGCCACTGCCACGGGTTACCATCGTACCCATGAAGCCCAGGTTCTTCTGGTCGCCCAGCGGCACCTCCGCCTCGCGGAGCACCCCGGCATGCTTGCCAACGGGATGGGATTCCCCCGTCAACGCGGACTCCTCCACATCCAGACTGCTTACAGACAGCCAGCGAACGTCAGCCGGAATCCGATCTCCGCTCTCAACGATTACGATATCGCCGGGAACAAGCTCCTTGGCCGGAATATGCTCGATAATTCCGTCACGAAGAGCCTTCGCGTTCGGAGCGGACAGCTGCTTCAAGGCTCGCAGCGAGCGCTCAGCCCGGAATTCCTGAATGAACCCGAGTACACCGTTCAGGATAACAATCGCAATAATCGTAATGGCATCCAAATATTCGCCTAGAATTCCCGATATGAGCGTAGCTCCCATTAATACGAGCATCATGAAATCTTTAAACTGGTTCAGGAACAGCAGCAGGGGAGATACCCGCTTGCCCTCCGACAATTCGTTCCAGCCGTTCTCTTCCCGTCTCCTCTGCGCCTCATCCCGGGTCAGGCCCTGTTCGCGCTTCACGTTCAATAGCTCCAGAAGCTCTTCCCCATTCCACTGGTGCCAGTTTTTTTGTTCCATTCTCCTTTTTTCCCCTCCCGTATTTAGTGCGATAACAGCGTGAGGCTTTTCCACCTAGGGTAAATGTATTCCGGCCAGTCCCAAATTATCACAGAAGAAGCTCTTAAGTTTTTGCCGCAGTTATGGCATCATAGAGAGGAGCAAGATATTGAAGATATGAGGATATGTTCAGAAAAGTCGATTTTCAGCGTTGAACGCGTCCGTCTAACTCTAACGAAACTACGGATCGCTATTTCTGCAATAACAGCAGCAAATAAAATCTAACGAAACACCATATCGCTATTCCGGGGAAATATAGACGTTAAGCCCCTAATTTGCTTCAATAACGATACCCAGTTTCGTTAAAATTTTTGTCAGCCCATTTGGGCTCAAATAGCGATATCATGTTTCGTTAGAGGAAGGCCCGGCTAAATTCAAGATTCGACGCCGAATACGCTTCCTGAGTTACCTCGGGATCAAAAGTGGCTTTTTGAACTACCTATTTCGATGAATGTTCAAAAAGCCAGTTTTCAGCACCGAGAAGGTTGGATGAAGCTAGGGCCTGAGGAGCGCAGCGTACGTAGTTGGTACGTGAGCACCGGAAGGCCCGGCTGAATTCAAGATTCGACGCCGAATACGCTTCCTGAGTTACCTCGGGATCAAAAGTGGCTTTTTGAACTACCTTATTAGACAGGAGATTACATGGTATGGCACTTGACGGAATCGTAACGCGCTCCATCGTTCACGAACTACAGATTTGTGTAGGTGGACGCATCAATAAAATACATCAGCCTACGGATAACGACATTATTATTCAACTGCGCTCAAGAGGAGGCAACCGGCGCCTGCTGCTCTCGGCCAACCCGACATATCCCCGGGTGCAAATGACAGAGCAATCATTCCCCAATCCGCTGGAAGCTCCGATGTTCTGCATGCTGCTACGCAAGCATTGCGAGAGCGGCGTCATCGAAGCCGTTACCCAGCAAGAAATGGAACGGATCATCCATATCGACATTCGGCAACGCGACGAGCTTGGGGATGAATCCTTGAAGCGCATCATCATTGAATTAATGGGGCGGCACAGCAACATTATTCTGCTCGATCCCGCATCGGGAACACAGCTGGACGGAATTCACCATGTAACCCCGGCGATCAGCAGCTACCGGATCGTCATGCCCGGATTCGCTTATACAGAGCCTCCGCAGCAGAATAAGCTGCATCCGCTTGAGATTGTGAAGGAACAATTCATGGATGCCTATCGGCAGGCTGAGATCGGAACTTCGGATAAGAACTGGCTTGTATCCACCTTCAGTGGACTTAGCCCACTTATCGCTGAGGAGATATGTCTGAGGGCAAGCAAGGCAGAGGAAGACTCTGCGGGAGTAGCCGCAGATAACAATGCTTCTCACGAGACGACAATGGGTAAAGCGACTGCGCTCTGGAGCTCTTTCGCCGATCTGATGGCGCAAATTCGCGAGCACCGCTATGAACCGGTTACCGGCGAGAATGCCAAAGGGAAGAGTGTATTCTCTGTCGTGAAGCTCACGCTGATCCAAAGTGAATTGCGCACCTATGATTCCATTAGCGACTGTATGGAAGAATACTACGGCGACAAGGCGTTAAGAGACACGGTGAAGCAGAAGACCAGCGATCTGCTGCGCTTCCTGCACAATGAACTAAGCAAAAATATTAAGAAAATGTCCAAGCTGGAAGAGGACTTGGCCGAAGCCGGAGATGCCGAGCAATACCGCATTAAGGGCGAGCTGTTATTCGCCTCCCTGCACCTGATGCATAAGGGAGACAAAGCCGTAGAATTGATCAACTACTACGATGAGAATCAGGCAACCGAGACGATTGAACTCGATCCATTGCTGACGCCATCGGAGAATGCCCAGCGTTATTTTAAGAAATATAATAAATACAAGAACAGCCTAACGGTCATCGATGAACAAATGAAGATTACCCGCGGGGAGATCATCTATATGGAGCAGCTGCTACAGCAGCTCTCCCTTGCGACGCTCGACGATATTGACGAAATTCGCGAAGAACTGGTGCAGCAAGGGTATCTGCGCGATCGGAGCAAGAAGATGAAAAAGAAGAAGAAAAACGACAAGCCTACACTGCATGTCTATACTTCTTCCGAAGGAATTGAAATCTACGTAGGCAAGAACAATCTGCAGAATGACTACGTAACGAACCGGATCGGCAATGCGAACGATACGTGGCTGCATACGAAGGATATCCCCGGCTCGCACGTGCTGATCCGCAGCAACTCCTACGGTGAGGCGACGCTTAACGAAGCGGCGCAATTATCTGCATACTACAGCCAGGCCAAGCAATCCAGCAGTGTACCGGTCGACTACACACTGATCCGCCATGTCCGTAAGCCAAGCGGGGCTAAGCCAGGATTTGTGATCTATGATCATCAGAAGACTCTGTTCGTTACTCCGGATGAGCAAATGATCAAGAACATGCCTAATGTGGTGAAAAATTAACTTAGCTTCCTTTCGGATTTACAATTAGCCCGCTCGAGCCCTGTAAAATAAGTGCATAAAATACACTTAAAAACGTAAATAAGCAGATCATATAGAAAATAAGTGTATTTTGTACATTTAAAAATGCGCAGACTCTTACAATAGGCGTAAATAGAAAATATAAGTGTACTTTTTACAACTATATCGCCACTGACAGAGACTACCAATCATTTAACTGTACTTTCTACACTTAAAACTACACTGTGGCGTACACAAGAATAAGGAAGAGGACCCTCAAATAGAGAGTCCTCTTCTTGTGTTATTTAATCCAGACTAGTCCAGCTTCTTTTCGTTAGCCTCGATTTGTGTGTTTCTCTCTTCCACCAATTTATCGTAGCCATTATCCTGACGATATTTAACGAATTCATTCATCGCCTTTAATATGATCTCCTTCTCGAAGCCGGCCGGATCGGTCTGCTTCGATCAGAGCTGTTGATCCTCGATAATTTCTACGAATTTCTTAGCAGCAATCGATAAAGGCACGCCTTTTAAAGAACATACCCCGATACTTCTGCGCGGAATCACTTCGCTTAACGGCACCTCATGCAAGATTCCCTTCTTCAAGTACTCTTGGGAGAATTCCTTCGTCACACAGGCGATTCCGAGGTTGATCCTGGCGAATTCAAGCAGTAGATCATGCGAACCAAGTTCAAACTCCGGGGCAATCTGAATCCCCTTAGACCGGATGTACTCCTCCACATATCGTCTGGAATTGGAATTCTTCTCAAGCAATATCAACGGCTGCTTCACAACTTCCTCCAGGCTCACCGGACCGGACAGAAGCTGCCGGTACTTCTCCCCGCACACAAATATGTCATGGATGTTGAAGCAAGGCCGGAGCTCCAGCGTTGAATCCGCAAGCGGAAAGTTGCAGACAGCGATATCAACCTCTCCAGATTTTAAGATCGAGCAGAGCTCCTGGGTCGTCCCGTTCACAATTTTGAATTTAATATTGGGATATTGATTATGAAAAGTCTCCAGCTTCGGAAGCAGAAAATAACGGGAGATCGTGTCTCCTACACCAACCTTCAATTCGCCCATCGTCAAATTTTTGAAATCCTGGATTTTCTCCTCCCCGGCCTGAATCAAATGAATCGCCGAGTTCACATATTCAAATAGCAGGCTGCCCTCATCAGTCAAAGACACCCCTTTGGGCGTTCTATTGAACAAGCGAATGTCTAGCTCGCTCTCCAATTGCATAATCGCCTGGCTAACCGCCGGCTGTGTCATGTACAAATCTCTGGCTGCTTTTGAGAAACTATCGCTTTTTCCGACTTTGCAAAATATTTTGTATAAATCCAGCTTGCTCGACATATAACCATTCCTTATACCCGACATTCAATATATTAATTTTACTTATATCACTATTGCATTGTATATTACAAGTGTAGGTTCAAAAAGATTGCGAATTTTTGAACAACCTCTACATATAGAGGACATACTATATGAGCTGAATATTGGGATTCAACTTATACAAGGAGCGATACTATTGGAAAGAGTAGTTGGAACTGTGGTTAGAGGACTGCGCTGCCCGATCATTAATCAGGGAGACAGCATTGAGACAATCGTCGTGGACAGCGTGCTGAAGGCTTCTGAAATCGAAGGCTTTGAAATTGGCGATAAAGATATCGTGACGATCACTGAATCGATCGTAGCGCGTGCACAAGGCAATTATGCGACAATCGATCATATCGCGAAGGACGTTAACGCTAAATTCGGAGATGATACGATCGGAGTTATCTTCCCCATTCTGAGCCGTAATCGCTTTGCCATCTGTCTACGGGGCATTGCCAAAGGCGCCAAGAAAATCGTATTAATGCTTAGCTACCCATCTGACGAAGTCGGAAATCATCTGGTCGATCTGGACCTGCTCGATGAAAAAGGAGTCAATCCATGGACAGATGTTCTGACCGAACAGCAATTCCGCGAACATTTCGGATATAACAAGCATACATTTACCGGTGTGGATTACATCGACTACTATAAATCGCTGATTGAAGAGTACGGCGTTGAATGCGAAGTCATCTTCTCAAACAATCCGAAGACGATTCTGAATTACACGAAGAGCGTCTTGACTTGCGACATTCACACAAGATTTAGAACAAAGCGGATCCTAAAAGCAAATGGTGCTGAGAAAGTCTTCAGCCTGGACAATATCCTGGCAGAATCTGTGGACGGCAGCGGATTTAATGAATCTTACGGCTTACTTGGCTCCAATAAATCCACCGAGAGCAGCGTGAAGCTCTTCCCGCGCAACTGTCAGCCTATTGTAGATAAGATTCAATCCGTACTCAAAGACAAGACCGGGAAACAGGTAGAAGTTATGGTCTATGGAGACGGTGCGTTTAAAGATCCCGTGGGCAAGATCTGGGAGCTTGCCGATCCGGTTGTATCCCCAGCTTACACTGCGGGTCTGGACGGCACGCCGAACGAAGTTAAATTGAAGTACTTGGCCGATAATAACTTCTCTCATCTGAGAGGAGAAGAACTGCAGCAAGCGGTCGCCGAGTACATTAACAATAAAGAATCCGATCTTGTTGGAGCCATGGAATCGCAAGGCACCACGCCAAGAAAGCTTACCGACCTGATCGGTTCCCTGTCCGATCTGACCTCAGGCAGCGGCGACAAAGGTACGCCTGTCATCTATATTCAAGGCTACTTCGACAATTACACGAAATAATTAACGGAACCGCCCGGCGTTATACGCCGGACGGTTTTTTGTGTAATAGACCATTCAGAGCTTCAACCCCCCTGCCGATATGGGGCTAAGCTACTCTCCAGTAATTCCCCCACAAGCTCCCGTAATTCTGTTGGCTGGACAACCTCCGCTTCAGGACCGTAAGCGAGCAGCCTACGGGCCATGAACGGGAATTCCTCCGGTGGAACCGATCCCCTCCACTCATGATCCTTCACCAACTTGAAAACAACATCTGATTGGGCCAGCCTTGCCCCGAAATCGGTAAACCGCACCGTCACTTCTGTCTTCTCCCTATCATCGGTTGAGGCTAGCCATTCCTTCAGTGTTGGGACGGAAGTATTCGTATGGTGGAGAATTACCAACCTCTGCATTCGGTCAAGCCGGTATAACAGCACCCGCTCACGCTTCTGGGCCGGCATATACCAGTAGCCATGCTCATAATAAATGCCAATCGGGTAAGCCTCTACGTCCTTCAGCCCGCTGCGTGATGCGTAAGTGAATTTAATCTGTTTTTTCTCCATAGCAGCATCGATGATCTGCGTTGTCAGGGCTTCCGGCTGCTCGGAGTGATTTTGTAAGAATGCAATATGCTGACTCATTCCGGTAATCCGATCCTGGACATCGCTTGGCAAGCTGGAGAAATAGTGATCTGACAGCTGATCGCGTATGGAACCGTAAGGAAAGTCAGGAACCTGCTGCAAATATTCCATCATCATGAACAGACCGAACGCCTCATGCTCGGTAAGCTGTAAAGGTGGCAAAATCCGATTCGGCAGAACCCGATAGCCGCCGTTGGCACCCACCTCGGTGTATAAGGGAAAGCCCAGTTGCTGTAAATAATCGAGATCCCGCTGAATGGTACGGACTGATACGTCAAATCGTTCAGCCAGTTCACGAGCTGTAAATTTCTTTCTGGCGTCCAATAGGCGCATAATCATTAGTCTGCGTTGATTCAATCGCCTCACCCAATTACGTCAAGTTTTGTCATAATTATAATGTAACATAGTCCATAGAAAGGAGCGATAGCAAATGAAAAACAATAAAGTCGTGTTATACATCGCGGTGAGCTTGGACGGTTATATTGCCAGAAATGACGGTACCGTCGATTGGCTGTTTGATGTGGAAGGAGACGGAGGTGATAACGGATATAGCGAATTTTACCGTACAGTGGGCACGGTGGTGATGGGGCGGCTTACGTATGAAGAAGTGCTCAAGCTGGCCGATGAGTTCCCTTATGCAGATAAACCATGCTATGTCCTGTCCAGGACGGAGCAGTCTCCGGCCCCACACGTAACATTTACGAATGAGGCCCTAGACACTCTGATCCCACGCTTAAAAGCCGATTCGGAAGGCGATGTCTGGCTTGTCGGTGGCGGACAGCTGGCTGCGGCCTTCCTGGAAGCCGGTTTATTGGATGAGCTCTATATTACCGTTACCCCAAAGATCCTCGGAGAAGGCATCCCGCTGTTTCCACAGGGAACGGTCCCAAGCACTTTTCGCTTAAAGCATATAGAACAAATGGGGCAATTCGTCTCGTTAATCTATACAGCTTAGGCAGCAGGTTCATAACCAAATCAAGATTGGGCTTGGGATTGGCGGTATAGCTCGCGGGTCTTGCAACCAGCCTGAAGGATCATCTTCATCTCCCCTCGGCGCTTCGTCACCGTCTCCTCCTGCTTCGCACTGTAGACATAACGAGCCCAATCTTTACGGTATCCCGGGGTTAGCGAACGATAGAAGCTTAGCAGCTCCGGGGTATCCTCCAAGTCCTTTTCTACGTTAGGAATGAATGCGATGTAGTCGTCCACTCGTTGACTTGATTTTACGGATGTGTTGCCCTTGCTTTTGTTTTTGCCTTTAGCATCCTCTTTGAATCCAACGACGGTAAAGACATCATCAAGGCCGACCATTCGAGCAAATTTTATCGTGCTTGTCCCGATATACCCCTCCTCATCACTGCCAAGGCCCGGGAACAGATCATCGCGATGAATGTATGTCGGATAGACCTTATTGCCTTTCTTGGGATAAGCAACAAAGAGATAGCCACCGCGACGAAGATTCTGATGTTCAATCACGTGGGTAACTAGTTCCTGCAGCGATTTCATTTCTAATACAAATGCGAAAATAAGATCATATGATTGATCCTCAAGCCCTGTATCATAACCGCTTAACTCCTCCAAATACGCCGTGTCTTCCGGTTTGTTCAACACCGCAACCCGATCGTACTTATGCAGATTCAGCTTTTCAACAATGGATTTTGACATTCTACTTCCTCACTTTCTCCCACTGGTACAGCGTACATTCTATATTACCCTAAAATGAATGCCCCCCATAAACCGGGGAGCATTTGCATATGTTGGTATGCATTATGTCGTTGGAATCAGGTCATTCAGAATAAATGATTCCACAACCTGAGCCACGCCATCATTCATATTCGTATCTGTGACATAATCGGCCAGCTGCTTAATCTCCTCAGGCGCATTGCCCATAGCAACGCCTAGACCGGCAAATTCAAGCATCGCTACATCGTTATATCCATCGCCCATCGCGATCACTTCTGAGCGTTCAATTCCTAGCTGGTTGATCAAATGATTCAGGCTGGTTCCTTTATTGACACCATTCTCCGTGAACTCGAGAAAAAATGGCTTCGAACGCATCACGTTCAATTCTCCTGTCAGCTTTGCTTTCAGTTTCTCTTCAACCCGTACAAGCTTGTCCGGATCTTCGACCATTAGCACCTTCACAACCGGAACTTGAACGGCCTCGATGAAGCTTGGCACTTCAGCAATCTTCATTCCGGTAATTTGCGCTTCAATATGAGTATACTCATTCGCCTGCTCCGTCACAATATCATCGCCGACATACGTTAGCGCTGATACGCCCTCTTGAATACTCATCTCATAAAGAGCGTGAGCTGTCTCTGGGGTCAGCGTGCTGCTGAACAGCTCCTCTCGCGTCTTCCAATTCATAATCTTTGCTCCGTTGAACGATAGAATATAGCTTCCGAACCGCTCCAGCTCCAATTCATCGGCCAATGCCTTCATTGCGTACGTAGGTCTTCCCGATGCCAGTACAACCTTTACGCCAGCTTCCTGCGCAGCCATTAGCGCTTGTTTGTTGCGGGGCGAGATCGTCCCATCATCGCGAAGTAAGGTATCATCTAAATCTAGTACTATCATTTTATATGTCATCATACAGCCATCCTTTATAGAGGTAGTTCAAATAAACTTGTGCCCATAACGAAACATGGTATCGCTATTTGGCCCAAAATGGGCTGCAAAATTTTTTAACGAAACTGGGTATCGTTATTGAAGCCAATTTAGGGCACAAAGGCCGATTTTCTCCCAAATAACGATATGGTGTTTCGTTAGATTTCATTTGCTGCTGTTTTTGAGGAAATAACGATTTGTAGGTTCGTTAGAAGCAAAACGGTGTAGCAAATCACGTGAATCCCTAGCATACTGTTCTGATAGGGTAATAATCTCTACTATATCAGATATCACTGGCATTTACCCTCTCAATTGTTGGGCGGCTTGCCTTAGTCGTCCCACCATCTCCTCTGTAACGAAACGGCTGCCAAGGTCGCCATGGAACACAACGCCCTGCCTGACGCCATGATAGTCCGAGCCCCCAGTGGAAATCAGATGATATTCACTAGCGATCGCTAAATATCGTTGTTCCTCCGCGGGCCCATGGTCCGAGTGATATACCTCGATTCCGGCAGGTCGGCCCGCTTCAATAATTGTACATACTAGCTCGTCATCCCCGTACAAGCCAGGATGGGCGATCACCGGAGCGCCGCCAGCTTCGCGAATCCAATCCATCGCCTGCTGCGGCGATATTCTTGGCTGGGCGGCATAGCCGGGCTTTCCTTCAGCCAAATATCGGTCAAAGGCCTCGCGCATATCGCGAACATAACCTTTGTGTACCAACGCATCAGCAATATGTGGGCGTCCCAAGCTCTCATCCGGGCGCAGGCTGCGACCTAGACCATCGATAACCTCTTGCAGCGTGATCGACAGGCCCAAGCCTTGAAGATTACGGATAATCTGCTCATTGCGGGCATCACGTGTTGCACGCAGCCCGGCCAGTCGCTCCAGTAGAACGGAGTCCTCAATATTTAGATAGTAACCGAGCACATGAATATCCTTGCCCGCTGCCTGGGTACTGATCTCCACACCCGGAATGACTTGAATGCCTATCCTTTCCCCTTCTGACAGAGCCGCAGCGATTCCGGTTACGGTATCATGGTCAGTAACCGCTAGTCCAGCCAACCCTTTCTCCTTCGCTAACTTCACATTCTCCTCTGGTGTGTTCATCCCGTCCGAAGCACGGCTATGGGTATGTAAATCATATCGAGATTCATGAGTTTCCTTCATTACGTCTGCACATCCTCGTACATATAATTTATATCCATTTCGTCCCGCGTTTCCTCTTACACCTAAGTTCTAAAGGAAATAGAGGGCATTAAATAAATGGAACAGCAATTTTAGAAACTAACCTCTACATCAACTGTCCATATTCTCTCAAAAAAGTTAGAAAAGTAACCGCCGGAACTGGCAGCAAAGCCGACTTCAAATGAACCGAGTAAAATTGCCGCTTAAACTCCGCATCTTCAATATCGACCACTTTCAGCAATCCGAGCGCTTGTTCATGCTTCACCGAGGAAGGGGAGATGATCGTAATGCCAATCCCTGCTTCCACCGCCGACTTCACCGCCCCTGTACTTCCTAGCTCCATCACAGACTCGATCCGATCCGGCTCAAAGCCTCTATGCATTAGCTCCGATTCCATCACCTGGCGCGTTCCCGAGCCCTTCTCCCTTAATACGAAGGGATAGCTGACTACTTCCTGGAGCGTCACCCGCTCCCGTCCTGTCAATGGGTGCCCTGCTGGCACGATCAGCTTCAGCTCATCCTCCATCACAGGCTCAAAGCTAAGATCCGGATGATGAATCGGTGCTTCTACTAATCCAAAATTCAATTGATGACCGACGATCTCATCGATGATTTGCGTCGTATTCATTACTTTGAGTGCAATCGAAATATGAGGATACTGGCTGGCAAAAGGACCTAGCAGCCTCGGAAGTACATATTCCCCAATCGTCAGACTGGCTCCCAACTGCAGCCTCCCCTCCAACATATAGTTAAGCCGGGACATCGCCTTCTCGGCATCCCGCATCAGTTCGATACTTCGCTTCGCATACGGATACAGCGTCTGGCCTGCCTCCGTAAGCTCAACTCTCTTCGTGGAGCGTACCAGCAGCTTGCTTCCGAAGTAATCTTCCAGCGATTGAATCTGCATCGTCACCGCGGGCTGTGTCATATGCAATGCCTGGGCTGCCGCCGAGAAGCTCCCCCGTTCGGCGACGGTATAAAAAATATGTAATTGATGAAAATTTAAAGCCACCGCTGATCCCCCCCTTTCATACAATAGCATGGCGCACATTACAAAAAAAGGGGCCGTCCCTAAGTAGTATAACTACCAAAGGATGGCTCCCATTAATTCTGTTCCGTAAGCGTATACAGTTGACCGTCTCCTGAGTCACAAAGCCTTATTTCCGCTTACGACTATTTTTCATCAAGGTCATACGCCGCGAATGGCGAAGCCAGGAATAATATGATTTCAAATCACGAAGCTCAATCGTCTCCGACATCAAGCCAAGAAAGGTCACGATGATCATACGATGGAGCGGTCGACCCGCTAGATCGAATTCTCCGGTTAACTCACTGAATTCAGCGACCATGACGATGTCATCATCCACAAGATACACGTCTTCTTCTTTTCTATAATAAGGGGTTATCCGCCCTTGCTTTAGGCGTTCCCATAGCCAAAGAGCGATATCTTCATACCGGGCCTTGGTATCCTTAATACGATCCTCGTACCTGACCTTGGCATGATTGGTTATCACGATATCAGCGATTCTTTTATCGCCCAGAGGAACATGGAAAGCTTCATAGGTTCCCCACCGTTCTGTAGCCTTGTCTCTCATGCCGCACCTCGCATCGATAGGACTTTATAACTATGTATATTTGCCTATTATATTACATTATAACCTATAATTCTACAAGGCAGGGAACTGGATGAAATAAGCGGATAAGGTAAAAGGATATAGATCTTTCATACTATTATTGGTTTTTCTGAATTATTGACAAAATAAAAAACAGCGGCATGAACCTGCCGCTGTTTCTATAAATCGTCCTCTTGGAACCACATTTTAGTTCACATTCCAATTCTACAAGCCGTAGAATTGGGTCTTATCCGGAACATCTTTACTATATTCCGTTTTAATCTCGTTACGATAAGAGCGCTCGATTTTGCGAACATAAGGAAGACGGCGAATATTCTTGATCGTATCCTCGGCACGCTCCGCATTTACATACATAACAACATAATGCATCCGCCGGGATAAGTAGTGCACGCTCCCGTATTTCTCCAAATTTCTAGCCGCCTTCAAATCGTTTACCCAAATAATGTAGCCTGTACGCTCCGGAAACATGCTTCCTCTCCTTTCGATTGATTCTATGCAGCCTGCCACACGCTTCAAGCATGGCAACCTTCAATCGTTGCTTATACAGCCGTTATCCGCAGCTGCATTTCCCGCCGCTCCCGCAACCGCATCCGGATGAGGGATTCGGATCATTGCTTGGCACCTTAATCGTATCAGAGACCGAATAAGCAATGATCTCTGACATTTGATGCAGAATGCCATCCAGCTCAGCCTCGGCCGCCTTGAACTTACTTACGGCTTCGAACTGTTCCAGTTCGAGCTCCACCGCCTTAACCCGATCCTTTGCTTCATGATAGTTGGGGTGGAAATGTCCGAACCGCTGAGTCTCCTCGAACAGTTCTTTTTGTGCGTTCAGCTTCCGGATGAGAGCCTGAATCTCCGCGCTTTCCTCTACACGTTGCTTCCAATATAAATAATCGGAGACGGCAGTAGAGTCATTTATCATATCGCCCAATTCATAGGCGTATGTTAGCACTTCGGCCATATCAACCGTAACTCGCTCTGTTACGCTCATGAATGATCAACTCGATTCTATGCAATTATGCGCCGACAAGCCATTTCATCCGCACTGCTGCGACTTCCTTCATTGACTATAGTCGACGAAATAATCATATCATACTCTCTACCTAAGCGAAAAGGGTCTTATATTTCCGGTAGAAGAATACGCATCTCTTCCCATTGCTCCGGCCCAAGAGAAACTTGACGCAGTGTCGTTTCCGAGTTCTTCCCATTCATATCTGGATTCATGAGAAGACCATGAATATGCCAAATTTCATCTCCCTCCAGTCGCTCGGGAATCAATTCCACCAGCTGCTCGTCCATTCGCAGTATGATCTTCGTATCCCACTCTAGAGCCTGCTGGGCGATCTTCCGCGCTGTAGAAGGATGGTATTTCCTTAATTCCTTCAACCATACTCCGGGAATATCCTGCATTCCAGGGAACAATTGATCACGCTTTGGTATTGATATGTCCCGTTCATAGAATTGGTAATCGCGGCCGTTGTATATCCAGGCTGGTTGGTCGGCTAAATCTCGATTAGGAGCAGTATCTTGCTCCGTTATCTCCGCAGCGGTCTCCAGACGTATATATTGCAGCTGCAGTGATTGGCCAAGGCCCGGTCTAGGCGGTGCCAGACTTAGTTCTTCCAGCACTTTCTCCACCTTATTAAGTTGATTCGAATCTACGATGAAGGCGAGTGGACCGATTGGCTCCAACATCCCCATCAGCTGCGGATGAGCCGCGATCCTGCCAGCCGCCTCTTCATCCTTGCAACGAAGCAGCTGAACCTCGGCAAGAGAAGTCCGGCCCATCTCTTTGGCCCATTGCTTCAACGACAGCAGGACATTATCGGGAATGCCAGCCGAGCCATTGTGCAGGAAATCAATAGCTTCCTCTACCGTTCTTCCTTGCTGTGTGGCGGCAGCCATGCTGGCCCGGCTAAGCCGATAAATGGACATGACATCCATCGCTACGTTCTCGCAGTACAGCTCAAGCTCCCAACGCACCCGGAAGGAAACCTCCGGCGGTACGATAATCTCAAAATCCGGCTGAATATAGAAAAGTTCCTCGGCGCCAAGTCGGGACTCGCCATTCTGGTGGGCAAATACCGGCTTCATACTCCAGCGAAATACAAGCTCTCCTTCCCCGTTCTCGCCAAGATCCAGCCAGCCCAATCCGCTGAGCGCTACCAGCCAGTTTCTCATCCATAACTGCTTATCTTCCGGCAGCTCTCCAGGGAACATTCTCTGCTCTGTTAGTGATGCGCAAACTTCCTGTAAGGAATACCATTGTCCCTCCACCAGATCAGCTGCGATCAGCCGGAAGGCAAAATGCGACAGAGTAACATCATCAGGTACATAGCGGAGCAATGCCTCACGAAGAAGCATATCGTTCATTTGCTGTGCAGATCGGCTTAACCATACGGACAGCTCATGAGCATTCAGACTCCATGAACCCCGCTCCTTGCGGATCAGCCCTAGCGCTAGCAGCATATCAAGCAGAACTGCGGCATGGGCCGGATATGCCTCCTGATGGGGGTAGCGTAAATCAAGCCCTACGAGATCCTTCTCCGCGAGCTCGACCTGCTCCAACCATTTATTCAGCGATTTCTGGTGAATCGTTCCTTTTGCCGTAAGCGGCAGCCCTTGATGAGCGATCCAAGTCAGGCTGCGGAACAAATCTGCCACAAGACCACGCTTGGCCGCCTGGACCAAAGTGATATTACCAGGTACCATTCGAGCAGAATCAAGGTTACTCCAATGGCTCCAGTAGTTTAACAATACATCCCCTGGAATATAATAAAGCCTGTCTCCCCAGGACTTCTTGACGGCAGCAACTTGCCCCTTACGAAGCATATCAGGCAAAGCCGCCCGCAGCTCAGCCCCGCTTATTCTGTCAACAGCCGCTGTGTTCAATTTGCTTAATGTGAACGGAGAACCGGCGAATTTACGAATTATTGCTTCGATCATGCTTCCGATACCCCCTCAATGCTTTCGGAGTCAACGGACTCGATATGATTGTCCCCTTGTTCCATCATGATCGCATATTCATATCCCTGTTCGATTAGGAACAACTGTCTTCGCGTGGCGAATTCCTGCTCACGAGTTCCATCCGAGACGAGGGTGTAGAAATACGCGGTCTCCCCGTCCTCCTTCGGACGTAAAATTCTGCCAAGCCGCTGCGCTTCCTCCTGTCTCGAGCCGAAGCTGCCCGAAATCTGAATGGCTACTGCAGCATCCGGCAGGTCGATAGCAAAATTAGCCACCTTCGATACAGCCAGCACCGGGATTTGTTTACTGCGAAAAGCTTGGAAACATTGCTCTCGTTCATCCTGCGGCATCCTTCCGGTGATCAATGGGATAACCAATTCATCTGCAACCTGGCGCAGCTGCTGCAAATACTGGCCGATGATCAAAATTTGCCGTCCAGCATGACGCTTTAACAGCTCCTTTAACACAGCAATTTTATGCGGATTCTCCGCTGCAATCCT
Organism: Paenibacillus motobuensis; assembly: GCF_039521865.1. Taxonomy (NCBI): domain Bacteria; kingdom Bacillati; phylum Bacillota; class Bacilli; order Caryophanales; family Paenibacillaceae; genus Paenibacillus; species Paenibacillus motobuensis. The sequence continues at coordinate 162,408 of NZ_BAAACX010000028.1, read as the reverse complement.
GAACTTGTCCCGTGCTCCGGCAAGATGATAGCGTTCCTGAAGAACGGGCGGCATCGCTGCCCTGATCTCCCGACATAGCACCGTAGCGATGTACCCGCGCTCCTCCATCTCCTTCCACGGTACTTCATAGCGTTTGGGTCCGATCAAGGAGAACACATCACGCTCTTGACCGTCCTCACGCACTAAGGTCGCGGTCAACCCTAGACGCCGGGTAGCCTGAATATCCGCTGTAGCGCGGAATACTGGCGCTGGCAGCAGATGTACCTCATCATAAATGATCAGGCCCCAATCCCGTTCATTGAACAGCCTCATATGCTTGAAGCCGTCTTCCTTCTTACTGCGGTGCGTTAATATTTGATAGGTTGACACGGTAACTGCTCTAACCTGCTTCTTCTCCCCTGAATATTCACCGATCATGTCCGATGTGAGTGTCGTCTTGTCCAGCAGCTCGGCGATCCATTGCCGTACCGAGGTAACGCTTGAGGTTAGAATCAAAGTCTCGCATTGGAACCGTTCCATAGAAGCAAGACCAATCACCGTCTTACCCGCCCCGCAGGGCAGCACAAGCACGCCATTGCCTCCTGAGCCTTGCTCTTGATCCCTCGCAAATGCAGTGACACTTTGCTCCTGATACGGCCTTAGCTTGAACTCAGCCCCATTCGAAGCAACATTTCTCAAGGTGAAAGAGAGCGATTTACCATCATGATACCCAACCTTATCGAGTACTGGATATCCCAAACGAGCCAATTCCTGTTTTACGCTGCCGCGATAGGCAGCCGGGAGCTTCATTCGCAGATCATTGATGCGAGCCAGCCCGAAGGACGACAAGCTGGGCTCCAGCTCCAACTGGCGAAGGATCTCTTCCTCCTCACCTTCCAGCCATAGCATCCCCTCCTCGCCTTCGGCAGGGAGTAGCTTCAATTTTCCATACCTCGACACCGTCACCTGAATATCTGAGATCACGGCCGGAGGAAGCGACCACCGGGATATCGACTCCAGACTATTCACAATTTCTGCCGCAGACTTCCCCCCGGCAGCCGCATTCCACAGCGATAGAGGAGTAATACGGTATGTATGATAATTAGCCGGACTCTTCACCAGCTCAGCAATCTGTATCAATTGTGCCCGCGCTTCTTCAAAACCGGGATGATTCCTCTCTAGCAATACCGTACCGTCCCTCTGTACAATACATGCTCCAGCCGCATTCAAGCGCTGCACCTTCCTTCATTATTTATTCTCACCCACCAGGAACTTTTCTCACTCCCGATGATAATCTCCTAAGTAATAGCATCTCCAATCCCTCTTGAAAAAAGACGAAACTATTCATAACAACAACTATTATCATAACAAGAGATGAACTAACCTCCAAACGGTTTGTCATATATTGTATTTCAATGTTTGTGAATAAAATCACTATGTCTATCCTTATCCTATATTACAATAAAGGGGATCTTAAAGAAGCCAAATGCAAACGAAGGAGGGGATAACCGAAATGAAATGAGGCCGTGAGGAACTGATCTTTCGCTTCTCATTTCAAGTTACACTCTCCTTTTTTATGCGCATCTTTAAGTTCTACTAGAAATAGAAAATGGAGGGGTTAAAATCATGCAGAAGAAAGCTGCAGCAATCCTGATTCTCATGCTATCTTTCGTACTCGTCATCGCGGGCTGTGGAAGCGGGAACCAGAACAAGAAAGACAATCAAGGGCAGAACGACACCACAAAAGAAGAGGCCGCAGGCAATGAAGCTGTCTCAGGCGCATCAAAAACGACTTACACACCACTGGATCAACTCCAGGACAAATACGATATCATCATTGTCGGTGCGGGCGGCGCAGGCATGTCTGCCGCACTTGAAGCCAAGAGCAAAGGCTTGAACCCTGTTATTTTTGAGAAAATGCCGGTTGCCGGCGGGAATACGCTTAAGGCGTCTTCGGGTATGAACGCGTCCGAGACGAAGTTCCAGAAGGAACAAGGGATTGAGGACAGCAATGATTTATTTTATGAGGAAACTTTAAAAGGTGGCCATGGCACCAACGATAAAGAATTGCTTCGGTTCTTCGTGGACAATTCAGCCAGTGCAATCGATTGGCTGGATTCCATCGGAATTCGATTGAATAATATTACGATTACCGGCGGCATGGGCGAGAAACGCACACATCGTCCTGAAGATGGATCAGCGGTTGGACAATACGTTGCCAACGGACTGCTGAAGAATGTCCAAGAACAGGAAATTCCGCTGTTCGTTAATGCAAATGTGAAGGAAATTACCGAAAAAGATGGCAAGGTAAACGGCGTTAAAGTTCTCTTTGACGAAAAAGATGAGAAGACCATTACTGCAGACGCTGTTGTCGTAACGACCGGCGGCTACGGCTCTAATATGGATATGATCTCCAAGGTTCGCCCGGACTTGGAAGGCCTCGTTACTACGAACCAAGAAGGCAGCACTGGCGATGGCATTCAAATGATCGAAAAGCTGGGCGGTACTACCGTGGATATGGATCAAATCCAGGTTCACCCGACAGTACAGCAAGATAAATCGTATCTGATCGGGGAAGTGGTACGTGGTGAGGGCTCGATCCTCGTCTCGAACGAAGGCAAGCGCTTTGTCAATGAATTGGATACACGCGATAAAGTGACAGCAGCTATTAACGAACTGACTGACAAATCGGCTTATCTTGTATTCGACTCTGGTGTGAAATCCCGCGCGAAAGCGATCGAGCAATATGAAAAGATGGGCTTCGTCATTGCTGGCGATTCGATCGAAGCCTTAGCTAAAGAAATGGGTGTTCCAGCGGATCAATTGAAGACGACACTCGATACATGGAACAATGCCGTGAAGGACAAGAATGACGCTGAATTCGGCAGAACAACTGGTATGGACAACGACTTGTCCAAGGGACCGTTCTACGCGATCAAGATCGGCCCTGGGATTCACTACACCATGGGGGGTGTAAAGATCAATACCAACACCGAAGTTGTAAATAAAGACGGGGAACCAATCCCAGGCTTATTCGCAGCTGGTGAAGTTGTTGGCGGATTGCATGGCGAGAATCGGATCGGCGGTAACTCTGTTGCCGAGATCATTATTTTCGGCCGTCAAGCAGGTGTCAAATCGGCAGAATACGTTCAAGCACAATAAGAAATTAGCTCAATATAGCATAGGGTTCGAAAATCAAAATTTGATTTTCGAACCCTTTTATTTATTTTGTGTGAAATCACCCATGGCATACTTTCACGCTTCATGATAGTATAATATATCAAGATATTTGAATATATGAATTATTAAAGAGGTTGTTCAAAGGTCTGTTTTTGAATACACACTTAAAGGTTTGAAAGGTGGGGGGGGAATTCTATGAATACCCAATTGCAAGCGTTCAAGGCTGAATTCTTCAAAGCGTTGGCTCATCCGCTTCGCATTCGTATTCTGGAACTGCTATGTGAAGGAGAAAGAAGCGTCACCGAAATACAGACCTTGCTAGAAAGCGAAGGCTCGGCCGTATCCCAGCAGCTTAGTATATTGCGGGCCAAAAATATCGTGGTTGGAGTCAAGCAAGGCAAGCAGGTCATGTATTCTCTGGTCGACCCTATGGTCGCCGATTTATTAGCGATTACCAAAGATATTTTCAACAATCATCTGATCCACATTATTTCCATTTTCGAAGACCAGGATTGAACAATTTAAGAGGTAGTTCAAAAAGTCCGCTTTTGATCACGAAGTGAATCAAGAGGTATATCGACGTCGAATCTTGAATTCAGCCGGACCTAAGCAAATGCTTGAACACGATCTATAAGAAAGAAGGCTCAGTTGTGAATACTCTGTTTACGGGTATTTTCAAGAAATACTCACTCAAGCAATTACAAAAAGACTTCATCGCCGGCATTGTTGTCGGCGTTATTGCAATTCCGCTTGCTATGTCCTTCGCGATCGCATCCGGCGTCAAGCCGGAGTACGGGATTTACACCGCGTGCATCGCCGGAATACTGATCTCCCTATTCGGTGGCTCCAAGTTTCAGATCGGAGGGCCTACAGGTGCTTTCGTACCGATCCTGCTCGGTGTAGTGCTCACCTATGGTTATCAGAATCTGCTGATCGCCGGCATACTTGCTGGAATCATTTTATGTCTTCTGGGTATATTCAAATTAGGGTCGTTAATCAAATTCATCCCAAGACCTGTCACGGTCGGCTTCACCTCCGGGATCGCGGTTATTATCTTCACAGGTCAGATCGCCAACTTTCTGGGGCTTACCGATATCGAGAAGCATGAGACCTTCATCGCAAACATGAAGGAAATTGTTATCCATATCGGCACGATAAATATGTACAGCGTGATTACGGCGGTGATCTGCCTGGCGATTCTGATCATTATGCCGCGCGTAATGCCCAGGATACCGGCACCGCTCGTCGGAATCATCGTCTCCAGTCTAATTGCCGGGTGGTTATTCTCTGGCCGTATACCGACCATTGGGTCGACCTTCGGGGTCATACCAAGCACATTGCCTAAATTCCAAATACCGTCCGTGAGCTGGGATACCCTGCAGCTCTTGATCGGCCCGGCCTTTGCGATTGCCATGCTGGGCGCTATTGAATCGCTATTATCTGCGGTAGTCGCTGATGGTCTGACCAATACGAAGCACAATAGCAACCGGGAGCTGATCGGCCAAGGGATCGCCAATATCATTACTCCGCTGTTCGGTGGGATACCTGCTACCGGGGCAATTGCTCGTACGGCAGCTAATGTGAAGAGCGGAGCAACTTCCAAGGTGTCCGGGGTGATCCATGGAATTTTCGTTCTGCTGACCCTCCTGCTTCTGGCCCCGCTGGCTTCGCGGATTCCATTAGCAAGTATGGCGCCAATCCTTATGATCGTTGCCTGGAATATGAGTGAGCGGGCTCACTTCAAGCATATTCTCAAGATGAAATCCGGGGACTCGCTGATTCTTGTCGTCACCTTCCTGCTTACCGTCCTCACAAGCCTGACCATCGCCGTCGAAGTCGGCCTTGGCCTTGCACTGCTTCTATTCACCAAGAAAATGAGCGAAAGCGTGACAGTCAAAAAATCGCTGCCAAACCCTCTCCGCGAGAAGCGCGAGAAAATCACCCAGCTATGGAACGAATCCAGCAGCACCCCGACCATTAGTGTATATACTGTAGAAGGTCCTTTATTCTTTGGAGCAGCTCAGGATTTTCATGAGACGGTCGCCAGTTATATTAAGCAGAAGCCGAAGTTTCTTATTTTGCGAATGGGCAATGTCCCCTTCATCGATACGACGGGCGAAGCTTATTTCCGCAGTATCATCCATGAATTCAAAGCTCAAGGGGGCAAGCTGTTGATCGCCGGACTGCCGCCTCATGTGAAAGAGACCTTGGTCCATAACGGGCTGTATTATACGATCGGCGGAGAGCATTTCTTTGAGCATGTGAACGAAGCAATTACTTACTCCGTTGAGCGATTGAAGCAAGGCAAATTTGATCACGTACAATCCCTGCGCCTTTCCTGAGTGCGGGATCATTCATAACCTCTTGGTACTACTATAGCGTCCGATATCCTCCATCAGAGGGTTTTGGACGCTTTTTCATATTCAAACGGCTGAGCTTCGGGAGAATATCTTCATTACAAGCGCTTGGTTGGGGCGGCATTTTCATCTGGCGGTTAACCATCTGAATTGCTATACTGTTTTCGCTCTCGCCCAATATATATCTATATAGAAGATTTTTATCTTGCAATGATCCGGAGGTATCGATATGTTCAAAAGAACGCTGGCCGTGCTCATTCTCATCATGGGACTGATCTACATCTTCGTAAGCTCTGCGCTTATTTTCAAGCTGATTCCGATGTGGCTGATTCTGCTGTACGCTTATTTGCATAGATCCCGGCTCGATAAGCGTTATGTCCTGCTTGTGATTGCAGGGCTTTTCTTCTGTATGCTAGGGGATGGTCTGCTTAGCCATTTTGTCATCGGACTATCGGCCTTCCTGATTGGGCACCTGTTCTACACCGCCGCTTTCATCACAAAGTGGAAGTTCTCATGGATTCGATTATGTACGATCATTCCGTTTCTGATCTATGCAGGATTTATGGCGAACCAACTGGTCCGAGCCATGCATAATACCGACAACGAGGGGCTGATTCTTCCCGTTATGACCTACTTGCTTATCATCCTGTTGATGGGGTGGTTCTCCATCATGAGCGGAAATATATGGTCTATGATGGGCAGTACGCTGTTCATTATTTCGGATTCGATTCTAGCCTGGAATAAATTCGTCTCTGATGTTAGCTACTCCGGGATGTTGATTATGCTGACGTATTACACGGCTCAATTCTTAATAGCAAATAGTGTGGGTCAGCGGGGACAGCAAACCGATGCTTCTAATACGAACAGCCCCGCCCGTTAAGGGCGAGGCTGTAATAACACGTGTTGACGTAAGCTTAATGTTCATCCTGATAAGTCTCCGCCATGGAGACCAATAGGGCTGCGGCATGAAGCATAGCTCCTTCGTCAATGTCAAACCTTGGATGATGATGCGGATAAATAATTCCTTTCTCTTCATTGCCGGCTCCAACAAGCACGAAGCAGCCCGGGACATGCTGTAAATAATAGGCGAAATCCTCTGCCGGCATGATTTGCGCCGCGGTCTCTCCTTTTAATCCAGGCACCTTGCCGAGAGCCCGATTGAAGCGGCCAAATTCCGCTTCATCATTGACCAGGCTAGGATAGCCAGTTATATAGTGGATGTGAGCCTCTGTACCATAGGATTGGGTAATCCCTTCTACCAAAGCATAGATTCGCTCACGGATCACCTGTCTTGTAGACTCATCGAAGCATCTGGCAGTCCCGGATAGACGGCAACGATCGGCAATGACGTTCTGTGCCGTTCCGCCTTGAATCGATCCGATGGTTACCACAGCCGGTTGTAGCGGGTCTACCGAGCGGCTAACCACGCTCTGCAACTGCATCACAAGCGACGATCCAGCGACGACGCTGTCCACCGCTTTATGTGGCATCCCCCCATGACCTCCGCGCCCTTGGATATCGATGAAGAAGTCATCCACCGAAGCCATCATTGGGCCAGCTACACTTGCCGCCGTACCAAGCGGCAGCGGTGTCCAGAGATGCACGCCATAGATCACATCAACGCCTTCCAGTGCCCCGGCTTCAATCATACCTACCGCTCCGCCGGGACAGGTCTCCTCAGCAGGCTGGAACAGGAAGCGGATCTCCCCGCGGATCTCCTGCAGCCGCTCACTATAATATTCAGCCACCGCCAGCAGCACTGAGGTATGCCCGTCATGACCGCAGGCATGCATCACTCCAGGGACCTGGGAGGCATACTCGCACTCCTTCTCGTCCTGGATAGGCAGAGCGTCCATATCGGCACGAAGTGCGATCGTCTTGCCTGGCAAAGCGCCGCGCAGTCGGCCAACAAGCCCGTACCCCCCGCCTATTTCCGTGACCTCTACTCCAAGTTCCTTCAAAATACCTGCCACATATGTAGATGTCTCCTTCTCTTTGAACGACAACTCCGGATGGCGGTGCAGATGTCTTCTTCGCTCTACCATCGCTCCAAACAGCTTCTCCAAATCTCCCAGCTCCACCGAATCACTTCCTTATTGTAAGGTATCAAAAGTTATCCGTTATAAACCTTGCAAAATATTTAAGTTATATTGTAGCAGAAAATCCGTTTATTCGGATACTAGGCTGGGCAAGAAAGCTGCAGCAGCCCCTATGAGCAGTGTTGATCAAACCTTGCGTAAGTAGTAGAAACATAATATCATGAGAGGAGAACTTTTAAGGGGGCATATTGGACGATGATTGTTGAAAATACGGGTTTAGACGGATTAAAAAGCGATTTAGCTTACCTGGACGAATCTGCTGAGAAAGTCGGCTTCATCCGCTGGCAATGGGAATATTACCGTGCTACATACGATTACAAAATTGAATTCAACAATGATGACTACTACCTCCGAATTAATACGCGTGCCGTTGAAGGCAAACTGGAGCGTCCTGACGCGGTTCTGGCTATCGAAGCCGTATATATGGGGCGGGCTACCTTCCCGCACGGTCTCGAGTATGAATCGGAAATTCCGGCACAAGTGATTAAGACAGCCAATAGCAAACTAACTGAGCTAAAGGAACTGCTCGAGGCTTGAGCGAACGATAGATGAAAGACAGCCAAGAAAGACCTAGACGCGGAACACCCGATTTCCAGCTGCTTATTTTGACTTTATTGCTCGTTGGATTCGGGATTGTCATGGTGTTTAGCTCCAGCTCCAGCGTGACTCAATTTAGTGAGAAATTTAATTATAATCCCTTTTATTTTACGAAGAAGCAAATCATTTTTGCGGGGGTTGGCATTTTCGGAATGTTCATTACGATGAATATTCCTTATGAGAAATTCCGCAAGCTCTTCGCACCGATATTCATACTAGCCATTATTCTGTTGATGATCGTTCCCTTCATGAACAAGATCAATGGGGCCAGCTCCTGGCTCCAGATCGGTTCACTCGGCATCCAGCCGACCGAGCTAGCCAAGATCACGACGATTATGTATCTGGCAGCTCTAATATCCAAGAAGGGAGAACGATTTCGAGATTTGAGGACCGGCTACATTCCAGTCATGGTTATTGTCGGCTTCGTCGCTGGACTAATTATGCTGCAGCCGGATTTGGGCTCCTGTATGATACTAGTAGCCACTGCGGGATTGATTATTCTTGCTGGCGGCGCCAACATGAAGCATATCCTCGGTTCGATCGGACTCCTGATTCTCGGTGCCAGCATCGTCCTAGGAATCGGATCGCTATGGAACAAAATTAATCCCCCTAGCGAATCCGCTCAATCTGGTAACCAATATCAGCTGGACCGAATCAAAGCGTATATTGATCCATGGGCGGATCCTCAGCATACGAGTTACAACCTCATTCAATCCCTGACTGCAATGGGTCACGGGGGAGTGACAGGTACCGGATTCGGACAAGGTATTCAGAAGCTGCATTATTTGCCGAATGCCTACAATGACTTCATTTTCTCCGTTATTGGTGAAGAATTCGGATTTATCGGTACGTTTTTATTCCTGCTCTTCTATCTATATTTCATATGGAGGGGCTTGCTCGTCTCCTTGCGATGCTCCAGTCCCTTCGGTACATTATTGGGTGTTGGTATCATGGGACTTATCGCCATTCAATCCTTCATTAATATCGGCGGGGTAACCCGTACGATCCCGATTACTGGTGTAACCTTGCCGTTTATTAGCTATGGCGGCTCTTCGCTGGTTGTCATGATGCTAGCCATGGGGATTGTACTTAGCATTTCAAGAGAATCATCGCTCCCGTCGAAGCAAGAGAGGACCAAGTCGGTTGTCGTCAAGGAAGAGAGCGTATTCGAACGGAACCAACGTAAAAATCGTAATATGTAGTTTTATTCAAAAAAGACTGCTGGATCGAAATCCGCAGTCTTTTTCTAATTCAATTCTGAAATCTCGGGTAGAGTCAAAAACTATGTAAACCATAACTCCGACATTTGTCAGTTATGCCTCATCGTCTTTAAAAGCTACACCTTCAACCTTCACATTTACTTCAACAACCTTAAGCCCGGTCATACTCTCAACGGCTTCCCGCACATTCTGTTGCAACATTCGGCATACCTCATGGATTGGAGTCTCATAGAGAACGATAATCCGCAAATCGATCGCCGCTTCCAATTGACCGACCTCTACGGTAACGCCTTTTTGTACGTTCTTACCACTCAACCGTTTTGCCCAACCTTCAGACAACCCTCCGGACATTGCAGCAATACCCGGTGTTTCCAAGGCGGCCATACCCGCGACTTTGGATACAACATCATCTGAAATTTTAATCATACCCATATCCAATTGCAGTTGCTCGGTCATGGTTATCCCTCCTTCAACCTACTACTTATATTTTATATGGTAAAACCAAGTAAAGCAAATATAGACCGCATCATTTGTTTGAATTATAATCTTCAATTGTTGGTATATTAAATTGAAAAACGAATTGAGTCTGCCATCATTAAATTCTGTATACCGAGGTGCATTTCATGAAAAAATTTATATCGCCTGGATTGCTAATCCTAACCTTCTTGCTCAGCGCTATAGGACATTATGCTCATTGGCCGGATACGCTTCAGTTCATCATTTCGGCTATAGCCGTCATCTTCGTAGCCGGATTTCTCGGTAAAGCAACCGAGAGCGTGGCCCATTATGCCGGACAACGGCTGGGCGGATTCCTTAACGCAACCTTTGGCAATGCCGCAGAACTTATCATCGGTATTCTGCTCGTTCGTGAAGGAATGTTCGAGACCGTCAAGGCGAGCATCACCGGATCGATCATCGGTAATCTGCTGCTTGTACTCGGCCTTAGCCTGTTCGCCGGCGGGTTGAAATATAAGGTGCAGCGCTTCAATGTACCACTGGCCAATATGAACGGATCGCTAATGATCGTTGCGGTTATCGCCCTATTCATACCTGCTATCTTCCTGCAGACCCATGTGCTCCATGAAGAAGACCGCACCACTTTGAGCCTTATCGTAGGCGGAATCCTCATTGTTTCTTATATTCTCTGGCTTGTCTTCTCGATGATTACACATAAGAAATACTTGAGCGATGTTGTAGAGGAGCACAAACCGGAAGACGGAGCAGCAGAGGAAGAACACGGCCCTGCCTGGTCGAAAAAAAGATCCATTCTCTATCTTATTCTTGCTACAGTCATGGTCGCTTTCGTTAGTGAATGGCTTGTACATACGTTGGATACATTTACACAAAAATTCGGCCTAAGTGAAATATTTGTAGGTGCGTTCGTCGTCGCGATTATCGGAAATGCTGCTGAGCATAGTGCTGCGGTACTGCTCGCCATGAAGAACAAAATTGGTGCCGCCGTGGAGATAGCCGTCGGAAGCAGTCTGCAGATCTCCCTGTTCGTCGCCCCTGTCCTAATCTTCGTCAGCCATCTGTTCGGAAAACCGATGGACATTGTCTTTACGATTATTGAGCTTGCAGCCATCGGCGTATCCGTATTTATCGCCAAATCAATTATTCAGGATGGTCAGACGAACTGGTATGAAGGATTGCTGCTGCTCTCCGTATATGCCATCCTCGGTGTCTCGTTCTATCTGGTATAGACGCTAATTTACCATCTACAAAAAAATAAAGCGCAGATTCGGCCCCGAATTCTGCGCTTTATAAATTATATCGCTCAATTGACGCAAAGACTTTAAGCTTCTCGGTTATTCATTGCTTCATACAGGGATGCCAGATTCCGTTCAAGTCTGCTTATGATTAGCTTGCCCTCCTGTTCCTGTACCAGGCCGGCGCGTACCGCATAATCAACCTGTCTTGAGAAACCGTACATCTGGGTATCCAGAACTTCCTCATAGAGAGGGCAATAACGAGTAGCGAGATTCTCCATCTGTACTTCGATCAGTTTCTCTATTTTATCTGCATCTTCCTTCAGAAGATTAAGCGCTTTGAGATTAATTTGCTCCTGTATATCAGATGAAGTCATGTTTCTTCCCCCCTATGTCCTTATCACTCATCAACTCTATTCTTAATATTAGACGAAATTCAGGGCCAATACAAGAACCTCTCCAAATAATCACTCTCTTAAAAATTATATGTCAAAATATTATATGTATACAAAAAAACACTTCCGCCCATAGGACGGAAGTGTTTCCCTGTTACTTGACTTATTCGGCCACAACCTGAACCTTCAAGCCGTGTTTAGCAAACACTTCTGATACGGCTTTCTTCGCTTCGTCCGCATCCGGTCCATGGACATGCAATTGATAGTCCTGTGTATTAACGAGTGTAGTAAAAAGGCCGAGAATACTCTTAACATCGATATACTTGCTGTCAGCTTGCAACACGATGGAAGAAGTAAATTTGCCTGCTGTCTGAGCAATTTCAACAATCGCTTGATTATTATTTGCCATTGGAATCCCTCCGCGTCGATACTGTAGAATTTATACAATATAATGATACCTTGAATCCGCTTTCCAGGCAAGGAATTTTCTCTTAGAGGTGGTTCAAATAGGGCTTTGATCAAGCACTTTATTTGAGGTTCTCCGGATTCAAACCTTCCAGCTCTGGAATTACGAAAATACCATCCTTACGGATCAATACATCATCGAAATAGATTTCCCCGCCACCGTATTCAGGACGCTGAATAAGCACCAGGTCCCAATGGATCGAGGAACGATTGCCGTTATCTGTCTCATCATACGCTTGACCTGGTGTGAAGTGCAGGCTGCCGGCAATCTTCTCGTCGAACAGGATATCCTTCATTGGATGAAGAATGTACGGGTTAAAGCCAATCGCAAATTCACCGATATATCTAGCTCCCTCATCCGAATTCAGAATTTCATTCAGACGAGCTGTGTCATTGCTGGTTGCCTCGACAATTTTACCGTTCTCGAAGCGGAATTTAATATTCTCAAAGGTGATGCCATTATATAGAGTAGCTGCATTATAGCTGATCGTACCGTTAACGGAATCACGTATCGGAGCGCTGTAAACCTCTCCATCAGGGATATTCTTCTGACCAGAGCATTTCTCTGCGCCGATGTCTTTAATTGAGAAGCTCAGATCGGTGCCTGGGCTAATAATGCGTACCTTGTTAGTACGCTTCATCAGATCGGCAAGCGCATCCTGGGCACGATCCATCTTGGCATAATCAAGATTACATACATCAAAATAGAAGTTCTCGAAAGCTTCCGTGCTTACATTAGCCAGTTGGGCCATGCTTGCGTTCGGATAGCGGAGTACAACCCATTTCGTATGCTTCACACGCTGCTCGCTATGAACCGGATGCTGATAATGAGCATTGTACAATTTCATCTTATCTTCCGGAACATCAGACATATCATTCACATTTGATCCGGCACGAATCCCGATATAGCAATCCATCATTTGCATTCTGTGCAGGTCATACTCGGCCCAGGCTTTAATACCTTCCTCGGTCGCATACTTCAACTGTGCGCTTTGCAGTGCCTTGTCCGTTAATTCAACGAAGGCATGACCGCCCTTCTTCCCCACTTCTTCAACAATCGCTTTAATTAGATCGCGTTCATCACCGATCATCTCAATAAGTACATTCTCGCCAGGCTGAACATTAACGGAATAGCCCACGAGATTTTCTGCTAACTTTTGAATTCTAGGGTCTCTCATAATACTGCTTGCCTCCTCATCACATAACGGGCAGCAACATATCGCTGCCCTAACCATACAAGTCTCTATTGAACAATGGTTAATTCTTCATTATTGTACCACTACAACCCCTTTAAGTCAGCCTACTCCTACGATACTTGGGCCCTTATCTAATCTTCGAGAACTGATTGTCCGTATAGAGCACTTCATGTTCGGTAATTCCGAGCGGATTCGGGTAGGATAATCTCGTCTCGGACACAAGTCTAGCCGGTAGTCCTGTCTTGCGATTCACGGTCAAATAATACACCACCTTGGCATCCGCTTGCTCCATCATTTGCTCCAACTGCTTGTTCCCGTTCACCCATAGATTGTTCATCTCTGTCTCGACTTCGGATGAATACTTTGAGCTCACCTGTTTCAGCTTGCTGCTCCAGTCTGTCCGTATCCCTTCCATCTCACCGTCCAGCTTGGACTTCAGCTGCTGCTTGGCCTCCTGAGGGTCAAGTTCAATTCGCAATACCTCTGTCCCCCTTGCAGCGCCTTTCTCTAGCGACAGGTTCTTCTTACTTGCCCTACGGATATCTTCTAATTGGTCCAGCGGGTTCAACCGGGCAATCCCACGGGTGAAAGCGTTGGCATTGGAGGATGCGATCATCCAGGCCCCTCCCTGCCAGCGTAGCTTCGCTTCAAGGCCTTGACCTGTCTGGAATTCTGCGGTCTGCAGCTTTTGGCCCTGTCCGCTGGGGAGAACCGTACGCATATTTAATTCATGATGGTCATTCAGCTCACCGACATAAGCGAATGAATCTTCGATTTTCTCCTGCTTCCCGCGAGCAAGAACTGCATTGCCTTGGAATGTCAGTTGCTCATGGCCCGCAAGGCCAGCATAAGTGAGATCGAACCAATCCCTTGCCGTCTTCGTCTCCCCGATCTGGCAAGCCGCCACAGGAAGAACGAGGCTAAAAACAACCGTTAGTTTCATCACAGATAACCGTATTCTCATATAGCGATCAGACTCCTCTACTACAAGCTCCTCACAGCTTTATAGAACATATTGTTCAACCAGTAGTAGGCTTTCCCCTTGCATAGAAACTATTCATCATGACCACATAAGAAAGGGACATCCTTATTGGATGTCCCCATGAATACTACAACTCCGGATTCAGGCCGATATGTGTCTGATTCCTGCCATTGTTCTTCGCCTTGTACAGAGCCATATCAGCATAATAGAACAATGATTCAACACTGATCTTCTCGCTGTCCCGCGTCCATTCGGCTATGCCGCAGGAGACGGTCACCTTCGGGTCGGTCTCGCTGGCTACCCGCAAACGGACCGTTTCGGCGATCTGATAACCGCTCTCGACATCGGCTCCCGGTAAGTAAATGGCCAGTTCTTCGCCTCCCCAACGGGCTGCGATATCCGTCTTGCGGATCGTGCTTCTGACGATGGAGCTAACCTCGCGTAATATTTTATCCCCGATCTGATGGCCATAAGTATCATTGATCCCTTTGAACTGATCGATATCGACGATAATCAGTGACCCGCCATCATCCTTGCGCTGATGCTTCTGCACCGACTCGTCCAGATAATGGCGCGCGTACAGCTCGGTCAGCATATCACGATTCGCCATTCTGCGCACTTCGGCATGCAGCGAGGCGTTAGCAATTGCAAGTCCGATATGCTGCGACAGGATCTGCAGCAGCTTGTAATTGTCGTAGGAGAAGAAGCGCTCCTCCCGGTGAGCGAGCATGATCGCCCCATTCACCTCACCGCGCACAATGATTGGCGCTGCTATGAGCGAACGCGACTTGGTCTCCTCCATAAATTTAGAAGAGATTTTCCCATAAGCCTGGTAATCAGACAAAATAATGGGTTCTCTCGTGGAGTAGACAAGCCCATTGAATCCATAATCCTTAGGGAAGAACTCTTTGAATATTCTTGGAAAGTTGGAGGACATAATCTCGAAGCAGTCGCTCTCTTTATCTAATTGTGAGATACAGCAATATTCCGCCTTGAAGATCGACAGCAGCTCTTCTGTCGCAAATTTGAATACTTCCTTCAGACGCAGACTCTGATTCAGCCGTTTGACCAACTCGTTAATCAGACGAAGCTCACTAATCAGCAGATTCGACTGCTCATACAGCTTGGCATTCTCAAAAGCAGTACCTGCCGTATCACCCAGAATACCGATTAACTGCCGATCCGCCTCTTCGATCTCGTCAGAGAGGAATAAGTGCAGTACCCCATAGGCGCCCTGCTTACCAATTAACGGAACGGCAATCTCAGCGTAGCTGCTTCCATTATCCTTCTGCTTGTCCTCCCACAGCATAACCCCGTCCATAAACGCCCGCACACACATGCTGTCCTGTTCCTCCTGAAGCTGCAGCGTTCTAATCCGAGGATCACGGCTTGGATGGTCTTGTGACATTAACAGTTCTACCTTCGCGTCAGGATACATGCCCGCGATCCGTTCGAACACTTCCTTCAGAACAGAGTCCACATCAATCTTGTCAGAGAGACGCTGGATGACTTGGAACAGCATGGCACGGCGCTGTTCTTCCCGCTTCGCCTGATTCTGGGCATTCAGCAAGTCTTCCACGAACAAAGCCTCGAACCGTTTATAGAAACAGGCCAACAAATGCTGAGCGGCCGTGTTCACGATCATTTCTGCAAATGGAAATTGACTCTCATTCACATCATTAATATGGCAGCCTAACACAGCAAAAACCTCATGGTTATGACGTGTCTTGACCGGTGACAGAACATAGGCGCCCTTCTGATCTTTGACGGACAGAGTAACTTTTTGTTCAAGGACCTCTCTTAAGTTGTTGGAAATCATATGTTGATCTGAGATATCAATCTGTATTAGCGGCTGAGAGATGATAATTTCTCCGAGGTAATTGGCGAGAAACCATCCGGCTTGATGCGAGTCGGGAAAAGAGGGTTGCTGCGGCAGCCAGTCCGAGTAAGACGCCAGCAAAAGCGAGTCTAGATACGGAAAATCGAAATCATTGATATCGAGTTGTTCCAGCCAGTTCTTCTGTTCTGCTTGATCTTCCTCTTCTATTCTCAGCGGCAAAGGCAAATCTGAATTTGCTCTGAACGTCATCGTCACGTCTGATCGTGATTGTTCTGCCATAATAAAAGCTCCTTTTCACTGCCAATTCAGCAGCGACTTAATATACAGCGAAGCTATAATGACTCTGCCCGGAGTATAAAAATATCACATATTTGCTTAATTATAATAGTTGTTTCAAAAAAATTAATTTTCCGAAGTTTGCTATCAATGATCATTTTACTATCAATTTTACTATTTTGCATTAAAAATCCTTCATTTTGTCCCATATTTTTAGGACCAATGCCCTATCGACAATTTTCACGCTTTTCAAACAAAAACTCATACTTGACATTATATATCCATTTCATATAATATTTATTGTTGATTAAGACTGGATAGAGTCTTACTTAGGGCATAACCATTGCGAGCACCCTCTCGGATTTTGTTGCTGACAAGACAGCGGCTGAACTTTCTTGTCAGAGAGCGGTACTATTCTATCCACCGCACAACCAAACAAAATCCGCGCAAAATAGAACCCTACAATAATAAACGTAGAAAAAAAGGAGTCTATTATACAATGGCACGTTACACTGGTCCTAAATTTAAACTCAGCCGCCGCCTTGGCATCTCTTTGAGCGGTACTGGCAAAGATTTGAAACGCCCTTTCCCTCCAGGACAACATGGTCCTAACCAACGGAGAAAAATTAGCAACTACGGTATGCAGTTGATGGAGAAGCAAAAACTGCGTCATATGTACGGCTTGGGCGAAAAACAATTCCGTACATTGTTTGAAAAAGCACAAAAAATGCAAGGTATTGCTGGTGAAAACTTCATGATCTTGCTGGAAAGCCGTTTGGACAACCTCGTATATCGTCTTGGTTTTGCTAATTCCCGTGCAGGCGCACGTCAATTGGTATCTCACGGACATATCACTGTTAACGGCAAGAAGGTAAACATTCCATCCTTCCGCGTAAGCTTAGGTGATGTTATCAGCCTTCGCGAAAGAAGCCGCGGCCAGTCTTCTGTTAAAGAAGCTTTGGAAAACCGCTCGCATCTTCCAGCATATCTTGAATACAACGACAACGCTATGGAAGGCAAATTCATTCGTTTACCAGAACGCGCTGAGTTGTCCCAAGATATCGACGAGAAGCAAATCGTCGAATTCTACAACCGTTAATATCTGTTCGCTGATCGAGCTGCTTCCAAGGTCTTTAGGGCCTTGGGGCAGCTTTTTTCATGATAGAGCAGACCTTGTTCAGCCCCTGCCTTTATTTCCCCGTTCCGGTAACTCATTCCCCCATTCCATTTTGTATATAATAGAGATTATTCAAAAGATCAAAGATTCCCCTTATGATTGGGATAAATCTTAAAATCGGCAATAAAGGCGAAAAAGCGGTCATTTTCCTCATTTTTTATGCTATAATGTTGCTTGTTATAAAGGAGGATACTGCATGGTTCATGAGAACGATAAAGGCTCCGGACGGCCGTCAGGTCAAGGCATCTCCCGGAGCAATAAAAACGAGAAAAGCGAGAAAAGCAAGAAACCTCCCCGTAAACGCAGCAAGTGGCGTTGGGTCTGGACGTCTTTCAGCGTCCTCATAATGCTTATTATTGCCGGAGTTCTCTTTGCAGGAGGGGCCGTCTTCGGCTATGTAACCTCTATCGTTAAAGATGACCCTGTACGTTCACGGGAAGATATTGAGCAGAAAATCGCATATAACGAAATCACCGGATTTGCATATTTTCGCAACGGTGATCCTATCGGTCAGCTTCGTACTGAAGAAGATCGACGGCCAATCAGTACCGAGGAGGTCCCCGATTCTGTAGTCGATGCGTTACTCGCAATCGAGGACAACCATTTCTACGATCATAAAGGGATCGACTTCAAAGGTACGCTGCGTGCCGTCAAACAGAAATTGCTAAATGAAGACGTGCAGACTGGAGGCAGTACGCTGACCCAACAGTTGGCACGCCGCGTCTTCTTGAATCTGGATCGTACAAGCGACCGCAAAATCAAGGAAATGCTGCTCGCATTGCGTCTGGAACGCTTTCTGTCCAAGCCGGAAATTTTAACCGCTTATCTTAATAAGGTACCGTTCGGCAATGGTTCCAACGGCTATCAAGTGTATGGAATTAAGGCAGCAGCAAAGGGCATTTTCAATATTTCTAATCTGAATGATCTGAATATCGCCGAATCGGCCTATCTGGCAGGATTGCCGCAGCTCCCTTCTTCCTACTCCGCATACAACGGTAAAGGCGAGTTTAACGAAGAAGCGTTCGAACGGGCACTGAAGAGACAGCGTCTCGTACTGCAGAGAATGCTTGAAGAGAGCAAAATCACAAATGAGCAATATCAGGAGGCACTGGCGTTCGATATCAAGGGCGCGCTCGCTCCACAGACGAAGAAAGCCTATGAGACTTTCCCATATCTTATGCTGGAGACCGAGCGGCAAGCAGCCATCGTTATTGCGATGATGAATAACCCGAACATGACCAAAGAGGAAGTTTCCAAAAATCCGCAAATGATTGAGGAAGCACGTCAAGAATTGTTAACCGGAGGTTATCGGGTCTATACGACGATTGACAAGAAAGTATACAACTCGATGCATAAGGTATCCGACAATGCCGATAACTTTTCGCCTCTCAGCAAGACCAAAGGGCTTGAGCAAGTTGCCGGAATGATGCTTGATAATCGTACAGGCGCTATTCTCGGCATGATCGAAGGTCGCGATTTCTACACCGAGCAAATGAACTATGCAACGCAAATGGTTCGGCAGCCGGGTTCAACGATGAAACCGATCGCCGCCTATTTGCCAGCCATGGAAGCTGGGTTAATCCAACCAGCCAGCATTATTGATGATTCGCCGATCATCCTGCGCGACTATCAGAAGGGCTACCATATTCCGGTCAACTCTAGTGGCGGCTATAAAGGTCTGGTTACAGCTCGTACCGCCTTGAATGAGTCTCGCAATATTCCGGCGCTAAGAGTGTTTAACGATGTGATTGGCATCGAGAAGGCTTGGGACTTCTCCCGAAAGCTCGGAATCACTACCCTGGATGAAAAAGATAACGGAGCAACAACAGGTGTACTGGGTGGTCTTACACGCGGCGTGACCGTTGAAGAACTGACGAATGCATACAGTTCCATCGCTAACGGCGGTAATTTCACGGACGCTTACATGATTGAGAAGATCACCGATTCCAAAGGCAAGATCGTCTATAAGCATGAGGTTAAGCCAGAGCGTGTATTCTCAGAGCAGACCGCTTATCTGATGACCGATATGCTACGCACCGCTATTACAGATGGTACTGGCAAATCGATCAAATCTTCATTCAAGAATTATGGCAAAATTCCGGTTGTCGGCAAGACTGGTTCAACGCAAAATTATGCCGATGTGTGGTTCATGGGATATACCCCAGACGTAACACTAGGAATTTGGATCGGGTACAAGGAACCCGCCAATACGCTATCCGATGCCGGTAAATCCCGGGCTCGCTCAATCTGGGCCTCTGTCATGAACGAGGTTACCGAGAACGAGAAAGAGCTGTTCGTCACACCGAAGTTTACGAAGCCTGACGGTATCGTCTCGAAGACCGTCTCCGGTTATAGCGGCAAGCTACCGACAGACTTGACAAGAGAGGCTGGTAAGCTGGTTACCGATATTTTCAATGCTAAATATGTCCCTACCGAACCTGATGACGTATTGGTAAGAATGAAATATATCACTTATGACGGTGTCAACTACATTCCACAGGAAGCAACTCCTTCCGATATGCTTCGGGAGAAGGTCGTTGTAAAGCGGGCTAAACCGATTAAAGAATTGATTGAAGAGTTGCAACATGCCTTCTCGGTTATGAAGGGCGGCCATCGGTCACTCGATTACTATATGCCGAAAGATGCAGGAGAAGACGCTCCGAACAAGATCGATCCGCGGGTTGATGATGGTGCAGCTCCTGCGGCGCCGAGCAATGTGAGACTGACTGGCGAAGGCAGCATTACCTTCAATAAAAATAGTGAGAAGGATGTTGTAGGATATCGCTTGTATCGTTCTACGGATGGCATAAATTATCAGAATACTGGAAAGGCAGCACTCGCCGGCGAGGCTACGCAGTTCACCGATTCAGGCGGACCAGCGTTCAGTTATTATGTGACGGCGGTCGATGTTGCTGGCAAGGAATCCGAACCAAGTGCCATCGTCAGCAGCGCCTGGTCTCCCGAGCAGCCCCTTCCCGGAGAGGAGCTTCCATGGCCGGGAGATCCCGAGGACCCATCCTATGGTCAGGCACTGCCATCGGCTCCCGTTCAAGTAAATATTCAGGGCGATAATGGACAGTACACGGTTAGTTGGGCTGCCAATGCACACGATGACCAAGTAACAAGCTACGGCATTTATTTCTCTGATCGCTCGGACGGCTCCTACTCCAATATAGGCTCTACGCCAGGAACGCAGTTCAGCTTCCAGAGCGATGCCTCAAGTGGCTGGATCAAGGTTACCGCCTATAACAGCAAAGGGGAATCAATCCCATCATCACCAGTGAAGTTCGGCGGCTGAAGCGGATATAACACAAACAGAGGGTTCCAGGAAGATCTTCCTGGAACCCTCTGTATTTATAAACATTTAGATATTTGTTCATCTAGTCTTCGATTGTAGACAGATCACCGGTCGGCAGATTCAACTCCCAAGCTTTCAGTACACGGCGCATGATTTTGCCGGAACGGGTCTTAGGCAGCTTATCCTTGAATTCGATCTCGCGTGGAGCAGCGTGCGCAGACAGGCCTTCTTTGACGAAACGAGAAATCTCCGCCTTAAGCTCATCTGTAGCTACATACCCTTCCCGCAGAGAGATAAAAGCCTTGATAATCTCACCACGAATCGGATCAGGCTTGCCGATAACCCCCGCCTCGGCTACAGCTGGGTGCTCAACCAGCTTGCTCTCGACCTCAAACGGTCCTATGCGTTCGCCTGAAGAGTTAATCACGTCATCGATCCGGCCTTGGAACCAGAAGTAGCCGTCCTCATCCATATAGGCCGTATCACCGGAAATATACCAGCCTGGGATACGGAAGTATTCCTCATACTTCGGCGCATTGTTCCAGATTAGGCGCATCATGGACGGCCAAGGCGTACGAATCGCCAGATTCCCCATCCGGTTCGGTGGGAGTTCCTTCCCATTATCATCAATAATCGCCGCCTCTATGCCTGGCACCGGCTTGCCCATGGAGCCCGGCTTGATCGGCATCGACGGATAGTTGCAGATCAATTGCCCGCCTGTCTCCGTCATCCACCATGTATCATGAATTCTATGGCCATAGACTCTATGCCCCCAGCGAACCACCTCCGGGTTAAGCGGCTCGCCCACGGATAGGACATGCCTTAACGAGGAGAGATCGTACTGCTTTACGATATCCTCACCAGCTCCCATAAGCATACGGAATGCCGTTGGTGCGCTGTACCATATTGTCACCTGGTTGTTAGCAATCGTCTCATACCAGTCGCCAGGACCGAATCTGCCCCCCCGGACTACGTTGGTAACCCCATGCAGCCAAGGTGCAAATATCCCGTATGAGGTTCCCGTGACCCAGCCTGGGTCGGCCGTGCACCAGTATACATCTCCTTCACGCAGATCCAGGACAACTCTGCCTGTATGATAATGCTGAATCATTGCATTGTGGACATGGTACACTCCCTTCGGTCTCCCCGTTGAACCGGAAGTATAATGAAGGATCATTCCATCCTCACGATTAAGCCATTCAATCTCCGCTTCAGAGGATACCTGCTTCATCTCGGCATGGTAGTCAAGCGTATTCTCATCCGTAGCGACATTCTCGCCCACGACGAATACCGTCTTCAGCAACGGCAGTTCATCCCGCTTCACTCGCGGCAGCAATGCCGGAGTTGTAATGATCGCAGTTGCTCCACTATCCTCAAGTCTATCTTTGACTGCCGTCTCCATAAAAGCTTCGAACAGCGGCCCAACGACCGCACCAACCTTAAGCGTGCCGAGAAGCGTAATATATAGCTCAGGACTGCGCGGCATGAAGATGAATACACGGTCCCCTTTCGCTATTCCACGGCTGCGTAGCACGTTGGCAAAGCGGTTGGTCTGATCTTTCAGATCCTGGAAGGTATACGATTCATTACGGCTTGCATCACTGAAGCGAAGCGCAACACGATCCCCTTTGCCTGCATCAACATGGCGATCTATCGCCTCATAGGCCATATTCACCTTGCCTGTCTCATACCAGGAAAATTGCTTCTCTACTTCCTCCCAATTAAAATTCGCATACGCTTCTTCATAGCTGCCCAGATGGGATGAGGCGGCCTCCGCCCAAATAATTTCTCCTTGCAGTTGACTCATTGTTCCATCCTCCTTGAATCTGTAAGATTGAAATAAATGAAAATTAAAGATGAAGATATGAAAACGGATACAAAAATAGGATGAATAGAAAGGATAAATTGATTCGACAAAGAGTAGGATGGTATCCGTTCTATGAAGAAGCAAAAGGGGAGAGAAGTTTGTAAAGAAAGTCACATTGTCAATGTACAATTGTGATCTTTTTGTGTCGGATATCATTATAGCACACGTTATTACGACACGGCTATACTTTTCAAATTTTCATTTTTCTGTTATAAGTGAGAGGAAAGAGCTAAGGAGGCGGTCCCATGGAACACCGCAAAACGTATATCCGCCATACGATACCCTACCAGGATAATGAGATTGTCATCGAAGGTCCTGTCTCGCCTTCCCACCTGCAGACCCTGCAGATGCATCCTGAACTGGATGCCTTTCGCAGGCCGAAGGACCAGCATGAGGCCCTGATTGAAATTGCCGGCTTGCCGGAAGGACGAATCATTCTGGCTAGACAGAACGAAGTGATTGTCGGCTATGTGACCTTCCACTATCCGGACGAAATGGAGCGCTGGTCACAGGGGCGAATGCCCGATTTGATCGAGCTGGGCGCAATCAAAGTTGCCAATGCCTATCGTTCGATGAAGCTGGGGTCAAGAATGATCAATACCGCATTTGAAGACAGTCAGATGGAGAAGTATATTGTGTTCACGACCGAATACTATTGGCACTGGGATTTAAAGAGCAGTGGACTCAGCGTCTGGGACTACCGCAAAATGATGGAGCGGCTGATGCAAACCGTGGATATGGTCTGGTATGCGACTGATGATCCGGAGATTTGCTCTCATCCGGCCAACTGCTTGATGGTACGTATCGGCAAAGGGGTGCCTATTGAATCGGAGGAGCAGTTTGATCGGATTCGTTTCCAGCAGCGCTTCATGTATTAGAGGAAGTTCAAAAAGTCCGCTTTTGATAAGAAAACCTGATCGAAGACAATTCAAGGATGAGCGACCGCGATTCAGCGGTAGGTTTTCTTGCGATATAGAATTTCATCAGCTGCGCTGATAACTTATAAATTCTATATCTAACACGACGTAAACCAAGGGAGCATGTTCGACTTCGAATCTTGAATTCAGCCGGGGCTAAGAGAATGCTTACGAAGTCATGTTTCCTTCGGAAACATCTCAGGTGCTCACGTACCAACTACGTACGTTCCGCTCCTCAACCCCTAGCTTCATCCAACTGAAGCGCTTCGAAGAAACGTATATCGGAAACGTTAGCCTCGGTGCTGAATACCGGCCTTTTTGAACACACATTATTAATATGGGCTGCAAGCTGCAACTAAGGGCCATAAGGAAGGAAAGTGAGGCTATGTCTGGAAACGCATTATTTGTTCATCATGACGAGCTGTCTAATTATTGTTTTCATAACAATCATCCCTTTCACCCGATTCGTCTACAATTGACACTGGATCTATTGAGGGAGATTCAGGCTCTTGCGCCCGAGCATATGCTGCAATCACGTCCAGCCGTCCCCGGCGAGCTGGAATGGGTCCACCAACCTGCGTATGTGGAGGCCGTTCAACAATTGAGCAAGTATTCGCCAGATCCCTCCTGGACGACACGCGCGGAACAGTATGGGTTGATGGATGAGGATACCCCTTTTTTTAGCGGAATGCATGATGCCGCAACGTATGTGGTCGGTGGTTCCATCACAGCGGTTGAAGCCGTCCTCTCCGGACAGACAACGCATGCCCTGCACTTGGGCGGCGGATTGCATCACGCACTCTCAGGCAAAGCAGCCGGATTTTGCGTATACAATGATGCTGCGGTCGCTATTGAATATGCAAGGCGCCAGTATGGGGCCCGTGTGCTCTATATTGATACAGACGTTCATCACGGAGATGGAGTGCAATGGAGCTTCTATTCAGAACCTGAAGTGTGCACCTATTCTATCCATGAGACCGGTAAATATCTGTTTCCTGGTACAGGCTTCGTACACGAACGTGGAGAGCATCACGGATATGGAGCATGCATGAATATCCCGCTACAGCCTTATACAGAGGATGATTCCTGGATGGAGTGCTTCGAAGCGTCGGTCCGCAGACTCATCGATTACTACAAGCCAGATATGATCTTCAGTCTGCACGGATGTGATGCCCACGCTCTCGATCCGTTGTCTCACATGCAATGCAGTATGAGAATCTATCAAGAGATGCCTGCGATTCTGCACCAGCTGGCCCATATGTACTGTGAGGGACGCTGGGTAGCTGTTGGGGGTGGCGGTTATGACCTGTGGCGCGTTGTTCCACGGGCATGGAGCCTGCTGTGGCTGGAGATGAGAGATCATCCACTGAAGCGGCAGCTTGATGCGGATTCCTCCCTTCACCTTCCGCAAGCCTGGATCGATCGCTGGCAGGATCAGGCCGAAGTTCGTCTGCCTACGACCTGGCTGGATGATATGTCACATTGGGAAGGAATTCCGCGGCGGGAAGAGATCACAGCAAAAAACCGCGATATTCTCGCGGTCGCCTTGCAGGACTATCCTGAAGTTTGAGTTCAGACGATTCTCTGCAGCATATCATTCACAATCTCAAATGAGCGGCTAGCAGCCTTCTCCGTGAACTCGGCAAATTTCACATCCGCTGTTCCATCTGCCTTATCAGACATTGAACGTAGTACCACATATGGAATCTGATTCATATAGCAAACCTGGGCAACAGCGGAGCCCTCCATTTCTACGCAGGCCCCGGCCATGGTCTCATATAGCTCACTGACGAGAACACGATCGGCGACGAATTGATCCCCTGAGAGCACTTTGCCTACGATAAAGTTATGGTCTGTACACAGCTTGTCACATGCTTCCTCGGCCAGGTGGATCAGATCTTCATCCGCAGGAAAATCGGAAATCTCTTGATAAGGTATTACCCCGCGCTCATATCCGAGCGGCGTTACATCCATATCATGCTGCTGGCAGGACGAAGAAATGACGATATCGCCAATATCAAGCGTTGGATTAACAGCCCCGGCCACTCCGGTGAACCAGATCATATCCACTCGAAAATAATCGATCAGAACCTGCGTTGTCATCGCCGCATTCACTTTACCGACTCCCGACTTACAAACGACAACGTTCTTTCCATGGAGCAGACCTTGAACGAAAGAGACACCAGCCCGCTTCACTTCCTCCTTGTCATCCATCCCTTGCAGGAGGAGGGCGATTTCTTCATCCATCGCTCCGATAAGACCAATTCTACTCATAGTTGCGCGACTCCCTTCAATTCATATTGTATATAGCTTCATTGAACCCTAAAAAAGCCCCTTCAAGAGAAGGAGCTTTTTCCCGATAACCTTTTTCATATATTTGTTTGTGTCTATCTCTATCTGATGGCCACCAGCACAGCTAAGGCCCAGTTAAGCATTACACATGACTGACAGAGAGACGCAGAATCGTCTCATGAGGCAAAATCACATGGGGGTTGTCCACCGCTTCCTTCTTCATCAGCTTCGTCAACAGACGCATAGCGACCGCACCAAGGTCGTACATCGGCTGGGCAACCGTCGTCAATTGCGGACGTACCATCGATGCCATGCGAATATTGTCTACACTGATAATAGAAAAGTCATCAGGAACTTTAAGTCCTTCATCCTGAATGCTGTGAATAGCTCCAATAGCCATTTCGTCGGTCGCTGAGAATATCGCCGTCGGCCGTTTCTTGAGACCGAGGAAATACTTCATAGCCTCGACACCGGATTCGTAGCGATAGTTGCCAATCCGCACCAAATCCTCTTGATACTCGATTCCAGCTGTCTCGAGAGCGCGTTTATAGCCTTGAAAACGTGCATAACCGTTCGCCGGGTCCTGCAAAGTGCCGCTAATCATAGCAATATTGCGATGACCGTGACGAATCAGCGTACTCACTGCATCGAATGCAGCAGCTTCGTGGTCAATATCTACGGATGGGAACATGCCCTTCTCGTCGCTCGTCGCACAGAGTACGATCGGAACAGACGAAGTCTGGAATGCTTGAACATGTTCTTCAGTTACTACTCCGCCCATGAAAAGAA
Source organism: Paenibacillus motobuensis (assembly GCF_039521865.1). NCBI lineage: Bacteria > Bacillati > Bacillota > Bacilli > Caryophanales > Paenibacillaceae > Paenibacillus > Paenibacillus motobuensis. The sequence goes on along the minus strand of NZ_BAAACX010000028.1, from coordinate 135,773 downwards.
GTCCGTCAACCTGCTTCTCAAGCAAGGTATTTACGACGCGAATCTCCTTCTCCTTCTTCTTGTCTGCGTTACATAGGATAATGTTATAGTGGTACATGTTGGCGATGTCTTCGATACCTCGCGCAATCTCTGCAAAAATTGAATTCGAGATGTCTGGGATGACCACTCCGACCGTGGTCGTCTTCTTGCTGGCAAGACCTCTTGCCACCGCATTTGGACGATATCCCAAACGTTCAATCGCTTCGTATACTTTCTTCCTGGTCTGCGGCTTGACATTCGGATTGTTGTTTACAACCCGAGAAACCGTCGCCATCGAAACGCCCGCTTCACGTGCCACATCGTAAATGGTAACCGTCACATTCTTCTCTCCATTGCCAATAGATTTTCACTCGTTCATCCGGTAAGGTCCAGTACCCCAATTAGTTTAATGATACGACAAAATATTACTTTGTGCAATGATAACGCTTCACTTATCCCAGAATTCCTTGTAGAGCTCCGGAAGTAATCTGTGAATGGGAAGTATTCCATACTGCTTGCCCATTCTTGACGAGTATTGCCTGAGGAGATTCATGCTTCACGCCAAGCAACTCGGCAGCAGCATTAGATACCTCTCGTTCTTCAATCACATAAATCAAACCATATATAACTCCCTCATTGGGAGCCGCATTCAAATATGCTGTAAACTCTCGCTCAGCCCCGGCACTGATCGGGCAACGAGTACTGTGTTTGAACAACAAAAGCGGTTGACTAGTGGATTGCTGCAAAGCGCTATGAAGGTCTTCTATGGATGTTATTCTTAGCAAATTATACATGACATATCCATCCCTTCTTCATTTAGAGGTAATTCAAAAAGTCCACTCTCTAGCTCTCGTCCAACCTTTGGTGCTGAAAACGGCCTTTTTGAACACGCACTTTAAGTATCTGTACCTTGCCATATGTTATATTAACAAAATGCGCCCCTTAAAAACAACTTTATTCGTCATTTCTTTTAAATTCATTTACTTCGTTTCTAAAAATTGGCGCTTTTTCACAAATGAAGATAAGCTGGATAAGCGAAATGATATTGCCTCCATCCAGTCAGCGTCTCCTTCTTTACTCGCATACCCGTACAAATCCAGTAACAAATTAATGCGTTCCTCGCATTTCTCTATCAAGAATGCATTAAATGAGGACACCTCCAATAGTTCCTGCCCGGACTTATAAACGTCATACAATACCGAAGCAAGCTCATTCACACTCGTAAAAATAACTCTTCCTTCCCGTTGCTGTTCCTTTAGCTCAGCTAACAGCTTAGTTACATCCTGCTTAAATGATGGAATTAGTTCATAAGTAGAGCAATCTTCGCATTCCAGAATAGGAACTAAGTCGATTTGATACATATTTTCGAAAACTAGCATCCGAAAGCTAAGAGTCATTGCCTGGCCGCAACGGCAGAATAAAAGCACGGTATCACCTCATAATCACATCTGTGCTGTATGTAATCTTTAATTCATATTTGATACAATTAAAATATTGAAATCGATTTTCGTCAAGACTCATTTCAGACAGGAGGAGACTATATTGAGACTAACTGGAAAAAAAGTGATCGCGTTAGTAGATGAAGAGTTCGAGGATTTGGAGCTATGGTATCCGATTTACCGCGTCCGCGAAGAGGGAGCCGAAGTTCATCTCGTCGGCCCGGAGAAAGGCAAAAAATACATCGGCAAATATGGGGTTCCCGCGGAAGCTGAATTCTCCTTCGAGGAAATCTCTGCAGATCAATATGATGGCATCCTTGTACCCGGAGGCTGGGCGCCAGACAAGCTCCGCCGCTATCCCAAGGTACTGGAGATGATCCGCGATCTGCATGCGGCCCAGAAGCCGATCGGACAGATCTGCCACGCCGGTTGGGTACTGATCTCAGCCGGAATTCTGAAAAACGTCACGGTCACCTCGACCCCAGGCATCCGCGACGACATGGAGAATGCCGGGGCGATATGGAAGGATGAGCCCGTCATCGTCGATGGACATATCATCTCTGCACGCCGTCCACCGGATTTGCCGCCTTACGGCAAAGCTTATATCGAAGCACTCGCCGCTAAATAGCTTGAGAGGAAACAACAGCACCAGAGGTCCATCCTCCGGTGCTGTTACTTTTCATATTTTGTTCTATATCAATAAGAATTAACGTACTTCGGTTCCCAAGTAACGAACCAGTTCCGCTTCCACCTCGGTGCTTGTCGATAGGCGGTAGCAAAGAGCGCCTAATTCACGACTCTCACTAGCATAAATATTCAGTATCCGGTGTTTGACGCGAAGAAGGGATTGCGACGACATACTCAGGTTGCTTACCCCAAGATAGAGCCAAATCGGGAGTGCCCTCTCATCGCTGGCCAGCTCGCCGCATACACTGATCGGAATTCCCGCTTCCTTCGCCGCCATAACGGTCTGTCGAAGCATGCGTAGTACCGCTGGATGAAAAGGATGATACATATGGGCTATCTTCTCATTCATCCGATCTACAGCAAGCACGTACTGGACCAGATCATTCGTGCCTATGCTGAAGAAATCTACTTCCTTAGCCAGAAGATCTGCAATCGCTACGGCTGCTGGAACCTCAATCATCGCCCCGATCGGTACATTGTCGTCATAGGCAATTCCTCTAGCGGTAAGTTCTTGCTTGGCTTCCTGCAAAATTTCTTTCGCTTTGCGAACCTCCTCCAGCGAGGAGATCATCGGATAGAGAATTTTAACATTACCGTAAGCACTTGCCCGCAGGATAGCCATTAACTGCGTTTTGAAAATTTCTTTATTATCAAGGCTTATCCGAATGGCCCGGAATCCCAGAACAGGGTTCTCTTCTTCAGGGATCGCAAAGTATTCCAGCTGCTTATCACCGCCGATGTCCAACGTTCGGATCACAACCGAATGCTCTCCCATTCTCTCGGCGATCTGACGATAGACCTCAAACTGCTCCTCTTCGCTTGGGAAGCCCAGCCGATCCATATACAGAAATTCTGTCCGGAACAGCCCAACTCCCTCCGCTCCATATTTGAAGGTCAGCTCCAGATCCTTCACCGAGCTAATATTGCCAGCCAGCTTCATCCGCACATTATCCTTTGTTACAGGGTCCACCGAAGCGAGCAGCTGTAGTTGTTCCTTCCTCCGCCGCTGTCTCTCGGCAATCGCAGTATATTGATCGATAATGACATGACCCGGATTCAGGAAAATAGCTCCTTCATCCCCGTCAATCACCAGAAGATCGCCAGTCTTAAATATCTCTGTCAAGGAATCCTCCAGGCCTGAGACGAGTGGAATTCCAAGCGCCCTGGCCATAATTGCCGAATGCGAAGTCTTGCCTCCAGCTATCGTCACCATCCCCAGCACATGCTGTGGATTCAAATGGACAAGCTGTGAGGGGGACAATTCCCGGGCTACCAGGATATATGGCTGCGTATCGGAAGGCAGTGTAATATCTGGGGTTCCGAGCAAATGCTTAAGCAATCGGTTGCCGACATCCTTAATATCAAGCGCCCGCTCCTTCATATACTCATCATCCAACAGATCAAACATCGTTACAAAATGATCGATCGCTTCTTTAACAGCCACTTCGGCCGCTTTGTATTGACGCTCTATAATCCCGCGAATTTCACTCATAAAAACAGGATCTTCCAGTATGGCGATATGTGCATCAAAAATGTTAGATTCTGCTACTCCAACCGTCTCTTTAATCTCGTTCTTCATGAACTCGATTTCGGTCTTGGACGTTCTAATGCCTTCATACAGCCTTTCGAACTCCTTGGCCAAATCCACACTTTCCATTCGCCGATCCGGAACATCCCATTCCCAGGTGGGCAGCACAAATGCCTTGCCGATGGCAACACCAGCCGCTGCACCAATACCTTGTATCATGTTTCGACCCCCTAAACCTATTTAAACCCTTATAGAGGTTGTTCAACAAGCCAGTACGGAACTCTGACTATTGAACACGCATTTATAGGATAGTCTCTCTCTATTTCTTAATGGTACGCCCAGCCTCATTCTTTTGTCAAAGGAAATAGTGCAGACAAGTGAAAACCGCCCGGCATAGATTTTACCGGACGATATTCAAGGTCATATTAGCTCTGGATTGATTCTGTTAACCGTGACGCTTGCCGATCAGGAGGCTGTCCTCCACCTTAATACAGCGGTCCATAATGACGGTGAGCCCGCCTTTAGCGGCGATGTCAGCCGCTTCCTCGTTAATGATGCCCTGCTGTAGCCACAATACATTAGCGCCGATCTCAACCGCCTCCTTAGCGATCTCAGGTGTATGTTCGCTGCGGCGGAAGACGTCAACGATGTCTACAGGCTCAGGAATATCCTTAAGCGATGGATAGACCTTCTCGCCGAGAATTTCACCCGAGACGACAGGGTTAACCGGGATAATCCGGTACCCATTGCCCTGCAATGCCTCACCAATCATATGAGAGGTGCGATCCGGCTTATCGGACAAACCGACAATCGCAATATTTCCGGCCTTCTCTAGAATTTCTTTGATCTTCTCTCTGCTTGGATTTTCAAATGCCATTTTACTTGCTCCTCTCTAATGTATGTTCACAAAGTCCCGTTTTCAACCCACTCCACATTACCCCCAAGTGCGGTAATATGGTCGAAGAATCCAGGATACGATTTGGCGACATGATGCGCATCCTTGATGACTAGCGGCTGCTGGCAACGAAGACCTACAACAGTTAGAGCCATGATAACCCGATGATCGTAATGCGCATTGATTGTGACGCCGCCTGGCAATTCACCTGGACGACCGTGCACAATAATCTCTGCCTGGCGCTCTTCCACATCGGCACCGGCTTTGCGGAGTTCGTTCAAGTAATCAGTAATGCGGTCGCACTCCTTGTACCGTAAATTCTCTACATTATAAAAACGGGATGTGCCCTCGGCGAAGACCGCAGCAGCTACCATAGCGAGTACGGCATCTGTCGCTGCATCGCCATCGAACTCAATCGGCTGCAATTGACCATTGCCGCGGACGTGAACGACTCCGTTCTCATGGGTTAGTGGAACTTCCATCATGCGCAGTACGTCAACGATTGCCCGCTCTCCCTGCTTGCTCTGTTCCATCAGACGATGCACCTTCACATCTGAATTCGTCACAGCCGCAGCGGCCAGAATTGCCGCTGAGCCTGGATAGTCTCCCTGCACCGTATATTCCCTCGCTTGGTAGGATTGACGACCAGGCACTTTATAATTCATCAAATCCTCGCTGGCATGGATGACGATTCCCGCCTGTTCCAGCACCTCCAGCGTTTGTCCGATAACGACCTTCGATTTCAGATCATAGACAACCTCAATCTCACTGTCCTCTTCAAGCAATGGTGTGAGGAATAATAGTGCGCTGAGGAACTGCGAACTGACTGCACCGGATACTTTTATCTTACCACCCTTCGGCGCACCGCCACGAACTGTAATTGGGAGCTTGCCATCCCGATGCTCGATTTCAACACCCATGCTCTGCAAGGATTCGATCAAGTCATCATGCGGACGCTTGCCTAATGAATCAGGATACGTATTCACAAAGGTAATATCCGGGGACAGGGCCGCAATCGCTAATAGAAAGCGCAGCACGGCTCCTGCATTGCCTACGTTCAATTCCTTGATATCCTTCGGATGCCGCCCGAAGCCTGTGATGACGATTTTCTCTTCATCCTCTTCCAACACAGCGCCAAGATCAGCAATACAACGACGCATCGCATCGCTGTCCTCGCTGTGGGCTGGATAATAAATCGTGCTAGTACCTTCAGCCAGCGCGGCAACCAGCAAATAACGTGTTGTATAATTCTTTGACGATAACGCTCCGATCTCTCCCCTTAACTCAGGCGTTGGTCTAACGATAACATCCATACTATGAGTTCTCCTTTATGAATTGATGATTAACCGCGGCAAAGCATTAAAATTTCATCTGACACTTGTTCAACACTCTTACCTGTCGTATTCACATGATGATGTGCGAACAGATAAGCGTGCTTGCGTTCATCCAGCAGGATCTCTATCCGCCGCTTCGCGCCCCCAGCCAGTAAGGGTCGATTCTTATCTTCGCCAACACGGCTTAGAATCTCCTCTACTGTGGCCTCAAGGGCCACAACTTGTCCATGCCCGAGCATGCACTTGCAATTGCTCTCCCGCAGCACAGCCCCTCCACCGGTGGCCAGAACGATCCCCCCCTCTTGCAGGACCCGATCAAGCACATCAGACTCTAGATCGCGGAAATAAGCTTCACCCTTCTCAGCGAAGATCTCCGGAATAGAGCAGCCGGCCTGCTGCACGATCTGCTGGTCAAGATCAATTAGACGGTAGCCAAGCTTATCAGCCAAATGCGCCCCTACTGTTGATTTACCAGTCCCCATCATGCCGACAAGTATAATATTATCCTTGTGACTACTCAACATCTCACCTACCTTAATTCCAGCTTGGCAGTAAACTTTTTTCATATCATAACACAGAGCACACTGATGTGGCACTGCCTATCCTTTAGTCCTCAGGAAATAAACTAACGATTCTAAAAGACGCCGCAGCAAGCGGCAATCCGCTGGGTGCGACGTCTTATTCTTGCTCTATATAATAGTGCTCTGCTGAGATATGGGCTTCTCTGCCCAGTTACTCAGGCTTAGAACCATTGATGATGGAATACGCCTTCTTTGTCTACACGCTTGAAGGTGTGAGCGCCGAAGTAATCACGTTGCGCTTGAAGCAGATTCGCTGGCAAGCGATCTGTACGGTAGCTGTCGTAGTAAGCCAGGGCACTGGAGAAGCCTGGTACTGGAATACCGTTCTCTACTGCTGCAGCAATCACTTTACGCCAAGCATCCTGATAGCTCTCAACGATGTTCTTGAAGTAAGGATCGAGCAGCAAGTTCTTAAGCGCAGCATCGCGATCGTAAGCATCCTTGATATTTTGCAGGAACTGCGAACGGATGATGCAGCCACCGCGGAAGATCATAGCGATATTGCCATATTTCAAATCCCAACCATACTCATCGGAAGCCGCACGCATTTGCGCAAAACCTTGAGCATAGGATACGATTTTGCTGGCGAACAGAGCTTTACGTACATTTTCAATGAATTCTTGCTTGTCGCCTTTGAATTCCTTCTTAGCCGGGCCGCTCAGAATCTTGCTTGCAGCTACGCGCTCTTCCTTCATCGCAGACAAGAAGCGGGAGAACACGGATTCAGTGATCATAGACAATGGAACTCCAAGATCGAGTGCGCTTTGGCTTGTCCATTTACCAGTACCCTTCTGGCCAGCTGCGTCAAGAATGACGTCAACCATAGGTTTTCCGGACTCTTCATCGTATTGTGAGAAGATGTCAGCTGTAATCTCGATCAGGTAGCTGTCGAGCTCACCTTTGTTCCACTCGCTGAAAATTTCATGCAATTCCTTGGCATCCGTGCCGAGGACATCCTTCAGCAAATGATAAGCTTCGCCAATAAGCTGCATATCTCCGTATTCGATACCGTTGTGCACCATCTTCACATAGTGTCCGGCACCGTCCGGTCCAATATATGTACAGCATGGATCGCCGTTTACTTTTGCAGAAATTGCAGTCAGAATAGGTTCTACAAGTTTATAGGCACTTTCCGGTCCGCCTGGCATGATGGAAGGCCCCTTAAGCGCGCCCTCTTCCCCGCCGGATACGCCAGTACCGATGAAGCGGAATCCTTTGGCTTCGAGTTCTTTGCTGCGACGCTGAGTATCCGGGAAGTAAGCATTGCCGCCGTCGATAATAATATCGCCTTGATCCAGATGAGGAAGCAGGCTCTCAATCGTAGCGTCAGTAGCTGCACCGGCTTGTACCATAATTAATATTTTACGTGGAGTTTCAAGAGATTGAACGAACTCTTCAATGGAGAAGGTGCCGACAAGGTTTTTGCCTTTGCCTTCATTTTCGAGCAAATCATGAGTTTTTTGCGGAGAACGGTTAAACACCGATACGGTAAAACCTCTGCTTTCAATATTCAGGGCTAAATTCTTGCCCATAACGGCAAGGCCAATAACGCCAATTTGTTGTTTTGACATGGTCTCCATCCTTTACTCACTGTTTATTTTTTTCAATACTATCATTTTAACTCTTTTGTGAATAGAAGTGAATACCTTCATCATATCCTCATAAAACAAGCCCCAGGTTCTCAGGGGGCCTGCAATAATATTTTGCACAGATTGCAAAAATTATATTGTTCGTATTTAGTTCATTTTCCACAGGGCGGTCACTTATCCTTGATAAAGGCTATTAATTACCACTCCAGGCGGATTAATTCGAGCCTGATCTTGCGAAGTTTCTCCTTGCAAGCCTTGATGCTCTCCTGATCTCCCTCTTGCAAAGCTTCATACAGTTTCTCAAGTTCTGCATCAAGCTCCTTCTGAAGCTGCTCAAGCCGCTTCTCCGCGAGTTGAGCCATATATAATTCAGCCATTTTCTTCACATCAATCACTGGCCCTTTTTGATAAATAACCTTATGTTCTACTCCGTTGATTTCTACCTGTCGGATTAGTTCTCCGAACAGAATGTTCTCGACCACGATCTGCCGATCTTTGAACCGTTTTACGACAGCATGCCCGCGTAGATCGCCGATTAATTTCTCCAGCCACTCGGCCAGTTTGGCATCCTTAATGACATAATCGCCGACCAGCTTGTATCCATTCGCTATACGCTGAAAACGCAGCTTCGTCAGCTTGCGGCCTGTGCGGACTGAGATAATGAAAGTCGTCTCATTCTCGCTCCAGTATAAAGAATACCCGTCTTGGATCAAATCACGGATCAATTGCTGAATGTGCCGACGGTCGAATCGGAGTTCCAGGTTGCAGTATTCCACTTCATAACTTTTATTCACGGCACTCCCTCCTCATCATTTGTGAGAGTGCTAAAAGCCGATGTTGCTGCATTTAGCTCTCACCTTTATCTCCCGATTGCGGCTTACTCTATCTTATACTTCATATTATGTAACGGAACTTGGATTATTGATTAATTTTCCCCATCTCTAAGCCCGATCTACGACAATAGGGCAGGAAAGGCCCCGGCAGGCAAGATTACGCCTATTTGCGCTATTAGATGGACAACCTAGCTATAACGATGTTTATGCTATACTAATTGTGACATGATGTGCTTGAATGAAGCACTGAATATGGAGGTTAATCATGATGACGAATTTCAACGGCTTCACCGCAGAGGATTTCGATGTATTCACAGTACCTGGCCTGGAGGGCAGAATGGAAGCGATTATCGGCCAGGTCAGACCGAAGTTGGAGGTTCTGGGCCAGACACTGTCCACCTATCTGTCCGCACTTTGCGGAGAAGAGATGTACCCCCATGTCGCCAAGCATGCTAGACGGACTGTCAATCCGCCGATTGATACCTGGGTGGCCCTGGCAAGCGGAAAACGCGGTTATAAGGCCTTGCCGCATTTCGAAGTAGGACTGTTCTCTACACATCTGTTCATTATTTTTGCGGTTATTTATGAGAGCCCGAACAAGCTTGTATTCGCCGATTTCCTGGACAAGCATGCGGCCAAGGTAAAGAAGGTAGTACCTGAGCATTTCTTCTGGTCCATGGATCACTTCAATCCGGTTGGAACCCCACATGCAGAAGTCAATTCCGCTGAATTAAAGAAGATGGCTGAGCGGCTAAAAAACGTCAAGAAGGCGGAAATGATGTGTGGTTTGCGGATTGAACGCGATGACCCGATTCTGCTCGATGGCGATAAACTGCTTGCTAAGATCGAAGAGACTTTTGCAACCTTGCTGCCTCTGTACAAAGCCTCTTTTTAAAAAAGTATAAGTGTGTCTGTCCTCCTTCTCCCGGACTACCAATCAGGGCGTTATCAACTTATCACCTCCGTACTTATTCAGTACTCAGACGATAGCTTGGCCGGGAGAGGATGAGATGCACAAAGAACAGCAAGCCCATAGAACAGCCACTGGCCAGAAATGGGGCCGATGGGCCAAGCCAATCCCATAATTTCCCCGAGACGATTGGGCCGATAATCATACCGAAGCCCTGGATCGTCAAGAAAAATCCCCAGACCGTCCCCTTCTCCCCCTCCGGAATCAGATGCGACAGCATCGTATCCCAGGTTGGCAGAATGCAGGAATAGCTAAGCCCGATCAGGATAACTAGAAACCAGACGATTGGAATTGAGCGGGTAAGCGCAAATAGGCAGATCGAGATAGCGGCGGAGGCAAAGCCGACATTCAGAAACAAACTTGTCCCGTAACGATCTACTAATTTACCGACTGGAATTAATCCGGCAACGGCAATCCCTCCACCAGCAATTAACATGGCGCTGTAGGCTTCAGGTGACAGCCCAAGTTCCGTTCTAACATATAGGGTTATAACCGGTGTCAGCAACCCGATCGCGAAGGTCTGGAGGAAGAGCGCCGGGTATAGGAATGGACTTACCTTCAAATTATGCCGAATGTGATGCAACGTATGACGGATGTTCTGCAGCAGTGCGTGCAATCTGCCCTTCTGCCCCAAACCTCTAGATGCGGCGTATACCTGCTTATTTCCTTTACCCGGCAAGAATAGTGAGATGATCACAACAACTACCATGCAGGCAAGCAAGAACCAGAATACCAGCGTATAAGACTTACTGACGAGAAAGTTAATAATAATCGGCCCGAGTCCTGTTCCACCAAGACTGGAAATCTGGATGACTCCCATCGCTGTGCCGAAGTTTTTTTTCTCCTTCGTCACTGCGGAGATTCCCATCATTACACAGGGCCATAAAGGCGCCGTTCCAATGCCAAGCAATGCGCAGCCAAGCACAATAAAGCCTACGGTCTTAATGAAGCTGAGGATCAGCACCGCTCCTAGTGTGATCAATAGTCCAACCGCCATCGTCATACGGAACCCGAGCCGTTCTACGAGCCAGCCCGCCGGGCTTCGAAACAGGTTGTCCCCGATATACTGGAGTGAGAAGGATAGTCCGATCAGGAAAGCGCTAAGCTTCAGCACATCTCCCATATAAACCGGCAGCACCGATACCAGCAAAGAACCTTTGACGAACTCGACCAGAAACATAATAATCCACAGACACACAAAGGTCGGAGTTAACAACGATTTGTTAACAAGCTTTGATGTCAGTTTCATCTGCTCACCCCTCCCTGGGAAGATGATCTCCCCTTCTTCATTGATATCAGTTTGCCCAATTTTTGGCTGCCTTTTACCTGCAGAAATAACAGAATTCATCATGCGACTGAATCTTTTCTTGCATTCCGGTCGCTTTTTGCTATACTCAAGCTTGTTAATTTTTTAAGAAAGGCGGAAGACGACTAAATGGATCATCAACGTACGCCGTTATTTACTGCACTTAAGCAGCACGCGGCCACTAACCCTGTACAATTCCATATTCCCGGACATAAGAAAGGCCAGGGTATGGATAAAGAGTTTCATGATTTTATTGGCGATAATGCTCTGTCTATTGACTTGATCAATATCGCCCCGCTTGATGACCTCCATCAGCCGTCGGGCGTAATTGAAGAAGCCCAAAACCTTGCTGCCGATGCCTTTGGGGCGGATTATACCTTTTTCTCGGTGCAAGGAACCAGTGGAGCTATCATGACTATGATTTTGTCTGTTTGCTCTCCTGGGGATAAGATTATCGTACCAAGGAACATCCATAAATCGATCATGTCGGCGATTATTTTCTCCGGAGCGAAGCCTGTCTTCGTATCCCCGGCTCAGGATGCCAATCTCGGAATCGATCACGGAATTACGACTTCTTCGGTACGCAGAGCGCTGCAGAAGCACCCTGACGCCAAGGCGGTATTGGTTATCAACCCGACCTACTATGGGGTCTGTGCTCATCTGAAGGAAATTGTAGACCTGGCTCATAGCTATCATGTTCCCGTACTCGTGGATGAAGCGCATGGCGTTCATATTCATTTTCATGAAGATCTGCCTATGTCTGCGATGCAAGCTGGAGCGGATATGGCTGCAACCAGCGTTCACAAGCTGGGCGGTTCAATGACCCAGAGCTCTGTGCTCAATCTGAATACGAAGAATGGCTATGTGAATCCTCAGCGTGTCCAGACGATTATGAGTATGCTGACGACGACCTCAACTTCTTACGTGCTGCTGGCCTCACTGGACACTGCACGAAGAACTCTGGCTCTTCATGGTCATGATTTGGCCGAGGAATCGATTCGATTAGCTGATTATGTTCGCCGCGGCGTGAACGACATTGACGGCCTGTATAGCTTCGGTCGTGAAATTCTTGGCAGCGAAGCCACCTACGATCTCGATCCTACCAAGGTGACGATTCATGTGCGCCATTTGGGCATTACCGGCTACGAGACGGAGAACTGGCTCAGAGAACATTACAAGATCGAAGTCGAGCTCAGCGATATGTACAATATTCTGTGTCTGATCACGCCTGGAGATAATCAGGAGACGGTGAATACGTTACTAACCGCTCTTCGCGAGCTGTCCAGTTTGTATTATAAAGAAGGCAATGCCAACGAACTGATCGTTAAAATACCGGAAATTCCGCAATTATCGCTTATTCCTCGTGACGCCTTCTATGCTGATACCGAGGTGGTTCCGTTCGCGGAGTCAGCTGGCCGAATTATTGCCGAATTCATATATGTCTATCCTCCTGGAATACCGATCCTCTTGCCTGGTGAGGTGATCTCCCAGGACAATATCGATTATATTCAGGATCATGTCTCGGTCGGATTACCTGTAAAAGGACCTGAAGACCGTTACATCAAGAACGTTAAAGTTATCGTCGAAGCTGATCCGATCTTCTAATAAAAACTTGAGACAGGACTTGAAGGCTGTATATACAGTCTTCAAGGTCCTTTTTTTATTCAAAAAAAGAGCTGCCCAGGCAAAATAAATGCCAAAGACAACTCTTATTTATCGAAAAATTTATGCTTCGTCCAATTCGGATACGAGCTGATTGTAAGCTTCCTCTACTTGATTCCACTCATCTTCGTCCTCGATATTGTACAGCACCATTTCTTCATTCTCTTCTTCCATACGCAGAATGATGCCGTCGGCTCCCGGATTGTTGCGTTCAAGCAGCAATGCATACAGCTTCTCGCCTACGTCAAATGTCTCAACGAGAACCATGTCCACGTCTTTTCCATTCTCATCGGTTAGAGTCAACACGAACTCTTCATGCTCGTGGTCATGATCATGATCATGTCCGCAGCCGCATGCTTCGCCGTGCTCGTGATTATGCTCGCTCATTCGAAATACCTCGCTTTTAGTTTAAAGTTATCAACCTTGTGGTATCGTAACACTTTACAGCGGACAGGTCAATTTAGATTACTGGGGCATGTTATTTGAGCACATTAACGTTCTTTTCTGAGACTAAGGTGAATTCCCCCCCACCTGCTGATTTCATGTAGAAGCCAATTTTATATTTCCCAGCATTCTTGAAATCATAATTAAAATCCTCAGTCCGGAACCAGAAATTATCCTTATTATTAGGAATATCACTCGTCTGAATTACAGTTGTGTTGCCGTCTGGAGAAGTGATAGATACCCTAACTGCCGATATATCCGTCTTTAAATTGTCGACCTGCGTGAATACATTGAACTTCAGCTTCCCACTCTTGTTGATATCACCGAAGACTTTGCCATCGGACGATTGGATCAGAGAGATATGTACATTCGGTTTATAATAATATACCGTCTTCGTAGAGTCATCATAATAAATCAACCCTTCAAGTTCACGAAGAGGAATATATGTCTTACCATCAATGATATAACTGCCATCATCAAGCTCACGGCCATTCATCAGCAGACGGACTTTCTGGGAAGCCGAATCAGCGAATAGCAATGAACCTCCCATCAGGGAGAATATAGTAACGAGTATTGCAACTCTTCTCCATTTCATAAATGATAACCTCCATAAGATTCATGTTGATGTAAATTTATACTCCAAAAAATGAACCAAGTTGCGCTGTTTTCATGAAAGGTTATTATTTTTTTTGAAATAATTTCGGGCCAGTATTGGAAAATGATATATTAATAAGTACTGCAGCATCAAAATGAAGAGGTGAATAAATATGTCATTAAGCTTGCAAATGCTAGGAACAGGCGGTGCCTTTGCCAAGCAATATTTCAACAATAATGCGCTTCTCAGTACTGAAGATTTCACACTGCTGATCGATTGCGGAATTACCGCCCCCATGTCCCTACATCAAATAGGTAAGACACCGGATGAGATCAATGCGATTCTGATCACCCACATCCATGGAGATCATGTCGGCGGCCTGGAGGAATTCGCCTTTCGGATGAAATTTCAATACAAGCGTAAGCCGGTCCTATATATTAGTGAGAAGCTAGTTCAACCTCTATGGGAAAATACACTTAAAGGTGGATTAACTCAGGAAGGAATCTCTTCGCTGGAGGATGCCTTTGAGGTTCATACGTTGATAGAAGGAGTTCCCTGTCCTCTGTCACCAAATCTAACTGTTGAATTGATTCAAACTCCGCATATTCCCGGAAAAGATAGTTATTCGCTATATATTAATCAAGAAATTTTCTACAGTGCGGATATGACTTTTCAACCAGAGTTATTAATGAAGCTTGTTCGCGAGCGGGGCTGCCGTACCATTCTGCATGAAGTACAGTTTATCTCGCCTGGGGCGGTTCATACGACGCTGGATGAACTGCGAAGCCTGCCTGAGGACATTCAGCAAATGATCTATCTGATGCATTATGCGGATGATATGGAGAACTACGTTGGCAAAACAGGTCCTATGCAATTTCTGCGTCAACATGAGATCTATTCTTTATAAATATAAGCAGCCGCAGGTAAGGTGCCTGCGGCTGTCATCGTTTCATTGTGGAATTTGATTTATTCGAACCTTGGCAATGCGTCCAAATTGTTGGTCGGGTCGCCATCCGCATCTCCACGAATGTACATTTCTCCGTCCCTTCCTTTGAATACATTGACCCCTGCAATAGCTCCGGCTTTCACTTCCTGTAACGCCTGTTCATAATCAAGAACCCGGCCGTTGGAGGTTTTGAACGCGGTAAGATCACCGTCTCCATTTTTCTGGACTGCGATAAAGGTCTCACGTGTATTCATTTCCATCTGACTATCACATCTCCTCTTCATTGTTTCCCTTCACAGGGCTCCCCTGAGAGGGATGTGTATAGTTTGTCCCAAATTGCGGAATGTATGAGAATTAGAGCTCCAGCGATTTCTCCATTCTGACATGAGGTATGTTCGCATCAAGGAACGTCTCCGTAGAAGTCGTCACATAGCCAAGCTTCTGATAGAAGGCTTCTGCTTGACACTGTGCATCCAGCACAGATTTCGTCAATCCCAGCTCACGAGCCAGCTCCTCCATAGCAAGCAGCAGCACCTTGCCAATTCCTTGTGAACGGAAGTCTTTGCGGACAGCGATCCGCTGCATTTTTGCCGCATTATCCTTGTAGTATATTAGACGGCCTGTAGCAGCATATACTCCGTCAACCTCGATAAGAATGTGGTGGGCATCCGGTCCAATCACATCATATTCATCGATTTCAAGCTCCTCCGGAACCTTCTGCTCCTGCACGAATACTTCTTTTCGAATATTGCAGGCTTCTTCCAACTGTTCTTCAGTCTTCACGGGTACAATTACAGCAGCCATTCCTATCCCTCCCATTGTCATGAATTTATATAATGTACATTAAAAATAAAAACTTGCATCATTATACAAAAAATTAATTCTAATGTATAGTTGGGGTAATACATGGAGAGAAGGAGCTGATAAACCGATGTACGGACTAACGATTGGTGCGGCGATTATCATTTCTGTTCTTCTGATTGTCCCGATGTTCTATGTCACTAAGAAAGGGTATTCCCGTAGATGGGAAGATGAGTAAGCCGTTCCAAGTCAGGGTTCCTTGGAGTATACCTCTTTCTGGACAGCTGGAGCGTAGACACCATTAGATATAGAAGGGCTAGACCACCATGGAGCCTTGGCTTGTCTATCCATCGTCTTCTGGCTGGCCGACAGGCCACAGCCCGTCATAGCCAACAGCATAGTTACGGTCAACATGAGCATCATAAGTACTTTACCCCAACGAAACCTAAATCCCATTTGATCGAATTTCATTTTTTGTGATACCCCCATTCAGATTATAGTCCTATCTTCATAATCTCCAATAAATGGAGATCGTATAATTAGTGAACTGAAGTGACTATTCCAATACGTAGGACATTCTGCTGAAAATAAAAAATCCGGCGCGATGACACCGGATGGATTTACTTGTTCTTTAGGGTCTGGTCTTCTTCAATGCCCATTAGTCGCTGATGCTTATTCTGGTTGGAAATTGTAGAACATTGCTTCATTATTCATATAAAAAAGTTTGACATAATTGGCCCTTCCTGATAAGATAAATTTTGTCTTCACTTATAATATGATCTGTTAGCTCAGCTGGGAGAGCACTATCTTGACAGGGTAGGGGTCAGTGGTTCGAGCCCACTACAGATCATCATGAGGAAACCCTTGAGGCGTTAAGCTTCAAGGGTTTTTCTAGTACAAAAATAAATCTATATCTTGGTGCCGATTGATGCCATTATACGAATTTGATACGAACAGTGTAGATGCTGAGAATGCAATATCTTTCCCACAAAATAATGATTGATGGCCTTCTGCCTATTTTGTTAAAGTTTTATTTTCGTATTTTTCATTGAATTATGGTCTTCATTTCCTAATTCACCATGGTAAATCGAGTAAATTTTTGCTATGTTATAGATTACTAAACTTATAGGAGTGCATTTTATGAGTAAAACACTCGAGGAATTACAAAAGGAAATCATTTTTGAAGCAAAAAAAGGGTACCCCATTTTGCTGTCTGGCGTAATTGTCTTTTTAATTTTCACCCTTATGCCCTTAGTTGTTCCAATAGAAGCTGTGCGTTTAATTTGGATATTTGGCCTAGGTGCCATTTTTCCTATTGGAATTCTAATTAGTAAAATTCTTGGTGTTAATTTATTCACCACCAGCAACCCCGTAGGTACTTTAGGAGGAATAGTGGCAGCTCCCCAAGCTTTTTACATACCAGTATTTATAATTGTGTATATGAACATACCTGAATACCTTCCCTTCACCATCGGTTTACTTGCAGGCTCTCATTTTCTTCCTTACATGTGGGTTTATAAGAGCAAAGCTTATTTATTTGTTACTTTAGGCGCCTGTTTTTCCTCCCTAATCTTAGGTGGATTCCTTGTTGATCAGGCATTCACTCTTGTACCTTTAGCAATAGCTATTGTGTATGGTATTGGTGCTCTTTTAATTCTTAGAGAACTTAAAGCTAATCCTATTTAATCACCTTTATTAGGTGATTTTTTTATATAAAGATGAGGCATAGTTTGGGCCTTTAATTCACTACTTGATTTTTCCATTCCCCCATCATATACTTACAATAATTATGTTTTTGAAGGAGGTGGGGAGAGTGGATCGTAAATTTGCATGGAATCGAGTGAGCCTGCTGCCGATGGCAGTTTTTGGCATTGTTCATGAAGCATTTCGCAACGGGATACGTCTGTCCATTTTTAGAAACTCGATATCCATTACAAATTGCGAAATGCCGCTCCTCCCTTAACCTCACGGACTTGTAATACGTGTGTGTTTCTAAGAAGGCTGCAGGTTTTTCCTGCAGCCTTCTTTTGTCTTCGACAGGTAACAGGCAGCAGCGGCATAGGTCGAAGGAGAACTTAATCATGATGATTCAAAGTCAAAATATTCAAAAATATTACGGTGCCGAACTGGTACTAATCGATGTATCATTTGAGATCAAAGAAGGCGAGAAAGTCGGCTTGATTGGCCGGAACGGAAGCGGCAAGACAACGCTGATGAAGTTGATCTCCGGGAGTGATACGCCGGACCAAGGCACGCTGGCTATTCGTAGAAATGCCCGGATCGGCGCCTTGGCACAAATCCCGGATTACGGGAATGGCGAGACGGTCTACCATGTACTTCAGTCCGCTTTTCATAACTTGTTGGAAGTAAAAGAAGAAATGCAGCGGCTGGAAGCCGAGATGTCCGCCTCAGATACAGCCACGAATCCCACTATGCTGGAGGCATTGCTAAGACAATATGGCCATATGCAGGAAGAGTTCGAACGTGGCGGAGGTTACGAGATTGAAGCTTCAATCGATCGCGTGGCCGGTGGCCTTGGTATTCCGGTGGAGCAATATCACCGCCCCTTCTCTACCTTATCTGGCGGCGAGAAGACCAAGGTGGGCCTAGCCGTAATCTTGCTGCAAAGTCCGGATATTCTGCTGCTCGATGAGCCTACCAACCATCTGGATATGGCTGCGATCGAATGGTTGGAATCATTCCTTGGCACTTATAGCGGTACAGCCATCATCACTTCGCACGACCGTTATTTTCTCGATGCGGTTGCCACCAAGATCATTGAGATTGAAGATGGTGAAGCCTTCACTTATCATTGCAACTATAGCAAGTATAAGGAAGAGAAAGAAACAAGACTGCTTCAGCAGTTCGCAGAGTACCAGGAGCAGCAGAAGAAAATCCAGAAGATGAAGGAAGCGATCAAGCAGTTAATTGAGTGGGGCAACCGCTCCAATCCGCCAAATCCTGGCTTCCACCGACGGGCCGCTTCGATGCAGAAGGCGTTGGACCGGATGGTCAAGCTGAAGAGGCCCGTTCTGGAACGTAAACGCATTGATCTGCAGTTGCAGCAATCCGACCGTTCCGGCAAGGATGCTCTCGTATTAACCGGAGTCGGTAAATCCATCGGTGACCGGCAGTTATACAGCGAAATAACGCATACGCTCCGCTATGGGGAGACAGCGGCGCTCATCGGCGGAAATGGTTCGGGCAAGAGCACTTTACTTAAATGTGTTTTGGGCATGGCTGCTACTGATACAGGTGAGATTCGCCTGGGTTCAAGAACCGAGACAGGTTATTTAGCCCAAGAATCCGCTCCGTCAGATCTGAATCTGACCGTACTGGAATACTTCCGCTCCGAGATCGGAATGGAGACCGGTGAGGCCAGAAACCAACTGGCTCGCTTCCTCTTCTACGGAGCCGATGTCTTCAAGAAAGTTTGCAATCTCTCCGGAGGAGAATGGACGCGGCTGCGGTTGACTATACTGATGTACCGTAAGCCTAACCTGCTGCTGCTCGATGAACCGACGAACCATCTTGATATCGACTCACGGGAAGCGTTGGAAGATGCTCTGGAAGAGTTCCCTGGTACTGTTCTGGCCGTGTCCCATGACCGATATTTTATTAACAAGATTGCAAGGCAGGTATGGGCGCTTGAGAACGGACAAATGACCGTGACGCTTGGGAACTTTGAGGACTACAGGAGTGAGCTGGAAAGAAGAAAATCTATGGTCGTCGACTCTCCTTCTACTCCTGAACATGATGAAGCAAAGGCCATTAGCTCAATTCCGAGTTCGACAGCAAAACCACAGCAATCAAAGCAACTGGCCAAACCGACGCAAACTTCAGCAACACCTAATCCAGCCACGATTCAGAAGATGGAGCGTGATATCGCCGATTTAGAACAGACGTTGAAATTGATCCACGCAGCTATGCTGGAACCGGAAACGGCTTACGATGCAGATCAACTATCCAACCTTCAGACACAGCAAAATGAAATTCAGCAGGAGTTGGACAGTTTGATCGAGAAATATATTGCGATGCTTGAAGACGATGACCAATAATTCGGATCATTAAAATTGAGAGGATGTTATACGAATGAGCTCAATCGCATTCCATATACATGCCGATGACCCGCGAGTCAAATCGCTATCAGCAGCTGATTCCCGTATGGGAACTTTGATTGCTCTGATTGGCGAGGTAAAAACTAACACCCAGGAACCGCATTTTGCCTCTATAGCACGATCGATCATCAGTCAGCAGATTTCCGTCAAAGCGGCCGCATCGATCCGCAGTCGGGTGATTGAACTGGCCGGGGAATTGTCCCCGGCTGCCCTCTCAGCGCAGAGCGATGAAGATCTTCGTGCCGCCGGACTCTCTACCGCCAAAGTCGCATATATCCGTGATCTATGTGATAAGGTACTATCCGGAGATGTCGACCTGGAGCGACTTCAGGAGCTAAATGATGAAGATGCCACAGCCAAGCTCGTCTCGATCAAAGGGATTGGCAAATGGACGGCGGAAATGTTCCTGATCTTCGGCCTCGGGCGTGAGAATATTGTCTCTATTGGAGATGCCGGGCTGCAGCGTGCCGCAAGATGGCTGCATAATATGGAAGAACGGTCAGACCGCAAATACCTGCAGCAGGTTGCACATATGTGGGAGCCTTATGGCTCCATCGCCTCGATCTATCTGTGGGAAGCGATCAATACAGGTCATGTAGATTCGGGTGAAACGCTGGAAGAACGGGTCAGTCAGGCAGCCCACTAATTTATATCCTCTTCACTCGATCTTTCCATATATGCCTCTTGTCACACCGTATCATCGCAACAAGAGTTCTTTGATACGGTGTGTTTTTTATATCCAGAATCATCCTGGATCACTTACCTCCCTAATGTCTGTTCCACTTCACTTACTGCTTCGGCCAAGCTGCATACATGTACGCCGATATTCCTCATCTCCTTCATTCCCTTCTTATACACCTGGGACATCGCGTCAGCTATCATAACAACGCGGAAATCTCGTTCACTGGCTTCATACATGGAGGTTCTCGGACAATTTGGGAAATTACAGCCTGTAAAAAGAATCGTGTCAATTCCTCGTTCCCTGAGAAAATGCTCAAGTGAAGTGCTATAAAATGCGCCCCAACGTGGCTTGTACAGGATCCACTCCTGGTCTCCAACCGCCTGAAACTCTCCATTAAGCAGTCGTCTGGAATCCAGCCCGCTATAATTGAGCGGGCGAATCGAATGGACCAGCTCCGCTCCCTCTGTCTCCGGGGCAACGACTTGCAGTCCCTTCTCAATCGACTCTCTTCGGCATAGATCTACATTGGACCCATCCTCTTGATACAGACGGACGACATGTATAATCGGCATGGTCAGCGCTCGGTAAACGGCAAGCATCTGCTCTATTTTTGGCAATACTTCAAAGGTTCCTGGAACCATTGCCACTGCTTCTGGCAACGTAAAATCATTTTGCGTATCGATCGTTAACAACACAGACCGACTCCAATTTGGAGAGGTATAACTCATCGTGAATCCTCCTTTTAGCGGACCTCGCTTAAGATTAGGGATATTTTTTCAAGAAATCATCCAAAATAATTGAATGCCACACCTGTCCTGTGTGATAAGATCCTGTGAAAAATGTAGAGGGAGGAACTTTACGAACATGCTAAAGCCCAAACTGCTCTTGCTGCTCATCTTGTCCGCGGCATTAGTTCATCTTCCTGGTTCAGCGGAAGCCCGCTCTGTGCCCAAAGACAGAGCTTACTATGAGTCGCGAGGTGACATCGTATGGGAGGTCCCTACCCAGGACAAATTTATTGCCCTGACTTTCGACGACGGCCCGGATGCGAAGCTGACGCCGAAAATTCTCGAGCTGCTGGAGAAATATGATGCGAAGGCGACCTTCTTCGTCGTTGGCGAACGTGTCAAGCGTTATCCTGAACTCGTCAAGAAAGAGTTGGCCGCTGGCCATGAAATCGGCAATCACTCGTATCACCATCCAGCCTTTGAAACTTTGTCAGTTAATACCATTAAAAATGAAATGGACCAGGCTCAGCAAGTTATTTATCAAACGACCGGACATAAAGCCGTGTTATTCCGCCCTCCTGGTGGTGTCTACAACGAAAATATCATTAACTTGGCGAAGCAGAACAATATGCAATTAATTCTATGGTCCTGGCACCAGGATACGAGGGATTGGTCCTCGCCCGGCGTAAACAAAATTGTGCGCAAGGTGCTAAATAACGCCCGCAATGGAGATATTGTGCTTATGCATGATTTTGTCTACCGCAGTTCTCAGACCCCTGAAGCACTGAAGGTGATTTTACCTGAGTTGAAAAAAAGAGGCTTCTCCTTCGTGACCGTCTCTGAGCTGCTCACCCATAAAGTTTCTCCTAAACAGCATATTGAAGTGAACCATTAACGCTTCCGATGTCGGCGTTGTCCGTACAGATGTAGCAGCCAGATAGTTCGCTTGCTTGAGATCTAAGATTGCCCGATGACGACCCAAGCATCGGGCTTTATTAATACCCTAAAACAACACTTAAAAATTTATTTATTCAAATTTTATTATTTGTGATTTAAATCACATGTATTGTGAAAAATATCACTTATAATAAAATCATCAAAGATGATCATCCAGACAATGACAAATACAAATAGGGAGTGGTTCTTATGTTTAACAATTTCTTAAGAACAAACAAAGTGGCAATGTGGTTATTAACCGTAATCCGTATTTATCTCGGCTACCAATGGATTACAGCCGGGTGGCATAAACTCACAGGCGGCTTCGATGCAGCCGGCTTCCTGAACGGGGCGATCGCGAACAGTGCAGGTGACCACCCCGCCGTTCAAGCTTGGTGGGCAACCTTCCTGCAGCATGTAGCTCTTCCGGGAGTTAACGCCTTCAACATCATCATTCCTTTAGGCGAATTCCTAGTTGGTCTCGGACTTATTCTCGGTACATTCACAACCTTCGCAGCCCTGATGGGACTCGTCATGAACGCAGCCTTCCTCTTCTCGGGAACCGTGAGCACCAACGCACAGATGCTCCTGCTTGAAGTACTGGTTGTCGTAGCTGCCGCTAATGCAGGCAAAATCGGACTCGACTACTACCTTATGCCTTACTTGCGCGGCTTGTTCCATAAGAAGGATCAAGACAAGACAATCAATGGGGCTCCAAATAACAAGATGAAAGTAAAACATTTGGCCCATTAATCGATCCTGGTATACAGTACAAAGGCCCGGCTCCTAATTAGGAGGCGGGCCTTCATTATGTCACTTTATGTTAAATCATCGAAGATTGATTGTTCTTGCTTATGCGGATGATGTACTCCCCGTTCCCAGACGAGCTGGAAGTATTCCGCGCCAAAAGACTCTGGCCCCACTTGTTGCAAATCCCCAAATACTCTTTCAATCGACCAGATTTGCGATTCATGTGCCGCCAGCGCATCGCGCTTCATTTGCCAGTTCCCATTCGCGCCTACACTCAGCACACTCGCTATACCGTTCGCATCATGCTTCGAGGGCAGACAGTTATAATACAGCTTCTGTACAGAAGGAACTTGACCGGCAAACACAACTTTATTTACTGCATGATGTATCGCGATATGGTCAGCATGCCCTGACATTCCATCCTCAGGGAAAGTAATGACTATCTCGATTTGATGCTTACGCAGGAAGTCTGCCACATGGGCAGCTAGAACATTCTGGTCCACTTCCTTCAATTTTCCGTCCCCCAACTCCAGATGAACGACTTCGGAAATGCCGAGAATATCAGCAGCTTGCTGCAGCTCGATTCTACGCTTCGCCGCCAGCTCCTCCTGAGTCATCGGTCCAAGACGTCCTGTCTTACCCGCATTACCAGGAGTAGCCGTGAGCAGCACGGGATTCCCCCCCTCATCTGCAATTTGCCGGATCAGAAAGGAACAGCCAAAAGTTTCATCATCCGGATGCGCATATACGAAGCCAACGTTTCTATTCATCCATATTCCTCCTCTACATCAAAAACCTCTTAACATACTTACTATACTTTAATATTGACTAAGTCGGCAAAATTCTCTACAATGCAGTAGAATCTTAATTATAATCTAAAATCTTAAATAGGTGATGAAATAAATGAGTCAAACAACGAACTACCGCATCTTACTATATTATAAATTCACACCGATCGATTCGCCTGAAATTTTTACGGCAGAGCATCTGCAATATTGCAAAGAGCTTGGGCTGAAGGGGCGTATTCTGATCGCGAGCGAAGGTATTAACGGGACTGTATCCGGCACAGTGGAGCAGACAGATATATATATGAATGATCTCCGCGCAATCCCTGGATTTGAGGACATCTTCTTCAAGATCGACGAAACCGACCAGCATGCTTTCAAGAAGATGTTTGTTCGGCACAAGAAGGAGCTGGTCACCTTCCGCTATGAGCATGAGCTTGATCCTAATAAACTGAGCGGCAAGCGCCTGTCCCCTGCCGAGTTCTACGAGAAGCTGCAGAGCGATGATGTCGTGGTCATCGACGGACGCAACGATTACGAATATGACATCGGACACTTCCGTGGCGCGATCCGTCCCGAGGTCGGTTCCTTCCGCGAGTTCCCCGAATGGATTCGCGATAATCTGAGCGATTATAAGGACAAGACCATCCTTACCTATTGTACTGGTGGAATACGCTGCGAGAAGCTGACGGGCTTCCTGCTGAATGAAGGCTTCAAGGACGTCTCCCAACTGGAAGGCGGCATCGTCACATATGGCAAGGACCCCGAGGTTCAGGGCCGGCTATGGGATGGCAAGTGCTATGTATTTGACGAACGGATCTCCGTTCCGATCAACCGGACTGATGAAGATATTGTGATCGGCAAGTGCTACCACTGCGGAACCACCCATGATCGTTATATAAACTGTCCGGTATGTAACTTACAACATATTTGCTGTGAGGATTGTGAAGAGATACATCACGGTTTCTGTTCTGATGCCTGCAAGGATGCCGTGGAAGTTCTATAACAAGGCGACTACTCACCCAAGGGAGGGTCTGTTATGAATCAGATACAACCTTTATCCACCCGAGAGCGGATTCTGCATATGATGAAAACAGCCGGTCCCCTCAGCGCCAAGGAAATTACCAATGAGCTGCAAATTACGGAAATGGCCGTTCGAAGACATATTAGCTCTATGGAACGCGACGGGCTAATTGAATCGAAGATGATCCGTCAGACAATGGGCCGCCCGACCGCGGTCTACGGCCTGACGGATACAGCGGAAAGCATGTTCCCCAAGAGCTACCATAACCTGACGCTCGATCTGCTAAATGCTCTGGCTGAAGAGACTGGCGAGGACATGGTTAATCAGCTATTTGAACGCCGTAAAGAGAAGCTTACCGGAAGATATGAATCCGAAATGCAAGGGAAGGATTTCAATGAGAAGGTCCGACGCTTGGCCGAAATTCAGAACGAGAACGGATATATGACGGAATGCACGGCTCAAGAGGACGGAAGCTTCGTATTAAAAGAACATAATTGTCCGATCTCAAAAATCGCCGATCAATATAATCATGCCTGCGACTGTGAACTGAAGCTGTTCGAGACCCTGCTAGATACGAAGGTCGAAAGAACGGAATGTCTGGTGCAACAGGGCAAACGCTGTGTCTATGTCATCCATAAACAATAATGTCGATAAATTGTTTACAAAAAAGACTTCGAAAGCAAAATGCCTTCCGAAGTCTTTTTTATCTATCTATGCAAACTATGCAAATGTCTTATCCTTGTCATTCATAAACTTATATTTCATAGAACTCTTTAAGTTCCGCCTCTATCGCTTGTTTGATCATCAGGAGGCATTCCTCCGATGTCTTGGCAAACACCTTGTTCCCATTTACCATCGCATAAGGTCTCGCCCGGCACATTCCGCAGAAATTTAGGCAATCCGTCCGCATAACGGCGATCTCCGGATACTCTTCCTCCAACTGCTCCAAATCAAGCATACTGAGCAGATTATTGCTGCATACCTCTACGACAACGATGCCCATTCCCACTTTTTCTCACCCCTGCTTATAAGATTACCTTGATCGAGCATAATACATAGATGAACGACTGCGGTTAAAAATGCTATTCGACCAATCATTATGATGAACGAATCCCGCTTTGTCAATGGAAGATGATGAATTAATATACTTACCATACATATATGTTGACTAAGTGTCTGAGTAGCTATATAATAATAACTGTCGGAAATGACAATGATGCTACATAATAACTAGAGAGGATGATTTACCCATGGCACATCAATTACCTGCACTTCCTTATGCGAACAATGCACTCGAGCCTAATATCGATGAACAGACTATGATGATTCACCATGATCGTCACCATAATACGTATGTAACAAACCTGAACGCTGCTCTGGAATCTGCTCCTGAGCTTCAATCCAAATCCGTTGAAGAATTGATCGCGGATCTGGACAGTGTACCTGAGAGCATCCGTACTGCAGTTCGTAACAACGGCGGCGGCCATGCTAACCACTCCCTGTTCTGGGAAGTAATCGGTCCTAACGGCGGCGGCCAACCTTCTGGTAAGCTCGCTGACGCAATCAACAACGAATTGGGCGGCTTCGACAAATTCAAGGAAGACTTCTCCAAAGCAGCTACAACTCGTTTCGGTAGTGGCTGGGCTTTCCTTGCTGTAGATAACGGCAAATTGTCCGTATACAGCTTGCCTAACCAAGACTCCCCAATCATGGAAGGCAAGACTCCAATTCTTGGCCTTGACGTATGGGAGCATGCTTACTATTTGAAATATCAGAACAAACGCCCTGATTACATCGCTGCTTTCTTCAACGTCATCAACTGGGCAGAAGTTGAGAAACGTTACGAAGCTGCTTTGAACAAATAATACATCTTTTCACCGTCATATAGATCCAATAATAGGGTGTCCTTAAGTCAAAGAATTGACTAAGGGCACCCTTTTCTTATCCCCCTTTTACATAAAAAAGAGAATAAGCTCCCCCGATCACGGGCATCCTTGAAACGCACACCGCGCATCAAAACAACAATATTCCTATTTTCGTCATTTGAAGTCAATTCGCTGTAAAGTTTATAATAAATAATACAACTTCATTTTCATCCGCTTTAAGCAATTGACATCATAGAGGAGAGTTGTTATGTCGAACATGGATAAAGAGAAGATTGTGCAGAGTGTCCCTCAAACAGGATTTTTCGGACATCCTAAAGGCCTCTTCACCCTTTTCTTCACCGAATTTTGGGAGCGTTTCTCGTATTATGGGATGAGAGCCATCCTTGTGTATTTTATGTACTATGAAGTTACTGCAGGTGGATTAGGGCTTCCACAAGACATTGCCCTTGCGATTATGTCCATCTACGGATCACTTGTTTACATGTCCGGAATTATCGGGGGCTGGCTGGCCGACCAGGTAATTGGTACCTCCAGAGCCGTGTTCTATGGCGGAGTATTGATCATGATGGGCCATATCTTTCTGGCTATACCGGGAAATATAGCACTGTTCTTTATTTCCATGGTCCTGATCGTATTAGGTACAGGTTTGTTAAAGCCTAACGTGTCAAGTCAGGTTGGGGAAATTTATAGCGAGCAGGATAACCGTCGTGATGCAGGGTTTAGTATTTTCTATATGGGGATTAATCTTGGGAGCTTCTTGTCTCCACTCATTATAGGTACCGTTGGAATGAAGAACTTCCATCTTGGCTTCGGTCTTGCAGGGGTAGGGATGTTCATCGGTTTGATCCTGTATGTGACAACACGCAAGAAAAACTTGGGTCTAGCTGGTACAAGCGTTGTTAATCCATTATCCTCGAAAGAAAAAAAGAAAGTCTTCACCAAGATAGGCATAGGTATCGTTGTTATTGGCGTATTGATTGCTATTGCCATTCCGTTAGGCATTCTTACATTTGATACGTTTATCAAACTGGTTGGTGTCTTAGGTATTCTCATTCCTACCCTTTACTTTGTATCTATGTATCGTAGTCCGAAGACAACAGCCGTTGAGCGCTCGCGGCTCATTGCTTATATTCCATTGTTTATTGCTGCGATCATGTTCTGGGCCATTCAAGAGCAAGGGGCGACGATCCTCGCAAATTATGCGGACAAGCGTACACAGCTGGATTTTGCAGGTATCCATATCTCACCTGCTTGGTTCCAATCGCTGAATCCACTCTTTATCATTACATTAGCTCCAGTATTCGCGTGGATCTGGATGAAGCTCGGTCATCGTCAGCCGACGATTCCACAGAAATTTTCGCTTGGATTGCTGTTCGCTGGTTTATCGTTCTTAATCATCTTACTGCCGGCTTACTTTGGCGGAGCCAATTCCTTGGTAAATCCATTGTGGCTCGTGCTTAGCTACTTCGTCGTTGTTATCGGCGAATTGTGCTTGTCACCGGTTGGCCTGTCCGCAACAACGAAGCTGGCGCCTGCAGCCTTCTCGGCTCAAACGATGAGCTTATGGTTCCTGTCTAATGCAGCTGCCCAAGCAATCAACGCTCAGATCGTCAAATTCTATACACCTGAGACTGAAATGATGTACTTTGGTGTCATTGGTGGAGCAGCGCTTGTATTGAGCCTCTTATTGTTCATACTGACTCCTAAGATTCAAAGCTATATGAAAGGTATAAAATAAGCAGCCCCGTCTCTATAATTGTGAAAATTTATACATTCATTAATCGTTTCTTAATTGGAACGAAAAATAACCGTCAGAAGAATTTCCCTGACGGTTATTTTTATTGATAAGGCTAGGCTTTCTAATCAAAAGCGTACTTTTTGAACAACCTCTTTTACGGATTCACGGATTACAAGGGTAGACGGAACGAAGACTCGCCTCATCTCTCGATTGCGTCCGGAAACAGATAAGAGAAGTTCAGCTGCTGCTTGGCACATCTTCTCCTTCTCCACATGAACTGTCGTCACCTGGAGCTCCGGCATCGCCGGGTATTGCAGATCGTCATACCCGACAATGGAGATCTGCTCAGGGACAGAGATTCCCCGCTCCTGCAGAAGCCCCGCCAATATATAAGCGATCCGATCATTACCACAGAAGAAGCCGCTAGGCAGTTGGTCCAGCTCATCCAGCCATTCTGCGATTTCGCGCCTCGTCTCATCATACCCCTGAGACCATGTCAGACAATATCCGTTATCCACAGACAGCCTATGATCCTGCATCGCTTTCCAATAACCGAACCACCGTTCCTCATGACTCGTCGTCAGATTCGTCGGACCAATGAAGCCAATCTCACGGTGCCCTGCGCCAATCAGCACAGAGGTTGCTTCATATGCCCCCTCGATATTGGCCGACGTGACCGTTGGACAGGGTAGATCCCGGTAATAGGAGTCCAGCATAACTAATGGGACCTCCATCTCCCATACGAGACGTGCATAATTCTTGTTCACGATCCCGAATAAAATAATGCCGCGATATGAAATTTCCGATACCAGCCTCGGTAACTTCAATCCTGCCTCCATCTCTTCGTCGATCGGGGCCACAATCGCATTATATCCCCTGCTGCGGATGCTCTTCTCCAATCCCCATATCATATCGTGAAAAAATTGAAAATGATCGTTATCCTGATAGCTCATAATCCGTTCAGGAACGAGCACTAATATATTATTGCCTGCCTCTTCGGCTGCAAATTGACCATAGCCGAGCTCCTTAGCCGCCTGCAGCACTTTATAGCGTGTTGCTTCGCTGATTCCCTTTTTATTCATCAAGGCCAGCGATACTGCATTTTTGGATATATTAAGCTTATCCGCAATATCCTGCATCGATATTTTCTTTTTTCTGGCCAATTGTTTTCATTCCTTTCGAAACATGATAAACTAAACCTAAATATACTTTACAAAATTATAATTTGTCAAGTTTGTCAAGTATCAATTTATCAAATGGAGGAATAGCTTTGAATTACGCAATTGGTATTGACATTGGTGGAACCAAGACTGCTCTCGGAATTATCGATCCATCAGGCCAGGTTCTTGCAAAGACTTCCCTTCCTACCGATCATTCGGTTTCGCCTCATGTCATGGTTGACAGAATGGCGGCGGCCATCCAGCAGATGTTGATGGAGCATCAAGTAGAAGAGTCGAATATTCTTGGAATTGGCATAGGCGCCCCTGGCCCTTTGAATACGCAAAAAGGTGAAATTACCGCGCCGCCTAATTTGAAGGGCTGGTGGAACTTCCCGATCGTAGAATCTTTACAACGCCATTTTAGCTACAAGATGGCTTTTGAGAATGATGCGACCGCTGCAGCTCTAGCGGAGAAATGGCTCGGTGCCGCTAAGGATGCTGAGCATTTCGTGTTCATCACGATTAGCACAGGCATCGGTGCGGGTATCTTCAGCCATGGCAGACTGATTACCGGGGCCACTGGTAATGCTGGCGATGTCGGCCACTTCGTCATTGACCCCTCGGCTGGAACATGTGTATGCGGCCAGCAAGGCTGCTGGGAATATGTCGCCTCTGGTACAGCGATTGCCAGACAAGCCTCAGAGCTCCTAGGACGCGATGTAACTTCCAAGGAAGTATTTGCGCTCGCTGCAGATGGACACCAAGAGATGAAGGCCCTAGTCGATCAAGTATTCCGTTATATCGGAATCGGCTGTGTCACCTTGATCAACACTCTCGATCCTGAGAAGCTCGTTATCGGCGGAGGTGTCTCCCAAATCGGCGAGCCGCTCTTTAGTGCCGTCAGAGAGTATGTGTCCAAATATGCGCTGAACCCATCAGGACGCAGTACTCCAATCGTTCCTGCCGCCTTGTTGCAGGATGCCGGATTGATCGGAGCCGCAGCCCTGATCCATGTCGATTATAAATAATATCATTGTATAACAACTTTCAATCACAGCTAAAAAGGAGAATATAACGATGAACGAACCTATTTTTCTTCAATCGGTGTTTCAAGAACGGATTTGGGGAGGCCAGAAGCTGAAGCAATTGTTCGGCTATGACATCCCTTATGAGCGCACAGGCGAATGCTGGGCTGTCTCCGCTCATCCTAACGGTCAAAGTATCGTGAAGAGCGGCCCGTATCAAGGGATGCTACTTGGCGAATTGTGGAACTCTCATCCTGAGCTGTTCAATTCCTCCTCCACCGTCTTCCCGCTGCTTACGAAGCTGTTGGACGCTTCTGACGATCTATCCGTTCAGGTCCATCCTAATGATGCCTATGCAGGTGTTCATGAGAATGGAGAGCTGGGCAAGACAGAATGCTGGTATATCGTCGCTGCTGAGCCGGGTGCATGCATCATTTACGGTCATGAAGCGAAGACAAAGCATGAGCTAGAGTCAATGATCGCAGCAGGGAACTGGGATGCTCTCTTAACTAAGGTTCCTGTAAAAGCCGGTGACTTTTTCTATGTACCTAGCGGTACGATCCATGCACTGGGCAAAGGTATTGTCGTGCTGGAGACGCAGCAAAGCTCGGATACGACGTATCGTGTCTATGACTATGACCGTAAAGATAAGGATGGCAACACCCGTGAGCTACATCTGGAGAAGGCCATCGACGTAACTACCGTCCCACAAGCTTATCAAGACGTATCTTATGATACCAAGGAAATTGAAAATGGCGTCATTACGACCTTTGTCTCCAATTCATTTTTCACGGTGGAGAAATGGATTGTTGACGGCAAGGCCAGCTTCCCAGAAGCCAAGCAATATACGATCTGCAGTGTAATCGATGGCAATGGCGAGCTTTCAATCAACGGACAAAGTTATCCTTTGGCCAAAGGGGATCATTTCATTCTTCCTATCTCTTCAGGTGACTTCCAATTGAATGGCAAGCTTGAGCTGATTATCTCTCACGAGTAATTGGGGCCTGCTGTTCTAAAATAGCACAAACGGCCAAGCGATCCGTTCCCGGATAAGCTTGGCCGTTGTTCTGTCTGTAAGTTGGTATATACGAATCTCTAAACAAGATAGCGTTCATTAATGATGTTCATATGATGGATCGCATGGCCAGCAATAATGTAGCCTAGCGAGCGTGCTGAGCCTTCTCCCCCGCCATAATGACCCATTCGCTGCCAAGCTGTCTCATCCAGTCTGCTTATCAGCGACAAGGTAGCCTCCCTGACGCTCTGAAAGTCCTCCAGCAGTTCCCCTAGCGTGGACCGGTCGAAGCCCGCATTACTTACGAATAACTGCTCCTCAAAGCCTGGCAGCGGTGTTGTATCGCCTCTGGCGATACGAAGCAGCCGATAGCTCATAATACGTTCTGTATCTGACATATGCCCGATGACTTCCTTCAGACTCCATTTGCCTTCAGCGTAGCGGTATGCACCCTGCTCCTCAGTAACGGAAGCAAGCCGATCTACGATTTGCGAGATCTGTTCCTTTAAGAATTCCAATAAATTACCTTCCGGTACCAGATTCACATAAACTTGAAAATGCGGTAAAAACTCCTCAGATTTGGGGCGTGACAGCATACAGTAATCCTCCCTTTGGTTCATTCTTCAATCTTCCCAGACATCATCCATTAATCTCTTGATTTCCTTGCTTCTCGCCTCGGTCTTCTGCCGATTCGCCAGCCACAAGCCACTCTTCCATTCTACAACGTCTCCCGGCCTAACTCCCTTGCCGACCTGGCTGCGTGGAACATTCCTTATTTGGCCCTCTACTTCAATTCGGCATAGATCTTCCTCGAAGCCTTCAACGATCCCAACCATGATCGTGTCACCTTTCCGTCGTAATATAGTACTTCATTCCATCGGAGGCTATCTCGATATTCCCTTGTAAATCGTTGCGATATACTTCTACCTTCTGCTTCGCCAGACGGTCCAGTATCGCTTGCTTGGGATGACCATAGCTGTTGTCTGCCCCTACCTGGATTACGGCATACTTCGGCTTGACCCGCTTTAAGAAGGCCAGTGTCGTCGAGGACTTGGAACCGTGATGACCAACCAGCATTACATCTGCCTGTAGCTCTCTTCCGGATGACAGCATAGCCTGCTCACTCTCTCGCTCAGCATCGCCAGTAAGCAGGTAAGAGCTGTTGCCATATGTAATTCGAACTACTGCACTCATGTTGTTCGTATCATCACTGACTGTCACGGGAGCCACCATCTCGCTGCTTACTTCTTCGTCCCAGTCGAGGGAAACGCCAGCCTTGGCCGTCTTCACCTTTAGCCCCTTATTCTTGATCGATCTAAGAAGCGATTCATAGGTTTTCGTATTGGCCTGTATCTTCGGCATATAGACGGCGCCAACTTCGAAATTGTCAATCACTCGATCAAGACCGCCAATATGGTCCGCATCCGGATGCGTTCCGATCACGATATCCAGATGATCAATCCCATAAGTGTGCAGGCTATCAACCATTTGCTGTTCACGGTCATTATTCCCCGCATCAATCAGCATCGTCTTGCCAGAAGGACTAATCAAGAGCTGTGAAGCTCCCTGCCCTACATCTAGGAATATGACCCGCAGGCGTCCCTCATTCTCCCCTGCCTGCGTCGTTACGGATGACGAGTCCGTCGGTCCAAGCCAATCCTGCCAGCCGCCCTCTAGCAGGTAAAACCCAATAAAGACAGCTAGAAGAACTACAATGATGCTATTTCTTGGTGTGTTACTTTTGGACTTTCTTTTTGTAGTGCGTTTTGCCATTGTTGTACAATTCCTTTACTTTACATAGTTCTTTATTTGGTTCATGTCATTACACAGAACACTTGTTCCTTAATTATATGCCAAGGCCAAACCTGAATCAACCAGAAATGTGTAAAAGAGCCGCCCTGGAATTCACCAAGGCGGCTCTCTGAACTAAATCTTTACTTTACAGTGACGCGAACGGACACCGTCTTATCACCGAACTTCGCTTTGATTGTAGCCGAACCTTTGCCGACCGCTTCAATCTTCCCGTTCGTTACTTTCGCTACGGACGCTTTCGAAGTAGTCCATACTGCTTTATCACTCACAGATGCTGATGCACCTGTATCATATTCTGCAGTAAGCTTCACTGTCTTCACATAGCCTGGTGCGAGCTTCAGGCTCTTCTCGTCAACCGTAAGCTTGGTCAGCTTTGGAACTACGCTCACCTTCACACTAATTGCTTGTCCTTGATAGGAGCCTGTCAAGGTCGCTGTCCCTTCAGCGACAGCTTTCACTGAGGTAGAGGAGATCGTTGCCACCTGTACATTGGATGATTGCCAACCTACCTTGCTGGACAAAGTTACTTTCTTGCCATCCGCATAGTAACCTGTAACCTTAATTGATTTGCTCTTCTTCACATTCAATTCGATGCTGGTAGGCTCAACGACGATCTTCGTAATCTTCGGTTCAATCGTCATTGGAACGCTGATCATTTTATTGGAATAAGTCCCCTTCAAAGTGGCTGAGCCTTTATTCAGACCTTTTACAACTTTGCCTGTAGGTGTCGTCTTCACCACTGCATTGGCACCGGTAACTGTCCATTCAATATCATCGGAGACGTCACCTTCTCCGCCATCTTCCCATACAGCCGTAACCTTAGGAAGCGGCGTCTCTTCGCCAATTACAAGACTCATTTTTTCATCCGGCATAATAAAGGTGAGGACTTTCTCTTTTACTGTAAGTTCAATGCTTACGCTCTTCGCGCGAATGCTGAGCGGAGAACTAACTTCTGAATCAGACAGCTTCCCCGTTAGCGTTACTTTACCTGAATCCTTGGCAATGATTTTACCGTCCTCAATCTTGGCGATATCTTCATTATCCGAAGTCCATTTCATATTACTGCTGAAATCGATCTTATCATCGTCCAGCTTGGTAGCCGTTACTTTAGGAAGACTTAGCTTATCGTTCTTAAACATTTCCAGTTCAGTCTTCTCTACGGTCAGATCCGTAATTGTCGGAGCAACGGTTACTTTAATACTCTTGCTGACTCCAAGATGACTAACCTTAATCGTCGAAGAACCGGCAGTCATACCTGTAACTAAGCCTTGAGACACGGTAGCTGACAAAGGACTCGATGAATTCCACTCGGCAGTTCCTGTTACGGAATCCGTGGAATTCGCGCGGCTTCTCATCTCCGCTTCAAGCTGCAGCTTTTCGCCGATGAATATTAATTGATCCTCTGCTGGCTTAAGTAGAATTACTTCATATGGAGCGCGTACATATACGTCGGTCTTGGCTTTGACCCCGAGATATTCGGCCGTAATCGTCGCCTTACCGGAAGCCTTAGCCTTCAGCTTGCCTTCTTCAATCGTTGCTATATTGCTGTCTGAAGAAGTCCATTTTGCCTTCGCAGTAACGTCCAAGGTTGATTTATCACTGGTCAATGTTGATTGAGCAGTTAGTGCTACCTCGTCGTCACCAATCAAGAGCTCAACATCTTCATCAGTTACGCTTGTTCCTGCGCGAAGGATATTTAATTCAGAATACGGTGAGCTTACAGTCGCTTTAAAAGAAGCCGTGAGCCCTTTGTATTTGGCCGTAATCGTTGCGTCCCCTTCGCCGACCAGCGTGATTTTCCCTTTCTCAATCGTCAGCACCAAGGAGTTCGAACTGCTCCAATCAGCATCAGCCGTAACGTCCTTCGTATCCCCTTGACTTCCCTCGATAGCCGCTAAAGCAGTAACCGTCAAGTTCTTCTCGTTGGTTCCCAGCTTGTACTTCCCTTTCGCCGAATATTCCAACGTCAGCTCTTTGTAAGTGTCTACCGCCTTGATTTCTATCGTGGACACTGCGGAGTTGTTATAAACAGCTGTTATTATTGCACTGCCGCTCTTCAGTGGCGTTACAAATCCGTTGTTAACACTAATGATCTCCGGTTTGTCGGAGGACCATTCCACAGCCCTGGTCAAGTCGCGTTTGACCGACGAACCCTCTACAGTTCCCCACACCTTCAATTGCTTAGTAGACTTTCCTACCGTCAGCTCAATCGGTGAGCCAGAACCTTCAATCTCAATCGAGACGACATCTCCCGTGGCCGCGAAGGCGCCAGCAGGAAATACGACAGCCAGTAGCAGCGCCACTGTTAGGAGCCATCCTGTCAGTTTCCTGTTTCCAGTCATTCATTTCTCTCCTTTGGTGTTCATGTCTGCCGGAATCCATATCCAGGCCTATAGGTTATATATCGACATGCAGGAATAATTTCGTTACCCCAGACCAGAAAATAATACCTTTGTCCTATAAATAAAAAGAGATGTACGGTAATCTATTCCGATTACCATACATCTCTCTGAACAACAAGAAACGGCATCTCTGCCGTTTCTAAAGGATGGATCGTCAGGGGCTCGAACCCTGGACCACATGATTAAGAGTCACGTGCTCTACCAACTGAGCTAACGATCCAAATTATTAATGTCACCATCAACTCTTATATAATAACATAGTGACTATAGAGTTGCAATAATTATTTGCTGCCAGACAGCAATCATCTAATGTCTTTCAGTGCTATAAAAGAAACAAAGAAACGGCATCTCTACCGTTTCTAACAAGAATGGATCGTCAGGGACTCGAACCCTGGACCACATGATTAAGAGTCACGTGCTCTACCAACTGAGCTAACGATCCGAATTGTTAATGTCATTAAAGAACTTTTACATATTAACATATCCACTCAGGATTTGCAACATCTTTTTGAGGCCTCAACCCTGCTTATCAAGGATTAGAAAGGATCGCAGGTCCCTTCATCGAAATGAAAGACAAGCGATCCTCCGTGAACCTTGTAAGCACGAATGCCGAGAGCGGGACTTGAACCCGCACGGTGGTCACCCACCCCAGGATTTTAAGTCCTGTGCGTCTGCCGATTCCGCCATCCCGGCTTACTGTCGACGCAAAATAGGTTAATCCTATATAAGATGCGTCTTATAGGGCAGCTTCTCTATGTACAAGAAAAATCCTGCGTTTGTTATTATAGCATGTTAATCCTGAGATAATCAAGTTTTTATCATAAACAGCTTTTATCATGGGCAAACTTAGAACTGCTCAAGCTTAAAATTCTATACATTATACATTGGAGGGTTCCTTGTTGAAGAATTCTGACGATCATTACAAAATAGCCTCTCTCAACGATACAGCCACTGCAATCACGATTATTAAAGAGGCCGAAAATCAGTTAACCCAGATTACCGGGCATGAAGTCACCCTAATTGCTTACGAGAAGAATGAAGAGGAATAATTTGTTCCTAGAGCATTATCTGGTTGAATGACTATTTCGACCAGGTATGCTGCACTTCATTCATTTTCAACAGCTGATCATCCGGAAGGTTCCACAGCCCAAGTCTCCCTGTTGCAGGCAACGGTCTCTCCAAGAATCTCATACCGCCTATTTTCCAGGCATAGCGTACTTCACTGTAATCCCCGAAGGCATATTCCGCTCCCTCCACTATATAACCGTCATCTCCTAGGATTGCCGCAGTCCCTAGATCCGTTCCAACATAATAGCATTGTTCCAGTCTCCCCACTGCGATCACTGCCCCAAGTGGCAATTGATCCGAGGTATACCCATGCCTTTGAAGAACGGAACGATAAGGCTCCTTTTGACAAGTTGTCTTATCTATCGCTTTTCCTGCATGAATCGCCAGTTCGCCCCTGTATTCCGTCCTCCAGCTGCGGGTCTCAAACTGCTTCTCCCCCAGAGCCACTAGGGTTGCCCATGGCTGCCTAATCGTGATTACCTTCATGAAGAACTCCCCCCGTTATCCGCTGATATTATGGACTCATTGATGTAGATATAGATAGACAAACATACAGTCATCCACTAGTTACATGCGTATAATGATGTGAACCTAAAACAAAGGAGCTGAAGAAAAATGTCAGAATGCCATAACAAATGTCCAGAACAAACCGTATTTGATCCGCCAACTGCAGTATATCAAGATTACTTCCATCCACAAGTTGTAAACGTAGTGCATCCAGTTGAAATCATCAGACGACATCATTGTGTACCCGTGCCAAACCATCAAGTCTGCTATTCTGTAAAAGACGTGTTTTGCGGCGGACCTGAACTGAGAGGCAAAAAGCGCGGCCGTTAATTACATCTTTATTCAGCAAATTCTACAATAATAGCTATACCAAATACGTAGTTCCCTTGTTCCATCAAATAATGCCTTGTATTCCAATCATGTAAGCAAGCCAGGTCTCCGTTTGGAGGCCTGGCTTTGTTCGCATATTAATATACCACAACAATATACGTTAGTCCTTAGAGCAATCAATTAAAAAATGAAAGCCATGGAAATGATAACAAGCAGAATGAAAAGAACCAATATAGCGCCCGTTGAACCCCCTAATCCCCCACCAAATACTTCACTCATGCGTGCTTCCTCCTTTTATATAGAGTACACACTATCCTATTCTATTTTCAGTGAAAAGATTGGACACCTTAACCTCATTAATAGTCTATTTTATGTGATGGTTGTACTGCAAGATATCCACCCGGTACATAAGGCAATTACCGCCGCTAGCAAAGGCCTTAGCAACAAGCTATCCAAATCTAAAAGTCTAGGATTCTATCTCCTATAAACAGCAAAAAACCCTTGCATAGCAAGGGTTTCTCGCATAATGGGCCCTGAGGGACTCGAACCCCCGACCAATCGGTTATGAGCCGACCGCTCTAACCAACTGAGCTAAGGGCCCTTGCGACAAATGACTAAAATAAGTATTGCGGGGGCAGGATTTGAACCTACGACCTTCGGGTTATGAGCCCGACGAGCTACCGGACTGCTCCACCCCGCGACAATAAATAGCGACAAGTAATAATATACATGAGTAAGCCATGGTTTGTCAAGTGTTACATTAAGGGACTGTGCAAATAATTGCTTATCGTTACAGAAATGAATCGGAAAGTCGTCTCAAAATTAAGTCTAAGGAATGAATCTGACACCATACTTTCCACGCTTGGAGCGGAAGATTTCAATTTCGTTCATGCGGTCGAAGCCGTAAATCCAGCCATCTTGTTCTAATCTCTTCGCGAGGCATCCGGCTTGAAATTTCGTGCGATACAATTTATTGAAGTATACCCAATGCATTAGCGATCTCCTCCATGCGAAAAATGGTTCATCGATATATATATAGATTGCCCAAAATTGCATAAAAAAAAGCCGCTGAAAAAAATTCCAGCGACTTTTGTGCTATTTAATCAGCCAGCCGTGCCTACATTATCTTCAGGAATATAAGGCGTTCCATCTTCCTGGAATTCGGTCTTAGGGTTAAGCTTGATCTCCTGCAGCATCTTGTTACCCTTCTCCGACCAATCCTTCAGGGCTTCTGTTGCTGACTTCTTCTTATCTAATACCTCTTGGAAATAAGTTCGGCCGAGATTTTCAACGAAGTATAATCCCGTCTTCTCCTGCTTCAGCTTATCATCCTTCGGATTTGTTGGCGGAACCGGTTTAATATTATAGAATGCCCCAATATTATAAGATAAGCCTTGCCGTGGTTGGATGTAAGACTTCCGGGCAACCATCTCATACGAATTGCTCCGCGATTTCAGCTTCGCCCAGTCTTCGCCGGCAATGAACTTAATATAATCCCAGGCCGATTCCGGATTAGGTGCATTGGCGTTAATAGCAAACGTATTGTTAAGATAAATGTTGCCGCCAATATCCGGCTTCTCTGGATGTGTCGGAAGCGTAACCACATCCCAATCAACTGGCGTATAATCCTTGATCTTGGCTGCATTAGTATTGGCATCAGCAATTTCATTAACATAATAGCTCTCGGAGATCATCATCGCGACTTTGCCAGATAAGAACATATCATTGGATATTGGAGTCCATTTCTCATCATAGTTCACATTATTGTTATTCGGTATTACTTCTTCTTTAACGAGATTACTGATCGTATCCCATGCTTTAATCCATTGCGGCGAATCCACCGTCATGGTCTCAGCCTTCTCATCATACATCCTTAGCTGCAGTGGAGCCAAATAGGTGTATTGCATATCCCAGAATGGATCATTACCTAAATAACGATTGAAAGAGAATCCATAGACGCGATCCTTGCCTGAGCCCTTCGCCAGTCTCTTCGCCAGATTGAACACATCATCCCAAGTCATTTTATCCGTAGGAGGCTCAACTCCAGCATCGGATAACAGCTTCTTGTTATAGAACAAAGCGGAAGAAGAGAATGAAGGAGTTAACGCATAAAGGCTTCCCTCTCCTAAATCCTTAATGCCATCGATGACCGCCGGAACGAAATCGCTTGTGTCAAATTTGTCCTCTTGGACTAATGGATCAAGCTGCTTCAGCATATTTTCCTGGATTAGCTGTTTCAGCACTCTAACGTCTGTAACGACGACGTCAACGGGATTACTGCCGGTCATAATTTTCTTCATACCGTCCAAGTAATCCGGCTCTTTATAAGGCTCTGTTCCATCATTATAGCGCCAATCGCTCTGATTAATCGCAGGGACAATTTCGATCTTCACGTTTTTTCTATCGAATTCATAAATATCTGTGTACTGTTGACGGAAATAAGAGTCATCCATATTACCGCCATACAGGACGCCGATGCGGAGTACTTTCTCTTGGTTGCTATCCGGAGTCTTTGCCCCGCTGCATCCAGCAAGCAGTCCCAGGGCCATTGTGGCCGCAAGGGATACTGTCATCATTTTACGCATTTTTCCGTTCTTAAGCTTCATGCGTTCTCCTCCTCTAATGATTTCGGCGCCGTAATCACAATCTTGTCACCATCAAACTCCATGCTGGCTCGCCCCTGGATCCCGACTGCTTCAAGATACTCCTTGGGAACCTGCAATCTCCCAACCCGATCGACAACGACAAATGCTTCGTGCACTTCTTGAAGCCCGCCTTGATGGAAACCACCGTTCTCCATCGTTGCCAGATCCAGATTTGGATTACGCTTGAGAAACTCGGTACTCGTTAATCCGTCGCGAATGGCAACAACCCGGTCAACTTTACCGGCCAGTGTTAAATCATGCGTAACGATAACGACCGTAATTCCAAGCTCACGATTCACATTGCGGAATATGTTCATGATCTGGTCAGAGGTTGCCGTATCCACCGAGCCGGTCGGCTCATCCGCCAATAGCAGCTTGGGACGATTCGATAGCGAGATAGCGATGGCCACGCGCTGCTGCTCCCCACCTGAGAGCTGATGCAGCTTGCTGTGCATACGATCCTTCAGACCGACCCATTCAAGCAATTGCTTCGCATAGGCCCGATCCAGCTTACCGCTTAACAGCATCGGCATCTCTACATTCTCCAAGGCAGACAGATAAGGAAGCAAGTTGCGTCCGTTGTTCTGCCATACGAAGCCAACGGTATTCCGCTTGTATTCTACAAGCTGATCGTCACGAATCTTCAGCAGATCCCAGCCGCCTACATTCACTTGACCCGCGGAAGGGCGGTCAAGACCACCCAGCATATTCAGCAGAGTTGATTTGCCGCTGCCGCTATTCCCGATAATCGCCATCATCTCGCCCTGATTCACCGTCAGGTTCAAGCCCTGCAGAGCGACAACTTCGATATCATCCGATTTAAAAATCTTAACGAGTCCTTCACAATAGATCATTTCGTTCATATTACCGCTCCTCTCCCATCTTGACTGCCTGATGTACACGCAAGCGACGAATCTGCCATAACAGGAGTCCGGCACCGAGCAGCAGCATAACTAGAACGACAACATATAATTGCATCGTATCCGAGGAATTGAAAATAATTCTGAACGGTGGAACCTGTGAAGTTACGTTGTCCGCAGTCTGCAAGAACGGCAGATACAACTTACCGGCCACTTTACCGATGACGATCCCGAGTACTATAGATAAACCTGCAGTTAGCAGCTGCTCCGCCAATAGCATGAGCGTCAGCTGTCTGCGCGATAAGCCCATAGCTCGCAAAATACCAAATTGTACAACTCGGCTTGACAAGTTGAAGAACCAATACATGACATAACCGATTAAGGATACAATTACCGAGACCAGGAAGCCCATGCTCAAGATCCCGAATACCCCGCCTCGAGTAGGATGCTTCTTCTGCGTCGCCAGCTCGCTGCGCACATCCTTGACCGAATAGAGATCGATATTCTCGCTAGCCAGTTTCGTGACGAGCGGTCCAACCTTGGCATCCGGCTTCATCTTGAGCCACACCTCATAAGGAAGAATCTTAGCCTGATCATAAATATAATCCAGGTTAGCAATAAGGAACGGAGATTCGTCTGGATACATACTAGGCCAGTACGGCAGAATCCCGTACACAATGAAATCTACCGATCGCTCCGCTAAAGACACCGTAATAATGTCGCCCGTCTTAAGTTGATACTTCTCCGCCAGATTAGACGGAACAAGCGCAGCACTCTCATTCATCCCCAGTAAATTCAAATATTGATGCGGAGCCGCCGGGAACAAGTCATCACGGAACCAGGCTACCTGATAAAAATCAACGTTATCAATCCCCATAATGTTCCCTTGACCTGCTGAACGTCCAGAGATGATAAGATTGCCCTTGGTTTGCAGCACCCGGGCTGCATGCTCTACACCTTCCAGCTTGCGAAATACTTCAAATGGCGGTTCGATATAATTCATCTTGGTCGGTTTATTGCCCTGACCATTCCCAGGTCCTCCCCCTGGGCCACCGCCTCCAGGATTGCCTCCCCCTGGATTACCTCCACCAGGGTTGCCTCCACCACCAGAGCCCCCCTGTCCTTGACCTGTTGGAGGCTTAGTTGGCGCTTCAGGGGTCTCTTCCCACACGGTCTGCATAATGACGTCCGCCCCATATTTATATAGCGTACGCTCAGTCGAGTTCAGATCAATCGTACGGGCGGCAGAAGCATTATATACTCCCAGCCCTAATGTTAGAACCAGCAGAATCATCAGCGGATAATAGGAAGAAGCCGAACGGGATAGCTGGGTAAGACTCAAATAATATGGAACCGGCAGCCATTTCTTGCCGATCCAACCGATCAGCTTAAGAATCCACGGGAAAATCCGCAGAAAGAATAGACCGATCGAGAAAATAGCCAGCGCCGGAACGAAGAACAAGAAAGGCTGCACCTGCAGCTCATCCGTTGTCATCCCCGTCTGGAACGTTAACATTTGGCGCTCATAGAACAGGTAATAGCCGTATCCGGCGACCCCCATCAGCACAATATCCAGACACCAACGCTGCCAGGTTGGCATGCGATCGTTACGAGCCTGCTTGCGCTTCGCATTGACAATGGAGGCGCGGGCATAAGATACCGCTGGAAGCACTGTAGCAAGAATCGCAATAAGAACCGCCAATCCTCCTAGAAGAAGCGCATCCATATTGAAACCAACAGGGATGGACTTACGATTGACAAAGGTCAGGAAGCCGTCAGCGGAACCGATGCTCTTTGACATAAACCAGCCGAGCAAGGGGCCGAATATCATGGCAGCCACACCTAACATAATCCCTTCCAGCAAATAAATGAAAATAATCTGCTTGGTAGAAGCCCCCCGACTGCGCAGCACGGCAATATCACTCTGCTGTTTATCCAATGACTGCTTAGCATTCATAACAATATAGTAGAACACCATGGCGATCATCGGGGCAGCAAGCGTGAAGAGCAGGGTCTGCATCTGCAGGCTCTGCTTCCGGAAATCATTTAACAGATCACCAAAAGAGAGGTCCACCTTCGTATCCTTCAGCTTCTGATATAGCTCAACATTCAATCGATCAAGCGTGCTCGATAATGGCGACAGTTGACTCGTCTTGATCTCACGTAGATCAAAAGCATAATACCAGCTAGAACCATGAATCGGGATCGATAATTTCTTAAGAAGAGCCTCATTAAATACTTTCTCATTTACAAAGAAGCTGTTCATCATTCCTTCGAACCCTTGATACCAGTAAGGGTCCGTCTCATCCGTCGGCTGGAATGTACCGACAATCTTAATCTTCAGAACGATACCGGCTCCGCCAGAGACGGGATAT
The DNA here is from genome assembly GCF_039521865.1 of Paenibacillus motobuensis. Lineage (NCBI taxonomy): Bacteria > Bacillati > Bacillota > Bacilli > Caryophanales > Paenibacillaceae > Paenibacillus > Paenibacillus motobuensis. The sequence continues at coordinate 92,299 of NZ_BAAACX010000028.1, read as the reverse complement.
TCCATCACATCGCCGACATGAAGATCCTGCCGATACATCGCTTCTTCCAGCATCAGTGCTTCCAGAACATTTCCGTCATAGCTATCCGAGGTAATATTCCCACCTGACACCGAGATATGATCTTGCAAGCCGCTCATAGAATTGATTGACATCGTCCGCATGCGGCTCGCATCGACCTTTGTTGGATCCTGCGGATATACCTCCGCACTTCTTAGTGAACGGGCATTAACAAAGGCCTTGAACGGAAAATTAATTTCACCCGGAACTTCCTCAGTAATATACTGATTAACAGCTTCAAGTCCTGCCAGGTCTGTCTTCGCCCCTCCAACTGCTTGATAGCTCATAATCAGGGAGCCGGCTGGAAGACCTTCACTTTGTTCCTTCAGGGTATTAGAAACAACGCGCTTAAGCGCTCCGTCGGAATACATCGGTATGCTAACCGTAAAGGAGACTGCAACGATCAAACCGATTAAGGTGCTCAGCGTTAACCATTTCGTGTTCCACATTTTACGGAATAGCAAACGTAACATCGGCACTCCCATTAACGACCCACTACTTTCTGTCCAGGTGTGAGGCCTTTAAGAATTTCAATATCCGTAGATGTCTGCATGCCTACTTCTACATCGACTTCACGCTTGGATCCATCCGCTTCAACGACCTGCACATAAGTACGCGAGCCGATGGTACGCAGGGCAGATATAGGAATTAATGTAGCCTTCTCCTTACGGTTAGTTACGACTTTAACACTTAACTGACGTCCTCTCTCCAGATCCTTTGGCCATTTGTCCAGTTCGACGATCAGATACTTGTCGATTGAATCCTTTTCAGGTGCGCCGTTATTGCCATTGTTTCCGTTCCCGTTGTTCCCGTTATTCGACGAATCTACAGGAGCCGGCATTGCCTTGATTTTTCCGTTGACGGTGCCGATCCCGTTAATATCAACTTCGGCTTTCATGCCAATAGCTAGCTTTTGAAGTTCCTCCTTGCCAAAAGAAGCAGCCACAACAAGGGAAGAAGTATCCGAAATAACACCTAGCGAATCATAGGCTTTGATCGTTCCTCCCTTTTGGGCGCTAATCGAGACGATCGTGCCTGAGAAAGGAGCCGTCAACGTTCCGTCAGCAATTTTCTGTTCAAGATCAACCAATTCCTGACGTTGTTCTTCGAATACGATGGAAGCCTTCTCGAATTCAATCTCATCCATTTCATCCTTCTTCCGCAGCGTTTCCTTCATCGTTAATTCCTGCTGGCGGAAATCAAGACGCTTCTTGCGCAGATCCTTCTCCAAATCCTTCACTTCAAGTTCTATTAGGACATCGCCCTTCTTGACTTTATCCCCTGCCTTAACCCGAACATTCTTGATATGAAGCCCATCTTCAGTAAAATAGAGCGGCTCTTCACGCTGACTCATAATTTTGCCGACAGCGTTTACGGACTGCTGAATAGGTTCAGAACGAACCGTGTATTCCGGTTTCTTCGAGATCGTTGGCGGGGTAATGACCGGCAGTACTTCCTCCTCATCTTCATTAGGGAGCAATGAACATCCCGTAGATAGAAGAAGCGCGGTACAAATGGACAAAAGCCCCAGCGATCTTACTACCTTCCCCTTTCTTCTAGTTAATGAATCTTCCATCCACCATTTCATAGACATGGTCTGCTACCTCCAAAATTGTTGGGTCGTGTGTTGTCATACATATTGTCACTTGTTCTGTATGTATTATATTTTTGAATACGGCCATGACCTGAGCACCCATTTGTGTATCCAGGTTCGCCGTTGGTTCGTCCGCCAGCAGCAGCTTCGGACGGTGTGCTATCGCCTTAGCAATCGCCACACGCTGTTGTTCCCCGCCGGACATCTCGAACGGTCTATGGAACATCCGTTTACCGAGTCCGACTAATTCCAGGCAATGGGTGACACGTGATTTCCACTCGCTGGAAGGTACATTTGCCATCCGCAGCGATAATTCGACATTCTCCCAAGCAGATAGAAGCGGAAGCAGGGCATAAGCTTGAAATATAAAGCCAATTCGATCCCTGCGCAGCTTCGTACGCTGATTATCGCTTAACGAATGCAAAGGATAATCCTGAAATAATATCTCGCCTGAAGAAGGCTGATCCAGCCCCCCTAACATATTGAGCAGCGTCGTTTTGCCTGAACCGGATCTTCCCTTAAGCATAACGAGCTGACCGCTGCGAACCTCCATATTGATCCCTTTAAGCACATGAAGTTCACCCCCTCCAACAGGAAAGGAGCGGTGAACGTCTTTAACCGTCAGAATCGACCCCTTCGGCTCTTCCACCTGTTCTTGGTCAGGAGAAGAAGGTTCTTCCAAGGTATGCTCCTGCTCAGATTCAGCTGCAATAGCCGCAGCTTGTTCCGTTGCAGCCTCGCCTGAAGGAACAACATGTTCATCTGCCGAGGACTCTGGAGCGGGTTGCTCTTCCGTATTGTCCGCTGCCACAGCGTCTACAACTTCTTTCCCGCCGGGTTCAGAGGATTTTACTGGTTTGCGAAGCCATCGCATCATCTTGTATCGGTCTCCTATATTGATTATTTTTGTGGTTTAACGTCAGTGGATAACGCCTCATTACACCGCTTGGCCCACGTATCCCATACGTTATGCATTATAAACGAAAACACATGGCAAAAAGTTACAAGATTTTTTACTAAAATGAGATATATTCACGCAAGAATTTCATAGTCTGTTTTTCATCCTACGAAACGCCGTATCGTTAGAGAAACTAACTACCTCTATTGCCAAAATTTAAATGCTGTTAGACCGCTTCTTTTCTGATAGTATAGCAGAAGTTTCTATTAATGCTTCTATTATCTACCGGAAAAGAGGACCCACAACATGAAGATTACTAGACTTACTCTTCTCCTGCTCATTTGTTTGTTCATGGTAGAACCAATTACGTTTGTCAAGGGCAACGCGCTGCCGTTCCAAGATATCGGCCAGAGCTATGCCAAGGAAGCCATTCTCTATCTACACGAGAAGAACATAATGAACGGCACAAGTGCTGAGCACTTCTCACCGCGACAAGAAATGACCCGTGCTGAATTAGCCACTACACTTGTTCGCCTGCTACATATGGAGCCGGTTACTCCAGCCTTTCCAACCTATACAGATGTGAAGAAGCAAGCTTGGTATTATGAAACCATCCAGGCTGCTAGTGAGCTTGGTCTCGTTACCGGGAACGGAAATGGTACATTCTCTCCGGCACAATCGATCACCAGACAGGAAGCGGCAGCCCTGCTCATCCGCGCCTTGAAGGAACAGACTGGAGCCTATGGACTTACAGGGTTCAATGACCGTTCCTCTATCGCCGAATGGGCGCGGCCCTATGTCGCCACTGCAGCAGGACTTGGCCTAATGGAAGGAAGCGATGGCGCGTTCCACCCTAATCAAGCCCTGACCCGACAGGAAGCAGCCATGCTGCTGTACAGAGTTCTCCAGAATGAAAAATGGCAGCAAACAATCAATTCGAAAGCACCCGCTTCCATCCAGCTTGGCTGGCAGTATGGTCAGACTACGGAAGAATATGAGCGTTCGATTAGCAAATCCAACGTTAATGTTCTGTCACCCCGCTGGTTCTTCCTTAACCAGGACGGTTCAATGGCGAGTCATGTCGATACCTCTCTGATCAGTTGGGCTAAACAGAACAACAAACAGATATGGGCTATGGTTGGCAATCGCTCTTTGCAAGAGAACACGCATGCTATGCTGAGCTCGAAGCAGGAAGCAACAAATTTCATTGCCCAGCTTAAGGCGTCGGTCGTGAAGTACGGCTTGCAAGGGATTAATCTTGATTTTGAAAATGTGGCTCCGCAGGACCGGGAAGCAATGACTGCTTTTACTGATGAACTGGCGACACAATTGCATAAGGTTGGTGCCAAGCTGTCTGTCAACGTCTCTCCAGATTGGAATTCGGACTGGACGGAAGCCTTTGATTACGCCAGCCTGGGCAGCAGCGCCGATTACATCGTTCTGATGGGCTATGACGAGCATTGGTCGGGGTCACCAAACCCTGGATCCGTGTCTTCCCTGCCTTGGTTGGAGCACGGGCTTGACACCCTATTGAAGGAGGTCCCTGCTTCCAAAGTCATTCTGGCAGTGCCGCTATACAACCGGGATTGGACCGTCAGCAGCAAGACCGGGACGGTTACATCCGAGGATGTCACATTAACCGAGCAGAACACACGGATTCAGAAGTTCGGTGGAGGGTTAAATTGGAAAGAGGAATTGGGACAGTATAAGGCTGTTTATCAGGCCAATGGGATTGCCCATCAGCTGTGGCTAGAGGAGACTCGCTCACTCTCTCAGAAATATAAAATGGCTTCGGAGCGGGGGATTGCTGGATTTGCCTACTGGCATATCGGCGGGGAATTCCCAGCTGTATGGCCAAGTCTGCGCAATATGGCCAAATATATGGCGCAATAACCACCGTAGTATAGTACAAATAAAAAACAGTGTGATCCGCGAATTGACCGCTAAATCACACTGTTTTATTTTATTGAAGGCTATTTGCGATCTCCACCAGCTTATCAGTATCGTACAACGGGAAGAACTTACCCGCCATCCACTTTATTGGATAGCAAGCTATAAGTGTATCCGTTATGCCGCCAATAAATGGCGCTGAATCCGTCATTTCCTTGGATCCAGGTGCGGGCACCATTATCAAGCTTAGGCCCTTTCTTCCCTTCCGGTGTAGAAGTTACCTTGGAATTGGACTGCCCTAGCACTAACTGTATTCCTTGCTGTTCATTCGCATACACAATCTGATATAAGTCAAATGGAGCAGTAATTTTGCTTACAGCGCAGTGAGTTGCTTCAAAAGGCAACTTTGGCTGCAGCAAGGGGAATACAGCTTCGTGGATCGTCTGCTGGAAGACTTCGTCGCTTGCTGAATCGGAAATTAATCCGCTCCCTCCCCCACTCCACTTCGCCACGCCATCTGTAATTGACAATCCATTATTAGTAGCTTCTTCATTGACATCGTTAGCAACAGAAGCTGCCACCATTGATTGATTCGCATACGTCACTACTGTTCCTTGATCTGTTAATTGGACCACCGTTCCAGATCCGATCCAGGAATAAGGCCTTTTCACTTCACTTAGCGAAATTTGCCCGGTATAATTTTTGGTCTTGCCATCCACTTTGTAGTTCACTATAACATCTATAGTATCATCATCGCTGATATGAAAATGCTTGAATACATTGTTAGTAGACATGATAATCCGTCCACCTGCCGCATCAGGTAAGGTGAAAGGATCATCCGCCTGACTGACCGACGTTATCATTTGACCACCAAGATTCAAGCCATAGCTAATTCCTTCGAAGCTCTTCTCGTCCCCATTTCGCTCCAGATACTGTTCCCCGACATATATCGAATCCGGATATACGACCATCTCCATATTTTTAATATATAAGTCATCCGTAGCCAGATCAAAGCTATAAAGCTTAGGTTCCTGATCAAGCTGAGTTAATCGGTAAGATAGAAAAGCAACCACAATAACAAGTACCACATTAAGTACGATTGAGCTTATAAACACCGCTCGTCTCTGATTATTCAAGTCAACTCCACCTCTCTCTCTGATAAAGATACCATAATTCAGGCGAGTTCTCTAATGAAAAGAGCCATATCCCGCCCCATCCAAATGTGTTAGGAAAGCAACCACTTCGGATGGGAATTGGGATATGACTCTATAACTTCTTCTTAACAGATTATTTGCCGAAGGAAGACGGGTCTTGTCTCCAGGATCTCAAGAGATCGAGGTCCTCTGCCTTGATGACTCCACGTTCTACCGCAACTTCGATCAGAGCGGAATAATTGGACAGTGTCTGTAACGGTACTCCTGCTTCTGCAAAGGCATTGACCGCCTTGTCCAACTGATAGCTGAATATGGCCAGCACTACTAGGGGCTCCGCACCAGCCGCTCGAACTGCTTCTGCTGCCTTAATCGAGCTGCCGCCCGTAGAGATCAGATCCTCGATTACAATGACTTTCTGACCCGGCTTGATCAAACCTTCGATTTGATTCTCCTTGCCGTGGCCCTTAGCCTTGTCTCGAATGTAAGCCATTGGCAAGCCAAGCTTCTGCGATACGAATGCGGCATGTGGAATTCCTGCCGTTGCGGTCCCAGCTATGACTTCGGCTTCCGGATAAGACTCACGAATCACAGTTGCAAAGGATTCAGCGATCAGATCACGGATTTCCGGATAAGACATCGTTAAGCGATTATCGCAGTAGATAGGAGATTTGATGCCTGAGGTCCAAGTGAAAGGCTCACGCGGACGAAGTGCAACTGCCTCGATATCAAGCAGACGATCTGCAATCTGATTAGCCATAGAATTTGTGTTTACCATGCTTGTTTCATCTCCTCAATAATTTGTAGTGCAGCTTCTCTTGGGCTTGGAGCAGAGATAATTGGTCGGCCTACAACGATGTAGTCCGTTCCCTGCTGCATCGCCTCCAGTGGAGTCAATGTCCGCGACTGGTCGCCTGCGGCGCTTCCGGCTGGACGAATTCCTGGTGTTACCGTCTTGAAGTCCGTACCACACGCACTCTTAATGGCCTGCACCTCCAGCGGCGAGGCAACGACTCCATCTAATCCTGCTTCCTTCGTAAGCAAGGCATAAGAGACTACGGATTGCTCAACCGTTCCCGGAATCCTAAGCTCCTCATTCAACATCGTCTGATCCGTGCTCGTGAGCTGTGTTACTCCGATCAGAATCGGCTGCTTCAATGCTGGAGAAGCGGCCATCGCTTCCAGCACGCCTTCCCTGGCAGCCTTCATCATCTTCAATCCTCCAGCGGCATGAACATTGAACATATCTACGCCGAGCGAAGTGATGCTAAATGCACCATTCTTGACTGTATTAGGGATATCATGCATTTTCAAATCCAGGAAGACGGAGTATCCGCGATCCTTCAATTCACGGACAAAGTCCGGACCCTCGCTGTAATAGAGCTGCATCCCTACTTTCATATAGCAAGGGATCCCCTCCAGTGTGTCGATGAGCTGTCTAGCCTGCTCCACCGTGGGGCAATCCAGAGCAACCATTAATCTTCCTGCGGCTTGTTCGAATATATTCATGCTTCTTGCCTTCCTCCTGTCATACTCACGGCCCCGAAGCTTAATCCCCCGGAGCCGCATTGAATATCAATCTGTTTATGATCTAATTTTATTTAGTCCGAGGCATAGCCTGTGAAGAGAAGTTGAGCGTATCTAGCATTTCCAGCAGTGCGCGGACTGTATCCAGCGAAGTCATGCAGACTACGCCGTTCTCCACCGCTTCACGGCGAATCCGGAAGCCGTCGCGCTCTGGCTCTTTGCCTTTCGTCAGTGTATTGATGACGAAATGTGCTTGACCGTTGCGGATCAGATCGAGAATGTTCGGCTCTCCGTCCTTCAGCTTATTCACTGTAGTTACTCGGATGCCCGCCTCTTCAAGCGCCGAAGCGGTGCCCGAGGTTGCGATAATCTTATAGCCCAGATTATAGAAGCCGCGCAGCAATTCCACCGCTTCTTCCTTGTCTTTGTCAGATACCGTAGCAATGATCGCCCCGCTCACTGGTATTTTCATTCCTGCTCCCAGTAAGCCTTTGTATAGAGCTTTGGCATAGCGTGGATCACGGCCCATCACTTCACCGGTGGACTTCATTTCCGGCCCAAGCGTCGGCTCCACACGGCGCAACTTCGCGAAGGAGAATACCGGCACCTTCACAGATACTTGATCGCTCTCCGGCCACATGCCTTCTTCATAACCAAGGTCCTTCAGCTTCTGACCAAGAATGCATTTCGTCGCTACATTCGCCATAGGTATATTCGTTACTTTGCTCAGGAACGGTACTGTACGGGAGGAGCGCGGGTTAACCTCGATCACATACACCTCGTTCTGATAGATAACGAACTGGATATTAACCAGACCGATCGTCTTCAATTCTTTGGCGATCCTGATCGTGATGTCAACGATCTTCTCCTTCAGCTCCGCAGATAGATGCTGCGGCGGATATACCGCGATCGAGTCGCCGGAATGAACACCGGCCCGTTCGATATGCTCCATTATACCTGGGATCAATACGGTCTCACCATCGCAGATGGCATCGACCTCGACCTCTTTGCCGAGCATGTAGCGGTCAATCAGTACCGGATGCTGTGGATTGATCTTCACAGCTTCCTCCATATAACGAAGTAAATCCTCGTCAGAGTATACGATCTCCATCGCCCGTCCGCCCAATACATAGGATGGACGCACTAGAACCGGATAACCGAGAGAGCGGGCGGTTCCAACCGCTTCATCTACAGAAGTTACTGTGCTGCCCTTAGGCTGAGCGATATTCAGTTTGGATAAGAGAGCTTCGAACCGCTTGCGGTCCTCCGCCTCATCGATGCTTTCTAAGGAAGTACCGATGATCCGTACTCCAGCCGCTTCTAACGGAGCTGCCAGATTGATCGCTGTCTGTCCACCGAATTGGACGATAACTCCCAGCGGCTTCTCTTGCTCGATGACATGCATAACATCCTCGAAGAAGAGCGGCTCGAAGTACAAGCGATCGGATGTATTGAAGTCTGTCGATACCGTCTCCGGGTTATTGTTGATAATGACGGCCTCGTAGCCGGCATTCTGGATGGCCCATACGGCGTGAACCGTAGAGTAGTCGAACTCGATCCCTTGACCGATCCGAATCGGACCCGAACCGAGAACGATGATTTTCTCTTTATCGGTATGGAGGACTTCGTTCTCCGTCTCATAGGTTGAGTAATAGTATGGAGTCGTCGCTTCGAACTCTGCTGCACAGGTATCGACCATCTTGTATACTGGACGGATGCCCTGCTCTTTGCGGAAAGCCGTTACACTGGCTTCTGTCACAAGTGAGCTTCCAGGATGTCCGGCTGAGCGCAGCTCAGCAATAGCGCGGTCGGTGAAACCCAGTCTTTTCGCTTCATATAGGGTAGCTTTGCTTAATTCAGTCTCTCCGGAGATCCGGCTCTCGAACTGTACCAATCTCTCGATCTTATCAAGGAACCACCAGTCGATGCTTGTCAGATCTTGAATCTCCTGCAGCTCATAGCCGCGGCGGAAGGCTTCAGCGATTAAGAACAACCGCTCGTCGTCCGCCTTGATCAGGCGCTTGTTCAATGTATCAGTATCGAGCTCTTCCGTTCCTTTCAGATGCAAACGATGAGTTCCAATCTCTAGAGAGCGTACTGCTTTATGGATCGATTCCTCGAACGTCCGACCGATAGCCATCACTTCTCCAGTCGCTTTCATCTGCGTACCAAGCTTACGGTTGGCATGCACAAATTTATCAAACGGCCAGCGCGGGATTTTACTTACGATATAGTCCAGCGTTGGCTCGAAGCAGGCATAAGTCTGACCTGTCACTGGATTTACAATTTCATCAAGCGTATATCCGAGAGCGATCTTGGCCGCCATCTTGGCAATCGGATAACCGGTCGCTTTCGAGGCCAGTGCCGAAGAACGGCTGACCCGTGGATTTACTTCAATGACGTAGTATTGATAGCTCTGAGGATCAAGTGCGAACTGTACGTTACAGCCGCCTTCAATCTCCAGCGCGCGGATAATCTTCAGCGAAGCCGTGCGAAGCATTTGATACTCACGATCGGACAGCGTCTGGCTTGGCGCTACAACGATGCTATCGCCGGTGTGAACACCGACCGGGTCGAAGTTCTCCATATTGCAGACTACGATACAGTTGTCATTCGCGTCGCGCATGACTTCGTATTCGATCTCCTTCATACCAGCGATTGATTTCTCAATAAGGCATTGACCGATCGGGCTATACCGGATACCGGAAGCGACGATCTCTCGCAGTTCCTCTTCGTTCATACAGATTCCGCCGCCAGTACCGCCAAGCGTATAAGCCGGACGGACGATCAGTGGATAACCGATTTCTTCCGCGAAGCGAAGCGCTTCTTCCAACGTCGTAATAATGGTGCTCTCTGGTACAGGCTGCTCCAGCTCTCGCATCAATTCGCGGAACAAATCGCGGTCTTCCGCTTTCTCAATTGAAGTTAGCTGCGTTCCCAGCAGCTTCACATTCTCGCGCTCCAGCACACCGGCGCGGGCAAGTTCCACCGCCATGTTCAGGCCAGTTTGCCCGCCAAGGGTTGGCAATAGTCCATCAGGGCGCTCCTGGCGAATGATCTGTGTTACAAAATCTAGCGTAATCGGCTCAATATATACTTTATCAGCCATATTTGTATCCGTCATGATTGTGGCCGGGTTGCTATTAATCAGGACAACTTCTACGCCTTCTTCTCTCAACGCTTGGCAAGCCTGGGTTCCGGCATAATCGAACTCAGCGGCCTGCCCGATGACGATCGGACCGGACCCGATCACAAGAATCTTCTTCATTTCTCTATTTATCGGCATAGTTATTATTCCCCTTTCGCTCTAGCCATCAGCTCAATTTGACGCGATTTTCTCGGATGCTGTCTTTTATACTCACGAATCATTTCAATGAAGCGGTCAAACAGATAGCTGTTGTCATGTGGCCCTGGAGATGCCTCTGGATGGTATTGCACTGAGAAGGCAGGGTACTTCTTATGTCTAACGCCTTCGACCGTCTTATCATTATTGTTGATATGGGTTACTTCCAGATCTGTGCCTTCAATAGAGGCTTCATTAACCGTATAGCCGTGATTCTGCGAAGTTATATAGCAGCGGCCTGTTGCCAAATCCTTAACCGGATGGTTGCCACCGCGGTGGCCGAATTTCAGCTTTTCAGTATCGGCACCACAAGCGAGCGACAACAGCTGATGTCCCAGACAAATTCCGAAGATCGGATATTCGCCGAGAAGCTCAGAGATCATCTTCGCTGCGTAAGGTACATCTTTGGGGTCACCAGGGCCGTTGGACAGTTGAATTCCGTCCGGATTAAGGCGTCGAATTTCTTCAGCCGTCGTATTATGCGGCACAATGACTACATCGCAATCCCGCTGGTTTAGCTCGCGAAGTATACCGCTCTTGGCGCCGAAGTCCACGAGTACGATCCGCTCCTTGGTACCTGGACTACTGTAGGTATGCTGTGTCGAGGTCCGAGCTACTTGATTGCGCAGCTCATCGATACTGGCTGCCGCTACCATCTCTTGCAGTTCTTCGACCGACTTCGAGGAAGTCGTTAGGATCCCCTTCATTGTGCCATGATGACGAATAATCCGAGTCAACATCCGTGTATCAATATCTGTAATGCCAGGAATGCCATACTCCTTAAGTAAATCGCCCAGACTGCATTCCGCTCTCCAGTTGCTTGGTCTTGGCTCATACCGGCGTACGATGAAGCCGTGAATCGAAGGCGCAATTGATTCGAAATCATCGCGGGAAATCCCGTAGTTGCCGATCAGCGGATGCGTCATCGTGACGATCTGACCGCAATAAGAAGGATCAGACAGCACCTCCTGATACCCCGTAATCCCTGTATTAAAAACGACCTCGCCGGTTTTTTCTACTTCCGCTCCGAACGATTTGCCTGTGAACAGCGTGCCGTCCTCCAATAACAATCTAGCCTGCATCCTCTTTGCACTCCTTTTTATACACTTCTATATTCTCTAGATCATTCTTCATCTCTAGGGCGACTTGCCCGATAGTTCTACAACGTCTCGCTCCATACCAGCTTCCCGCCTACAATCGTATCTGTCGGCCAGCCCTTCAGCTTCCAACCAGTAAACGGCGTGTTGCGGCCCTTCGAGGCGAACGTCTCTGGGTCAACGCTGCGTTCTTGCTCGAGATCAATGATGGTTAGATCGGCAGGAGCCCCAGGCGCAAGCTTCCCGGCAGACAGTCCGAACACCCGGGCCGGATCAGCTGTCATCCGTTTGACAAGCATCTCAAGGCTCCAGCGGCCTGTTGCGACGAACTTCGTATAGAGCAGCGGGAAGGCTGTCTCGAATCCGACGATGCCAAAAGGTGCTTGGAGCATGCCCTTGGCCTTCTCCTCTTCGCTATGCGGAGCATGGTCCGTGACAATGATGTCAATCGTGCCATCCTCAAGTGCAGCGATACATGCCTCAACATCTCGCTTGGATCTTAACGGCGGATTCATCTTCCAGTTAGCATCTAGTCCGGGAATGTCTTCTTCGGACAGGATCAGGTGGTGTGGACAGATTTCCGTGGTCACGTTGATGCCGATCTCCTTCGCTTGGCGAATAAGGCGGATCGACTGCTCGGTGCTGACATGGCATACATGATAGTGAACTCCTGTTGCTTCGGCTAGCAGAATATCGCGGCCAACATGAATCGCTTCCGACTCATTCGGGATTCCCTTGAATCCATGCTTTCTGGCAAATTCGCCTTCGGCAACCGGCGCCCCTTCTACCAGAGAGTCGTCCTCACAATGTGCGATTACCGGCATTCCCATGGAAGCGGCCTTTCTCATCGCGTCCTTCATCATTTGAGCGTTCTGTACGCCTACTCCGTCGTCCGTAAATCCGATCGCACCAGCTTCCTTCAGCGCTGCGAAGTCAGTCAGTTCCCGGCCTAGCTCACCCTTGGTGATTGCTGCGTAAGGCAGCACATTCACCAGCCCAGCTTGCTTGGCCTTCTCTTGAACAAGCTTCACGATTTCCGCATTGTCGGTTACTGGCCTCGTATTCGGCATACAAGCGATTGTCGTGAATCCCCCCTTCGCTGCTGATCGAGAACCTGTCTCGATGGTCTCTTTATGTTCAAAGCCCGGTTCGCGAAGGTGGACATGCATATCGATGAGCCCTGGTGTCACCAGCTTGCCATTAGCATCAATAACTTTGATTTCAGCTTCGATACTCATATCCGCTCCTGCGACATCCTCCACTTTATCTATTAAACCGTTCTGCACATAGATTGTTTTTAGTTCAAGCTGTCCGTTCTCGTTCAATACATTTGCATTACGAATAATGAGTTGCATGGAAGATACACCGTCCTTATAATCGTTAAATATTTCTCTAGTTTAACTTGGTAGAAAATTGTTACTGCTCGGTTGCGATCTGCGACCTACTGCATCGCCCGTTCCATGACGGCCATCCGAATGGGTACACCGTTTGCCATTTGTTTGAAAATTCTCGACTGCGCATGCTCTACCACCGCGTCATCAATCTCCACGTTGCGGTTCATCGGTGCAGGGTGCATGATGATCGTGTGGGGAGCAAGTTTGCCTGCTCTTTCCTCGGTTAAACCGTACTGTATGCGATAATCATCCTTGGATTTGAACAATCCTTCCGTATGCCGCTCCAGCTGCACACGCAGCATCATGATAACATCGGCGCAGACCGCCTCTTCCATCGGAACATAAGGAGCATACTCCGCCAGCTCTGGTGCTCGCATATTTTCGGGTGCACAGAACTTCACATCTGCTCCAAATTTCTGCAATGCCCATAGATTGGAGCGCGCTACCCGGCTATGCTCAATATCGCCGATGATCGATACCTTAAGGCCTCTCAAGTCTCCAAAATGCTGCTTCATTGTATATAGATCAAGCAGCGCCTGTGTAGGATGCTCATTTCTACCGTCACCTGCATTGATCAGCGGGATGGAGAGTCGTTCCGCAAGTCCCTCCAGTACGCCCGAAGGCGCAAGCCGGATGACTTCTGCATCGACTCCCATGGATTCTATCGTACGGACCGTATCGTAGATGGATTCTCCCTTCTCTATGCTGGAAGCGGTCGCTGAGAAGTTAAGAACCTCCGCGCCCAGCCTTTTCTGCGCCATTTCAAAAGAGAAGCGAGTGCGTGTGCTACTTTCAAAAAACATATTAGCCACGAATTTATCCTTTAGTACTGGAACTACTTTATCTGTCTGACTGTCCCAGAACGCTGCCCGTTCCAGGATCGAATTAATCTCAGCTGCGCTCAAATCTTTTAATCCGAGTAAGCTGCGTTCCTTCAAAGCCGATACGGTCGTTATCATTTTAGTGTCCTCCCCGTTGCTGCGAAATTCTGACTTCGTCGCTTCCGTCGTTCTCCTGCAAGAGCACCTCAATCTCTTCGGCTCTCGAGGTCGGTACGTTCTTACCGATATAATCCGGACGAATGGGGAGTTCACGATGCCCACGGTCAGCTAGAACTGCTAACTGAATGGCTTCTGGTCGTCCGCAATCCATAATTGCGTCCATCGCCGCCCGTATCGTACGACCCGTGTACAGAACATCATCAATCAGGATGACAACCTTCCCGTGAATGGAAACTGGGAAATTAGCTTTCTCTGTTCCTCTCTCTTCGTTGGAACGATCATCCCGGTAAGAGGTCACATCCAGCTCAACCCAAGGGATGGAGACACCTTCGATATTCTCCAACCGCTCAGCCAACCGCTTAGCCAGGAATACCCCACGGGTCTTGATTCCAGCTAATACACAATTCTCAATTCCTTTGTTACGTTCGATAATCTCATGGGCGATTCTCGTCAGCGCCCGTCTGATCGCTGTTTCATCCATAATGACATGGCTTTCTACTTCCATCTCAAATGCCTCCTCGGGATTAAATTAATCCGGTTCCGTGAAAGGCGCATAAAAAAACTCCTTGCCTGGATCAGGCAAGGAGTCTCTTGGCCACAGTAAATAACCATGACTGTCATAAGGATCCCGGACATAATCACTAGATACTAGTGTGCCCAGTTATTCCCTTCACGTTACCTTGCCAGTCTCACGGGACTGAATTAAAGGTGCTATTTCGTTCATAGGAATTATGACAGATTGCGACTTCTGTGTCAAGATAACCTGCCTTGAAAAACAAGGTTTTCGGCCGAGAAATTTTCAGCCCTATCCCTGCTGGAGTGAGATGTGATTTACTGGTTATAAATATACATTATATTTAATATTTATTCAATATGATTTTTCCTCTCTATATCAATAAATAAAGCGCCACTCCCCCAAAATGAAGGAATGGCGCTTATCGTACATATTATTTCTCCTATATATTTCTCAAAATTGAAACTTCACTTCACTCAAACGTCGTTTGATCTCAGCAATGACAGACTGCTCCTTCTCAAACCCGTGAGCTTCAAAAGTGACCGAGAATCGGACATAATGTCCTGCATCATCCCATGGCACCGTGGAGATTAACTTCTCCCGAATCAAATACTGAGAGAAGTCCTCCGCCGATTCAAATCTCGGACCGCCCTCAACGCCCTTCGGAATCGCAACATAAAGGAAGAAGGAACCTTTCGGCTTCTCGGCTCTGAATCCTAGCTCATTAAGCGCAGCTACCAAAAGATTATGGCGTCTTGAATATTTGGCGGCGATGGCTTCCGTAATCTCCGGGTGGGCCAAACCGTAGGCAGCAGCCTTCTGAATAGCGATAAATTGCCCTGAATCGTTGTTATCCTTTACGTCGCTGAATGCTTTGACGATTAATGGATTACCCGCCACAAAACCGATTCGCCAGCCGGTCATATTATACGATTTCGAGAGTGAATGCAGTTCAATACCTACATCCTTCGCTCCAGGCACAGATAAGAAACTGAGCGGTCGTATACCATCATAAGTTAATGCTGCATAAGGCGCATCGTGAATGACAACTACATTATATTTATGAGCCCAAGCGATGACCTCAGTGAAGAATTCCACAGAAGCACATGCTCCGGTTGGATTGTTAGGATAATTCAAGTAGAGCAGCTTGGCCTTTAAGGCGATATCCTCCGGGATCGCATCCAGATCAGGCAGAAAATGATTTTCCTCTGTTAGAGGTACGGTATACACGCTTCCGCCCAAATATTGCGTATGAGTTCCAAGAACCGGATAACCTGGTACCGTCATAATCGTAATATCACCAGGATTAATGAAGCAGGTCGGCAGCATGGCCAATGCTGGCTTGGAGCCGATGGAATGGACAATCTCAGTCGTTGGGTCTATTCCTTCAACCTGAAATACTTCCTGCAAATAACGGGCGGCAGCGGTTTTAAAATCTGCGATGCCATTGTCAGCATATCCCCGATTCTCCGGCTTGCCTGCTTCTTCCACCAGCTTAGCTACAATAGCGCTATCAGCCATATCATCCGGCTCGCCTACGCCCATATCGATTAACTCCAGCTCAGGCCGTTCTTTCTTCGCTGCAGCCTTTGCCCGCTTTATTTTCTCAAATTTATAAATAGCTGTATCTTTACCATAGTTCGCCCCACCGATACGCTCTGCGAACTGCTGTTGGATATAAGTCTCTTGATACATCTCTATACTCATCGCTTCTCCATCTCCTTATGAACATCCGTTCCAGTCCATATTTATTAACTGCTGCACCGCATCGCATAACAGAATGCATTGACCTAGCACTATTAAATATGCTGTAAAACGCGACTCAAGAGAATGGATTAATCACCGGATCGTTTGTACTTTTTGGCTTAATAGAACCGTCTAATCAATACCTGGGATACGGACTTCTATGGAATTCGTCCCCATTATCTTGTGTCCATCCTTCTCGGTAGAGCCTACCTCCACATTTATCCAATCATAGCACAGTGACATGACTTATAGAGGAGACAAAAAAACAGCACCTTCAGCCTAGGATCTAATGACCCATAATTGAAGATACTGTTTCATTATTCATAAAATTCTACTGTGAACTCAGCGGCTACGGAGCGATTGCAGCAACATTTCCATATCATCAGGAATCGGAGCTGTAAACTCGATATATTGTCCGCTGGAAGGATGAATGAATCCAAGAACGGCGGCGTGAAGAGCTTGTCCATCCATCTTGATTCCTTTGCTGCGCCCGTACATAGGATCACCTACCATAGGATGGCCGATGAATTTCATATGAACCCGAATTTGATGCGTCCGCCCGGTCTCCAGCTTAAGCTCAACCAGCGTGTAGTCACCAAATCGTTCCACCACATGAAAATGCGTTACTGCCTGCTTGCTGTTCTTCTCAATCACCGTGTACATCTTGCGATCATGAGGATCACGTCCAATCGGGGCATCAATCGTGCCTTGATCATGACTCAGGTTGCCATGGACCAAAGCATAATATTTGCGCGTAACAGAATGCTCCTTCAACTGAGCGGCTAATGAAGCGTGTGCTTTATCATTCTTAGCTGCCATTAACAGACCGGAAGTGTCCTTATCAATCCGATGGACAATCCCCGGACGAATCTCGCCATTGATACCCGATAAGTCCTTGCAATGGAACATCAAGGCATTAACCAGCGTCCCTGAAGAATGACCTGGAGCTGGATGCACAACCATACCCCGCGGCTTATTTACCACGATAACATCCGCGTCTTCATAGTACACATCGAGCGGTATATCCTCAGGAATGATCTCTGCGGATTCCGCCTCAGGAATAGTCAGCGTCACCTGATCTCCCGTATTTACTTTATAATTCGCTTTTACAGATTCGCCATTCACAAGGATATGCCCATCCTCAATCCATAACTGGATCGTACTGCGTGAATACTCTTCTCCAAGCTGCTCTTTGACAAACTTATCGATCCTGTTCTTCTCAGTCGCTTCCCAAGTATACGACTGAAGCTCAGAATCGGTCCATTCTTGCTTTTCCAAATTCATAGCTGTTCCTCTTGCTCCTGACCTGTACTTGATGCATGCTTCTCTCTGCGGATGTCAAGCAAGGAATCAAGCACAATGAGAATAACACCGATCACTATGCATGAATCCGCAATATTAAAGATCGGAAATGTATACGAACCAAAATTTAACTGCAAAAAATCGACAACCTCGCCACTAACCGCACGGTCCAGGAAATTCCCGACTGCGCCGCCAAGAACCAGCGAGAGTGCGATAGACAACATTTTCTTGCTTGTACGTCTGATTTTCTGCAAATACCAGATGATACCCACAACCACAACTACAGTAATCACGATAAAGAACCAGCGCTGCTCCTGGAGAATGCCAAATGCTGCGCCACGATTACGGCTCGACGTAATGAGGAAGAAGTTGCCGATTACCGGAATCTGCTCACCGATTATTAATTGAGTAGCGATTAAATACTTCGTTCCTTGATCAATTAGAAACGCAACCAATGCGATCAAAAAATAAATCACGCGGGAATTCACCTCATTTTTTCTTTTCCCTGCTGAATTACCGGCAGGATTCACCACATGCAAGACCTGTCTATTGTAGCATAGCAAGAGGAAAACCGTCCATGTGCGAAAGGATTTTCCTCAGGTAAAACACTGCGGTTTTGCGCAAAATATCGTTATGACGAATTCTCTAATGACCTTGCCTCGAGAAAGGAGTTAGCACTATGTCTCATTTATCCAAGCAGCAACTCATTGAGCTAAGAACCAAATTGAACGAATCTCTGCATGAAATCAAGAATCGGTTGAGTGATAATAACCACTATGGACTTGAGGATTCTCTCCGTGATACTACGAATGAACTCTCAACCGTGGACAATCACCCGGGTGATCTCGGTACAGAGGTATACGAACGCGGTAAGGATCTAGCTCTTATCGAACATAATGAGCTGCAATTAACCCGTATTGAGGCTGCTTTGCAAAAAATGGACGATGGAACTTATGGACTCTGCTCCACTTGCGGCAAGCCGATCAGCTTCGAACGCCTAAGGGCTATTCCTGAGACCGCTTATTGTAAAGAGCACAGCCCGCAAACCTTCCATTCAGTAGCTCGTCCTGTTGAAGAACAGTTCCTATATCCTCCGTTCGGTAGAAGCAGTCTGGATGAGCACGAATATAACGGATTTGACGGCGAAGACGCTTGGCAGATTGTTGAGAGCTTCGGAAGCTCTAATACCCCTGCTATGGCAGAAGGTACGGATATATCGGATTATAACGATATGGAGATTGAAGCCTCGACGGAGCTGGACGGATTTGTTGAACCGCTGGAGAGCTTCATCGCCACCGATATTTATGGCGAAAATGTCTGCTTCTATCGTAGCAAGCGCTGGAAACAATCGATGGAAGCAGGCGATTATGTGGATGATGATGAATTAGAAGGCGGTCCTAATACGTATTAAGCTCAAGCTGGCGTTGAACAATCCGGACAATATCGGCGATATAATCTCCGATAATCGGTAAATTCAATGCACCTAACACCTGCAAAACATAAATAATCGTCGCCGCAAAAAAAGTAAACCCTATCGCGATTCCAACACCACGTGCCGTTCCTGACAGTATATTCAGCCAAATCAGCCGCCATGGTCGATTCAGCAGCTCGGTATATTGAGCAATCCGTGATCTTTCCAACTGCTGTGTCCATTTTAAGGTCAAACGATACATCTCGTTCATCTGTTCCTCGGGTGTCTCCGGCATCGTATTTAACTGAGCCGGGTCTTCAACTTCTGTTGTTTTCTCCGGGCTGACATTTGGCTTTCTTTTACGCCGAATCATTCCGGGCACCTCCGTTACACGTAGAAACGAGCCTGGGTATTGCCTTGAGCACCCCAAGCTCGTTCTTTGGGTTATTTGTTATTATAGCCTAAGTGGAAGTTCAAAATTCCGCTTTTGATCACGAAGTGAACCAAGAAGGAATCTCGACTTCGAATCTTGAATTCAGCCGGGGCCTAAGCATATGCTTACGAAGTTATGTTTCCTCCGGAAACATCTCAAGTGCTCTCGTACCAACTACGTACGCTCCGCTCTTCACCCCCTAGCTTCATTCAACCTTCTCGGTGCTGAAAACCGGACTTTTGAACCTTTATTGGAACAGGAAGTATGTTTCACTTTTGATGTTTAGGCTTCGATGTGAATTCCAATGGTCTTCGTGCCAAGTTCAATCGTCTCCGAACCAGCCGGCTTGCCGAACGACACATCGGTGATCAATACATTTTCACGAAGCACATGTTCAAAAGCGACGATCGCTGCCTTCAGCTCATCATCCACATCCAGCGTCAGATGAACTCTCTTCTCAATCGGCAGGTCAAGCTTCTTCCGTGTATCCTGTACAGCACGCACAACCTCACGTACCCATCCCTCTTGCTCGAGCTCTGATGTAATGTCGGTATTGAGCGCCACGGTTAAGCCATAGCCTGACGCAGAGGCAAAGCCTGATTTAGCTTGTTTCTCAACTAGCAATTCCTCAGAAGTAATATGAAGCTCCTCACCTTCAGGTGAAGTAATATTCATATAACCATCCGTAACGATCTGACGCGTCTGATCAGCAGCCAGGTTCTTGAGATGATTCTGCAGGAAGCCAATGTTCTTGCCATATTTCTTGCCGGCAACGCGGAGATTCATCTTAAGCGTAAAGTCAACAAATCCACTATCGCTATGCTCTACTTCAATCTGCTTCACATTGATCTCATCTTTGATGATCTCTTCGTACTCTTCAAGCGCGAAGTCACGATTCATAGAGACAATCAAGCTGGAGAGCGGCTGACGCGTCTTGATGCCCGTCTCATTACGGACGTTACGAGCCAACTCGACGATCTGCCGCGCTGTCTCCATATCCTGCTCCAGCGCCTCGTCGATCATCGCTTCGTCACAAACCGGATAATCGGCAAGATGTACACTCTCTCCACCACCCAGATTCGTAAAGATGTCCTCGGCCAGCATCGGTGTGAACGGAGCCATCAGCTTAGACAAGGTCAACAACACATGAGTCAAAGTCTGATAAGCCGACAGTTTGTCTTCCCCGAGTCCGCTGCCCCAGAAACGATCGCGTGAGCGGCGGATGTACCAGTTACTAAGCTCATCGATGAAATTTTCAATCGCTTTTGACGTATTCACAAAATCGTTAACGGCAACACCTTTATCAACGAGACGAATCAAGCTGTTCAGTCTGGACAGGATCCAGCGATCCAACTTGTTGCTGGAAGGACGGTAAGGGTGTTCTTCTGGCTTGTATCCATCAATACCAGCATAAAGGGTCAGGAACGCATGCGTGTTAACGAGCGTATCCACCACTTTAGATTTGGATTCAGCTACAATCCCTTTGGAGAAACGCTTATTATTCCATGGTGCGCTATCAGACAGCAGCGACCAGCGGAAGGCATCTGTCCCCAGCTCATTAATGATCTCCCAAGGGTTAATAACATTCCCCTTCGATTTCGACATCTTCAAGCCGTTCTCATCGAGAACAAGACCTGTAGCGATAACCGATTTGTACGGCGCCTTACCGGTGAACAAGGTTGACACGGCCAACAAGCTGTAGAACCAGCCACGTGTCTGGTCAATCCCTTCACAGATCATGTCTGCCGGGAACTGGCTAGCGAATGTATCCTCATTTTCAAACGGATAATGATGCTGGGCAAATGGCATGGAGCCGCTATCGAACCAAACGTCGATAACTTCCGATGTCCGTTCCATAACACCGCCTTGACAATGCGGACAGCTTACCTTCACTTCATCCACATATGGCTTATGAAGCTCCAGATTCTCGCTAACTTGACCCACTGCATGAGCACGCAGTTCAGCAAGACTATGCGGAGCAAATTGACCGCCACAATCCGGGCAGACCCAGACATTCAGCGGTGTTCCCCAATAGCGGTTGCGGCTGATATTCCAATCCACCAATTCCTCGAGGAATTTGCCGAAGCGCCCGTCTCGGATATGCTCAGGATACCATTGTACCGTGTTGTTATTGGCGATCAACTGATCTTTGACCGCGGTCGTCTCAATGAACCAGCTCTCCATCGCATAATAGAGCAAAGGGGATTTACAGCGCCAGCAGAACGGGTAGCTGTGCTCGTACTTCTCCTTGCTGTAGAGCAGCCCTTTCTCTGACAGGGTCTTGACGATATCAAGATCACAATCCTTAACGAAGCGTCCGGCGAAGTCGCTCACTGTATCTGTGTAACGTCCCTGACCGTTCACTACACTAACGAAGCTAATTCCGTTCTCACGGCAGGTCCGATAGTCATCCTCGCCGTGAGCGGGAGCCATGTGGACGATACCTGTACCGCTCGTATCGGTAACATAAGAAGCACCGACGATGACATTGATTTTGTCAGCCTGAATATAAGAAAATGGCGGTGTATAGGTTTTCCCCACCAAATCGCTTCCCATAAGGCTCGATACAATACTGTAGTCCCCTTTCATGACTTTCTCTACGAGGTTCTTGGCAACGATATATACTCCATCCTCTTGCTTAACCCGTACATATTCCATCTCGGGATTAACCGCCAGAGCGACGTGCGCCGGCAGAGTCCATGGCGTTGTTGTCCAAGCAAGCACATATTCGTCGCTGTCATCCAGCTTGAATTTGGCTGTGGCGCTCAAATCCTTCACATCCTCATAGCCCTGGGCTACTTCATGAGAGCTGAGTGTCGTCTGACAGCAAGGGCAGTAAGGGCTGACGCGATGTCCCCGGTAGAGCAAGCCTTTCTCATGAATTGTGGCCAGGATGTTCCACACGCTCTCGATATAGTTATTTTCCAGCGTAATGTATGGATGATCCAGATCGGTCCAATAAGCGATAGCTTCGGTAAATTCGCGCCATTGCTTCTCATAGCCAAATACGCTGTCCTTACATTTCTTCACGAATTCCTCGACGCCGTATTTCTCGATCTCCTGCTTGCCGGAAATGCCAAGCTCCTTCTCCACGCCAAGCTCGACCGGTAGTCCGTGTGTATCCCAGCCCGCTTTACGAACGACGCGGTATCCCTTCATCGTCTGATATCTGCCAATAAAGTCTTTGATTACCCGTCCGAGCACATGACCAATATGCGGCAGTCCATTTGCGGTTGGAGGTCCTTCGAACAACACATAGTTCGGGCGGTCAGCACGATTCTCGATACTCCGCTTGAACGTATCCTCCTTCGTCCACTTATTCAAGATGCGCAAATCGCGATTGCGCGCTCCTTCTTTGACATCTACTTTTTGCATCGTAATATTTCTTCCCTTCTTCATGGAAAATAAAAAAAGCCCCGCCCCTAAAAAGGGACGAGACTCTAACTCGCGTTACCACCCTTGTTCCATATCGCCAACGTTCGCACGAATTACTTCCTGCGCCCAGGCCATATGACACTCAGCTCCATACATTCATATGGGTTCGGTATAACGGCCGACCGCCGGCAAAGGCTTACTTCTTAAATTCAACTTCAGCCTTGCTTCTCCGGGAGGATATTCCGCCTGCGTCCTGAACATTGGCTCTCAGCATACGCCAACTCTCTGCAGATCAAATACGCAACGTACTTGTTCCCATCATCAAATGTCTGATTCAATTAGTGTGCAGCAGCTGCACAATATGATATTATATATAACTTATTGTCATTCGGATGTCAACCTGCAAGCGTACAGGATAGGCAGATCCAATTGAACGACTCCTAGTAGATTTCCTTTGCTTCACGTTCACGCTCTCGTTCGCGTTCACCTTCATACGTACGTTCCAGCTCGCGAGTCTCTAGCGTATCCCAGCCGTCCCCACTTAACAGATCGAGCTGAGCTTCTACCAGTGTGCGGAACCTTGCCCGATAGATGGAGGCCTGCTTCTTCAGCTCCTCTACTTCCATTGCGATCTTGCGAGACTTCGCCAATGCTTCATTCACGATCCGGTCAGCATTCTTCTCCGCTTCCTTAACAATAAGCTGCGATTCCTTCTTGGCATTGTTCTTAACCTCATCGGCAGCTTCCTGGGCGACGATAATCGTCTTGCTCAGCGTTTCCTCGATATTGGCAAAATGATCAAGCTTATCTTGCATCGAGAGCAGCTGATTTTGAAGCTCTTTATTCTCTCTGATTACAATTTCATAATCTTTAATGACCTGATCCAGAAATTCATTAACTTCATCCTCATCATAACCGCGAATCCGTCTGGAAAACTCCTTATTATGTATATCCAGCGGTGTTAATGGCATAACCGCACCTCCTATAAAATTCGATTCCTTCCTCTTCGGAAGGATACTTGCTTTATATAATATACAATCGGACAAATCATTTTCTGGGTTTAGATAATTTCGACAGCAATCCCCGATCTCCTGCTGGAGATTCACACAAATTTGCCAATTTTCACACGAAGTCTGCCTTTTTTTGTCACTCCGTCCGCCTCCAATACTTTGAAACGGCCAAATCCTTGCAGCGCGACAATATCACCGGCCTTTAACGGAGCCGAAGGATCCTCCTCGGTCTTCCAGTTCACCCGGCAGCGGCCAGCTTTGATCGGCACCAGTATTTTGCTACGACTCAAACGGAATACATCACTGGCGATTCCATCGAGGCGCAATGAGGCGACGGTTAGATCCATCTCCTGCAGTTCAGCATTCACGGGCCTTAGTGCTGACAACTCCATCACTTCAGTCATAACTTCAATCCGGTGTACCTGGCGCAAATGAAGATCAAGATAGTCGGCGATCTCTTCCGTTACGACGACTTGGCAGCCGTCTTCATGCACTTGGATATCACCGATTTTATCGCGCTTAAGTCCCAGACCGAGAATAGCGCCTAAGTAATCACCATGCTGCAGGGTTATGAATTTCTGATCACCCGAAGTGATGTTAAGCACCTTCATCTTCATCGGCTCATGATCCAGCTCCCTATAGTCAGGAGCGATGAACGCGCGGCACCTCTCCGCGCCTTCATACCCGCCATCTATCCGCACAGCGACATCAGGATGGCGATTGGCCAATGACTCCAATATAAAACATTGCCGCGGATCCAAAAAGCCAGTAAGCTTGACTTCATGGTATTCCCCGGCATTAACGACCCATTCGGAAGCGCGATCGACAAATTGACGCTCCTCTGGCTTGAAATGCTCATAAACTTCCATCCTCATTGGCGCCACTACCCAACGAACACATAGTTGAGTACACTGGTCAGTCCTACGGCTGCCAGACGAAGCACAAATAGCGCAACAATCGGCGAAATGTCAATCATCCCCATAATAGGCGGAATGAATCTGCGGAAAGGAGCCAGGAACGGCTCTACTAATTTTCCTAACAATTCACCGATAAAGCTATCACGAGCATTCGGAAGCCAGGACATTAAAATGTACACAAAAATCATAGTGAAATAAATATTATACGCTATCCATACAACGTTATTGATTGCTACTGAAGACAAGCTGTCATCACCTCGTTATTCTGTTATAGTCTATTTCCTCAGATAGTATCTCAGTAATCGCTCCCTGAATCTCAACAGTATCTGGCGTACATAAGAAAATATTGCCGCCTATCTTCGAAATGCTGCCGCTCAAGGCATAGATTGTACCACTGAGAAAATCGATGATCCGCATGGCCTGATCGTTACGGACGCGCTGCAAATTGACAACGACAGAGCGGTGAGACCGCAAATGATCGGCAATTTCCTGGGCCTCGTCATAGGATCTTGGTTCGTATAGCACCATTTTTACATTTTTCTGTGAATGGATGCTTACCACGTTATTTCCTCTCTGATTCTTACGGGTTTCAAAGCTGGGGGTTTCATACTCAGGCTCTTCCAACTGAGAAATTCCTTCGCGTTCCACAATTTCTTCTTCTTCCTGGAGTCCTAAGAAATTCATGAATCGGTTCATAACTCCCATTAATTTTCCTCTCCTTTCCCCACTAAAATAGTACCGAGGCGTACCCAGGTTGCTCCCTCTTCAATCGCTATTTCAAAATCACCTGACATTCCCATGGATAGTTCAGTCAGCGGCTCACGTGTAACCTTCTTAGCATTGAGCTCATCGCGCAATTCACGAAGCCTGCGGAATACGGGCCGGGTCAGTTCCGGATCTTCCTCAATAGGAGCCATCGTCATAAGCCCTATGACCTTAACGTGACTATATCTTTCCATTTCCTGTAGAAAAGCCTCGACCTCTCCGGGTTCAAGCCCCTGCTTGGTAGATTCTCCTGATACATTAACTTGTACAAAAGCGAGCACTTCTACGCCGCTTGCTGCCGCCCGCTTGTCCATTTCCTCTGCCAGCGAAATCCGGTCCAAGGAATGGATATATTTAAATTTACCTACGACATCCTTAACCTTTCTGCTTTGCAGGTGGCCGATAAAATGCCATGTTCCCCGGCCATGCAGTGCTTCCCATTTAGGTATCGCATTCTGCGGACGATTCTCTCCAATATGGAGAATCCCCTGGTCAAGCACGGTTTGCGTCATCTCAACTGACACATATTTGGTTACGGCGACGATGTTTACGTCATTGCGGTTGTGTCCACTGCGGTCGCAAGCCGCCTGAATGCGTTCTTCTACATGCTGTATCCGATCTTGAAGTGACAAGAAAGGATCACCTCTCTTTCATGCCAATCCAACTCGCCATTCTCCCCGTTACCCCTTGATCCTTGCGATAAGAGAAGAATTTATCATGATGACAACTCGTACACCATGATGTACATTCGATATGAGTCGGCAATATTCCTGCTTTTATCATAATAATTCGATTCAATTCTTTCAAGTTCAGCATGAACTTTCCTTCATTTTGCGATGTTTGGGCCACATCTGTAATCAATCCGGACGCCCCGATCTCTCCAAGTGTCTCCATGACCCTGGCCATTACCACGTCATCAACTTCGTAACAGCATTCCCCAATGCTAGGACCAATAGCCGTATGAATATGGTCCGGAGCAGAGCCGAACTCACTCTTCATCGTACCGATCACTGCTTCAGCGATACGCAGAACGGTTCCCTTCCAACCTGCGTGGGCAAGAGCCACAACCCGCTTGACCGGATCGAGAAAGTATAATGGGACACAGTCCGCATAGAAAGAAGTCAATAGAATTCTAGGAACATTTGTAACGAGTCCGTCACAATCCTGTAAGGCACCTGCCATGTCCAGATATCCCTTCCCACGCTCCTCTGCGCCCACCACTACCACTCGATTCCCATGCACCTGCTGTCCACAGGTCCAAGATTCCGCTTCAAATCCAAGCGATTCGGCAAGTAATCTTCGGTTCTGCAGGACCGCCTCCGGATCATCGTTAACGTGAAAGGCCAAATTAAGACTATCATAAGGGGCTTTGCTTACCCCGCCTTGTCTGCCGCTAAAGCCCACGCTCAAGTCAGGCATCATAAGCTGCCAGGAATGGAGCACGTATCGCTCTGGCTGCTGTCCATTATCGTTCCTAATATATGGTTCCATCATTCATCCCCTCACATGAACATATTAGAGGTTATTCAAAAAGTCCGCTAGCCTTTTTGAAACACGCACTATTAGACTATTACAGTGTAACATAATTAGACACCCCCGGGCTCAAAACAAAGCCGCAGCGGTTAGCTGCGGCGCTCGGCTCTTCCGTCCCGTTCGATATAGACGGTTGTCTCATACTGCTGTTGAACTTTCGGCTCTCGCAATTCGTCCATTTTCACCAATACGACATCTGCCCCGATCTTGACGATGTTCTTCCACGGAATAACAAGATCGGCACCCCCTCCGAATATGCCCATGAACTTCGTGTTGACAGGGATTACGATCGCCTCAATAATTCCCTGGCGAAGATCAAGCTCCAGATCACTAATATGACCAAGTCTCTTCCCGTCAATCACATTGATAACTTCCTTCGTCTGGAAGTCCGATATCTTCATACTCGCCCTCACTACATTCTCCATAATGCCTGCGCCCCCTCGCCACAGCCTCTCGCTCCTATATCATATGACTGGGACGTGTAGAAAAGCACTGTCTTAACGATGTACAAGCTGCAAAATAGAAAAGACCCCTGTTCAACAACAGGGGTCTGGATCTTCTTACATAAGTTAGGCTAAGACTTTACATGCTTCTGCATTTGTAAGATAGCGGATTTCTCAAGTCTGGATACTTGGGCCTGCGAGATACCGATCTCATCAGCTACCTCCATCTGCGTCTTGCCTTCGAAGAAGCGCATTGACAGAATCATCTTCTCACGATTGCCAAGCCGCTGCATCGCTTCGCGTAGGGCAATCTCCTCAATCCATGATACATCCTTGTTCCGGTCATCACTAATCTGGTCCATTACATAGATCGGATCGCCTCCGTCATGATAGATAGGCTCGAACAAAGAGACGGGATCCTGAATCGCATCAAGCGCAAACACAACATCTTCCTTAGGCAATCCGAGCGCTTCGGATATTTCAAATATCGTTGGTTCCCGAGAGTTCTGGTTCGTTAGGCTGTCCCGCATCTGCAGCGCCTTGTAGGCAATGTCACGCAGGCTGCGCGATACACGGATCGGATTGTTGTCGCGTAGATAGCGGCGAATCTCTCCGATAATCATCGGCACAGCATAGGTTGAAAATTTGACGTTCTGCGATAGATCAAAATTATCGATGGCTTTCATAAGTCCGATGCAGCCGACTTGAAACAGATCGTCTACATACTCCCCCCGATTATTGAAACGTTGGATGACACTCAGCACGAGTCTGAGGTTGCCATTCACTAACTTTTCTCTGGCTGATCTTACGTGATCCTGCTGTAAAGAATGGAACAATTCACGCATTTCCGCGTTGGTTAGAACGGGTAATTTTGCGGTATCAACGCCGCAAATCTCGACTTTGTTACGGGTCATCGTGTCTTACCTCCCAAGGAGAAACATTAATGATAAGTATCTCCTTGGACTGTATTTTTATTCCTCCTTCAAGAGGACAAGCTTAGCCCGGGGATGCCCCTCTTGAGCTATACCATTTTGTTGAATTCCTTACGCAGCCGCTTAATAATACGCTTCTCCAGTCTCGAAATATATGACTGGGAGATGCCCAGAAGATCAGCAACATCCTTCTGCGTCTTCTCATCACCATCTACCAGGCCGAATCTCAGCTCCATAATCATTCTCTCCCGGTCGCTTAGCTTATCAAGCGCCTTATGCAGCAGCTTGCGGTCAACTTGTTCTTCAATATTGCGATAGATCGTATCATTTTCCGTACCGAGCACATCCGACAGGAGCAGTTCGTTGCCGTCCCAGTCGATATTCAGGGGCTCATCAAAAGACACCTCCGTACGGATCTTGCTATTGCGGCGCAAATACATCAATATTTCATTCTCAATGCAACGTGAGGCATAGGTAGCTAGCTTAATCTTCTTCTCTGGATCAAACGTATTTACCGCTTTTATTAATCCAATCGCCCCGATCGAGACGAGATCTTCAATGTTAATACCTGTATTCTCAAACTTCCTGGCGATGTAGACAACAAGCCGCAAGTTACGTTCGATCAACATCGATCTAATTGCCGAGTCCCCTGAAGGGAGACGTTCCAATAAGTACTCCTCTTCCTCACGCGTCAATGGAGGTGGCAGAGCTTCACTTCCGCCGATATAATAGATTTCTTCACTCTTGAGTCCTAGTATAAATAGCATTCGATAGTACTGCAGCTGCAAGATCAACTTCCACTTTACACGCATGCTCCTGATCCTCCCATGTACCGTTCCTGTTTTAGCCGGCAGAATTCGTTCTCAATTCATCCGGTCCTGCCGCCTTAACCGGACTTTCATCGCTCTGCTTGCCCTCCGTTAGTGCCGGATGAATGATCGCCCGGTACACCCCGTCTGAAGATAGAACTCCTCCATCAAGACCAATGAGAACCCGGGTCGTTATGACCTTGTTCCCCTCTGTAATTACACATACTTCATCCGGCTTCAATGCGATCATGAACTGTGTTCCTTTGCCAACTGCACGATAAGGAATAAGACGCAATCGATCACGCCATAGGAACGCTTCTTCATCGCTCCAAGTGAGAATGAGGTTGTCCGCATTCTCCATACTCCATCTGCTGCCAGATGTATCCGGCAAATATTGTTCCCAGAGTGATGCTTCCATCACCATAACCGGCAGACGACTAAATGGGTCATTAAGCTGGTTACCGGTATCGATCAATCCTGTACAATGAATCGTAGTATCATCAATTCGTACAGAGACTTCTGCCAGACAGGTATCGATCCGTTCCAATCTACGGCGTGCGGACATCACTCCTCGGAACCACAGCAACACCGCAATGAAGGCGATAATCATGAATAATGTTCCTACCTTCAGCGAGAAGCTAAGCCCGCCTGAGGTGGAGTACCAGATCCCATTGAACACCTCACTATAGCTTTGCAGCAAATAGTGAATTCCCAATATTCCCCCGGCTGCTACGAAGTTGACCATGTAGAAAGCCCCCAAATTTCGCAAATAGGATTGCAAACTTTTGAAACCGAAGGCGATCCATAGCATAGCGACTGAGAATAGAAATTTCACCAGGAAGGTATAGAGAAATGATAGTTCCGGCAAGAACATCATAACGACATAAGCAGCCCCAAATGCAGCCGAAGCCGCGAGCCGCCAGAGCACCATTTTTTGTTTTCTCATCCAGGCAGTAACGAGAAGCAGACTCGCATCGATCAGCAGATTGAGCAAAAATATTAAATCGATGTATACAACCAGCCCCGTTCACCTGCCCATTACCCTTACTAGAGGTAGTAGTTCATATAGTCCTCTTTAGACTATGAGGTAAGTCAGGAAGTGCAGTAATGTACAATCAGAAGCTGTAATGAGCACCTCCGACACGTAGATGGTTAACAGTATATAGTCATCTATCTGTGAAGTCTGTCTAAAATTGAATGAAAGTTCGCACTAATTTTGTCGAGCCCATCGATCCGCTAGATTTTGCCGCGACACAGCAATAAACGAGAAGAAAAAATAAAAAGACCTTATCCACTTTAAAAAGGGATAAGGTCTTTGGGGAAGACTTATTGTTCAGGTTAGCTACTCCTTGCGGGAGCGATTGCGGAGAAAAGTCGGAATATCCAATTGATCCGAGCTATTCTGATGTCCGAATGGACGGAGCGCATTGTTCGAACGGCTCTCCTGTACCTCAGAGACATTGCCGGTCGGATTCACACGTGCAGGATTCGCAGAAGGTTTGCTCTCGAAGCCTGTCGCGATAACCGTGACTTTGATCTCTTCCTTCAAGTTCTCATCAATGATAGCACCAAAGATCAAATTCACTTCCGGATCTGAAACAGCGTATACGATCTCGGCCGCTTCATTGACTTCATACAGGGATAGGTTGGAACCGCCTGTAATATTCATAATTACGCCGCGGGCGCCTTCGATAGAAGTTTCTAGCAGCGGGCTCATAATTGCCTTACGCGCAGCTTCTGCAGCACGGTTCTCGCCTGTAGCCAGACCGATACCCATAAGTGCCGACCCACGCTCGGTCATAATCGTCTTCACGTCAGCAAAGTCGAGGTTGATCAAGCCTGGTACTGCGATTAAGTCAGAGATGCCTTGCACCGCTTGGCGAAGTACATTATCGGCCTCGCGGAATGCTTCCAGCATTGGAGTCTTCTTATCAACTATCTCGAGTAGGCGATCGTTCGGAATCACGATTAGCGTATCTACCTTCTCTTTCAGAGCTTCAATCCCCGCTTCAGCATGCGACAAACGCTTACGTCCTTCAAAAGTGAACGGACGGGTCACAACGCCGACTGTCAGTGCGCCGCACTCCTTGGCAATCTCAGCAATAACAGGAGCAGCACCAGTACCGGTACCGCCACCCATACCAGCCGTAACAAACACCAAATCGGCACCCTTCAAAGTATTAGAGATTAAATCACGGGATTCTTCAGCAGCCTTCTTGCCCACTTCTGGATTGGCGCCAGCACCAAGACCGCGTGTCAACTTATCACCAATTTGCAGTTTATGTTCGGATTTGGCCAAGTGCAAGGCCTGGGCATCTGTATTCACAGTAATGAATTCTACGCCCTGCACTCCATTCTCGATCATTCGGTTCACAGCGTTGCTTCCGCCACCGCCTACACCGATGACTTTAATTTGAGCCAAGCTCTCCATTTCAAAATCAAATTCTAACATACTCTTCCATCTCCCCCTCATTGTGCATGGATGGCTCGTCCATTCCTCAGAACCAATTATATGAATTCACTAAATAGGTTTTTCAAACGTTCCATAATCCCTGTCTTCCGTGTCGCTTCCTGCGCAGATACAGGTTTAGTTCGGTTTGTAACTTTCTTAGGGCTTGCATTGCTGCGAACGCGAATATTCTTGATGACTTTATAGAGAATCCCGACACCACCCGTAAATCCTGGATCCCGAACACCGATATAATCGGGTACAGCAATCCGCACAGAGGTCGACAATTCGTCCTGAGCAACCTTTAGTAAGCCTGGCATCGATGATGTGCCACCCGTAAGAATGTATCCTCCGGGCATATCGCTATATCCGAGTCGCCTTACTTCATCACGAATTAACTGAAAAATTTCTTGCACCCTAGGTTCGGCAATCGCGGCAAGATCCTCCTGCGTAAATTCCTTATCCACATTACTGCCGATCCTGGTTACTTTAAATGTGATGTCCGGCGCGGCATCTTCAATCGAGGCACAACCGTACTTCAGCTTAACCTTCTCCGCCTGATCCGTCAGTGTACGGAGTCCGTAAGCAATATCATTCGTTATAAATTCTCCCCCAATCGGAAGCGTGGATGTCGCAACGATCGTGCCGCCTTCAAACACAGCAATCGTTGTGGACCCGGCACCAATGTCCACCAGCACAGAGCCCATCGTTTTCTCGTCTTTGGATAAAGCAAGTTGACCGGCTCCCAGGGATAGTAATACCAGATCGTGAATTTTCAGTCCCGCCTTCTCGACACAGCGAAGCAAGTTATGTATCGCCGTCTTGCTCCCAGTAATGATCGTAGCTTCTACCTCGAGGCGAACACCAATCATTCCACGTGGATCCTTAATCCCTTCCAGACCGTCAACTACATATTGCTTGGCGACCACATCGATAATCTCCCGCTCCGGCGGCAAAGCAATCACTTCCGCTGCCTTAAGAACACGTTCAATATCTTCCTCACCGATTTCCCGGTCTTCATTTTGTACGGCTACTACTCCATGGCTCGTTTGGAGTCCGATATGGTTACCCGAAATGCCGACGTATACTTCTGATATTTGAATACCTACCATCCGTTCCGCGTGATCCACAGCACTGCGAATCGATTGTACGGTCTGGTCAATATCTACAATCGCACCTTTGCGAATACCTTCCGAGTCGGCAGATCCAACCCCAATAATATTAAAGGATCCATTATTAATTTCCCCTATAATAGCACGAACTTTGGATGTACCGATGTCCAAACTAACAATGATGTCATTGTTGCTCAAGCCCTTGGCACCTCCTATTTCCAAATAAATATAATAGCATTAAAAATATACTCTCTAAATAATTCAACGTCAGTTAACCTTTCCCTCTTTTTTCTACAAATTTTTTAATCTCCAAGTTTTACATGAAGGCGATAAGCATATCCACCTATACAAATACTATACACGGGACTTATCGCGATCGCCAATTATGCAAAAAACATGAAGAAAAAAGAAGGAGAAAGGAAACTTGTCCATAAAATGTATTTTACCATTGATCGTCACTGATGAGTAGTATCATTTTCACTACTGTCCTGGCTTGCATCCTGGCTGTAAGGCACATAGGAATCGGCCTCCAGCATCGTTAATGTCCCTGGATCCTGAACTTCCAGAATCATATTCATATATTCAACCTTAGCAGGCAGTAGCGAGATCGCAGATATCACCTCAAAATGAGATCTGGTATAGATTTTGATTCGGTCAGGATAGGACAATGTTGGCGAAGGCGTGATCTCGGAAATATCCGAAGTCAGCGAATCTGGAATTTGAGCCAATGCCGTGCACAGCTTACCTAGATTAGGATCATCGGACTTCCATCCGGTCAGAATCGGCTTCTCCATCGGCATAGTCCCGTTCTTCAGTTCGATAACCGTTCCATTCGCCAAGAACCCCTTGAGCGAGCCATCCGAAGTTAATTGATAGGCGGCCAGAGGGTATTCTTTGATCGTGATCGTTACTGATCCGGGGAACGACTTCTTAACCGTAGCCGTCTCGACTGATGGAAGCTTGGCGAGCCTTGCTTCAATCTTGTCAGAGCTTGTCCCGAAGAAGGGCTCACCAATCTCAAGACCGCTGATACTCAGCATCTCTTTCTCAGTTGCAAATATATTGCCTTGAAACTTAATGTCCGAGATTTTACTTAATGAGGAGCGAAAAAAAAGGACGCATAGTATGGCAATAAATAATAAAATGAGAATCACCATAATTTTACGGCTGCTTTTCTTTTTCGATCTTGGCTCCTTAAGAATAGGCACATTTACTTTTAATATCATATTTTCTTTCTCCGTAAAATACTATTCTTACTATAAACATAATTTCAATACTACCATAAGCGCATGTTCCAAAATGCTGACACTTTCAATTACTTGTTCAAAGACCCGTTTCCAGCTCCAAAGCCTTATATCCCCTCCACGGGAGGGGAATCCAGGCACCAAATCTATTAAGCTAGGTCCAATTGTTTCAGCGCGGTATTTTCCCGGCGCATAACGCCCCCCAGCCGCCCAAACATCTGCTCAATGTGTTCGTATCCACGATCGATATGATGAATCTGTTCCACCACGGTCTTGCCGTGAGCGGCAAGACCGGCAATGACCAATGCGGCACCTGCCCGCAAATCAGTCGCTTCCACTGTCGCTCCGTACAATCTAGGTACACCGCGTATGAAGGCCGTATTCAAATCAACCGAAATATCGGCTCCCATCCGCACCAATTCATCGACATGCCTGAGCCTGCCTTCGAAGACCGTCTCTTTCATCAGGCTAAGCCCATCCGCAAGAGACAGCAGCACCATCACCTGGGACTGAAGATCAGTCGGAAAAGAAGGATAGGGAGAAGTAATAATCTTCTCAACTGCTTTGGGCCTTCCATTGCTGCTCACGGATATTATATCATTGTCTGTACCTATTTGAACACCAGAGCGGCGCAGCACATGAATCAGAGACGTTAGATGAGCAGGATTGCTATGTGTCACCGTTATGCTTCCCCGTGTTGCCGCCGCCGCGATTAACGCGGTTCCTGCGACAATCCGGTCAGGAATAATCTCATACTCGCAGGGTTCGAGGGAAGCTACCCCCTGAATCGTTATCGTGTCTGTTCCGGCGCCGATAATGTTAGCCCCCATCATATTCAAGAAGCGCTGCAGATCCTGAATTTCAGGCTCACGTGCAGCATTGGTAATAACGGTTGTTCCTTCAGCAAGCGCAGCGGCCATCATAATATTCTCTGTCGCCCCGACGCTGGGGAAGTCCAGATGAATATCATTGCCGATCAGCCTGGTGGCCCTGCACCATATTTGATGATCATTCTCTTCAATTTTTGCTCCGAGCGCCGCAAGTCCCCGTAAATGCAAATCTATCTTTCTTTCCCCGATCGCACAACCACCTGGCTGATAGATGCAAACCTCTCCGAACCGAGCCAGCAAAGGACCCATGAGGAAAATAGACGATCTCATTTGCTTCATCAAGTCCTCCGGCACATGGCTAGAATTGGCGCCACTGGTGTCAAGGATGATGGTATCACCTTGCTGAACTGCTACACATCCCAGTCGGCTCAGTATGCCGAGCATCACGTCAATATCGAGCAGACAAGGGACATTGCGAAGCTCCACCTGGCCCTCACACATCAGGCTGGCAGCCATTATAGGCAGTGCGGCATTTTTCGCTCCATGGATACGTATGGATCCCGACAAGGGCCTCCCGCCTTCGATCACCAATTTGTCCAATGTATCACCTCCGAGTTTACCGTTCGCCCACGAAGAATACCTCAGGCACCAAATGAACCCCATATTTCGAGGCGATGGTGTTCTTAATCTGCTCCATAAGCGAAAGAACGTCCTCTGCTGTTGCTTGCCCGGTATTGATGATGAAATTGGCATGCAGCCTAGATACTTCGGCCCCGCCTACTCGCAGTCCTTTTAATCCTGCCTCCTCAATCAACCTAGCGGAATAATCACCCGGCGGATTGCGGAACACACTGCCCGCGCACGGCTGCTGCAACGGCTGGGTCTTACGGCGACGGTCCTTATATGCAGCCATCGCGGCCGCAATTTCAAGACGGTCACCTTCCTTAAGCTCAAGGCAGGCACGTATGACAATGCCAGATTGCTCCTGCAATCTAGAATGGCGGTAAGAGAACCTCATATCCTCCGCATTGCAGGTAACCAATTCACCTGTCTCCAGAACAATTTCAGCGGATTTGAATATGCGTGACAAATCAGACCCGTGAGCGCCAGCGTTCATGTAGACAGCTCCCCCCACCGTGCCGGGAATGCCTCCTGCGAATTCCAGACCAGTCAAGCCCTGCTTGCCTGCCATAATACTTAATCTGACGAAGGAAGCACCGCCTCCGGCCCAAGCTTCATTGCCATTAAACCGGATCTCTTCGAATTCCTTCCCGAGCTTGATCACCGCGCCGCGGATGCCCTTGTCAGAGACAAGCATATTAGAGCCCTTACCGATCATCATCCAGGGAATTTGCTGCTGATGTAGTGCGGTCATAAGACGTGCCAGTTGTTCTGCATTTTCAGGAACGATCAGGGCATCTGCTGGACCCCCAATCTTCCATGTTGTGTATCT
Source organism: Paenibacillus motobuensis (assembly GCF_039521865.1). Lineage (NCBI taxonomy): Bacteria > Bacillati > Bacillota > Bacilli > Caryophanales > Paenibacillaceae > Paenibacillus > Paenibacillus motobuensis. The sequence goes on along the minus strand of NZ_BAAACX010000028.1, from coordinate 56,069 downwards.
GGACATGGGTTCGTCCGGCAGGATCTCTCCGACATCAAGCTGCGATAACTCCCCCAACCATTGCTGCATCCTATAGTCCCCCTTTGATCCTGCACATGGGCCGACCTCATCGGCAACCCTGTCATCCCAGGCATATAAATTGCCTTGGGCACCAGACACTGCCTGCAGCCAAGCTGAACTTGCCAAGAACGCTCCCTCCTGTACGGTCGCATTAAGTGAGTGTTCAAAAAGTCCGGTTTTCAGCACCGAAAAGGTTGGATAAAGCAAGTGGACTTTTTGAACTTTCTTCTAACGATTGTCACGATGTATAGGGTATCTTATGCCTTCCTACCCTAGAGTGTGACAATCGCCCAGATTGCCGCTTACAGGCTCGTCTTGACTGGCTGCTACATTCGTACAAGGATCCCTATTCTAGGCTTTTGCTTGTTTGCTAGACAACCTCTTCATCTCAGCCACGATCAACTGTGCCGAATCCGGCTTGCCAAGACCACGCGAAGCGGCAGACATGGCTGTATGCAGGTTGGCATCCTGCATAATTCGCCGGATACCTTCAAACAGCCCTTGGCCGGTAAGCTCCGGCTCAAGGATCACTTCGGCCGCACCGGCTTTCTCCAATGATCTGGCATTCTTCTCCTGATGGTTGTTCGTCACATTCGGCGAAGGGATCAGAATGGAAGGTAAGCCGAGCGAAGTGATCTCAGCCAGGAAGGAAGCCCCGGCTCGGTTAACGATCAAGGAGGTTGCTGCAAGCACCTCAGGCATATTGTGAACATAAGGGAGAATCAGTAAATTACCAGGCAGACCGCCCAGCTTGCTCTCAATCGATTTCAGCGTTGGTTCGTAATAGTTGTTACCTGTTACATAGACGAAGGTGATGTCCGGCAAATTATTCAATTCCGTAGCCATTTGCACCATCGCCTCATTGATAGCTCTCGCCCCTTGACTGCCGCCAACAAGCACCACAATTGGACGGTCCTTAGACACGCCCAATGATTCATATCCTTTATTCTTATTCGCTGATACGACCGTAGTCGCACGTGGATTTCCTGTATAGATTACATGCTTGCTTCCTGGGAACAAGGACATCGATTCATCGAAGCTTACTGCAACTGTATCTACATACTTGCTCAAAAAGCGATTCGTTAATCCTGGAACTGCATTCTGCTCGTGGATCATTGACGGAATGCCCAGCTTCGCGGCCGCATATACGACCGGACCGCATACATATCCACCTGTACCGATCACAACGTCCGGTTTGAACTCACGCAGCATCTGCTTGGATTGTTGAACCCCTTTTAGGAATCGCATGACTGTCTTCACATTTTCAAAAGATAATTTACGGCGAAAGCCCGTGATCTCAATCGACTTAAAAGCGATATCCGCCTTCGGTACGATCGAACTCTCCAAACCTTTCTGTCCGCCGATATATAGAAATTCAGAGTTAGGCTCCTCTAGAGCACATTGATTAGCAACGGCAAGTGCCGGGTAGATATGTCCTCCCGTACCACCGCCGGTCAATACGACGCGCATACCTTCACCTCGCAAAACGGGATAAATTAAGTAAAATGCCTAGAGCTGTAAGCATTAAGGTCAACGATGAGCCTCCGTAGCTTATCAGCGGCAAAGTGATGCCTGTAACTGGCATAAGGCCGATTACTACACCGATATTAATAACAACCTGCACTCCTACCATACCAACGATCCCGACCGCTAGCAAACTTCCAAACGTATCATCAATCGTCATCGCGACTCTCATGCCGCGCCAGATTAGGATCAGGAATAACATCAGAACGAGTAGTCCACCGATGAAACCAAGCTCCTCCGCCAAGATCGAAAATATAAAGTCCGTCTGGGGCTCCGGTACATAGCTGTATTTCTGTCTGCTCATCCCTAAGCCCAAGCCAGCCAAGCCGCCGGGACCAATCGCGTACAGCGACTGAATAATCTGATAGCCCGCACCCAGAGGATCGGACCATGGATCAAGAAATGCCGTAATTCTTGCCAAACGGTAAGGTGCGGCCAGAATAAGTCCGACAAAGCCGATAGCGCCTACGGCTGCAAGTCCAGCCAGATGCTTAATTCTCGCGCCAGCCGTAAATACGATCAACATCGAGGCTCCCAGCATTACTGTACCGGTACCCAGGTCCGGCTGCAGCATAATCATGCCAAAGGCCAGACCAATGATGCCGAGCGGAGGCAGCAGGCCTCTCGTAAAATGAGTGATTCTATAATCCTCCTTACTGAGCCAATAGGACAGAAAGAGAATCATGCCAAGCTTCATAAATTCAGAGGGCTGAATACCGAACGAGCTAATGCCTAGCCAGCTTCTCGCTCCGCCCCTAACTACGCCAATTCCCGGAATCAATACGATGACCAGCAGGGCGAAGCAGACGATCAGCCCTATTTTTGCATATCTCTTCAGCAAGCGATAATCAAAGTTCATCGTAAAGAACATGGCCACCAGGCCAAGAACAGCAAATAAAGCCTGACGCTTCACAAAATAAAAGGAATCTCCGTAATCATGAAAACCGAGCACAGAGCCCGCGCTATATACCATTACAATTCCGATCGTCAGCAGGGACAAAATACTGGCTAGTAGCCAGAAATCCGGCGCCTTTCGGCTCTTATTCATCGTGGCAGCCACCTTTTTAAGGAAAGTAGGGGCTTTTCCACCCCCCTACTTAAAGGGTATGCACCGCCTCTTTAAAAATGCGTCCACGCTCTTCATAGGAACTGAACATATCCCAACTTGCACAAGCCGGCGATAATAGGACAATATCTCCAGGATTAGCGAGCTCTGCAGCCTGGGATATCGCCTTCCTCAGCGTGGAGGCGGCACTGTCAACATTATCGACAATGACGATATCGGTTAGACCTGCAAGCTGTGCGACCTTGGCTATTTTTTCCTTCGTTTGTCCAAGCGCAACCACCGCTTTTACGTTTTTCTCAAAGGACGGCAGCAGATCCATATAATCAGAGCCCCGATCAAGACCTCCGGCGATCAATACGATCGGCTTATTCAGGGCGCCAAGCGCCATGATCGTCGCTTTGCCATTCGTCGCTTTGGAGTTATTGTAATAGGTTACGCCATGCTTCACTTCCACAAATTCAAGTCGATGCTCTACGCCTTTGAATGCCCGCAAAGGCTCAGCAAGCAGCTCGGACTCCGCCCCAGCCGCTATGGAAGCGGCGATTGCAGCCAGCGCGTCCTCCACGTTGAAGCGGCCGGGCAAGCCGATCTCTTCCACGGCAATGATTGGGCTGATATGACCATCCATATCGCGATATACTACAGTCCGCTCCAATTCATCCTCGACTCCGGCAATATAAGAAGGCGTAACGAATACCCCCTCCGTTCTTAATTCCTCCGTCATCGAGAACGGAATCAATCTTGCCTTCAAGTGAGGGACCAACTCGCGACAGACGGGGTCATCCCAGTTTACGACAGCGATGTCGTCCGCTGTCTGATTGGCGAACAGCTTCGTCTTGGAAGCGACATAATCCTCCATTGAGCCATGATAATCAAGATGCGTCTCGGCCACATTAAGCAGCACACCCACTTTGGGCTTAAAGTCTTCGGTGCCCTTTAGCTGGAAGCTGCTAAGCTCAGCTACAAGCCAATCCTCTTCCGCAGCCTGCTCGGCAGCTTCACAGAGCGGAGTACCGATATTTCCCGCTACAATCGGATGTAGCCCAGCAGCATCCAGCATCTTGCCGATCCAGGTTGTTGTCGTCGTCTTTCCATTCGAACCGGTAATGCCGATGATCGGCGCTTGACTAAGATGATAGGCCACCTCTACCTCAGTTACCACATCGATACCGAGCTCCAGCGCCTGAACGACAGGCGGAGCGCTGTACGGGATGCCCGGGTTCTTCACCACGAGTTCCACGGATGGAGAGATTAATCCTTCTGGATGTCCTCCGCATACAACAGAAATTCCCAAAGCCTCTAGTTCAGAAGCTTCGGGACTCTCTTCTCGTGTCTTCCTATCATTTACTGTAACTATGGCTCCATAGTGATGGAGGGTCTTGGCAACCTGTACACCGCTTTTTGCCAAACCGAGGACGACAACTTGTCGTCCCCGATACTGTTCTGGATGATTCATCTCTACAACCCCTTGTTCAAATAAAGTCCAACGACAGCTAGCACGAGGCCGACCGCCCAAAATGTCGTAACAACACGCCATTCCGACCAGCCTGACAGCTCGAAATGGTGGTGTATCGGGCTCATTTTAAAAATTCTTTTGCCGCGTGTTTTGAAAGAGATTACCTGTAGTACGACCGACAGCATCTCAATAACGAAAACGCCGCCGATGACTAAGAATAGCAGTTCACTCTTCGTCACGATCGCGATTCCGGCAATCGCCCCGCCTATGCCAAGCGAACCAGTATCGCCCATAAACACCTTGGCCGGGTGTGCGTTGAACACTAGAAATCCAATCACCGCCCCGATCATGGCCGCCGCGCAAACTGCTGCTACCATGGAAGTAGCCTGCATGGCGATAATCGCATACGCGCCGAAGGCAATGCCGCTAACGCCTGACAGAAGGCCGTCGAGGCCATCTGTGAAATTGACCGCATTGCTGATCGCCAGCATCATTAGAATAATAAATGGATAATAGAACCATGGTCCTAAATCGAAGGCGAAGTCCGTTCCTGGAATGCCAATCGCTGTGCTATGTCCTTCCGATATAAGCAATGCTGTAATAATACCGGCGAATAGTAGTTGACCAAATAGTTTCTGCTTAGGTGTCAGTCCCAGGGATCGTTTGAATACAATTTTAATGTAATCATCAAGAAACCCTACCAGCCCAAAGCCGAGAGTAGCTACCAGCAAGACGTAGAAGTCTGTGTTCACTACAGAGAATTTCAAATATGTGATCGTAAAAGCTAATATAATGACGACCCCGCCCATTGTAGGCGTGCCTGCTTTCTTCTGATGGCTCTGCGGCCCTTCTACGCGAATTTGCTGACCGAATTTCATCCGTCGCAATAAAGGTATTAATAGAGGGGCTGATATGACAGCCAAAATGAAAGATACTCCAATCGTTAATAAGATAAGTCCGTAATCCATGGGATCACCCTCCTCTCGCCGGTAATTATTGATGTAATTTGCTGTGTTTGACCGCTTCGACGACTTCTTCAAGCTTCATTCCGCGTGAGGCCTTCACCAGTACAACATCCTTCGGATGAAGTACACTGATTAACTTATGAATAAGCTCGCTTTTATCATCGTATGCATAAATATTGTCCGGAGCGAGGTGTTTCTTCGCCCCAACAGCAATTTCCTTGCCCAGGCGCCCGTACGTAAACAACAGATCCGTATTCTCCGTTGTTAAATATTCTCCCACTTCTTGATGGAACTGCACTTCATCCTCTCCGAGCTCAAGCATATCCCCGAGTACGGCGATTTTGCTCCGATATCCCTTCATCTTGTTCAGGACATTAACCGCTGCTCTCACAGATGTAGGGCTCGCGTTATAGGCATCGTTCAGAATAGTAACCCCATTCGCGCCTTCAACGATCTCAATCCGCATCCCAGTCAGCTCCGCATGCTTAAGGCCTTCCTTCATGTTGGCCTCCGTCACGCCATAGTGTCGGGCAACCGCAAGTGCTGCAAGGCAATTTACAACATTATGCTCGCCCAGAAGCGGCAGCTCAAGCGGCGTCTCCCCAACGTTCGGGGTGAACATTGTGCCATGCTCCAGGAACATGATTCCGCTCGGATAAATATCATGATTTCCATTTACACCAAAAGTCAGTGTATGCAGTTGCTCCGGCTTTGGTGTATTCGGATCAGCCAGCACCTTGGTAATTAAAGGTTCATCGCCATTGTATACGAACAAGCCGCCCGTCTTCATTCCTGACAGAATCTCCAGCTTGGCGCGGGCTATCTCAAGACGGGAACCGAGCTGTTCCAAATGTGATTCGCCGATATTTGTAACGATGGCCGCCTCCGGTTCAGCGAGCTTTGAAAGAAACTCGATTTCATAGCGGCCGCTCATGCCCATCTCAAGCACAGCCATCTCGGTATCCTCCGGCATAGCCAGGATAGTAAGCGGCATCCCAATATGATTGTTATAGTTGCCGCTCGTCTTATGCACTTTATAAGTAGTAGCCAGCAGGGCAAACAGCAGGTCCTTAGTTGTCGTCTTCCCGTTGCTGCCGGTAATTCCGACTACCTTAGCGCCTACGGCAGCGAGATAGCTCTTAGCGAGGAGTTGCATCGCTTCTAGGGCGTTGTCGACTAGAACAGCCGGTCCTGGAGGGTTGCCCTTAGCCCGCTCCCATAATGCGGCGCCAGCCCCGCTTGCCAGACTGTCTGCGACGAAGGCGTGTCCGTCGAATCTCTCACCAGACAGAGGCACGAATAGGCAACCCTGCTGAATATGTCTGGAATCAGTAATCACACCATAAATTATTAAGTTGTTATCATCGGCATTAGCCACCTGTCCACCGCACATGGCGGCAATGTCCGCTAATTTTCTTTTTATCACTTTACTAAACCCCTTATCGCTTCTTTGGCAATGAGACGATCATCAAAATCATGCACTTCCTTACCAATGATCTGATAGGTCTCATGTCCTTTCCCCGCAATCAATACTACATCGTCATGGCTTGCCATTTCAATAGCCTTTTGAATCGCTGCATAGCGGTCTACGATCAGTTCATAACGTTCGAGCGGAATATTGTCCTCTATAAGTCCTGCCTCGATATCTTTCAATATCAATGCTGGGTCCTCTGTCCGCGGATTATCCGATGTGATAATAACGTGATCTCCGTACTTTGCTGCGATCTTGCCCATGATCGGACGCTTCTTCCGGTCCCGGTCTCCGCCGCAGCCGAACACGCAAATGACCCGGCCTTTGGCAAATTCATTGACCGTACGGAGGACATTCTCTAGACCGTCAGGAGTATGAGCGTAATCCACGATAACCGCAAAGGATTGGCCCTCGTCTACAGCTTCTACCCGGCCTTCGACCCCCTTGATCGATTCAAGACTCTCCTTGATGCTCTCAAGCGGAATGCCTTCCAATAAAGTTGTTGCGATAGCAGCCAAGGCATTATATACATTGAACTTGCCGACCATACGCAACGTAATGTCCGCACTGCCGCGGAAAGTCTCTACATGGAAGGTGGTTCCCCGCGCTGTCACAGAGATGTTCGAGGCTCTAACGTCTGCTTGATGGTCTACCCCGTACGTAATCGTCTCTGCCGAGGTCAGCTTAGCAAAGTAATCAGAAGCCGCATCATCCGCATTCAACACCGCGTAACTCCGTTCAGCCGGATCTTGCGGATACTCATTACCAAGACGAGAGAAGAATAATCCCTTTGCTGCCCTGTATGCCTCCATCGTCTCATGATAATCCAGATGGTCCTGGGTCAGGTTAGTAAACACAGCTGTACGGAAATGTGTACCCTTTACCCGGCCCTGTTCTAGCGCATGAGAGGATACCTCCATCACGCAATGAGAAGCGCCTCCTTGTACCATTTCGTGCAGGTAGCGCTGCAAATCTAGCGCTTCTGGGGTCGTCCGCGGCATAGGAACTGCCTTGCCATCAAAGCGGCGCTCGATCGTACCGATCAACCCAGGCTTCTTGCCCTGATCCAGCAATATACGCTCAATCAAATAGGTTGTTGTTGTCTTCCCGTTCGTTCCAGTAATACCGATTGCTTTCAAATGATTGCTGGGATAATCAAAAAATACATTACCGAGTACTGCCATGGCGATACGACTGTCCTTCACTTTGAGCTGCGGCAGCGGAACCTCTTCCAGGAAGCGTTGTACAACCAGCGCACTAGCTCCCTGCTCAGCGGCCTGCTTCGCATATTGATGGCCGTCAACGGTATGCCCCGGCAGACAGAGGAACAGATCGCCAGGATTCACTTGTCTGGAATCAAAGCAGATCCCCTGACAATCTACGTACTCATCTCCCGAAATTTCCGAAGCTATTAAATAATTTGCTAAATCTTTAAGCAGCATATGTTACCCCTCCGTCAAAATCTACCGATATTTATAGTATCGCCAAAACAAATTCAATTCAGGATATTATTTCACTGAAATGAGAAGTTGGTGGTACAGTATTCTTCCACATACCAAATCCTCTTCTTGCTCATGGCTACTCATGCTCTTGTTCATGCTCTTGTTCGGCCTCAGCCTCACTTCCCATATAAATGCGGATCGTTGAGCCTTTATTCACTCTTGTACCTGCCTTTGGAGCCTGATTGATAACAACAGAACCGGCGCCTGATTTCACCAGATTGAAATTCATGTTCATATCTTCATAGATATCCTGCGCTGTGTAGCCGATCAGATCGGGAACTGTAACGACCGGTGTCTCACCGTATTTATACTTCTTTGCAACCTGATCCTTGCGGGGCGGAATATTCAAATAGTCGAGCGTATCGGCAAGGATGTTGCGCACGATTGGCGCTGCTACTACGCCGCCGAACTGAATTCCCTGCGGATTGTCCACCGCCGTATATACGACGATTTGCGGATCATCCGCTGGCGCGAAGCCGATGAATGACACAATATGCTCATTGGCAGAATAGCGTCCGTTAATTACCTTCTGGGCCGTCCCCGTCTTGCCGCCGACACGGTATCCATCGATGAATGCATTGCCGCCTGTACCGTTCGCTACCACACTCTCAAGCGCGGCCCGCACCTTCTTCGAAGTATCCTCAGAGATCACCTGACGGACGAGCTGCGGCTCTGTAACATCGACGATCTGTCCAGTATCCGGGTTCGTCCATGATTTGGCTACGTAGGGCTTGAATAGCTTGCCGCCGTTAATGGCTGCCGACACAGCGGTAATCTGCTGGATCGGCGTCACCGATACACCCTGGCCAAAGGAGGTTGTTGCCAGCTCCACCGGGCCGACTTGGGACAATTTGAAAAGAATTCCGTTCTCTTCGCCGCTGAGATCGATACCAGTCTTACTGCCAAAACCGAATTCCTTAATATACTTAAATAAAGTCTCCTTACCCAAGCGTTGCCCTAGAGCAACAAACCCAGGGTTACAGGAATTTTCGACGACCTGAAGGAAGGTCTGGCTGCCATGCCCGCCTCTCTTCCAACAGCGAAGCGTAGCCCCGCCTACCTTAGCAAAACCCGGATCAAAGAATTGATCATGCAGCAGATCGACCTTCTGTTCTTCTAGAGCAGCCGCCAGCGTAATAATCTTGAAGGTTGAACCCGGTTCATAGGTCATCCAGATCGGAAGATTCCGGTTATATACCTGAGGATCGACATCCTGATAATTAGCCGGATCAAATCCGGGCCTTCCTGCCATACCTAAAATCTCACCGGTCTTCGGGTTCATCGCGATCGTCAACGCAGAATTGGCATTTAGCCTGGCCATCGCTTGATCGAGTTCTCGCTCTATAATACTTTGAATCGACTTATCAATCGTCAGCTGCAGATTCAGTCCATCCTTGGGCTCTACATAGACCTCTGATGAGCCTGGCATCAATCTTCCGCCAGCATCGGACAAATAAGACACACTGCCATTCATCCCGTTCAGCTCGCTGTCATATTTGCTCTCTAGACCAGTCAATCCTTGATTATATCCTCCGGTGAAGCCCAGAATATGCGCGGCAAGTCCTCCATAAGGATAATATCTTTTATTGTCTTCGGCAACAACAATACCCGGCAGATCCAAATCACGAATTTCTTGTGCCTTTTCCATCGTAATTTTGCGACCCCCGGGCTGTAGCCTGACTATGGATTCTTTCTTCGTGATTACTTTAAGCACAGCTTCCTCGCTCATCCCAAGCAAAGGCGACAGACTGCGCGCCGTTGTCTCCGGCGATTTCACCTGTACAGGGATCGCCATAATTGTAGGAGTCGTTACATTATAAGCGAGCACATTCCCATTGCGATCACTAATCTCGCCGCGCTTCGCGGAATAAGGAATGTTGCGCCGCCAGGAATCCTCTGCCTTCGCCGACAATTCCGCTCCCTTACCCAGTTGTACATAAGCTAGCCGGGCAACGAGAGCCATGAACAGCACACATAGCATAAACAGCAGCATGAACAATCTTCTTCTTATCGTAAGCCTGGAGATCTTCATAGAAAATGGCCCCCCTGTTTCATCCTGAGCATAATTGGTTTCATATCATAAATATTCAGGACAAACAGGGGTTAGAACAAGCTATGGGGAAGAACCCGAGCTCTCGCCCGCATTCTCCTCTTGAGCAGTTTCATCGTTCTGCTCATCTTGTCCTGATTCCTCATCTTCCTTGATCAGAGGTTCAAGAACAAGATCTATTCGTCTCTTACCATTCTCCTTGGTCAGGGTCTGAGAGACAACATAACCTTCACCTTCTATATTTACTTCAACGCCTATAGCAGAGAGCAGCTCCATTGCATCACGCAAGGACTGGCCTTTCAGATTCGGGATGTTCACTTTATCCCCTTCTTCTGACAGTAAATACATATGTTGACCTGTCTTTAATACAGATCCAGCCTTTGGAAATTGCGAGACAATCTTCGTTCCTTTACCTAGCGTTGCATAGTTGATGCCTAGTCCAGCAAGCTTATTCTTGGCTTCCTGGACTGACAAGCCTTTCAAATCAGGAGCCTTGATACCGTTATTCGCAACATCCGACGTAGTCTTGTTATCAAATTTCTTAGGCACGCCTAAATACTGCAATGTCTGATTCATAATTTTCTTAAAGATAGGCGCAGCCGCCGTTCCTCCGCCCAGATCAGAATCCTGCGGCTCATCGATAAGCACCAGCATCGCTATTTTCGGATCATCAACCGGCGCATAGCCGATAAAGGATAGAACCTGCTTCTTGTAATCATATTTTCCGTTGATAACCTTCACTGCAGTACCGGTCTTGCCGGCAATTCGATACCCATCGATGTAAGCATGACGCCCACTTCCGATCTTCAAATCCGAGACGACCTGCTCTAAATATTCACCTGTCTTCTTCGCGCTTTCCTGGGAAATAACTTGTTTGACAACCTCTGGCTTCGTAACAGTTGTCTCACCCGTCAGGGGATCCGTAATCGACTTGACGATATGCGGTGTCATCAGCTTTCCCCCGTTAGCAATTGCCGCTACTGCAGCCACCTGCTGCAAAGGAGTAACCAGCAATTTACCGTGGCCATAAGTCATCGCCGCATAGTCTGCCTGCTGCTCCGGCGATACGACGCCCCTCGCCTCTCCTGGAAGCTCTATTCCTGTAGCTTGTCCGAAGCCGAAATTATCAACATACTGTTTCATCAGATCAGGACCTAGCATTTCATAACCAAGCTTGACGAAGGCGACGTTACTAGAACGCTTAACCCCTTCCAAGTACGAGATGCTGCCCCAGCCCGAACGTCTGACGTCATGGATTGTCTGTCCAGGTACTCGAATGCTGCCTGACATATAATAACCGTTCGGATTGAACAGACCTTCCTGTACCGTAGCTGCCAAAGTTACAATCTTAAAGGTTGAGCCCGGTTCATAGACCGACTTGATCGCATGATTGTAGAAGTTCTTCTGGTCCACATCTACCCAGTATTCATTGGGATTATAGCTTGGCAAATTCGCCATCCCTAGAATCTCCATCGTCTTCGGATCAGCAGCAATCACTGTCATACTGATAGGCCTCAGTTGGTTGAATGCCTCTATCATCGCGTCTTCAATATAATACTGTATTGTATCGTCAATTGTTAACCGAATATCTTTGCCATCTTTTGCCGGGGTGTAAATTTCGCTCGCTTTTGGGATCTCAATCCCACGGCCATCGCTTTTATATTCAATGGCTCCATCTTGACCCGTCAGTTCTTTATCATAAGCGGCCTCAATCCCGGACACTGCCTTCTCTTCACGATCCGTATAACCAAGTACATGTGCCGCAAGACTATTTTTAGGATAATAGCGTTTGCTCTCCTTCAGCAGTAAAATACCTGAATCTGGAATTTTATGTTTTTCCTTCAATTCATCCGAGAATTTCTCTACCTGATCACGAAGTTCCTGATCAATCTTCCACCCTTCATTCCTTACTTCACGTTGCGGATAGAAGCTGCCATTATCTCTCTTGGCATTTACAAGTTTTCTTAATTCACCCTCATCCTTGTTAAGCAGTTGATGTAACCCCTCTATGACCTCCTCCTGTAATTCGTATTTATTAATAATTTGCGGATTCACCGCGACAGTATAAGCTGGAGCATCAACAGCCAGTACATCGCCATTCCGGTCCGTAATCGTCCCCCGGGTTGCAGTAAGCACCTTCTTCTTAGACCATTGATTTTCGGCATAACTTTGCCAGAAATTACTTTCCACAACCTGTACCCAGAACACTCTGAGCATCAAGACAGCAAAAAAGAGGGTAATGATTCCCCCTATCAGCAGTGTACGAAGCTTTATTCTTTTGATCATAATAAAAACCTCTTAGTACTTAATTTATCGAACAGTTGCGACATCTGATGCCTGATTCTCCGTTGTAGTCGAATTCGGTACCTGAACGTGAACGCCTTCATCTACCGGTTCAACATACCCCAGCTTGGCTGCTTCTTCAGGAATTCGTTCCTCCAGTTTCTCCTTCTGGATCGACAGTTCCTTCACCTGAACATTAATATTTTGAATTTCTGTGTTTAGATTAAAAGCTTGCCGTTTAATGTCATACAATTGCGAATTTTGCCATAGCAAACCACCCATGATGCCGACACAGAATAAAATCGTCACCATATACAGTAGCTTCTCGCGAATGGGAAGCGGTGACCTGCGTGTAACTACCTTAGTTGTCTCGCGGTAGCGCGGATTCTGTCCACGTGTCGCTGTCTTCTCTTTTACTGCTAAATTTCCGCGTGTATACGCCATCTCACTTTCCCCCTGCTGTTTCTGCTATGGATTGCAATTTCTCCGCCACGCGCAGCTTCGCTGAACGTGCCCGGGAATTATTCGCCAATTCCTCCTCTGAGGGAACGATTGGCTTCCGGTTTATCAATTTCAACTGTCCTTGACCCCCGCATACACACATTGGGAAATCCGGAGGACAAGTGCATTTCTCTACATAACTAGCGAAAATCTGCTTGCAGATCCGGTCCTCCAAGGAGTGGAAGGTAATGACTGAAACCCTGCCACCAGGAGCCAGGCAACGAACTGCCGCATGCAGCCCTTCTTCGAATGCTCCCAGCTCATCATTTACCGCGATACGCAGCGCCTGAAAGCTTCGTTTGGCCGGGTGGCCTCCGGTTCTCCTCGCTGCCGCAGGAATGCCAGCCTTGATTAATTCGACCAGTTCACCCGTCGTCTCAATTGGAGATGTTTTCCGCTGGTCTACGATAACCTTGGCAATTCTCCGCGAGAATTTCTCTTCGCCGTATTGGAACAGAATCCGTGCAATCTCCTTCTCAGGCCAGTCGTTGATAATATCGCGAGCCGTAAGCGCAGCAGACTGGTCCATCCGCATATCCAGCGGCGCATCAGCATTATAGCTGAACCCACGTTCTCCTTCATCAAACTGTGGAGAAGATACTCCTAGATCGAACAATATACCGTCTACTTGAGGCAGACCGTCCTGCTTTGGAACAAAATCAAGCTCTAGCAGCTTCTCTTGCAAATGGCGAAAATTACTCTTCACCAAAGTAAGGCGATCTCGATAGGATGAAAGCACCTCTTTGGCGTTCTCATGTGCCCAATCATCCTGATCGAAAGCGATCAGTCTACCGCCTTCACTGAGCTTCGACAATATGACTGAGCTGTGGCCTCCGCCACCCAGCGTACAATCTACATATATACCGCCTGGCTTAATGCTCAGCCCTTCTGTCGCTTCTGCCTTTAATACCGTGATGTGATGGAACAAGACTGCAGCCCTCCAGACTGTTTTAGAGGTAATTCAAAAGTCCACTTTTGATAAGAAAACCAATCGAAGCAAATTCATGGATGAGCGACCGCGATTCAACGGTAGGTTTTCTTGCGATATAGAATTTCATCAGCTACGCTGATAACTTATAAATTCTATATCTAACACGAAGTTAATCAAGAAGTAACCAAGGCTTCTAATCTTGATTTAACCCGGGCATTCCGATGCTCACGTACCCAAACGTACGCTCGCTTCTCAATCCCTAGCTTCATCCAACCTTCTCGGTGCTGAAAACTGGACTGTTCGAACATCTCATTTAGTAGATTAAATACTTTTTGATTTCCTTACAGGTCGAAATTGAAGTCGACCAGTTTCTCTGCGATCTCATTAAAAGACTCTTCCGACTGCTCGAAGTACTGTTCCCATGTCGAACGGCTCCAAATTTCAACGCGATTCGACACACCCAGCACAACGCATTCTTTCTCCAGCTTCGCATACTGTCTTAGGTTGCTAGGTATGTTTACCCTTCCCTGTTTATCCCATTCACATTCGGTAGCTCCAGAGAAGAAGAAACGAGTAAACGCGCGAGCATCGGATTTCATTAGTGGTAAAGTCTTGAGCTTCTGCTCCAGCAGTTCCCATTCTGTTGCGGGATACACAAAGAGACATTGATCAAGACCGCGGGTAACGACAAAAGAGGTTCCCAAAAGATCGCGAAACTTAGCCGGAATGATAATACGGCCCTTCTCATCAATGCTATGTTGGAATTCCCCCATAAACATCGGCTTCGCTCACCCCTAACCTCTTTCCCCCACATTACACCACTTTACACCACAATGATGGTTATATTCAACATGTTAAGGAAAATTCCTGCTAAAAGCAAAAAAAATGTTTAGAAAATCAATTTAAGTGTATGTTCAAAAAAGTCGGTTTTCTTTTTGAACAACCTCTTTAAGAAAATGGCCCAAAAAAAGAGCAAGCCTCAAGGTTACCAACCTCGAAGCCTGCACTCTTGGAAAAATTGATATTTTTTCAGCATATTGCTTAGTAGCATCTTGTAAAAATAGATCCTCAGATGGCTTGGCTTAATGCTCCTGCCAGCTATCTAGATAAGTACGCTGCTCATCTGTCAGAGAATCGATATTAACCCCCAGGCTCTCTAACTTGAACCGGGCAACCTGCTCATCCAACTCATACGGTACATTAACGACCGTCTTGCCGATTTGCTCGTACTGCTCATTCACATACTTGAGTGATAAAGCCTGCAGAGCAAAGGTCATATCCATAATTTCCGCTGGATGCCCATCTCCTGCTGCAAGGTTGACTAACCGCCCCTCCGCAAGGACGTAAACTTTGCGTCCATCCTTCAATTGATATTCCTCAATGTTGCGACGCACGGTTCTGATCGAAGTGGAACGCTCCGCTAGCTCCGGCTTGTTCACTTCCACATCGAAATGTCCAGCATTGGACAGGATAGCTCCATCCTTCATTACATCGTAATGTTCGCCGCGAATCACATCTCGGTTCCCCGTTACAGTCACGAAGAAGTCACCAATCTTGGCCGCCTCTGTCATCTGCATCACTCGGAATCCGTCCATATGGGCTTCCACCGCTCTGATCGCATCTACTTCAGTGACAATCACGTTCGCTCCAAGTCCTTTGGCACGCATCGCTACGCCCTTACCGCACCAGCCATAACCAACGACGACGACCGTCTTACCGGCTACGACCAGATTGGTAGTTCGGTTGATTCCATCCCATACAGATTGGCCTGTTCCATAGCGGTTATCGAATAAGTATTTACAATAAGCGTCATTGACAGCGATCATCGGAAATTTCAATTGCCCTTCCTTATCCATCGCCTTCAAACGCAAAATGCCCGTCGTCGTCTCCTCCGCACCACCACGTATGTTCTCAAGCAGGTCGGGACGCTCCGAATGAAGGATGGTCACCAGGTCTCCACCGTCATCGATGATCAAGTCCGGCTTCGTCTCCAGAGCGCGGATCAACAATTGTTTATACTCTACGGGTTCTGGATTGTATTTGGCATACACCGTAATTCCATCCTCTACAAGCGCTGCACACACATCGTCCTGTGTAGAGAGCGGGTTGCTGCCGGTAATCGTCACTTCAGCACCGCCAGCCTGCACCACTTTAGCCAAATAAGCGGTCTTCGCCTCAAGATGAAGAGATATTGACACCTTCAGACCCTTGAATGGCTGTTCTGCTTCAAACTGCTTACGAATCCGTGAAAGCACAGGCATATGAGCCTGGGCCCAATCGATCTTCAAATGGCCTTCAGGAGCAAGCTGCAAATCTTTAATAATGCTGTTCTCAACTGCTTTATTCATACCATTTCCTCCTCAGCTATTATATCCCCTCAAACAAAGTCATCTGTTCTAACACTATAAGTAAATGATACGATGATCCCCAGAAATATCATAAGGAATTTCCAACAGGTGATCGATCCAGTCATTCCCATAACGGTTCAAATAGTAGAAAATATTATAGACTCGCTCCTGCGGCTTATGTTGCGGAAAGAGCGATAATTCGATTCGATCGAAATGCCGAAGCCCCGCTGAGTTTGCCTTGCCAAGCGCATCCTTGGCCCGTCCGCGCAAATATTCCATCTGTTCGACGATCTTCTCCCGATTGGCAGCGCCCAGCTTAAGCAATCCTGCTTGAATTCCCCCGAGTTGTTCGATCAACGGATCGTACATTTCCGTAAAGGCAGCCTTGATCTGTTCAAAGCGATCATCCAGATGCAAGGAATCCTGCTCCGCCAACCAATTCTCTCTCTTCTGCGCAAAGACAGCATGATCGCTTACATCAGCCCAGCTCAAATTATATTTATCCATATGCTTATGAAGTGTACCTTCTATGACTGTAAAAGACTCCCGGTTAAGCAGCAAAGGCATTCTTAACCCAAACACCTTAAATGCCGATCCGGTCAGAGCCCAATATGCGATCTCGCCAGTTCCGAGCACCGCGCCAAGCACTGGCAGCAAGCTATCCTGCATCAGCGGTCTGGTCAACACATTGTTGCTGAACCGCTCAGGATGTTTATATAGCTCTGACTTCAGCTCGTCCGCTGTAAAGTGTACTTTCCCTTTACGATCGCTAAATCTCCCATCATGCCTGAACAACAACAGACGTTCTCCTTCATGAATATAGAACAGATTTGCTCCATCTGCGGCAACGTCAGCCTGTGCCTGATAGCCAAGGGATTGACAGAGATCAGCTGCAGCCCGATAAGCTACTCCTAACTGATCATTCCCGTCAATCATTCTCTCAAATATCGGCGACTCAAGCTGTCTTAGAGCCGGATCAGCCGAATCAAGCAATACCAATCCGTATTTGCCGAACCAGGTCCCCAGCAGCTTGGCAAAAGCATCACTCAATGTGGACGAGCCCTCCGACACTTGGCTAAGCAAATCCATCAGCCCAGCTCTGAACTCCGTATCGGGCAGCAACTGCTCCAGCTCGGAGATCGCCTGCTCCCATTCTTCTCTGGCGATTTCATTCATACTGACAGGTAGACGCTGCTCCGTCTCTCGTGCAACTCTGATCCGTGAAACCGATAAATCTGGGGACAGGACATAGGTATGGTTCACTTCATCCCAATCATGGTCCTCACCTGCGATCCAGAACACCGGAACAACCGGATGATTCAGTTGCTTGGCAGCATGCTGCGATGCCTTTATAATCGTCGCTGCTTTATAGATTACGAGCAGCGGACCCGTGAACAGGCCGCTCTGCTGCCCACCAACGATCACGGCAGCATCCGGCTTCTCCAAGGCATCCAGAGACTGAGATACGGCCTCATGCGGATTATGTAGTAGATTATATTCACGCAATCTCTCAACGACTTGCCCGCGCGGAATGCGCAAATGCTCCGATTCATGAAGCCATTCCAGCCGTTCCTGCCAGCTTGCCTCATTCATAGCATCATATTGATATAATTGCTGTACGCTCGAAAAATGATTCAGATAAGCCTCTGAGAGCGGTTTATTCAACGCTAGTGGCTCTTGCACAATATTCATCAGGTTATATCCCCCGTTCTACTCTTGATCCCTTAAAAATATATCACATGCCATCGATAAAGTGCATCCTTCAACCTAAAATAAAACTCCCACCTCAAAATAGCAGGTGAGAGTTTCATTCAATTCATGATTGCTCTTCGATTAGCCCTTGTTAGGCATGGAAACGAAATGTCCTTTCGAAACTTCCACAAGCTCGGAGTTCTCCAGATCATACATTCCACCACCGGCAGAAGCACCATTAGCAGATTGAATCGGGCCATTATCGCCGTCTTCATGGATAATCCGTTTCTTATTCGCTTCAACCTCAGGATCCGGAATCGGAATAGCCGATAAGAGCATCTTCGTATAAGGATGGAGCGGATTGGCATACAATTCTTCACTTTCTGCCAACTCTACAATCCGGCCAAGATACATAACGGCAACACGATCACTAATATGCTTAACCATAGATAAGTCATGGGCAATGAACAGATAAGTGAGTCCGAGACGATTCTGTAGATCTTCCAGCAGGTTAACGACCTGAGCCTGGATCGATACGTCAAGCGCTGAGATCGGCTCGTCACAAATAATAAACTTTGGATTTACAGCAAGCGCACGGGCAATCCCGATCCGCTGACGCTGACCACCGGAGAACTCATGCGGATAACGGGTAGCATGGTCTGGGTTAAGCCCAACCATATCGAGCAATTCCTCAACCCGTTTCTTACGTTCTTGACGCGATCCAGCCATATTATGAATATCGAGTGCCTCACCGATAATGTCCGTAACTGTAAAGCGTGGGTTCAACGATGCATACGGATCTTGGAAGATCATCTGCATATCGCGGCGCATTGCTTTCATTTTACCTGGAGAAAGTGTATTGATATCAACACCGTTGAATTTCACACTCCCCCCCGTCGGTTCATACAGACGCAAAATTGTACGTCCCGCTGTGGATTTACCACAGCCCGATTCACCAACGAGCCCAAGGGTTTCCCCCTCAGCAATAGAGAAACTGATATCGTTAACGGCTTTGAGAACATTTCCTCCGCCGACATGGAAGTACTTCTTAAGTCCTTCTACTTCAATCAGGGTTTTGCCCTTACTCATTCGAATGCACCTCCTTGGCCATTGGATGTAGATCCCAGCACCGTGCATGGTGTGTATCACTAAATACAGTTGATTCCGGATCGATACGCTGACAGATCTTCATTGCCTTGTCGCAGCGTGCGGCGAAAGGACAACCTATTGGAGGCTTAATCAAATCCGGCGGCGTGCCGACAATTGGAATAAGCGGCTCGCCTTTCTTCTGATCAAGACGCGGCATCGATCTGAGCAAGCCTTTGGTATAAGGATGCTGTGGGTTTTTGAAAATCTCCCATTTCGTTCCCGTCTCTACTACTTCACCAGCATACATTACGATAACGCGATCGCACATTCCGGCAACGACACCAAGATCGTGCGTAATCAGAATGATCGATGTGCCAAGATGCTGCTGCATTTCCTTCATAACATCCATAATCTGTGCCTGAATGGTAACGTCAAGCGCTGTAGTCGGTTCGTCGGCAATCAGCAGTGACGGACGGCAAGCCAGGGCGATGGCAATCATCGCACGTTGGCGCATACCGCCGGAAAATTCATGAGGATATTGATTAAAACGGGCTTCGGCATTTTTAATGCCGACCAGCTTGAGCATTTCTACCGCTTGCTTCTTCGCCTCACCCGCTGACATTTTCTGATGTTTAATGAGTACTTCAGTAATTTGCTTACCTATGCGAATCGTAGGATTCAAGGAGGTCATCGGGTCTTGGAATATCATGCCAATATCTTTACCGCGAATAGCTTCCATTTGCTTATTACTTTTCTTCAATATATCTTGTCCCTGGAACAAGATTTCACCTTGCTTAATAATTGACGGAGGGGACGGAATCAGGCGCATGATCGTTTGGGCCGTTACGCTCTTACCACTTCCGGATTCACCGACAATCGCAACCGTTTCCCCTTTACCCACTTCAAAGTTCATACCGCGAACAGCTTTTACTTCGCCGCCCTTAACTGAGAAGGAGACATGCAAATCTTTGACTTGTAAAATCGGCTCCATCATTCCACCTCCTAGTTTTTCAGATTTGGATCCAGCGCATCGCGAAGTCCATCGCCAAGAATGTTAAACGACAGCATGATCAAGCTGATCAGAACCGCCGGGAACAGCATGCGCCAAGGATAATACAACCAACCGGTCAATGCGTCGTTGATCATCGAACCAAGCGATGCAACCGGCGCTTGAACACCGAGGCCGAGGAAGCTCAAGAAAGCTTCTGCAAAGATCGCATTCGGTACAGATAGAGTAACCGTAACGATGATTGGGCCGAGTGCATTCGGCAATAAGTGACGGAACAACAAGCGTCCCGATCCTGCACCCATCGAACGGGATGCGAGTACGAATTCACGATTTTTAAGCTGCATAATCTCGCCACGAACAATCCATGACATATTAATCCAGCCGGTAATCGTCAATGCGATGATAATTGTGACCAGACTTGGCTCCATAACAACCAGCAGCAGGATCGTTACGAGCAAGTAAGGGATAGCGTACAGAATTTCAGAGAACTTATTCATTATCGTGTCTACACGTCCGCCGAAGAAGCCCATGATCCCGCCGTATACAACACCAATACAGAGGTCAATCAGAGCAGCAATTAAACCTACAGTCAATGAGATACGCGCTCCGTACCATGTACGAACGAACATGTCCCGACCGAAATCGTCAGTACCGAACCAGTGTTCTGCGTTCGGTTTCAAATTCGTATTTAACAGATCATTTGAATAGTAGTTAAATTTAGACATCCATGGACCGATAATAGACATAATCGCGACGGCAATAAGAATAAACAACGCCGTCATAGCCAATTTATTTGAAAGCAGTCTCAGCCAAGCGTCCTTCAACGCGGATATGCTCTCCCGCTGAATGACTTCGGCCTGCTTCTCATCAGAACCAATTCTTGCAAAATCATTTGCAGTCAGGTCTGCCGGTGCCGGCATCACTTTGATTTGTTCATTAGCATCCAATGACTAGCCCTCCTTCCCAGCACTAAGCTTGATTCGCGGATCGATAAGTCCGTAAGCAATATCAGTAATCAACCGAGCAATCATCAATAATGCTCCATAGAAGATCGTAATCCCCATGATCATCGGATAGTCGCGAACTGTAATCGCTTGTACGAATTGTTTACCGATACCACCAATACCGAAGATCTGCTCGATAACTACCGAACCAGTAACGATATTCGCGGTCATTGGCCCCATGTAAGTAACAACCGGCATAATCCCGTTGCGAACCACATGGCGGAACAAAATAGCAAACCAACTTAAGCCTTTAGCCTTCGCTGTCTTGATGTAGTCCGCATGCAGGACTTCCAGCATACTCGACCTCGTCAGACGGGCTATAAAAGCTATAGGCTGCGCTGAAAGTGCCGCTACAGGTAGAACATAGTACATTGGTCCTTTGAATCCCATCGTAGGGAGCCAATGCAATTTGGAAGCGAACACAAATTGTAACAATGATGCGAGTACGAAGCTTGGAACCGCGATTCCTAGGACCGCTAATACCATCGTCACATTATCAATAACTTTCCGGTGATAGAGAGCTGCTAGAAGTCCGAGCACCACCCCGATAATGACGGAAACAACGATTGCGACAAGCCCCAGCTTAAGTGAAGCGGAGAAGGTTTGTCCAATGATATCCGATACCTCTTGGTTAATCTTCTTCATTGAAATCCCCAAATCACCTTGAACGATATCTCCGAGATACTTAATGTACTGCTGGAAAACGGGTTTGTCCAAACCATATTGTTCCATGAGACGCTGTCTGATCTCCTCTGGAACTTTCTTTTCCGACATGAAAGGATCACCCGGTATTGCTTTCATAAGAAAGAAGGTGGCGGAGATTAAGATGAACAGCGAAACCAATGTGTAGAATAGTTTGTTAGCAATGTAGCGCACCATACCCGTTAACACCTCCTCTTATAATTTTCGACAAAAAAAGATATAAATCGATTTTAGGGCAAACCTTTTCATTTGTCTATTCGATAAATTTGCATATGACCACAGAACTTGGAAGAAAGTTGCAAAAAAAAGGGGATATATATGGAATACCACATATATATCCCAAACTTGCTATTTAATTATCGTCATTTGTGTATTTTTTCCGACAACTACTCAGTCAGATAAGCGCGAGTAAAGTCAACAGCACCGCTGAAGTCAACAACTACGCCTTTAAGATTTGGTTTTACAAGCGAAACGTTAGTGTAATAGTAGATTGGCATATATGCCATATCATCTTTAATGAAGATTTCCTCTGCTTTTGCGAAGTACTCGTCACGCTTCTTCAAGTCCGATTCCGACTTAGCCTTCTTAAGCAGCTCGTCATACTCAGGGTTGGAGTAGCCCAAATCGTTGTTGCCAGCGCCGGTCATCCACAGATCCATAAATGTCATCGGATCGTTGAAATCAGCAGACCAGCCGCTACGAGCGATTTGATAGTCGAGACTTTGACGGTTCTTAAGGAATACGCTCCACTCTTGGTTTTGAATCTTAACGTCTACGCCAAGATTCTTCTTCCACATGTCAGCTACAGCAGTAGCAATTTTCTTGTGTCCTTCACCGTTGTTGTGGATTAAAGTGATATCAGGCAGCTTAGTATAGCCTTCTTCCTTCATTCCTTCTTCCAACAACTTCTTAGCTTCATCAACGTTCTCTTGGAAGTACTCTTTGTCACTATGTTCGGAACGGAATTCACCTTCAGCCCCAGCAATACCTTCCGGTACAGCACCGTATGCAGGGATTTGTCCGCCCATTGTAATTTTGTCTACGATCGCTTGACGGTCGATAGCCATCGAGAATGCTTTACGAATCTTAGCGTTCTGGAACGGTTCTGCTTTGGAGTTAAATTGATAGTAGTATGTACCAGCAATACCTTTTACTTTATATTCATCAGGCAATTCCTTTTGAACGATCGGAATTTGGTCGGAAGGGATTTCACCGTTTGGTCCACCCGCACGATCAAGCTCGCCGTTACGGTAGGATTCGAGTTCAGTTGCGCCACTCTCTACCAAAGATATATTGATTTTGTTCAATTTAATATTGTCTTTATCCGAATACTGCTCATTCTTTGTTAATTCAATCGTTTGACCGGTTATCCAAGAAGTCAGGTTGAACGGTCCGTTAACGATCATTTTGTTAGGGTCTGTAGCCCATTTCGGGTCATCCTTAACGGATTGATGAACCGGGTAGAACGTATAGAATGAAGTCAAACCAAGGAAATATGGAGTCGGGTCCTTCAACTCAACTTCCAGAGTATAGTCGTCAGTAGCCTTCACGCCAACTTCACCGAAATCCTTGATTGTACCATTATTGAATTCTTCAGCATTCTTGATATAGTACAATTGGTATGCATAAGGCGGAGCTGGTTGTGTATTAGGGTTAAGCACGCGCTCCCAAGCAAATACAAAATCTTTTGCTGTTACAGGATCGCCATTGCTCCATTTAGCATCTTTACGAAGATGGAAAGTATATTTAGTTCCGTCAACTTCCCAAGACTCAGCAGCACCTGGTGCTTCTTTGTCGTCAGCGTCCATGCGCACAAGACCTTCATACATCATCTTGAGCACAGTGTTCGCTTGGCTGTCTTGTGCTTGAGCCGGGTCAAAGGTTGGCGGTTCTGCGCTCATGTTGATTCTGAGCGTTTGATCTTTTGCCAACTTAACGTCACCTTCATTTGCAGCATTGTTTGCTGCATTGTTGCCGCCGTTTGAAGCACCGTTCTTGCTCTCGTTCGATCCGCAAGCAGATAGTAGCGTACCGACCGCAAGAACGAGTGTCAAAAGAAGCAATAAACTTTTACTCTTCTTCATCCTTGCTGTGTCCCCCTTAAGTATGTTTGTGGTATATGTTTTAAGATTATACAACCAGCGGTCAAAAAAATCCAACATAAATTTTCTGAAATAGAACACTAGTTAATAAAAATGAAATATTTTATTAACAAAATGGTCATATATACACTATTGACATTTTGACCCCATTAGGCTAGTTATTCGCGGTATTTTTTTCAATATGTAGTGCCTGTTCTCTTCTCATTTAGCTTGAACTAGATGGCAGAAATATATGTAAAAAAGCTAATAAGAAACAATATAATGTAGACGATCCCTGCTCCGGCGAAAGCGAGGCGCCATACGGCGCGCAGCATTCTGTTCACATCGACCTTCCCCTTCAATCTGTTCTGGGCTCCGCCGATCAAACCCACGACAATCAAGAGGATAAGCAGTATTAAATAGAAGCCGAATTGGGAATGAAATACATTATTGAACAGGATAGAGACAGACAATATAAGGAAAAACGTTGTCACATCCATGGCCAGGAGCAATGAAGCTCTTTTCTCTTTTTTCAAGAAAATACTAATCAAGTAGACCAGGAAAAATGGAATAATAGGCAATATCGTAAATATAAAAACCGGTCCTAATAGTACATTCAAGGCAAACCCTCCTCATAAACCGTAATTTTCAGACCTAAAACAAAATTTTATGTCCTCAGTCGCCTGTGGCTTCTAATCCTCTTACCAAAAGCCACACCATTTCATGTCCTGGAGCAGGTATACTGGCAGCCTGAGCCATCTTCACTAGCCGCCCATTTATGGAATCAATCTCGGTCGGCGC
This sequence comes from Paenibacillus motobuensis, assembly GCF_039521865.1. NCBI lineage: Bacteria > Bacillati > Bacillota > Bacilli > Caryophanales > Paenibacillaceae > Paenibacillus > Paenibacillus motobuensis. The sequence continues at coordinate 31,534 of NZ_BAAACX010000028.1, read as the reverse complement.
TCCCTTAAGCACATCGCTTAACATGGATGAGGTATTCCCGGCTGTCGAGCGGCAGACAGATTCAATCTGTTCATACATATTAGAAGGAATAGGGATTTGATGCGCTGCATAGATTCGCATTCCTTCCTCACATAACTGCCGAAGCATCACTACGCGTGATTCCGTATCCAGCAGCTCTCCGTTCGGTATTCGCCAGATGGCGGTTAACGGGTTAATCACCGCATTTATAAGCAGTTTCCTATAAATTTCCCTATCGATGTCTTTCGACAAAAAGGCTTCAAATCCTGCCGATTCAAGCATTTTAACCAAATCTTCTTCCCTGATCTGCTCCTTCCTCTCATCTAAAGAATCACCATTATATAGAAGAAATTCGCTGGGCTGCGGGATACCAATCTGTGTGGTTCCGGCGCCCGAACGGATGACAGAACGGGCGTCGCTGCGCTTTGCTCCTTCTGTCGTTATAGCCACGTAGATATTCTTATCCTTGAAGGCGCTTCGGAACATCTCAATATGACCAATCCCGTTCTGGAAGCAGACGATTCCCGTATTAGGGCCGGCAATCCGTCCAACGAATTCAAGCAAGTCATGGTCCACACTGCCCTGCTTGGTCGTAATGAATATCCAATCAGGCCTTTCTTCTTCACGGATATTCAACGAACCTCGGACTATATCATCTACCGGATGAGCCAAAATCATAGATGGAGCAATGCTCACAAGACCGGATTGCGGTTCCTCAACTTGAATTCCTTCTCCTGCCAACAATCGCGCCTGTTCCATTGTCCTCGTCCAGAAGTGAACCCGCACTCCCCGTGCGGCTAGCTTGCCGCCAAATAACAGTCCAAGAGCCCCCGCTCCAATGATGTCTACCTTCATCCGTTATCCTTCCTTCCTAATCATCTACTATTTTTATACCAGACCTGCCCCTATAAACACAAAGCACAATCAACTTCACAAAAAGAAAATCCCGCCGCTATTGCGACGGGACCCTCGTTAATTCTATAGATTCTGCTATTCAATTCGTTCTAAATTGCCGTTAGCATCCATCTTGAATCTTGTCTTACTCTCGTCTTCCTCTTCATTAAGAAAGGCAAGTCGTCTGGCCCGGTCCATAATTTGAATCAAAGCTTTATAGTCGTCATTCACGACTCGGTAATCACTCTGGACCTCATTCACCTGCGCGAACAAGCGTTTATTCTCCTCGCGCAAATTATGCAGCTCCTCATCCTTCATACGTAGTTCTTTTTCCAGCATCTTCACGTGACGATTGCTGTCTTGAACCGTATTCTTCCACCCGCGCAAGAAGCGAATGACTGCATCAATCGAAATTGTCTCTTCGGTAACTCCGTCATTTTTGTAGATTCCCTCATCCAGTTCAACCGAGGTCAATGAAGCTACAGCCGGGCTTCCAGCAAGCGATCCCTGTTTCTTCATATAGTTTCTTTTTTGCCGTTGTGCTTTTGCAATTCCTATCGCTGCCTCATATCTCTTACGCACACAACTGTTCCACCGGAAACCGCAAGCAGCCGCGGTTCTACCGATCTTCTCCCCTACTTCTTCAAAGGCAGTTAGTTGGGTACTGCCCTCACGAATATGGCGCAAAGTCACTTCAGCCAGAATCAAATCATCTTCCGCACTCCACGCATCTTGTCTCACTGCTGTCATGCAATATAAACCTCCTAACGACATCCTAAATATACCGTCTCCAGCCTATACCCCGGCAGGCGAATGGGTGAAATAACTTCTTACTCCATTTCTATGCCTCTCATAGAGTTCATAGAATCTATTTGGTATTAAAATGTATTTCCATTTTCAACCTTGTCCATACATATCTTTGCAAAATACAAACAAGTAACGGCGCCGATTATATGGTCCGCAATAATAAAAATCACACTTTGCCAACAATCTGATTCTTTTTAGTGACTTTCCGTTTACACTTGATGAGGTTGCGGGTATAATAAATTGTAGAATTTGGATGAAGCGTATACATAGGAAAGGGGGATTCACGCTTGGCACGCATGTTCCGCGTCCTCGGCTTTTTCACACTCTCCATCGGACTTATGGCTTTTGCCGGGAACCTCATTGAAATGGCTTTGCTATTTTTTATGCAGACGGCTTTCTTCATGCTGTTTGGCTACTTGAAATTCACAGAGAAGACTTATATTTTGTTGTTCTGGGGATATATGATTGTGGCCTTCACAGGATTCAGTTATTGGACGGTTTTCCAAATGGGGCTGCCATTATAGTTCCGGCTTGCTTCTTCATTACAACAAAGAAGACGATTCGATTTTATCGGATCGTCTTCTTTGTTATTCATATAATATAATCTATGCCGATTCACTTCCTAATTTGCTTCATAATCATAAGCTGACTTTTTGAACAACCTCATATATTTGCGGTGCTTGTATCATATACATCCTAGGTATAGGGGTGTTGCCCTCATAACATGATTCAGCGAAGGAGGGGGACGCATTGAATCTGAAGAATCGCTGGCACAGAGCCATTGCTTCGCTATGTATCTCGATCACTCTTGCAACCATTCCTCTGCTGCAGGGCGCTGCCTATGCCGCTCCCATCTCAGAGGAAGACCTGAAGATTATGGAACAAAGCCTATCCATCGTGGAGATTGATCGGGATATCAGTAAAGTCATGCTTCAGCAGCAAGATACCGAACGAGACGCAGTCAAGTTGACGAAACAAATCGCCGATAAGAGCAGCCAAATCGAAAGCAGCCGGGAACGTGCCGGCAAAGTGATCGCCGCCTACTATATGGGAGAGCGAGAGACTCTGCTCACCGCGCTACTATCTGTTAACAGCCTAAGCGATTTTTTCACGGTATGGGATTACTATCAGCTAATTTCAGAACGGAACCAGGACATCCTTAATACATATCAGCAAGAATACATCGCTCTTAGACAAGCAAGAGAAGATCTGGACCAAACTAGTCGGGAACTGGAGCAAATAAAACAGCGGTTGCTGCAACAACGAGAACGATTGGTTGCACTTCAGCAAAGTGTGGAAAGTTCTATAAGCTCCAGCGCTGATCCCGAAAAGCTGCGGCAAATGATCCAGGAATTAACAAGCTATTGGCAGAACGTCGGATTACATGAAGTAAGGCGTTATTTCAAGGCCCTGTCACAGGCGATGGCTAATTTCTCTGATTATTTGAAAGATTACGGGGACAGCCTCACTTCAATTAGAGGAGGTTATATACTAACCATTCGAGAGAAAGAGCTTAATCAATTCCTTAGAAATAAAAATAAGCTGCTTGGCGATATGACGTTCCGGTTCACGGAGGAACGCATGATCGTACAAGGCAGCAAAGAAGGTCTCGAATTATCAATAGAAGGACATTACACGATAGAAAATCAACCGCAAAACGCTCTGATTTTTCATATTGATAAACTTGTATTTAACGGGTTAGAACTGCCGGATACTACAAGAAATGAGTTGGAAGATGCATTCGATCTTGGCTTTTATCCGCAGCAGCTCGTTCCCTTTATTGAAGCGACAGAAGCCTCAATCAGTGAGAACGAGCTTATTATTACTTTGAAACTATCGTTAAAATCACGCAATTAGGCGCAATTATCCCTGATCTTAGGGATTCAGCTCATCCAATTGCTTCCCATACTGTTTGGCAGGGATATCGCCATGGAGGAAAGACCATGAGTTCTCCTGCAATTGCTGCATCAGTTCAGGAAGCTTGGCCGTTACTGGCTGAGTGATTCCCTGTCCCTTCACAAATGAAGCTGTTATCCAATCCGGCAGTCCGGATCTCATCGTCTGATAGTACAAGGTTTTGATCGCAGGCAAATGACCTGTCTTCTCATGCCATTGACGCTGCTGGATTTGCGTAGTCATTGCAGAAATCCATAGTCCTGCTGTATCCCGATTCGTAGACCTGGCTGTTACCACGAAACTCCTGCCGGCGATCCACATTTTGTTGCCTGATTCCGAAGGCTCTGGAAAAAAGACTTTTTTTCCTCGATAAGGATGCTTCATCGCTTCTGTGGAAGGAATAAGCATGATCAATGCATCTTGGCGATTACCGCCAATCCACTGATCGTTGCTCTCATCATTACCGATATTTATCATATAAGGCTGGAGCTGCTCCAAGAGTGGAACTGCTTCAGTCAGGCCCTTCTTATTAAAAATAGATTCGGCCGCCTCCTGCTTGCCTTGACCTTTGGCACCTAGTTGCCATAACAATGACATGACCGCATAAGGATCGTTATAATCTAGCCCCAGAAAATTAGCCGGAGAATTAAATTCATTCCAGGCTTCAATCAACGTATGCCATTCCTCCGATGTCGAAGGGAAGGCATGACCGATTTCTTTTAACGCCTCAGCATCATATACCCAAACATAAGGATCAGCATCAAGCGGCACGCCCCATACGTAACCGTTCCACTCATCCTGTGCCAAGGAAGCGCTTAACACTTCGCCAGTCAAAGAACCGGAATAATAGCTCTCCGTCGGTAGCAAGAATCCACCAGCCGCATATCGGCGAACCCAGACATTGTCCAGCAAGACGACGTCGGGAGATACGCCAAGCTCGAACTGCTGCTGCAAGGAGCCATAATCCTCTCCTGCAGGTACATTAACCAGTTCAACTTCGGTGGAATGCTCCTTCATAAACGCTTCGTTCATCGCCTTTAGTTCATTGAATTCCGACTCCGGTAGGCGTACAGCTACTTTGATCCGACCGTTGTCTCTAACCTTCTCCTGGCTTGGAGGTATTACCGGCTCTGTTGTTCTGTCTTGATCCTTGGGACCTACCATCGTAGACTTCTCGGTCGGTGACAAATTAATCAAGGCGAGCAGCAGGAGTGCAAAAAGTACCCAATGGTTTCTTCGCTTCATACCCGTTCTTCCCCTCCAACGTTTCAACCATCAAAACATAGGAATCCAATTCAATCAATCAACTAATCTCTATTGTATCAAACTCCCTAGTACCTTGTCCCTAAATTCTCATAATAAAAAAACACCGGAATTATCCGGTGTAAATAAATGGTTTTTTAACCTATTTTTCTTTAACAATAAGCATCCTTCTACAGTAAATCCGCCGCCAACTGGGCGAGCTTGGAGCGCTCTCCCTTCTCCAGCATGATATGTCCGCTTAAGGTTTGCGCTCTGAAGTGTTCAACTAGATAGGTGAGACCGTTGCTGGCCGAATCCAGATAAGGATGATCGATCTGTTCCGGATCGCCGACGAGGACAATTTTGCTGCCTTCTCCAACTCTTGAGACGATCGTCTTCACTTCATGCTGCGACAGATTCTGCGCTTCGTCAATAATAATGAACTGACCGGGAATGGAGCGCCCGCGGATATACGTAAGGGCCTCAACCTGGATACTTCCGAGGCCCATCAGAATTTTATCAATATCACCGGATTTCTTTGTGTTGAACAGATATTCCAAATTATCATAAATCGGCTGCATCCAGGGCCGGAGCTTCTCTTCCTTCTCCCCAGGCAAATAGCCGATATCTTTTCCCATCGGAACAACGGGACGAGCAATCAGCAACTTCTTATACTTATGCTCATCTTCCACCTTCAATAACCCCGCTGCCAGAGCTAGCAACGTCTTTCCCGTTCCTGCCTTACCTGTAATGGTGACCAGCGGAATGTCATCATTCAGCAGCAATTCGAGAGCCATTCGCTGCTGTGCGTTACGAGCACTGATTCCCCATACAGGATCATTGCTAAGATACAAAGGCTCAAGTCGGCTGGCGTCCTCATTAACTTTGAGAAGCGCTGACTTTCCCCTTCCCATCTCATCCTTCATGATAATAAACTCATGCGGATATAGAGAATAGGATAATCCCAGCGATTTTACAGGTAATGAACGGAATGTATAAAATTCATCGATGACGGAGGGGTGAACCTGTATGGACAAATAACCTGGGTACATTTCACTTGGATCCACGGCTCGGCCCGTAAGATAGTCCTCCGCAATCAAGCCGAGAACGTCGGCCTTAATTCTCACCAGCACATCCTTACTGACGATAATAACCGGGCTTGGCTCCGGTTTCTCCGCTTCTTCAAGATGATAATTCAGAGCGACCGCCAAAATGCGGTTATCATTGCTGACCTCACCGAACATCTCTTGTACTTTGGCAAAGCTCCGGTGATTCATTTCCACTTTAATGACGCCGCCATGTTCTAGCTCGACCCCATCATGTAAATGTCCTTGCTCCCGCAGGCCATCGAGCAGCCTGGATACTCCGCGTGCATTACGTCCGATCTCATCTGCATTGCGTTTCTTCGAATCGATTTCCTCCAGCACGACCGCCGGAATCACGACCACATGCTCCTCAAAGGCAAAAATGGCGTTCGGATCGTGCAGCAAAACATTCGTATCCAATACAAAGATCTTTTTCACGGATATCCCCTCCACCGCAGTCATTACAGCTTCAAATTCGCATGGTATTTCAAAACGAGTTCAAAAAGGTCGGTTTTCAACACCGAGAAGGTTGGATGAAGCTAAGGACTGAGGAGCGGAGCGTAGGCAATACCTACGTGAGCACCGGAAGGCCCGGCTGAATTCAAGATGTCGAATAAGCTCTCAGTGTTACTTCGTGATCAAAAGCGGACTTTTTGAACTACCTCTAATACATATTTTTTATTGTCCGGGAAATGTTATAGATACCAAGCTGGAATCATATCTGGCAAGAGATCATTTCCGAAAGGACGGATCAAATCATGCGAATTTGGCTGTGTTTATTATTAACGGCCTCACTGCTAACTAGCTGCCAAACAGCATCTAAAAAGGCATCACCCTCTCAACAGACTCCATCGGAAAAGACCACCCGGACACAAAATGTTAAGGGACATGGTCCTAAGGGTCTAAGCAATACAACGGGCAAGTCAACACAGAAGCAGAACACAAACGCCACTGCAACTGGCAAGAATGATCAAAGAAGTCGTCAAGCCCATTTGGAATCGCTAGCTAAGAAAGTTCCCGGTGTCAAAGGCGCCCACTGCGTCATCATGGGAAAGACGGCTGTCGTAGGTATTGATGTTGACGGGAATCTTGAGCGCGCCCGCGTCGGCGGTATCAAGTACACAGTTGCCGAAGCTCTACGTAAAGATCCACAAGGTGCCGGAGCAATCGTCACGGCCGATATGGACCTCAACCATCGCATCTCAGAAATTGGCAAGAAAATTTCTGCAGGACATCCGATCTCTGGCTTTGCAACAGAAATGGCCGATATTATCGGACGAATAGTTCCGCAAATGTCGAGCGATACCCGTCCGCGTACCAAGAGTGTTCCAACCAAGCAAGGTCACCATCGGCCTACGAAGCAAGAAAAAAGCAAAGTAAAGTCGAAAAGTCACACTTCCGGTACTACTGGCAGTAAATACTAGGTCTGTCCTAGATGAAAAAAAGCCCAGCGAATTAAATTCGCTAGGCTTTTTTCATTGCAGAAAATACTTGATTGTCCAATTTCTCCATAGCACGCTGATCGTACATTTTGCTGTAGGACGGTGCAGACGCGAGCTGAGCACCGTAGAACAGAGCGTTCCGTACAGCGTCGATCTTCATGTCGAAACAGCACATTTTGAAGGGAACCCCCTCAAGAGGGTCCTGCGCCACTTCGGCAACACCATTAATCGCGTAAATGGTCTCCGCACCAAACACAGTTACTGTAATCCTCGGATGAGTCTTCATATTGTTGACAAGCCTTGATCTGTGATCCACTGCAAAGCGGAGGGTGGAGGGATTCAATGCATAAATCCAGGAGATCGCACTTGAAGTCGGCCCTCCCGTCTCCACATCCACTGTGCTGAGCAGAACGAACATTTCGGACTGGAATGCATTGAACAATGGTTCAGATAATTGTGTAACGAGTTCGGACATTAACGCCAGCCCCCTGACATACTTAAAGTACGTGTTCAAAAAGTCCGGTTTTCAACACCGAGAAGGAAGCTGGGGACTAAGAAACCTATCCCCACTATCTATTTGTATTATACCATGACACAAAACTTGCCTTCAATCGATCACTTGCCCGACTGATTCCTTTGTCCTTCAGATTGCGGCTTCGTTCCGGCAAGCTCGTCCTTCAATGCCTGCTTCGCCTTATTCAGCTCACTGTCATTGATGTAGACATATGGACTCTTCCATTCACCAGTAACGGGAATAAATGTTACATTCTCCTTGGAAATGCTCCAATAAGCGGCAATCATATTTTTGATCTGCTCTGCTTCCAGGTCAGTCGTCATATTATCACCAATCGATTCAATCGCCTTACCTGCACCGATTACGCCATTTAAAGACTTGGTCTGGTCAATCAAGGCGTGAAGCACTTCATTCTGCCGCTGATTGCGCTCAAAATCATTCGAAGGCTTCGTCTTCGGTTTACAGTTCGATTTCCGGTAACGAACATAATCAAGAGCCTTGTCGCCGTTCAGGTGCTGGGCACCCTTCTTCAGATTGATATTGGTACCATCTGCATTATCCACATAGCACATATTGGCATCGACGGTTACATCGACTCCGCCTAGAGCATCAACCACATCGCGGAAGCCTTGGAAATTAAGCACCGTCGTGTAATCGAGCGGAAGATCCATATACTTGCCAAGCATTGTCTTCATTTCTTCCTTGGCCGATATGCCTGATTTCTTCTCGGCGGCCAGAAACTTAGGGTAGAACGCGTTAAGCTTGTTCGTCCTGTACCCCTTCATTTGGAACCTCGTATCTCGAGGTAAAGACACGATCGTAGCCGACTTTGTCTTCGGATTCATGGCAATCACCATAATGACGTCGCTGAGATGGGTTCCGGTCTCTGGACGGTAATCCGTACCCAATAACAGCATGGCGATGGGTTTGACTTTGGCGGAATTCTCCGCGGCCACTTTGCCTGAAGTCCCCGTCTTATTGATCGTATTATTAAGAGTGAGCATCAAATAACCTGCGACCCCACCCGCTCCAAGCACTGCAACAATAAGAATCGTCAATAACACCTTAAAAAGGGTCTTACCACCAGACTGCTTTTTGGGCTGCTTTGATCCTTTGGCGGAAGACCGCTTGGAACGATCATCCCGAGGTGGCAGGCCTTTGTTGTAAGAACTCATAGAATCAAAACCTTTTCATCTGGATTATTGTTGTCACATAGAGTTACGAATGAGAAGGCAATAAAGTTTCCACGTAAATCTCACACAACTAACGTATACTACTCGCTCTGCTCACCAGCTGCAGGTATAGATTTCTCTTTTTTATGGCGTCGTCCTTCGACAAAATAACGAATTCGCACCATCAGCATCAGCACGACAGCAACGAGCAGACATTGAATAATCGGCAGCTTGTCGATCTGAAAAATGAGCAGGAGGAACGAGCCGATTGCCATTAAAATATATAAAATGATCTCCTTTAGAAGCGGCAGCTTCTGCTGGCTACGAAACACCTTGTTGTATACAAAGATGATAAGCACATAAATCAAAATATACGAAATGACCGGGTTTTGCGCGAACCAAGCCTGCAAGGCCAGCCCCTCCTTCGCTTCACATCAAAATGAATATATTCCCATTATAGATTAGCTTCGGACATTTTGCGATGTTTTTCAGCTCTTTCACGTTCGCCTTTATTCAGAATCTTCTTACGAAGACGAATCGATTTCGGCGTAACTTCGCAATATTCATCATCATTTAAATATTCCAGCGCTTGCTCCAGCGAGAACAAACGTGGTGTCTTCATTTTTACAGTATCGTCCTTCGTCGCCGAGCGGACGTTCGTTAATTGCTTCTCTCTACAAATGTTGACAACGATATCGTTATCGCGGTTATGCTCACCAACGATCATACCTTCATAGATCTCCGCTCCTGGCTCAACAAACAGGATGCCACGGTCCTCGATCCCTAGAATACCGTACATTGTCGATACGCCATTCTCGCTGGATACAAGCACTCCTTCATGGCGTCCACCAACTTGGCCGCCGACGAATGGACCATAGCTGTCGTAGGCATGGTTCATCACGCCATAACCGCGGGTCAAGGTCATGAAATTCGTCGTATAACCAATCAGGCCGCGGGCCGGAATCAAGAATTCAAGACGGACTTGGCCGTTGCCACTATTGATCATGTTCACCATTTCTGCTTTACGGGAACCGAGGCTTTCCATAACTGAGCCCATGCTCTCCTCAGGAACATCAATCATGAGGCGTTCGATGGGCTCCATCTTGACGCCGTCGATGACCTTGACGATAACCTCTGGCTTCGATACTTGCAACTCATAGCCTTCTCTACGCATATTTTCGATCAGGATGCCAAGGTGAAGCTCACCACGCCCGGAGACGATAAAAGCATCAGGGCTATCCGTTTCGTCTACACGAAGCGATACATCGGTCTCCAGTTCTTTGAACAGACGCTCGCGAAGTTTACGGGAAGTAACCCACTTTCCTTCACGTCCAGCGAATGGACTATTGTTAACAAGGAAAGTCATTTGCAGCGTAGGCTCATCAATTTTGAGAACCGGAAGTGCCTCAGGCTGGTTCGGATCTGCAATCGTCTCACCGATATTGATGTCTTTAATACCGGCAATCGCTACGATATCCCCTGCTCCAGCTTCATCGATTTCCACACGACGCAAGCCTTGGAAGCCGAACAGCTTCTCGATGCGTGCCATCTTCTTGCTGCCATCGCGCATCATTACGGCTACAGATTGGCCTTGACGAATAATCCCGCGGTTCACACGGCCAATCGCAATACGTCCGAGATATTCATTATAGTCCATCAGTGTTACAAGATATTGCAAAGGTTCGTCAACTTTTTCGGTTGGGGCTGGGATATGATCAATGATCGTCTCATAAAGGGCAAGCATGTTATCATCCTGTTTCTCAGGGTCCAAACTGGATGTACCGTTAAGAGCAGATGCGTATACAACGGGGAATTCCAGCTGCTCATCTGTTGCCTCAAGCTCGATGAACAAATCCAATACCTCATCGATAACTTCGGCTGGGCGGGCTGCCGGGCGGTCAATTTTATTCACAACAACAATTGGGGTCAAATCATGCTCAAGCGCTTTGCGCAGCACGAATTTCGTCTGCGGCATACAGCCTTCATAAGCATCAACGACAAGCAGAACACCATCAACCATCTTCATGATCCGTTCTACTTCTCCGCCGAAGTCAGCATGCCCTGGTGTATCCACGATATTGATCAAATAATCCTTATACGTAATGGCTGTATTCTTAGCCAAAATCGTAATCCCGCGTTCCCGTTCAATATCATTAGAGTCCATCGCGCGTTCCTGTACTGACTCATGTTCTCTAAAAATACCGGACTGCTGCAGCAGTTTATCTACAAGCGTCGTCTTGCCATGGTCTACGTGAGCAATAATCGCAATGTTGCGAATGTTATTTCTTTCATGCATAGTTTTCTCCATATCCTTTCGTCTCTGTATCTGATTAAATTGTCCAGTCAGATCATTATGTGATTCATAACGACATGCAGGCAATCAATTCCTGAAACCAAACTGAAAATAGAACCACAAAACAAGCGTCGGGCAAATAAGACCGACGCTTGACCATCCCTTATATTATACGCAAAAAGCTCAAAAAATCAAGAACTATCCTTACTTTACCACCCACGGCGGGTTTTCCCGCGCATGAGGATCAGGACGATTCCAGCGATGATCAGTATGATCGCCAACAGATAGACAATGGACCAGGTGAACAGAGTCCAGCCTAGCAGAACTACCGACAAGATACCAACAATCAAAGCTGCAGCCAATACCCCTTGCTGTCGCTGAGGTGAGATATAACCATATTCGAACAATCCGACAGCGATACCAAGCAGAAATGCGGGCCAAGTATACTTCAAAGTCTGCCAGCCGCCAAAGTTGCCGATGAAGAAAATGATACTGTATACTACCAAAATTCCGCCAGGAACAAGCAGCTCTACAGGTCCTTTCCTCCAAAAATACCACATATGCAGCAGGATGCCCGGTATCAGGAGAAGTAGAGGCCAGAGCGCCTTGCCCAGAAAACTAAATACACCCAGCTTTCCTAGCAGAATGACGATTCCGGCGGACAGAATCAGAATACCAGTCGTCAGCTTGTTGTTATCGGACATTAGATCACACACCTTCCAGATGACAATGAGGGACATGCCGCAGCATAGTACGACACATCTTTATCTTAAGTTTATATGAATTCGGCACAAAAAACCACTCTTCACAATTTCAAGAGTGGCTTGAGCCCGTCTTCTATTTATTGACGATGTGCTTTCAATTTGAATAACAAGCCGAACATAATAACCAGCCCTGCCAGTAATATCGGCAATATTCCAGTGAGGCTCGGTATGAGTGCTTTCAACAGGATTCCAAACTTCGGATCATGGATGAACATTCCGCCCGCAGTATATCCTAAGATGCCAGCTCCCAAATAAATAAGGATCGGCAATTTATGAAGCAGAACAGAGATTGCACTGCTGCCCCAGACGACAATGGGAATACTAATAGCGATACCGATTACTAATATAGCCAAGTCCCCGTTGGCCAATGCCGCGATCGCAAGCACATTATCAAGACTCATCACAAAATCTGCGATTAGAATCGTCTGAATCGCTTTCCATATGGTAGCAGACTTACCCGAGCGGTTGGAGTCTTCATGGGGTATTAGCAATTTAAAGGCGATTCCAATTAGCAAAATCGCACCGATTGCTTGGATAAATGGAATTTTCAATAGTACTACAGCTACCCACGTCATAATACAGCGCAGCAATACTGCTCCTACGGCCCCCCACCAAATGGCCTGTTTGCGCTGTCTTCTCGGTAAATCTTTACTGGCCATCGCTATGACAACTGCATTGTCGCCGCTGAGGACAAGATTAATGATTAATATTTCTGACAATAAAATGATCTGTTCCACGGCTCACCCCTCCCTTACAACTTGTATGAGAGAAAGAGCCAAGCTATGCCTGTTTCAAAAATCTGCTTTACAAATGAATCTTTTCTATGAATTAATACGTATATACATCTTTAGAGGAAGTGACAATTGTGGAATGGATAAGCGCATCATTTTTTCTCTCGCTAATCAACATCGTCTTCATCGATTTGATCCTTGCCGGTGATAATGCGATTGTCATTGGCATGGCAGCTAGAAGGTTGCCTCATAACGTGCAGAAAAAGGCAATCATCTACGGTACCGGCGGTGCCTTAGTACTACGCATTATCGCGACGCTGCTTGTTGTATGGCTACTGAGGGTCCCTTGGCTGCTGGCAATCGGAGGAGTTCTCCTGCTCTTTATCGCCTATAAGGTACTGACGGATGACGGCTCTCACGACTCTATTGAGGCGAAGGATTCATTGTGGGCTGCAGTACGTACCATCATTATTGCCGATGCAGCTATGGGCCTGGATAACGTTATCGCCGTAGCAGGCGCAGCCGGCCAGCATATGATCCTCGTCGTCATCGGATTACTGATTAGCGTTCCGATCGTTGTCTGGGGTAGTACGCTCTTTATCAAGCTGTTAGATCGTTTTCCTTGGATCGTATATCTCGGAGCGGGTGTTCTCGCTTATACCGCTGCCAAGATGATCACAGAAGAGCCTCATTTTCTGCCCTTCTTCGAGGACAAGCCCATCTTACGTTACCTGCTGATCGCCATCGCAATCATCGTCATCCTGTACACGGGCTATCGTAAGAAATCCGCGGCGTCTAAGAACAGAAGGCAAACACCGAGAGAACAAATGTAATCAAAAAAGAAACGGAATCCTTATCTGCAAATTAGCGGATGGATTCCGTTTTTAATAATTTTTTATGATTGTTACCTTTTAATGAGTGTTCATAAAAGCCGGTTTTCGTTCGATGACGAGTTACTTCTTGACCCGCTTTGGGATCAAAAGAGGACTTTTAAAACTTCCTCTCTTAGAACCAATGCTCTTGAACAACCTCCGGCTCATCCTTTTGATTCTTCCGAATAATGACATGAGGCTTAATGATAACCGACTCCGTATTCTCTACAGCCGCTTCGATCATCTGATCAAGCTCGGTTAACTCTTTTTCGATATGCTCAACAATCCGCAGATTCGGGTTCGTTGCTGGTGATTTGGGAACGAATAGGGTACAGCAATCCTCATAAGGCAAAATCGATATATCATAAGTACCGATCTTCTTCGCCATGGAAATAATATCTTCTTTGTCCATCATGACAAGGGGGCGCAGCAGAGGCAGATCCGTCACCTTGCCGATCACATTCATACTAGCCAGCGTCTGGCTTGCCACTTGGCCGAGACTGTCGCCCGTAACTAGAGCCAGTGCCCCGTTCTTCTCCGCAAGCTTCGTAGCAATGCGCAGCATGGATCTTCTCATCAGCGTGATAATCAGGTTGTCCTGTCCTGTCTTTGCCAAGGAGGTCTGAATATCGGTGAACGGAACGAGGTGCACCTTGATTCTTCCAGAAAATCCGGACAGCACCTGTGCTAATTCAAGCACCTTCTCCTCCGCCTTCTTGCTCGTGTAAGGATAACTGTGGAAATGCACACATTCGATCTCCAGACCACGGCGCATAGCCGAATAACCAGCTACTGGGCTATCGATTCCGCCGGAGAGCAGCATCATTGCCTTCCCGTTCGTTCCTAGTGGGAAACCACCGGCTGCAGGGATCACTTCACAGAACAGGTAAGTTACACGCTCACGGACTTCTACTCTCAGTTCCAAATCCGGGTGATGAACATCTACCTTCAAATGTGGACACGCACTAAGTACGGGACCACCCACCAAATGATTCAGCTCTTGAGAAGAATGTGGGAAGCCCTTGAAGACGCGGCGTCCATGCACCTTAAATGTGTTATACTTGTCTGCTGGAATTGATTTTATAAAATCAACCGCAATCTCAACAATATCTTCAAGCTTGGAAGGTGATACCTTCACCGGGCTAATCGAGGTCAGGCCAAAAATATTTTTTAACGAGGAAATTACCGGATCAGCAGCTTGGCCATTCAATCTTACATAGATCCTTCCATATTCATGAATCGCCTCCGTTCCCGGAAAAGCGCGAAGTAATGATTTAACATGAGACAGAGCCGCCTTCTCAAATCTTGAGCGGTTCTTCCCTTTGACCGTAATCTCTCCGAACCGGAGCAATAGCATTTCATAATCCAAATTCATTAGCCTCTCCCCTTCAAATCTTCCTGACGCGTTACCGCGCTTTGAAGCGCAGCCAGAAATTGTTGTATATCCTGTTCTGTATGCTCCTCACCTAGACTCACACGAATGCCTGAGGACGCCTCTTCAACACTTTTACCCATTGCTAGAAGGATGCGACTTGGCTCACTTTTCTTCGAGGAGCAGGCCGAACGGGTCGATACGAGAAATCCATCTTCCTCCAGCATATGAAGCATGGCTTCTGCCTTCATCCCTGGACAAGAGAAATGAATGATATGCGGTGCTCCATCAGGCGGTGAATTTAGCACCAACTTCGGTATATCCGCAATTCCATCTATCAGAACTTTTCTTAGATGCCGTAAACGCTCTGCAATTTGGGCTTGTCCCTCTTTTGCCAATCTAAGGGCCTTGGCCATCCCCACGATATAAGGAATATTCTCTGTACCGGCCCTTCTCCCCCCCTCCTGGCTACCCCCAGCAAGCAAAGGCTGGAGCTTAATTCCTTCGCGGACGTAGAGCAAGCCGATTCCTTTCGGCCCTCTAAACTTATGTGCAGACAAACTATACATATCAATACCTGAAGCTTGAAGCGACAAAGGCAGTTTTCCAAATCCTTGTACGCCATCCACATGGAATAAGACACGCGGATGCTGCAACTTAAGCTGCTTGCCGATCTCCTGAACCGGATTAATGCTCCCCGTCTCGTTATTCACATGCATTACGGATACGAGCACCGTATCGTCCTGAACAGCAGCGCACACCTGCTCCGGAGTTACAGTCCCTTCATGATTAACCGACAGATAGGTTACATTCCAACCAAGGCTTTCGAGCTGCTTACAGCATTCATATACAGAAGGATGCTCAATGGCCGTTGTTATAAGATGCTTGCCCCGATTCATAAATTGCAGGGCGGCACCTTTTATGGCTGCATTATTACTCTCTGAAGCACCCGATGTAATGATAATTTCAGACGGCTTCACCTGAAGAACTCCGGCACAAACCTCACGGGCCTTTTTAAGCAATTGTTCGCTCTGCTCCCCCAAAATATGCAGCGATGAGGGATTCCCATAATGCAGGCTCATGACCTCAGCAATCGTACGAGCAACCTCGGGATGCGGCGGAGTCGTTGCCGCGTGATCCATATATTTCATAATTTCACCTAGTTTCTTTTAGAGGTAGTTCACACCTATTTGATCATAATACAACCCGAAAAAAAGAACAAAAGAAAAAAACGCAGATTTCCGGGAGTGGCCGGTGCGTTTTTTCCCTTGTGATCTTAATATATCAGCCCTGCAATCAGGCGTCTAATCAATAATATTCAAACATCCACATTCTGGGATGCTATACTTCATATTTGCTGCGAGCGTTCATTACTTTAAATACGTAATTCTGCGTCTCACGCGGCAATAAATGAAGCTTGTCCATCAGTTCCTGATCATTGCTTATGCCAGCTCTCTGCACGCGGCCTGGACCCGCATTATAAGCAGCAAGCGCGGTACTCTCATTACCTCCAAAACGTCGGATCAGATTAGCCAAATAACGTGTTCCGCCATCGATATTCTGGGCAGGATCGAATGAATCCGTAACTCCAAGGCCACGCGCTGTTCCATCCATTAATTGCATCAGGCCCTTTGCTCCCGCAGACGATACAACCTTTGGATTGAAGGAGGATTCCGTCTCAATTACAGCCTGAATCAAGCTCGGAGCTACGCCATAGCGCCCGGCGGCTTCAGTAATTAATTGTTGGATATCTGCAGCGATCTCGTGTCTTGAAGAAGAGATATGTTGCCCGGAAGACACCGGGTTATTCATAGTTATAGAACCTATATTATAGCTATCCGAACTTTCAGGGACTTGCCCATTTATACTGTTCAGATAATTGTTCAACTGAGCTTCGATATTCGAAATTTGATCTTCATAATCATCCGCCGTGATGCTGCCATCAGCCATCATCATCTCCTGCAGCAAAATATCAAACAAAGAACCATCTATATCACCGGAAGTATCTGCTGCCTTGTTTCCTTGTAGATCAATACTGTTCTTCATCTGGAGCGAAATTAGCTGTTCCATCGTTCGCGGATCAATTTGCATGTCGGCCAGCTCCTCTACTTGTACAAAAGATATATGTATATATTTTACACGTGATTGGCAATCATGACCACCTCTTTTTCATAATTTAGTCTTTGTTGAATGGTTGTTTACACCAATACTTCATATGGCAAAAGGCTGACATCACAATGATGCCAGCCTTGAGATCAAGAATCAACGAGTAAATGGAATCAGGAAGAAATAACTAAGTGTGGCTACTATGCCAAGGCCGATCGCCCAGCCTCCCGACGTCTTAGCCCCTTGACTGTATGCATAGAAGCCCAATACTGCGGCGAGCGGGCCAAGTACGATGCTCCAGAGGAACAGCGAGGCAATGCCAAGACCGACCCCAACATAACCTACAGTTCGTCCTATGCTATTATCGGCAACATCTGTATCCGATCGTTCTACTTCTGCACCTTCCGAACGGTTCTCGCGGCGCTCCACCGTATCCCAATTCGTGGGACCTACTGTTGGAGATATTTCAGAAGCGTATTCTTCCTTGTCTGAATTGTTGTTGTTATTAGTTACTGAATGTTCTGAGTGATCTTTACGTGGATAATCAAGACGTTCTCTTTCCCCATAATAATCATGCTGGTTGTCATTATCAAATCGTTGACTCATTCTACAGCACCTCCTAGGCATATAAGATGGTTAAGCTTAAGTTGACTTGGGCTCAAAGGTATGACAGCAAGTAGCAGATGATGTTGTAGCTGTCGTCTGATTCTCGGAATCGAAGGATTCGCCAGCGAATTCCGCATGATACTGACGAGTCGCATTCTGGTCGATATCGATCATAATGCTGTCCGCCTGACAAATATTTTTCTCTCCCCAATGAACACAATTGGCCACACTACATTTTACGATGGGTTTACTACCGCTTGTCATTGATTAATCACCTCGAAATCAGTGTTCCCTCTGTACTGCTCGTTATGCCTTCAAAATGGCTGACAAAACAAGACAAAACATGGGATTGATGCCAGACTATTGCCGGCTCTTTAGATCCTGGTCTTGGAATAAAAAAACAGGCTCCATAGCAACCTATTCATATCTCAATCAGCCATATAAGTTGAATGAATCGTTCAACTTCTACAAGTTAAGGAGGCAATGACATGAAATGGTTCAGATGGGCACTAGTCGGTATTGCAGGGATCGCCGCCGTTGCCGTAATCGGCCTATATCCCTTCAATGAGAAGGCCCCACAACAATCAGCAGAACAAGCGAAGCCGGTGCCTGGACCGAAGGAGGAGCAGCGCTTGAAGCAAATGATGCTGCACCGGGATATGACTGCAACCGAGCGACTCATCAGAATGGATACAAAAGGGCATCTCCGTGCGCTATCCGAGGCTTCACGCAAAGTTCATACCGATAAGCTGAATTCCCGTGTAACCGAATTACAAAAGGGGCACCAACAGTTTAAATCCATCCTTTGGTATGATAGTGCGAGCGGTAGAACGAAGGAAATCCGCGCCGCGCATTACAAGCCGAATAACGAGGAACAAAAACAGATAGCAAGTTATATTAGCTTCGCCAAGAAATCGCTGCAGAAGGGCAAGGCCTATGAATCTCCGGCTTTCCCTCAGAAGGATCCGAAGTTCTATATTACGGCAGAACCAGCGAAGCTGGGCGGCAACGGGGTTATCGCTGTAATGGATTTAGGTATCCTTGGTAAAGTGAAGAAGCATCAGGATAAGAATCTTCGCCTCATTCCTTATCCGAAAGAGGGGAAATATAAGGTTGAATCTGTTGAGACCGACACCCTGCGGGACATTACGGTTAAAACAGGACATGATAACGAAAAAGCGAGCCATTATTATGAAAATGAGATCGTCGTTACATTTAATCGCGGGCTAACGACAGAAGACAGGAAAAAAATCATGAATGATCTGCATTGCAAGCCGCCTCAAAAAATAGTGAACACGTACATTTTTCGTTCCGATAAAATGACGATGAATGAACTGAAGGACTATTTTCTTAAAAACTGGCAGCCTGATTATGTAGAGCCGCATTATCTATATATGACCAACGAGACGAGTCTGGATGATACCCCGCTAATTCCTAATGACATGCTGTTCTCAGAATATCAGTGGAATTTGCCGATTATCGATACGACGCGAGGCTGGAAGCTCAGCAAAGGAAACAATGATGTTATCGTTGGTATTGTAGATACGGGAGTTGATCTGCAGCATCCCGATCTAAAGGGACGATTGCTGAAAGGCTATAATGTTGACGCTCCCGACGAAGATCCGATTGACGATGTCGGTCATGGCACCCATGTCGCTGGGATAATAGCTGCCAATACCAACAACAGCGAAGGAATTGCCGGCATGATGTGGAATGGCAAGATTCTTCCGGTAAAAGCGTTGGACAAATCCGGTGCAGGTACGACCTATTCTGTCGCACAGGGAATTATTTGGGCTACCGATAATGGCGCCAAAGTAATCAATATGAGTCTTGGCAATTACGCTGATGCAAAATTTCTGCATGACGCGGTAAAATACGCTTTCGATCATGATGTGGTTCTTGTCGCGGCAACAGGTAATGATAATACAGAACGGCCCGGATATCCGGCAGCTTATCCAGAAGTTCTGTCCGTGTCAGCGACAGATTACAATTTGAAGAAGGCCTCCTTCTCAAATTATGGCGACTATGTAGATGTGATGGCTCCTGGCGAGAGTATTGCCAGCACCTATCCTGACAACCAGTACGCGGCCTTATCCGGTACTTCGATGGCATGCCCACATGTGACCGCACTGGCTGCATTGATCCGCTCAATTAATCCAGATCTTAAGAATACAGAAGTGATGGATATCATCCGCAAAAATGTAATTGATCTGGGCACAACTGGCCACGACAAATACTACGGTTACGGGCAAATCGATGTCTACGCTGCGCTTGAAGCCGCTGGAGGCGGTGAAGCATCACTGCAATTCTGGCCGCAAGCCATCGAGCGCAAAATGGACAGAGTTATCGAAAGATTGAAATAGCATAAAAAGAGACGGCCGAAACGGCCGTCTTTTTGCGTTATGTATTTGAGGCACATGGCCGCAGGTTCATCAACTTGCGGTAAGCCTCTAGAGAAAATGTTGCGACAGTGATGAAAGCTTGCCATAAGCCGGGTTCTGTACTCGTAGCGGTAAGAACGGGAACTACCCTCCCGCTGTAAGTGACAATCATCTATCTAGACCACATATTACTATGCGGTTCCAGCGACCAACCCAGACGCGCCTCGGGCAAAGGCTGCTTCTAAGGAAGCTGCGTCCCATTAGGTCTTGCTCCAGATGGGGTTTACCAGGAACGAAGTCACCAGCGTTCCTCGGGGTCTCTTACACCTCGGTTCCATCCTTGCCTGTGCCGCCATCATTGCGGCCATCGGCGGTCCATTTCTGTGGCACTATCCTTCAGCTCGCGCTGACTGGACGTTATCCAGCATCCTGCCCTATGGAGCCCGGACTTTCCTCTCGCGGCCGAAGCCGCCAGCGATTGTCTGTCAAACTTTCGAAAGGCAACAATAGTTAGTATACAGGTTATATTGAGTTAACTCAAGGACCAATTAGAGGTAGTTTCAAAAATTCCGCTTTTGATCACGAAGCTATTCAAGAAGTGATCTCGGCATCGAATCTTGAATTCACCCGGGCCCTCCGGTGCTCACGTACAAACTACAAGCAAATGCTTCCGAGGTCGTTTTTTACGAAAACGTGTAGCTCCGCTCCTCACGCCCTAGCTTCATCCAACCTTCTCGGTGCTGAAAAGCGGACAAACGCCTGTATTGTTACATAAAAACAAATGGTTCGGTGTTTATTTTCGAAGCATGAACGTTCGTATCATATTTATGTTCCGTCAACTTACTAGTCAGCCATTCCGCTACTTTCACCTTCATAATCTTCTCTGCATTATGTCCCGGATCGACAATCGTGATTCCGGCCATGAAAGCATCCTGGGCCGTATGGTAATCGACGTCTCCCGTCACAAGCACATCTGCCCCCTGGAACAACGCATGCTTCCAATATCTGCCCCCGGAACCGCCAAGCACAGCAGCCTTCTTAACGGTTCGATTCATATCGCCTACGACCCTGACAGCAGGAACGTCCAGCTTCACTTTGACTCGCTCTACAAACTCCTTCAAGGTGACCGGCTCTGCGAGCTTGCCAACACGCCCTAGCCCTAAGGTACGGCCCTTCAGATCCATCGGATATAGGTCATAGGCTACCTCTTCATACGGATGATTTCTCAGCATAGCCTGTATCACCTGATTGCGAATACTAGACGGAACAATCGTCTCGATCCGAATCTCCTCAACCTTCTCCAGCTTACCCTGTGTACCGATATATGGATCCGTGCCTGCCCCAGGCTTGAATGTACCATAACCTTCAATATTGAAGCTGCAGTGACTGTAATTTCCGATGGCCCCTGCTCCAGCGTCAAGCATAGCATCAAGCACGCGCTGATGGTGATCCTTCGGAACGAATACAACCAGCTTGTAAAGGTTGTCTGTATGAATGTCTTCTAATGAGGCGCTAGGCTCGAATCCAAGTGCTTCAGCCATCCAATCATTCATCCCGCCTTCTGTAATATCCAGATTAGTATGTGCTATATAGACAGCAATATCATTCTTAATCAGCTTCTCATAGACCTTACCCATAGGCGTATCCACCTGGATGGAAGGGAGTGGTCTGAAAATGATTGCATGATGCGCAACGATGAGATTAGCCCCGAGAGCAATAGCCTCGTCGACAACCTCCTCATTGACATCAAGCGCAACGAGAATGCCAGTAATCTCTTTACTTAAACTGCCAAGCTGCAGTCCAATCTTGTCTCCTTCTACAGCAACATGCTTAGGTGCAAGCATCTCCATATACTGAATTACGGTCTGTCCTTTTGCCAGCATGCCAATACCTCCTTAAGCTGTTCTATCTCCTGTCTGAGTTCGCTTTCTCGCTCGCGCGAAGCCTCCTGATCGGATAAAGCGACCTGACGGCAAATCTTCTCCAGCTTCGCTATTTCCCCTTGCCATTTCTTCAACAATATCGGTGAAGGATTCATAATGAATCTAGGTCCTATTCTCAACAACAATGGCTTGTTAATGACAATCCTGCCATCCATAGCCTTATCTTGATACAATTGTTCGTTCAAAGCTCCAGCCCCTGGATCTGCTACAGCCGTCAGCACTTCGTAAATCTTCCCTTCCTCTTCCAGTATCTGCTCCTTCTCCAAATACCAGCCGTTCTCAATCAGCCAACTGCGAACAAATTCCTCACCTACATTCGGCTGAAGTACAAGCTGCTTCACACCCGTCAGCTTATCGATTCCGTTTGCTAGAATGGATACGATTAATGCCCCGCCCATTCCGGCAATCGTGATTGTATCAACCTCCCCAGGGCTGATGACAGCCAAACCGTCGCCTTTGCGGACAGAGATGCGACGATGTTCCCCAGCCTTGGCAACCTGTCTCCGAGCGGCCTCATAGGGGCCGTCATTCACTTCCCCAGCTACAGCATAGGACGCCTTGCCATTCTTCACTGCGTAGACCGGTAACAGTGCGTGATCCGATCCAATATCGGCCATTCTGCATCTGAGCGAAAGCTCATCTGCAATGACCTGTAATCTTGCTGATAGTTTCATTAAGAAAATTACACCACCTGTTTTATTTACTGCCATAACTTGACTTGCAAAAGTGTTCAAAAAAATCTCCTCAAGAAGAAAACAATTACAAGCTTTACAGCAATTTGCATTGACTTGGAAAAAAAGTTAAAATAAAGACCAACAACAGGTAACAACAAGAAAGTCCTTCCATATAACTTAGGAATTACAATACTTCCTTGATATGTTACAAGCAACTAAGCTAAGGTCAGAATGAAAAAATAGACCTCGCTGCCTGGCTGCAGAAGGTCTATTGAAGCGCTATTCCAGGAAATCCTTGAGCCGTTTGCTGCGGCTTGGATGGCGAAGCTTACGGAGCGCCTTCGCTTCAATCTGGCGAATTCTCTCCCTAGTTACGCCGAATACCTTGCCGACTTCCTCCAAAGTTCTGGTCCGTCCATCGTCGAGACCAAAACGTAGGCGAAGCACGTTCTCTTCCCTCTCGGTAAGAGTGTCAAGGACATCCTCCAGCTGTTCTTTGAGAAGCTCGTAAGCTGCGGCGTCCGCTGGCGCCAACGCCTCCTGATCTTCAATGAAATCGCCCAGATGGGAATCATCTTCCTCACCGATTGGCGTTTCCAGGGATACAGGCTCCTGTGCGATCTTCATGATCTCGCGGACCTTCTCCACGCTCAGATCCATCTCAGCGGCAATCTCTTCCGGAGCGGGCTCACGGCCGAGCTCCTGCAATAACTGCCGGGATACTCTGATTAGTTTATTAATCGTCTCAACCATATGAACAGGGATCCGAATCGTTCTTGCTTGGTCGGCAATCGCACGGGTAATAGCCTGACGAATCCACCATGTCGCATAAGTACTGAATTTGAAGCCCTTCTTATGGTCGAACTTCTCGACGGCCTTGATCAGGCCCATGTTCCCTTCCTGAATCAGATCAAGGAAGAGCATGCCGCGTCCTACATATCGCTTGGCAATACTGACAACGAGACGCAGATTCGCCTCGGCCAGACGGCGCTTCGCTTCCTCATCGCCATTCTCGATTCGCTTCGCAAGCTCCATCTCATCTTCAGCAGTCAATAGAGGGACGCGTCCGATCTCCTTCAAATACATCCGCACCGGATCATTAATCTTAATGCCTGGCGGGAGCGATAGATCATCATCATAATTGAAGTCGTCATTATTCTCGCGCTCCTCGTCGTCACTACGACTAGTTAGCTCTTCATCACTATCCCCGTTCACATCTATCCCAAGATCTCCTAGATGTTCAAAGAATTCATCCATCTGCTCAGGATCCTGATCGTAGGGAGACAGCTTCTCCATAATTTCTTTGTAGGTCAGAGAAGATTTCTTCTTCCCTTGTTCAATCAAGCGCTCTTTCACTTGATCTAATGTCAAATCCGTTTCTAGTTCAGTATGTTGATCATTCGCCATATTGGGCTCCCTCCTCCCTAGAAACATCCAAAGTCCAAACCTCTTACTGTCTCTCTAGGGCAATAATCTCACTTGCAATTTGTGCCGCGCGTATAAAGTCACCGGCTCGTTCGGACGAGACCATTTCTTCTTTTTTGCGCTTTATTTGTTCCATAAGCGGAAACCGCCTGATCTCCCGAATACAATCGTCCAATTCCTGAAAGCTCCATTCTCTCGGAATGTCCATCATAGCGATCGCAACTACGGTCTTCTCCAGACGATCATCCTCAAGCGAGGATACAAACCGGCTCGCATCCGGTTCTTTCCCTTGTGCATAATAGGCGTATAGATAAGCAGCAATCGCCGCATGATCATCGATGTTAAACTCATCTCCAAGATGCTTGCTCACATACTGAGCAACCTCTTCATCCTGGAGCATATAGAACAGCAATCTTCGCTCTGCGACTTGATAAGCAGGCAGCAGCGTCGGCATCGACGCCTGCCCCGTTTTATGCCTACCATTATTCCACCTTTTGGCCTTATTATCCCCTGCGGGAGCCTTTTTTTGCATAGCCTGGCGCAATTCATTGCATTCCTGCTTCAGACTGTCAAATGACACCTGCAGATCCGCTGACAAATCCTGTAAATAGATCTCGCGTTCCGTAGGTGATGGCAAAGGGGCTATAATCTCCAGAGCATCTTTGATATAGGCAATCTTTCCGTCTTCCTCTAGCAGTATATGGTTTTTTTTCAGATATATAAGCTTAAATTTGACGGATGTAACAGCTCCATCCAACACTTGCGATTTAAAGCGCTCGGCTCCGTATTTCTGAATGAACTCATCCGGATCGAGGCCATCGCTTAGCAGGGCTATTTTCGTATTGAAGCCGACTCCTTCCAGAATCGATATGCTCTTCAGAGCCGCGGCTTGTCCGGCATTATCGCCGTCATAACAGACGATCACCTCATCTGCCAGACTTCTCATTATGTTCGCATGACTCTCGGTCAACGACGTTCCCATCGTCGCAACGCCGTTATGAACCCCTGCATCCCAGGCGCTAATTACATCGCCATATCCTTCGAACAGGACAAATTGCCTTGTTTTGCGGATATCGGTCTTGGCCTGATGCAGATTATATAACGTCCGGCTTTTGCTGAACAATTTACTCTCCGGCGAATTCAAGTACTTCGGCTGTCCGTCGCCCAGAATTCTCCCGGCAAAAGCAATCACCTTCCCGGTCCGATTATGTAGCGGAAAGATGACCCGGTCGCGGAAGCGATCCACAAAGCCTGTTCCATCCTGCTTGGAAGAGATCAATCCGCCCTTCTCCATTACTTTCAGTTCGAAAGAGCGTTTATCCAAAAACTGGACGAGTGTATCCCAACGCGCAGGTGCGTAACCGATTTGAAAAGTATCGATCGCCTTGTCATTAATGCCTCTTGACCTCAGATATTCCAAGGCCGGTTTGCCATGCTCTGTATTCTTCAATAAATAATGATACAGCTTGGAGGTCCATTCATGAGCCTGCAGCAACTTCTCAAGTTCCATATCCCGCGGCGGTCCGCTCTGGCCTCCCATTCCGTCCTCAAACGGAATATGGGCCTCTTCCGCCATTACTCTTACGGCCTCAGGGAAAGTTAATCCTTCGATTTCCATCCTGAATTTGATGGCATTTCCGCCTTTACCGCAGCCATAACAATGGAAGATCTGCCGTTCGGGTGTAACCGTAAAAGAGGGCGTCTTCTCTGAATGGAACGGACATAGCCCTTTCATATACTTACCCTGTTTCGTCAGATGAACGTGTTTGCCAACCGTGTCGACGATATCATGTTGCCGCAAGACTGCCTCGATGACTTCCTCCGGAATACCTCTTCCGGTACTCATCTAAACCACCTTCATCTTTCAAGAGGTAGTCCAAAAAGTTGAACTTTTTGAACACGCACCTAAGTTAGAATATTTCACAGCCGGACTTAGGCCGTTAAAAATGACTTCTAACACGTAAATATAAATTCGCTAAAATTAGTTATTCTCCTGCAAATCTTGCAAAAGTTTTGACAACATATATTGGAAATGGGCACGGTCCGCATCGGTAAAAGGCTTAGGGCCCTTGGCATAACGCCCGCCGCGCCGCGCTTTGGCATGATAATGCCTGCGTTCAAGCAAATAATCAATATTCCCCGGGTGAAATAATTCGCCCCGGGGAGACAATGTTCTACAATGTTTAGCTATCGTCAATGCAGCGAGACCATAATCCTGGGTCACTACGATATCATCCTTGACGATATGATTGGCAATATACATATCTGCACTTTGTGAGCTTCGGTCGACATGGATAATTTGCACTCCCTGTTCTGCCCGAAGCTCGTGATCATAAGAAGAAACCATGAGCACCTGCGCACCAAAATCGTGAGCCGTCTCGACAATTTCCCGTTTTACCGGGCAGGAATCCGCATCCACGACAATTCGAGCCATTTGCCGGACTTCCTCCATTTCTTCTATGCCCAGACTAGCTTGCTGAAGTCAGCAAACGCCTTAAGATCTTCATCGATCGCCGCCAGCAAGGCCAGACGGTTAGTACGGATCTCTTCGTCATCCGCCATAACCATGACTTTGTCGAAGAAATTCGTAATCGACGATTGCAATCCACCAAGCAGATTCAAAGCTTCCGCTTCGTGTCTTTCAGTCAATTTGCTGCGATAGTCTTCCGTCATCGACCGCCATGCATCATAGAGCTCTTGCTCGGCAGGGTCGCTGAGCAGGTCGAAGCGAACCTT
This sequence comes from Paenibacillus motobuensis, assembly GCF_039521865.1. Classification (NCBI taxonomy): domain Bacteria; kingdom Bacillati; phylum Bacillota; class Bacilli; order Caryophanales; family Paenibacillaceae; genus Paenibacillus; species Paenibacillus motobuensis. The sequence goes on along the minus strand of NZ_BAAACX010000028.1, from coordinate 4,561 downwards.
CATCGCCGATGCTTTGGCAGCCAGATTGCTTACACGGCCAAATGATTCAACCGTCGCTTTGAAGTCCGCCTGATTCGTTACCGCATCCATCAGGGCAGCGCCACGTTGAACAACAGAGACGACATCATCATACCCCGCTGCAATAACTGCGTCGACAACATCATAGCGTAAGCTATCAGAGAGCGTCTTCTTCACACGGAGACTGAAGAATTCGAGCAAGTCGCGCATAATTTCTTCTTCCGTTCGCTTCAAGCCGTGGAAGTTCGCATGGGTCTCCAACGAAATTCTGAAAATATCGTTCAGGCTAACAGATAATTTATGTTCCAAAATAATCTGTACAATACCCGCCGCTTGACGGCGTAGTCCATACGGGTCCTGTGATCCAGTCGGAATAATACCGATCGAGAAGCAACCGGTAATCGTATCTATTTTGTCCGCAATGCTGACAATTGAACCAATCTCCGAAGCCGGAACTTGATCACCGGCAAAGCGTGGTTGATAATGTTCAAATACCGCTCTAGCTACCGCTTCTGGCTCTCCAGCTTTACGGGCATAATCCTCGCCCATAACACCTTGCAATTCAGGGAATTCACCCACCATTTGCGTCACCAGGTCGAATTTGCAAATCTCAGCTGTGCGGCTGATCATCTCAGCTACTCCGGATTCTACGCCAAGCAGATGTGAGAGCTTCTCGGCATTTCGGCGAATTCGGCGTACTTTATCTCCTACAGTTCCTAGCTCTTCATGAAAGACGATGCTCTCCAGCTTGGACAAGGCATCCTTGATTTGCATCTTCTGATCCTCTTCATAGAAGAACTTCGCATCAGACAGACGAGCGCGCAGCACTTTCTCATTCCCACGGGAGATAATATCAAGATGCTCAGCGTTCCCGTTACGTACCGTAACGAAATAAGGAAGCAAACCTCCTTCGTTGTTCAATACCGGGAAATAACGCTGATGCTCACGCATGGAAGTAATGAGTACTTCCTTTGGAATGTTCAGGAAAGATTCCTCGAACTTACCATAAAGAGCGGTCGGTGTCTCAACTAGGAACAAGACTTCCTCCAGCAAGTCATCCTTAACTGCGATATTCCATCCTTTTTCAGAAGCCAGTCCAGCGATTTGTTCCTCAATCAGCTTTTGGCGTTCATTAACATCGACAATTACGTGCTCGGCACGTAAAGCCTCTACGTAATTGGCTGGTTCAGAGATAACTGTATCTTGACCAAGGAAACGATGCCCTCTTGTCACGTTTCCTGATTTAACACCGGCGACTTCCAACTCGATAATTTGTGGTCCGAACAGGGCAACGATCCAGCGGATCGGACGTACAAATTTGAAATCATGATTGCCCCAGCGCATATTTTTCGGGAAATTCATCGCGTGCATAATGCCCAGCAGGCCTTCCGCTACGATGGAAGCTGTCTCCACACCGGTACGGCTCTTGCTGACATAGACATACTCTGTTCCGCCTAGGTCTTTGAAGGTGAATTGATCTGGTGTCGCTCCTTGGCTGCGGGCAAATCCAAGCGCGGCTTTGCTCCACTCTCCGTTCTCGTCTAGAGCAATTTTGCGGGAAGGCCCTTTGACTTCTTCATGGACGTCTTCTTGCTTCTCAGCTACATCCTTAACAAGAACAGCCAGACGGCGCGGCGATGCATAGCTCAGGACAGCACCATGTGTAATTACTGAATCATCCAGCCATTTGACCAGTCGTTCTGACAACTGCTCCATAGCCCCGCGAATGAAACGAGCTGGCATTTCCTCTAGACCGATCTCAAACAATAAATCTTTAGACATGTGCAGCGCCCCCTTTCTCAAGCATTGGGAATCCCAGCTTCTCGCGTTCCTCCAAATAAGTTGCAGCAACTTGACGGGCTAGATTACGAATCCGGGTAATGTAACCGGTACGCTCCGTTACACTGATTGCCCCTCTAGCATCAAGCAAGTTGAATGTATGCGAGCATTTCAGCACATAATCATATGCCGGGAATACAAGATGTTGATCCATCGCTTTGTTCGCTTCCTGCTCATACATATTGAACAATGTGAACAGCATTTTTACGTCCGACATCTCAAACGTATATTTCGAATGTTCAAATTCTGCCTGATGGAACACATCTCCATAGCTCGTTCCCTCAACCCACTCCAGATCGAACACATTTTCTTTGTCCTGGATATATGAAGCAAGGCGCTCCATACCATAAGTGATTTCCACTGCTACAGGATTAGCCTCAATTCCGCCAACCTGTTGGAAGTAAGTAAATTGTGTAATTTCCATGCCGTCCAGCCAAACTTCCCAACCTAGACCCCAAGCGCCAAGGCCCGGATGCTCCCAGTTATCCTCTACGAAGCGAATATCATGCTCCAGCGGATTGATTCCAAGACGCTTCAGACTCTCCAAATAAATCTCCTGAATATTGTCAGGGGAAGGCTTGATGATGACTTGGAACTGATGATGCTGATATAGACGGTTAGGATTCTCGCCATATCGTCCGTCCGCCGGACGACGGGATGGCTCTACATAAGCGACTCTCCAGGGCTCTGGTCCAATCGAGCGAAGGAAGGTCATCGGATTGAGCGTCCCTGCTCCCTTCTCCACATCATACGGTTGGACGATAATGCAGTTTTGCTCCGACCAGAATTGCTGCAGGGTCAGAATCATTTGTTGGAAATTCATGAACCACATCTCCTTTGTTTGTTAAATGCAAAAATATCGGCTGAACAGATCATTGTACCGGGCTGCAAGCTTGCAACTTATTCCGATTGTCTATCGTTCAACATAGCTTCCGGCGTCCGGAAGAATACGCAAAAAAGCTCCCTTCCTCCACGCCTGTAACCAGACGTAGGGACGAGAGCTATAGATTTCCCGCGGTTCCACCCTACTTGATTTGCCGATCCTTCAAGGTAGTTCAAAAAGTCGCTGGTGCTGAAAAATCGACCTTTTTGAACATTTATCTAAAAGAAAGTTCAGCAAATCCGCTTTTCACGAACAATTCTCCATGCTCCCGGGCTGCCATTTCATGGGCCAATCCGACCGGGCTCGCACCTTCCCCGGCTCGCTTCTTACGGACGTAGACTCCATTACTTGTCCCGCTCAACACATGAATCTCCATATAGAGGCTACTCAAAAAGTTTGTTTTTGATCACGAAGTGAATCATGACATTACACGCCATTTTGAACACAAACTAACTGGAGAAATTCTTATAAATTATAAATAATTATAAGTAGAATGTCAAATATTATACTTGTTCAGTTGATCCAGCACCTGCAGCGATTTCAGCTTAAGCCCCAGTTGAATATCCATAAAAGAACGCATCAATTCCTTCAGTTCTTGCCTTGTACTATCCTTTACACTGATGTTCCCCAGCCTTCTCATATCCATTCTTTCAAACAGAGTCAACAATTTATAAGTTCCCACTGTAATTTCTCGCGCCGCTGGATCATGATGACGGCATCTTCGACATAGTTTGCCTCCGAGCCGCGGACTCATGAATGTGGAATCATCTTCAGCTCCACAATTAACACAAGCGCTGAAGGAAGGCCCGTATCCGGCTGCCTGGAGAACTTTAATTTCATACAGATGGAGAACGATCTGCGGATCTTTCCCGGTCGACAGCGCATCCAGACAGGCCTTCAATTGCGTGAACCAGAAGCGTCCGACTTCCTCATCCTGCAACGTGCGGTCCAGCAATTCACAAGCATAGGAGGCATAGGCCGCCAGGAACAAATCCTCACGCAAAGAAAAGTGAGATTCAATAATCTCACCTTGATTTAGCGTTCCCAACCCGCCATTTTGACGAAAGAACACATATTCTCCATAAGTAAAAGGCTGCACCATGGCTGTCAATCGGCTCTTCACCTTCTTAGCTCCGCGCGCGATAACCCCAATTTTCCCATTATTTTCGGTGCAGAGTGTGACAATTTTATTCCCTTCGCCATAATCCATACTGCGGATGACGATTCCTTCTACTCGATATAACATACCTGCTCCCCCAACCTCACTGGCTCGATAACAGCGTTATTCAGCCGCCGCTTCTTCCTCCTCGAGGCTCAGTTCCTCAATGGTACTGGCTTCCTCACCTATACTTCCACCAGACTCTTTATACAATAAATAAGCATCGACATCTCCCGTCATTGCAAAATACTTCCACGAAAAATCTCGCATTCGTATTCATCCTCTCTTCGAAAATGACGTCTGCATCTACAAAGATAGGATGTGCTAGATGACATGATCTATGCGTTGCAATTCCTCCCAACTTATAGGAAGTTCAAAAATGCCACTTTTGATCACGATGTTATACTGTTAGATTATTCGACTTCGTATCTTGAATTCACCCGGGTCCTCCGGTGCTCGCGTACCAACTACGTACGCTCCGCTCCTCATAACCCTAAGCTTCAGGTTAGAATTAGTATTTGACGACGTTAAAACTTGAAAACTGCAAAAATGCAGGCTTTGTCGCGTAAAACCACCTGGTCTTGGTAAATTCCTGCAAATGCGGTTCGGCCCCTTAAATCTGGAGTCTGACCCGAGTAAAATACTGTATTCGCAGTCTAACG
>NZ_BAAACX010000027.1:0-174560 GCF_039521865.1 Paenibacillus motobuensis | reverse complement strand
TGTAGTTCAATGGTAGAACTCCAGCCTTCCAAGCTGGTAGCGTGGGTTCGATTCCCATCACCCGCTCCATACATAGCAGCAACATCATCAGCTCGATGATGTTTTTTGTTATAGATGTAGGATTTATATTCTACATCGTAAGAAGCTCTACCCTCGAATCGCGGTTGCTCTTTCTTTGAACAACTCGGGATGGCGAGCTTAGGTATAATCTTCAAATTTTTAAAGCGTTCAACTTATGGTTCTTAGCTTCCTTGAGAAGGCATTTCTATACCTTCTGATTTTACTGCTTTACAGTATTATCGAAGCGACGCGAGCTTTTGCTCGTGCTGATTTACCTTATTTAACCGTGTCGGATGTTGAATTCTTTACAAATAAAGTGAAGATTTTCAGAGAAGTTTATTGTATTATATTAGGAAGGCTTTAGAAAGACGGAATAGGGATGAAATGGGGGAGAAATATGACTGAAATAGCGGTAACCGCCGGCAAGAGTAATTCGAACAATCTACTAAGGCGCGATATCCGATTCCTCGGAAATATTCTGGGAGAAGTCCTCGTGCATCAAGGCGGCAATGAGCTTCTGGATATTGTCGAGAAAATTAGAGAGACGAGTAAGTCCTTGCGGGCGGTTTTCATACCGGATTTGCATGAAGAGTTTAAACAATTGATAAGCTCTCTTGAACCCGAGATTCGTCACCAAGTAATCCGTGCATTTGCTATTTATTTTCAGTTGGTCAACATCGCTGAACAGAATCATCGGATTCGTCGCAAACGGGATTACGAGCGTTCAGCTGGTGAAGCAGTACAGCGCGGTTCTATTGAGGCTTCCGTTAAAGAGCTGAAGGAACATGGATTCACCTATTATGAAGCGCAGGAGATCATGGAGGGAATGTCTCTGGAGCTCGTCATGACTGCGCATCCTACTGAGGCTAAGCGTCGTGCTATCCTAGATATTCACAAGCGGATTGCTGATGATGTAATGCAGCTTGACAATCCTACGCTTACATTCCGTGAAAGGGAACAATTGAGAGAGAAGCTTCTGAATGAAGTCATTACGCTCTGGCAGACTGACGAATTGAGAGACCGCAAACCAACGGTACTCGATGAGGTCAGAAATGGAATGTATTATTTCCACGAGACGCTGTTCCATGTGCTTCCCGATGTATATCAGGAATTGGAACGCTGCTTGAGCAAATACTATCCGGAGCATCACTGGCATGTGCCAAAATATTTGCGTTTTGGTTCTTGGATCGGTGGAGACCGAGACGGGAATCCTTCAGTAACTGCTGAAGTGACTTGGCAGACTCTGAAAATGCAGCGCAAGATGGCCATTAGGGAGTATCAGCTTGCCCTTGCCGGGATGTTCAAGCATCTGAGCTTTAGTACGTCGATTGTTGATGTGACGGATGAATTAATGGCTTCGATTCAGAAGGATCGGCTCCAGGTTACCCTCCAGAAGACGCCAGAATGGCACAATGAGAAGGAACCGTATCGTATTAAATTATCCTATATGACAGAGAAGCTTCATAATGTTCTTGATGAATCCAAGAATGGGACCTCGGAACGTTATGAGAACGCTCGGGAGCTTATCGCTGATCTAAAAATTATAGACCGCAGTCTGCGACATCATTATGCGGATTATGTGGCGCAAACGCATCTTAGCCAAATGATCCGTCAGGTAGAGCTATTTGGCTTCCATACGGCAACGCTGGACATTCGTCAGCATAGCCAGGAGCATGAGAAAGCTATGACCGAAATCTTGGCCAAGATGAACATTACAAGCAACTATGCGGAGCTGAAGGAAGAGGAGAAGCTGGTGCTGCTTGAGCAGCTGTTGAATGATCCCCGGCCCCTGACTTCACCGTATCAGGAATATAGTGAGAGTACGACAGAGTGTCTCGATGTGTACCGTACGATCTTCAAAGCGCAGAAGGAATTTGGAACCCAGTGTATCACCAGCTATTTGATAAGTATGACGGAAGCAGGCAGCGATATCCTGGAAGTGATGGTCTTCGCCAAAGAAGTGGGTCTGTTCTACAAAGATCCGGATGGCACAGTCGTATGTACACTCCAATCCGTTCCGCTCTTCGAGACGATTGATGATTTGCATGCAGCCCCGGATATCATGAACCGCTTGTTCGAGATGCCGATCTATCGCCAGTCTGTGGCAGCAATGAATGATCTTCAAGAGATCATGCTTGGTTACTCGGATAGTAATAAGGATGGCGGCGTTGTTACAGCAAACTGGGAGCTGCGTGTAGCGATGAAGCAAATCACTGCAACGGGCAAAAAATATGGCGTGAAGCTCAAATATTTCCATGGACGCGGCGGAGCGCTTGGACGTGGCGGAATGCCGCTTAACCGTAGCATTCTAGTGCAGCCGCCTGAGACGATTGGCGGAGGCATCAAGATTACAGAGCAAGGCGAGGTAATCTCCTCCCGTTATTCTCTCAAGGGAATTGCATACCGTAGTCTGGAACAAGCTACTTCGGCGTTAATTAAAGCAGCCATTAACGCGAAGCTGTATGATGAGAATAATCAGCAGGAAGAGGAATGGGATGAGATCATTGCTGGCATCTCGGAGACTTCCTTGACTAAATATCAGGATCTCGTATTCCGTGATCCGGACTTCTTGAAATTCTTCAAAGAATCCACACCGCTTGGCGAAGTGGGCGAACTGAATATCGGTTCTAGACCGTCGAAGCGTAAGAATAGTGATCGCTTTGAGGATCTGCGCGCTATTCCATGGGTATTCGCCTGGACTCAGAGCCGCTATCTATTCCCGGCATGGTACGCTGCGGGAACAAGCCTGTATAACTTCTATCAAGACGATGAGAAGAAGCTGCAAGTTTTGCAGGATATGTATCACAACTCGACCTTCTTCCGTTCCTTGATCGATACACTGCAGCTTGCAATTATCAAAGCGGATCTGGTTATTGCCAAAGAGTATAGCGGAATGTGCAGTGATCAGGAAGTACAAGATCGCGTCTTTGGTAAGATCGAACAGGAATTCAATCTGACCAAGGAAATGGTCCTGAAAATTACCGGGCAGCCTGAAATTCTTGATGATGCGCCAGCGCTTCAGGAATCGATTCGCCAGCGGAATCCTTACGTTGATCCTCTAAGTTATTTGCAGGTACAATTATTGACTGAATTACGTGCTGCTCGTGAACAGGATCGGGATGACGCACTATTGCTTCGTGAAGTACTGCTTACGATTAACGGAATCGCAGCTGGCCTTCGTAATACGGGCTGATAAGTTTAATGTTTCTAATTCAAGCCGGATTCCTCCTAACACGATGGGAGAGTCCGGCTTGTTTCTTTTATATGTGAGATCGTAATAACCCGATGAACTTGATAGAGACTTTTTCTAATATATAAAGTCCCTGGAATCGAGCTAATTCTATTGCTTTTTACAAGCACTTGAATTAACATTTGAATGAAGTACCGGCGATGAACGGGATTTTTCCTGGATTGCTAGATCGGGGAGAAAGCCGGACAGGCATAAGGCTTTGATGGAGCCCGTCCATGGATCTGGAGGAAATTATTGTGGTTGATCATTTTGATACGAGATTGGTCAAGCTGGCGCGTAAAGGCGACCAGGGTGCATTTGCAGAACTCGTTGACTTATACAAAGATAAAATATTTCATTTGGCATATCGGATGTTGTCCAATCGGCATGAAGCTGAAGATATTGTACAGGAGACGTTCCTACGTGTGTACAAGAACTTCAACCGATACGACGAGAAGCAGAAGTTCTCGACTTGGATTTACCGCATTGCGACGAATCTCTGTATAGACCGTCTGCGTAAGCGCAAGCCTAATTACTATCTTGATGCAGGTATGAATGATCAAGAGGGTGTGGATGGCTATGCGCTGATTCCTGGCGACGAGCGGACACCGGAATCGGAATATCTCTTGTCAGAGACGCAAGCGATGATTCATCAGGCGATTGAAGGTCTGCCTGCCAAGTATAAGTCTGTTATCGTTCTAAGATATTTGCAGGAATTGTCGCTTCAAGAGATTGGGGACGTTCTGGACATGCCGGTAACGACGGTCAAGACCAGGGTACACCGGGGGCGTGAATTTTTGCGTAAGAAGCTGGAACACAAGGCGGTTTTTTAAGGGGTATAAAATAAATTTAATTCATTTTGTTTTTTGAAACGTTATTCGATCCGTAACGTAATGTATGTTAGGACGACTACTTCCATACTGCGTATGGTTTTTCCATAGTATTGATATTGAAAGGAATGGCTGATATGGATTGCAAACATGCCTCCACTTTAATGCATGATTATTTCGACGGAGATCTTACGCATGAGCAGGCCGTGGAGCTTAAGGGGCATCTGAATGCTTGTCCCGCATGCAGTACTCGGTTTCAGCAATTGGAACAGACGGAAATGACGTTGTTCGCGACATTGAGGCATGATCGCATCTCTGCTCCAGATGCGCTAGTGAGCCGAATCATGAGTGAGATTCCAAGACAGCGCAAGCAACAGCCATGGCTTCAGGTCATTAAGAGACATCCGGCTTTAACGGCAGCAGCTATTTTCTTGGTAGTCATGCTGTTCAGTGCATTGTCTTTAATGAAGGCTGACAATCAACTAATTGTCAAGGTAGGCGATCTGGATCAGGTAGTCATTAACGGGAATGTCGTTACTGTACCTGAGGGCGCCACTATCACAGGAAATCTCACGGTAGAGAATGGTAACGCTGAAATTCTGGGAAATGTCGAAGGGAATGTGACCGTAGTCGATGGCTCTTATTATCAGGCTTCGACCGCTCATATTTCAGGCAAGGTCAAGAGCATCGATCAGGCTCTGGACTGGATATGGTACAGAATCAGCAACACTTTTTCAGATGTCGCCTATAGGTAAGCAGGAAGTAACAAATAACGGTCTTGGCGCCCTCTTCTAGAAGAAGGCGCTTTTTATTTTTATCGATTAGAGAAAATGCCTATTATTGTGGATGAACCTGTTTTCTTCAAACTTGCATCTGGCCCGGGAACGTTATAACCTAGAGTTTAGGGAAATAATTAAATTCACAGATACAATAAGGTTGATTAATACATTGCTGTATATCTGAGCAGACTTATAAGATATACATAAGCGTCTTCTAGTCAGTCAGAGGGCTTGAATTAGAAGAAAAACCGGGGGTTACACCATGGATTATTTTGCAAATATGGGTTGGCAGGACTGGATCAAGGATATCGTTGATATTCTGATCGTTACTTATATCATTTATCATTTGATTTTGCTCGTACGGGGGACAAGAGCCATCCAATTGCTGAAGGGGCTTCTTGTCTTGGTTCTGATATGGGCGGTTAGTACTTGGTTCGATTTATACACGTTGAAATGGCTGATGAACCAGATGTTCACGTTCGGTGTTGTCGCGATTTTCATCATCTTCCAACCAGAGCTTAGACGAGCCCTGGAGCAGCTTGGACGAGGGAAGTTGTTCAATCGGGGCATTGCAGATGAGGAAGAGTTCGCCCGTGAGCTTAGCGAGATTATTAAAGCGCTGAATTATTTATCACGTAGAAAAATAGGGGCATTAATTGTCTTTGAACGGAATACAGGCATTAACGAGTACACAGAGTCGGGCATTCCGATTCAATCGGTCATCACCTCACAATTGTTGATCAACATCTTCATTCCGAATACTCCACTACATGATGGTGCGGTGATTATTCAAGGGCATAAGATTACGGCCGCGGCCTGTTATTTGCCGTTATCCGAGAACCCATTCATCAGCAAAGAGCTCGGGACGCGCCACCGTGCCGCGATCGGTATTAGTGAGGTAGGTGACGCAGTATCGATCGTCGTCTCGGAAGAGACGGGTCAAATCTCGCTGGCTATCGATGGACAGGTAGTAAGGGATATTAAGGAAGAATCATTGATCTCCAAATTGTATGAAGAGCTTGGCCCGGACTCTAGCCCGAATGACAAGCGTAAGTCCTTCTGGCGTACGAAGGAGGCTGGCAAGAAGAATGGATAAATGGTTGAGTCATAATAATATTGTGAAAATCATTGCACTTGTCTTCAGTATTATCCTGTGGGCTATGGTGCATATCGATAGTGGAACGACAATCGTCACAACTACACCGGATCTAAAGCCCAAGGTTATTAATAATGTTAATATCCAAGTGACGGGCTTTGATACTGATAGGTATGTTCTATATGATTTGAATCCAGACAAAGTAAGGTTGGAGGTAAAGGGTAGAAAAACCGATCTTACGACTAACTTCTCTAACTATAAAGTAAAATTGAACTTGAAGGATGTCGGGCCAGGTACATTTACCTTGCCATTGACGACTGAATTGCCTCCGGGTGTGCAGGCTGTCTCCATAAATCCAGCTTATGTAAAAGTCACGATTGAAGAGAAGCGAACGAAGGAAATACCTGTTTCGATCATCACCAAAGGTATTCCAGAGAAAGGCTTTGAAGTCGGAACTCCGATCTCGACATTGGAGATGGTGAAGGTCACATTGCCGGAGAGCGAGATCGACGATCTACAGAAAGTTCAAGGGGTAGTTGATATAACTGGACTGAATGATTCTCTCAAGGGAAAATCCGTGAAGCTAGTAGCTTATGACAAACAGGGTGAAGTGATGAGAAACGCGGAGATTTCCCCGGAATCCGTCGATGTCGACATCCCTTTTAATAAGACGTATAAGAATATTCCGCTGGAGGTGCGCCAATCAGGGCAACTTCCGGAGGGGTATGTACTGGCTGGTGTCGATACAGATGTGAAAGGGGTTGTCGTATACGGGCCCAAAGAGGCTATGGATAAGATTACGGCTTACCCAATCACCGTTAATCTGAATAATTATAATGGTAACCCAGAAATGAAATATACTGTGGACTTGACTCCGCCTGAAGGATTTGAGAAAATCGAGCCTAGTTCTGTGCAAGTGACGATCAAGGTTGAGCCAGCTTCACAGAAGATAATCGATAACATACCGATCTCTCTAACTAATCTGGGCCCGAATCTCACAGCTAGATTCATACAGCCCTCTGATAAGAAGCTCTCTCTGACGGTTATGGGTACGAGTGAGCAGCTTAGTGGACTGAAAGCGAAGGACATAACACTTGAGGCTGACTTATCTAAAATAGGCGCGGGTATACACTCCGTGCCTTTAAAGGTAACGCTGCCTAATTATGTGAAGTTGGTAGAGTCGGGTACTGCGCTTGAGATCGAAGTGGAGTTGACGGAGAAAGATTCGCATCCGGCTACGACGGATCCCGAAGAGCCGCCAAGTCATAATACGGATGGGACTGATACGGGACCATCAAATGGTACTGGGGATAATGGAGCTACAGATTCGAACATAGGGAATAGCAGTGAAAGCGATAGTGGGGGTTAATTATAGGCTTCACAAATTACTTGAGGAGTGAAATCATGGGGAAGTATTTTGGAACGGATGGAGTAAGGGGAATAGCAAATCAGGAATTAACAGCTGAATTAGCATATCGAATTGGCCGCTGTGGCGGGTATGTACTGACAGGCCAGGCAGCTAAGCCGAAGGTAGTTATAGGTATGGATACACGGATCTCCGGCGTTATGCTGGAATCGGCTCTGGTCGCCGGCCTGCTATCGATTGGTGCGGATGTTGTTCGGCTCGGCGTAGTTACTACACCAGCGGTTGCTCTATTAACTCGAATGCTCAAGGCGGATGCAGGGGTTATGATCTCAGCGTCACATAATCCGGTAGAGGACAACGGGATCAAGTTCTTTGGTAGCGACGGCTTCAAGCTGCTGGATGAGACGGAACTGAAGATTGAGGAACTCTTGGATAAAGAGACAGATGAGCTTCCTCGTCCTATCGGCGGTGGGCTTGGTTCGGTCACGGTGGATTATGATTCCAAGCTGAAATATTTGGAGTACTTGAAGAAGACGATTAGCCACTCCTTTGAAGGCCTGAAGGTAGTGCTTGATTGTGCGAATGGTGCAGCTTATGAGCTGGCTCCAAGACTGTTCAGAGAGCTTGGCGCTGAAGTTCATACCATAGGTGCTGAACCAAACGGGCTTAACATTAACGATCATTGCGGTTCGACGCATCCAGAGCTTTTGAAGGAAGAGGTTCTTCGTCTTGGGGCCCATATCGGCCTGGCCTTTGATGGGGATGCCGATCGTCTAATTGCTATAGATGAGCATGGCGAGGAAGTAGATGGAGACTATATTCTCTGCATCTGCGGGCATGCGATGAATCAGGCTGGCAAGCTGAAGGATAGTACGGTCGTCTCGACGGTTATGAGTAACTTCGGATTCTACAAGGCGATGAAGAAGCTATCTCTGAATACGGAGCAGACTGCGGTTGGTGACCGTTATGTTATGGCTGAGATGATCCGCGGTGGATATAATCTGGGCGGGGAACAGTCCGGGCACGTCATTTTCCTCGATCATAACACGACCGGCGATGGTATTCTGACAGCCATTCAATTGGCAGACACACTGCTGGCTTCTGGTCAACCGCTAAGCGAGTTGAAGAAGGTGATGAAGAAGTATCCGCAGGTGCTTGTAAATGTCCGTGTACAGGATAAGAGCAAGTATGCAGGGAATGCCGCCATCGAGGAAGCTGTAGCTGCTGTAGAGCGCAAGCTTGGCGATAACGGCCGCGTCTTGGTACGTCCATCTGGAACGGAATCGCTGATCCGTGTTATGGCAGAAGGACCAGACAAGGAGGAAATCGAACGGTTAGTTGCGGAAATTGTAGCAGTAGTAGAGACGGAATTGGTATAATCTATTTTTTATAATGAGTAGAGCCGCCAGGCAGTGGTGTTAGAGTGCTGTCTAGGCGGCTTTATTGCGTCATATGAAAGTCAGTAAGATCATAATTGCGGATTTGCTCACAAATGCTCTATGGCCCTCTACAGTTGGTGTATAGCCCTTTAATTGGAGGGGGGAGAGCTGGATAGTCTTTCGGGAGAGTGATGAATGATTGCAAAATGGAACGTAGATGCATATAATAAGCATATTCAAGTATAGAGAGTGAGGATCGTGAGGTTACAAGCAAGATAAGCGCCAGAGCTTGGTTTCGCGCGGGAAGAGATTTGGAGCGGTTATCTGGGTGACGCTGCAAAGAATCTTGTACCGGCAAATGCAAGCTGACGAGGTGGAGGTGTTCGAAATGTTCGGCGGGGACCTCTCGGTGTGGCATCACACCGTAACCGTAAAGGCAAAACGAACAGGCGACTGTTCCGACAAACCTTACGGATGGATGCAGGATAGTTTAATTTTTGATGAGTTAAACTCATGAGTGTACGCGAGAGATGGAGCGGAAGAATCCGCGGTGAACGGAGCAGCAGTGGACATTCATGAAAAAAGAACGTTGGGCTGATGTGATTTTCATATTTTTCATATCGTAGAACCTGCACTTTGATAATTGAATAGTTCTGTCTCTGTATACCGTGCGGTAGGTCTTCCGCTTCTATTCTGCTTGCGATCATAAATGCAGAATTGAACGGAGGATTATATAAATATGTGTGGTATTGTTGGATATATTGGGAAGAGAGACACGCAGTCGGTATTAATTGAGGGGCTTAAGAAGCTAGAGTATCGCGGGTATGATTCCGCGGGCATCGCTGTGTATACGAACAATGGGTTGAAGATTACCAAGGCGACTGGACGACTAGCCAATTTGGAGCACAAATTGGAGGATGCGCCATTGGTAGGCAGCGCCGGAATTGGACATACACGCTGGGCAACTCATGGCAAGCCGTCTGATGTGAACTCTCATCCTCATACGGATCACAGTAAGAAGTTCTCTGTGGTGCATAACGGGATCGTTGAGAACTATCTGGAACTCAAGGATGAGTTGATCAGCCAAGGCTATGAATTCGTCTCAGAGACGGATACTGAGGTGATCTCTCACCTGTTGGCACGTGAGTACAATGGTGATATCGTAGCGGCCGTTCAGAAGGCGATTAGTTATATGCGTGGCGCATTTGCGCTTGGAGTGCTGACGGAATATGAACCGGAGAAGCTGGTTGCTGTACGCCAAGCCAGTCCGCTTGTTATCGGGATTGGTGATGGCGAGAACTTCATTGGTTCCGACATCCCTGCGTTGCTGAACTATACACGTAAAGTGTATATTCTGAACGACGGAGAGATGGCTGTATTGACTAAGGATGCTGTCGAATTGATGACCATTGAAGGGAATTTTATTTCTCGGGAAATGATAAATGTCGATTGGGATGCAGTCACTGCAGAAAAAGGCGGCTTTGCTCATTTCATGCTTAAGGAGATTCATGAGCAGCCTAAGGCATATCGTGATACGATGCTGGGCCGGATCGATGAGAGTGGACGTCGTATCGTTCTGCCTGATCTGCACCTGACCGAAGATAAGATACGGTCGATTAACAACGTCCACATCGTGGCGTGCGGAACTGCGTATCATGCTGGCCTAGTCGGGGGATCCGTGATTGAGCGTCTCGTTAGGATTCCGGTAATGTACGACGTCGCTTCCGAGTACCGCTATCGCTCACCGTTGATTACTCCAGAGACGCTGGTGATCGTGGTTAGCCAGTCCGGGGAGACTGCAGACACATTAGCTGCTTTGCGCGAAGCGCAAGCGAATGGAGCCCATGTACTGGCGATCACGAATGTGGTGGGCAGTTCAATTGCCCGCGATGCGGATGATGTCATTAACACGCTCGCTGGTCCGGAGATTGCTGTTGCTTCGACCAAAGCATATACGTCGCAATTGATCGCTTTCTATCTGTTCAGCTTGTATCTGGCTCAAGTTCGAGGTACCCAGACGGCTGACGAGATCGCGCATATCATCGCAGCAATGCATGCCTTGCCAGAACAAGTGGAGAGCATGCTGGCTAATGTCGATGCCATCAAGGCGTATGCTGAGCACATCGCCAAGCACGAAGATTTGTTCTTCATCGGTCGTGGCTTGGATTATGCAGTGGCCATGGAAGGGTCGTTGAAGCTGAAGGAGATCTCCTATATTCATTCCGAGGCCTATGCTGCTGGCGAATTGAAGCATGGAACCTTGGCATTGATTGAAGAAGGCATTCCGGTCATCGCTCTGGCTACGCAGGAATCCGTGTTGGAGAAGACCGTCAGCAACATTAAGGAAGTGAAAGCCCGTGGCGCCGATGTCCTGGCGCTAACACATGAGGAGCATGTTGCCGGCCTCCTGAAGTCCGTCGACCAGGCCTTCGCCATTCCAAAGACGCTGCCGATCCTTACACCGGCCTTGTCCGTCGTGCCATTGCAACTGCTCGCTTACTACGCTTCCCTTGCCAGAGGCAATGACGTAGATAAGCCGCGGAATTTGGCGAAGAGCGTGACGGTAGAGTAAAGGGAGTAGTTAGAAGTTAATGTTGTTAAGTGATAAAAAAGTGTTGAACCAGTAAAAAAACTGTGGAACCAGTAAAGAATGTCTGGAACCGTTGAAGTTAGTCCCGATGAGATATCATCGGGACTATTTTTTTGAATTTATGAATACAGTAGGAAGTCGAATAAAAACAATCAGAAAGATAACTGGGTTAAATCAGATTAAATTCGAACAGGAAATAAATTCGATTCAATACTTGAGAAAGTTAAAACCCATGAAGACAAAAGGATATTATTACTTCTATTAAAATAAAGTTAAAACTTATCGAAAACTCAAGCTAAGTGTTTTATGAAATTAAGCACTTTCATAGTGAACTAAAATAGGGCTTTTTTCAAAACAATACTTGCTATTATACATAAATACCTACATTTAATTCCATAGGGTAATCTGAATATTATTTACAATGCCCGGTGTTATTATATGTTCGTTACATAAGAGTCTTCATCTCCTTTAACTCATTATCGCTTGAATTGCACATTCATTATTCTCCATGGTGAATAGACAGATTCTCGTACTAGCTCGAATTGGAGAGATACGCTTTGCTCCAACTGGTTCTTGCGTTTCATTATGATGGGTATCACTAAATGTTCCGTTAATCCATACTCTTTGTCTTTTAAGGTGGATCTTTTTCTGATTATAATTCGAAATGCAGTTCCGTCCTCCAGCTCTTTTAGAAAAGTGTTTACCGTTTCTGTATTTGCACCCTCCAACACGGTTTTAATAAGATCAGAATCCCGTTGCGACAATGCTCCAATAAATGTCTGCGCAAGCTTATCGGGAGATAAGCTGTTGAGAAATTCACCCCTTCTTCCAGCAGCCGTGTAAACCATCAACTGATGAAATAAATCCGGATGAACAGATCGATGTGTACAGCTGCTTAAGAAGTGAATGCAGAAGTGCCCCGAGAATCCGTTGTCCGGAATTCCGTCCCCTCCATGAGGCATCCCATTCATAGAAGCAGCGATCCTTGTATTATTATCTAAGACGACAATTATCGCTCTTCGATCCCAACTCCAGCGATTATCAAATATCTGTTTCATCGTCTTCGTGTCCTCTTTGGTTAGTGGCTGCACATCAGCATGCCTGCTTCCAGCACGACGTTGCGCACGGAATTCTAAGCCCTTTTCCATATCTATAATAGAGAACTTGCTTTTCTTCGGAAGTAGTTTACTGACTTCACTCCAAGGGAGAATCGATCCATAATGACTTGCCCTCAGAGACTTAGCATGCGCCTCTAATTGTATCGTTGCTTTACGAGTCAGGACTAGACGTGTTAATTCAGTTTCATTCCATAAGGCGCCGGATTTCTCCATTCGAAAATGACTTGTCTTGCCATATTGTATGATCGTTATGAAGATGTCGGAGAGTCCAGCAGAGCGTTCTGCCTTTTCTTCTTTACTACCCTTCAGTAATTGAAGAGCTGCCGCATCTGTTAAAACCGTTTTGTGTTCATATGCTGCAGAAGGATTTATCCGTACACAGATGGTAACAGTAACTGAAGGCGTCTTGTTGTTAGCATAGACCATTACAGGTCCATAAGAAAAAATGGATAGAAGGAGAAGGAAGATAAGGGAGCGTGTTACTAACGGGATCATGTTCAGGCCTCCAATAAGCTGATATCTGAATATAGCGCATTCGAATGCAGTCGGGATTTAAATGTCGTCTAATAGAATAGCTTACAACGCATGTACACTTTTTATTCAATAATCAGAATTGTGGAGGCATGGCGATCAGCCATAAGAAATATGGGCTATATAGAAGCTAGGAAAATCCGCGAATTCATGGCATGGTAGTGATTTGACTTTACAGTTCAAGAACTCGAAATAAAGAATGTGAGTACAATCACACATGGATTTTTTTGGTTTTGTTACGTTGATGATAACGATCTATCATCTCATTTATGGGGGTTAACGATATGTTTTGTTATCAGTGTGAACAGACACCGGATGGTGGCTGTACAGTTGTTGGGGTATGCGGCAAAAATGAGACTATAGCGAGCTTGCAAGATACGATGATTTTTGCATTAAAAGGGATTGCAGCCTATGCGACGCATGCCAGGCAGTTAGGATATAGCGATCCCGAGGTGGATCGAATTACTCACGAAGCCTTGTACATGACCTTGACCAATTCTAACTTTAATACGCAGGAGCATCTGGAGATGGCGATGAAGGTTGGAAATGCGGCAGTACGGATCATGGACGTGCTGGATCGCGCGCATACAGATCGCTTTGGCATCCCGCAGCCGATAACAGTCAGCCAGAATAAAATTGAGGGTCAATGTATTGTAGTGACAGGACATAATTTGTATGCACTGGAGGAACTGCTGCGGCAGACAGAGGGGAAGGGCATTAATATATATACCCACTCGGAAATGCTGCCTGCTCACGGTTATCCGCAGCTTAAGAAGTACGGACATCTAAAAGGCAATATAGGCAAGGCCTGGTATGATCAGCGTAGGCTGTTCGAGCGGTTCCCCGGTGCAATTCTCGCTACAACGAACTGTGTGATGCCGATTAAAGGCACATATGCGGATCGCTTCTTCTCTTATGATGTAGCGGGGCTGGAAGGTGTCACGAAGATTATGGATAATGATTTCTCTCCGCTGATTGAGCGTGCTTTATCGCTACCTGCGGCAAATATAGAATCTGAGCAGGTGCTCACGACTGGATACCACCACGAAACCGTGATCGGACTCGCTCCTGAGATTATTCAAGCCGTCAAAGACGGACATATCCGCCGCTTTTTCGTCATTGCAGGCTGCGATGCACCGGGTACAGGCGGGAATTATTACCGCGAGTTGGCGACTTCCTTGCCAAACGATACTGTTATTTTAACTACATCTTGTGGAAAATTCCGTTTTAATGATGTAGATTATGGTACCGTAGGAGATACAGGCATTCCCCGTTATATTGACCTTGGGCAATGTAATAATTCAGGTTCGACCGTGAAAATTGCTTTGGCTCTGGCTGATGCTTTTGGCTGTACTGTAAATGAGCTGCCCGTCAGCATCGTGTTGTCTTGGTTTGAGCAAAAAGCGGTCGCCATCCTACTGGGGCTGTTCAGCCTCGGCATTCAAGACATTCGCATCGGACCGAAGCCGCCCGAATTTATCTCTCCGGGAGTGCTTGATGTGCTGGTAGAGATGTTTGGATTGAAGTTGATCACTACCGCCGAAGAGGATATGAACGCAATGTTGGCACTGTCGTAGAGCGCCCCCTAAATTAATAGCCAATCTAATTAATCTGAAATAGCTTGACCCCTCTGGATGACGATAATCTAGAGGGGTGTTTCTTCTTCTAATCCTAAAGTATGGACAAATCCTTGAACAAAGTTATATCCTTTAATTGGTCTAATAGACACCGAAGATGGAGGAGAAGAATGAACGCAGTTATCGATCAAAGGAAATGGCATTGGCCCGATTAGAAAAAGTGGATCATACTTTTATGGGCTGCTTGTTCTTATTTAATACCCCATCTATTTTATCGGCCTCGGTTTATAAAGTTCCAATATTATTTATGGCCGAGGTGTTGTTAACGGGTTCTTTGTTTATTTACTTATCGAGCCAGTATGAAATATCAGTAATTCTAAATTGAATGAAGATAACGTGTAACATTCCTAGGGCAAAGGAAGTTTAATGATCATGATTAAAGCGGCAATCGTTGAAGATCAAGAGAAATATGATTGAAGCGGATCAAAAGGAGTTTATTTCTTTTGAGGAATCAGCTCATTATACGCAATTTGAAGAGAAGGAAAAGTTTTATAAGTGGATGTGTGATACATTTATAGTAAAAAAATAGGGTAGTTAGACTTTTCAGGCTTCAAGATTTTAGAGATATAATTGTAAATATAGTGGACGACGTGATCCTAGAATTGGTGAAGTTATTAAAGTGAGGAAGATTAATAATGGATAAAAGATATCCAATTGGACAATTCAGTTGTCCAATTGAAGTTCAAGAAAAAGATATTCAGCTGTGGGTTAAAGAAATGACTACACTACCTAATCGTTTAAATATGTTAGTCCTATCCCTTGATGAATTAGAATTAACAAAAACGTATAGAGAAGGTAGTTGGAATGTACGTCAACTTATTCATCATATTGTCGATAGCCACATAAATGGTTATATGCGAATGAAATTAGCTTTGACAGAAGTAAATCCATTGGTGAAAACGTATGAAGAAAGCGAATGGGCCAAACTAATAGATTATGATTTGCCTATTAAAGTTTCATTACAATTATTAGAAAGCTTACATGAACGTTGGACCAACTTACTTAAAAACCTAACAGCTACCCAATTACAACGTACATATCAGTATCCAAATGGTAGTAAAATGAGAATAGAACAAAGCATTGCACTTTACGCATGGCATGGTAATCATCATTTAGCGCATATCGAGCAAGCTTTAGATAATTAGTATTTTGAGGGTTTGATATTTATCATGATGATTCCAAATGGGGCACCTTCGGGAAGCCCTTTTATTTTGGAGCAAAGAATATGAATTAAGGCAGCAAGAAAGAAGAAGCAGAGGAGAATTAGTGTAGATTTTCAGAAGATTATCGCACAGGAAATAGTAAAAATTTAAACTTGATCTTGTGTTTGTTCAATGATAAAAAAGAAGTACTTAAAGAAAATGATAACACAATAATGATAGCAACTGGGGGTGGTCCTAATGGTAAATATCAATGGGCTATCCCTGTTTTTATTTGGAGATTAGGATGTCTAATACATAATAAATAATCGATGCTGCATCGTAACCAATTTTTCAAAGGCAATCAGGGCAAGAGAAATAATTTGTATCCGAGGGGGCGAATGCCATGAGGAGCCGAACGATTCTTATCGTCGATGATGAACCGAGATCGAGAGAAGGAATGAAGAAGATACTCGGGGTATGGGCAGCCGGTCAATATGAAATCCTCACGGCGAGCAATGGGGGAGCCGCTCTGCAAATTCTTGAGAAGACTCCCATAGAACTGATGATTACAGACATCCGTATGCCGGAAATCAGCGGTCTTGCTTTAGTAAGTCAAATGAGGGCGAAAAGGATTCAGCGTCAACCTTCCGTTATTTTTGTATCAGGTCATGCTCAGTTCGAGTATGCGCAGGAAGCGCTTCGTTTGTCCGTGGTGGACTACTTGCTGAAGCCGGTTGGCCGGGAGAAGCTGATTGCATCCGTAGAGGGTGCTCTGAAGGCAGGGGAAGAGAAGGAGCATCTCGTCTTCATGCGGAAGACGGCTGATCCGCAGCTCATGGCCATCAGGGATGAAGAGGCCGTATTGAGCGAAGCGGTCCGTCAGGCGATGCACTATATAGAGACACATATAGATGAAGCGATAAGTCTGCAGGAAGTTGCCGGGCATGTGCATCTGAACGGGAGTTATTTCAGCGCACTTTTTAAGGAGCAATGCCAGATCAATTTTAGCGAATATGTCACCCGTAGGAAATTGCAGAAAGCGAAAGAATTGCTGCTGAAGACGAATCTGCCTATCGCAGAGATCGCCTGCCGTAGTGGTTATCAGAGAGTCAATTATTTTAATAAACTGTTCAAAGAATATGAAGGAATGAGTCCGGGGCGGTATCGATCAATGAGGAACGGAATGGAGGCCCAAATTCAATAGTGACTCAGTTAAATATAAAGATTGTAGAGATGCCAGGGGAGAGGTCCATGGTGTCTTTTTTTGAATTCCAACTGATTGGGTTTTGAAAAAAATGAAGCCAAAGTCTAAGTTTTGATTCAAAAACCAAACTTTGTGAACGCGGGTTTATGCAATTTGCCCAAAATCCAAAAATAGTGGAATTTTCCCCAAACACAGGCTCCTTATGCTCAGAGAATATAGGATTTATAATTGTGTATGCGGTTACATAAAAACCGAACAATGAAGAAAAAAAAGGGGAGGCAAAGTATGAAAAAAATGAAACGTGTTTTGGTAGGGCTGTCTTTACTGCTTGTAATGTCATCTGTACTCGCAGCGTGTGGAGGAAAGTCAAATACATCGAACTCACCGAACTCAAGTCCAGCACCAGCAACCAACAATTCTAACACCCCAGCGCCGACAAATAACGAGAAAGTAACCATTAATCTCTGGAGCTTCACGGACGAGATTCCTAAAATGACGGAAAAGTACATTGCAACTCATCCTGACGCAAATGTTGAATTTAAAACAACAGTAATCGCAACTACCGATGGAGCTTATCAGCCAGCTCTTGACCAAGCTCTAGCAGGCGGCGGTAAGGATGCTCCGGACATCTACGCAGCTGAAGCAGCTTTCGTGCTCAAGTATACACAAGGCGAGGCATCCGATTATGCCGCCAACTATTCTGATCTGGGTCTTGATGATCAAATGGTTAAGGATGCAGGTATCGCTCAATATTCCGTTGATATCGGCAGTAAAGATGGCCAACTGAAAGGTCTCGGCTATCAAGCAACTGGTGGCGCCTTTATCTATCGCCGTTCACTAGCGAAAGATACATTTGGAACGGATGATCCAGCTACAATCAAGAATGAAATTGGACCTGGTTGGGATAAGTTCTTCGAAGCTGCTGCGAAGCTGAAGGCTAAAGGATATGGTATCGTATCTGGCGACGGCGACATTTGGCACCCAATCGAGAACAGCTCTGACAAGGGTTGGATTGTCGATGGCAAGCTTCATATCGATCCGAAGCGTGAACAGTTCCTTGATCTCGCCAAGAAGCTGAAGGATAATGACTACTTTAATGATACTCAAGACTGGCAGGAAGGTTGGTTTGCAGATATGTCCGGTACTGGACCTAAACCGGTCTTCGGTTTCTTCGGTCCTGCATGGCTCATCAACTATACATTGAAAGATAATGTGAAAGATACTTTTGGTGACTGGGCTGTTACTGAGCCGCCAACAGGCTTCTTCTGGGGAGGCACATGGCTGCTCGCTAACAAGGATGTAGCCAAGGACGATGCTAAGAAACAGGCAGTAGCAGACTTTATCAAATGGGTTACGCTCGATACTTCTGACACGGGCCTCCAATATTTCTGGGCTAACGGCACGATGAAGGATGGCGAGCAAGGTACGAAGGACAGCGTTGCATCCTCCGTCGTTATGTCAAATTCAAACGGCGAAACAGCATTGGTCGGCGGGCAGAACATGTTCGACGTGTTCGTTCCAGCTAACGCTAACGCTTCAGGTAAGAACTTGACCCAGTATGACGAGTCTATTAACACTATCTGGCGCGATCAAGTACGTCAATATACGGCAGGCAGCAAGGATCGCGATAGTGCGATCAAGGAGTTCAAGCAGCAAGTCAAAGACCAACTTGGCATTGATAGCGAATAAGAAGGAATTGGAGGGGCGGGGGAGTTCCCCCGCCCCTTTCCATATCAACTAGTGAGGTGAGGGCCATGCGTCGTAAAAATGTCAACTATTCGAGATTCGGCTATATTTTTACCTTTCCGTTTGTAGTTGCATTTCTGATTTTTTCGCTATATCCAATTTTATACACCGCAGTTATTGGATTCACCGATATGAAGGGATTAATACCAAAACCAATCCATATTATGGATAATCCTTTTCAAAACTTCAAAGATCTCCTCTTTGATAATCCCTTGTTCATTAAGTCTCTGCAAAACACGGCACTGCTCTGGATTGTCAACTTCATTCCTCAGATCGGTCTTGCGCTTTTACTCACTGCATGGTTCACGAATCGGCGCCTTAACATAAAGGGACAGGGAGCATTCAAGGTTCTGCTCTATATGCCTAATATTATCACTGCGAGTACGATCGCCGTACTCTTTAGCTCTCTGTTTGCATATCCGATGGGTCCCATAAATAGTTTATTTCAGATGCTAGGATGGTCCGACGCTCCAATCTACTTCCTCCAGAGTAAGGCGACAGCGCGTGGTATTGTGTCGTTCATCCAGTTCTGGATGTGGTACGGCAACACGATGATTATTCTGATTGCAGGAGTTATGGGCATAAATCCGGCTCTCTTCGAGTCTGCAGCGATCGACGGCGCGAACGGAGTTCAAACCTTCTTCCGGATTACGCTGCCGAGTTTGCGTACGATATTGTTGTTTACCCTGATTACATCAATGGTCGGCGGTCTTACGATGTTCGATATTCCGCAGCTGTTCCTTAATGGCGGACCAGACAGCTCCACGACTACCGCAACCATGTTCATCTATGGTCAGGCCTTCAAAGGCAGTTACATGTATAACCGCGCAGCAGCTGCGAGTATGATCCTGTTCGTGATCGCTGCGATATTGTCAGGCCTAGTGTTCTATTTAATGCGGGA
Source organism: Paenibacillus motobuensis (assembly GCF_039521865.1). Lineage (NCBI taxonomy): Bacteria > Bacillati > Bacillota > Bacilli > Caryophanales > Paenibacillaceae > Paenibacillus > Paenibacillus motobuensis. The sequence goes on along the minus strand of NZ_BAAACX010000027.1, from coordinate 154,952 downwards.
TCGTGATGCGGCTAAAATAAAAAAAGCGGAAAAAATATATAGACGGTCTGCTCGTGCAGTAGCTGAGAGGGAGGTGTAACACATGGAAGAGACTAAAAGAAGCGGATCCGCTGGCTTGAAATTAAGCAAAGTGATTATCTATATTGTCTGCATTGCTTTGGCGATTCTCAGCATCTTTCCGTTTTGGATCATGTTTGTAAACGCCACACGCTCATCTGTTGAAATCCAAAGGGGTCTTTCACTACTTCCTTCTACCCACTTTATGGATAACTGGCATGTGTTGATCAATAAGAGCTTCGATCCGATTCGAGGATTCTTGAACTCATTCATTATTTCTGGTTCAGCGACAATCCTAACGGTCTACTTCTCGTCCCTGGCAGCCTATGGACTCGTGACTTACAATTGGAAACTACGTAATGCATTCTTTACCTTTATCCTGTGTATCATGATGATTCCTTCTCAAGCAAGCGCAATTGGATTCTATCAGTTCATGTATAAGCTGCACTGGACGAACAACTTCCTTCCATTGATTCTACCTGCGATTGCGGCGCCGGCAGTGGTGTTCTTCATGCGCCAATATTTGCTGGCAACGTTGTCGCTAGAAATCGTGGAAGCAGCGCGTGTAGACGGTTCTGGTGAATTCAAAACGTTCAACCGAATTATTCTCCCGTTGATGATTCCGGCAGTAGCGACGCAGGCTATCTTTGCCTTTGTAGGTAACTGGAACAACCTGTTCATGCCGCTGATTCTGTTGACACAGAAGGAAAAATATACGATGCCGATTATGGTGAGCTTGCTGAAAGGCGATATTTACAAGACGGAATTTGGCTCGATATACCTAGGTCTGGCTTTGACGGCATTACCACTGTTCATCGTGTACTTCCTGTTATCACGCTATATCATTGCGGGTGTAGCATTGGGGGGAGTCAAAGAATAACTTTGTCATACAGGTAGAAATCAGGGACAGGAATATGGGGGAGGCAAGGAAAACGCAGGGTTCCTTGCAAATCCCCTTTTAATTAAACCCTTTCATAATGAGATCCCAATGATGGTTTGAGCCTCTCCAATCCCTGCCTGATGGAATTGTGACAGAAGACACGCGCTGCAATCCCCAATCTTCATAAATGACGCCTTTTTCCGACTGATTATGGAAATTAACGATGAGCATTCTGAAATCCTTGTGCGAAATGTCATATAAAGCTTGTTCCAGGAGTCGCGCTTCCGATCTTGAAGTTTGTGTACGCACGAAACAAACGGGGCCGGTTTTTATCGTTTTTAAAAATCTGGACACCCTACGGTCCAATTTATCTTTAAACTGGGGGTACAACTGGTTAGGATTATAAGGAATGGGGAAATCATGATACGAATCTATCTGGTATTTCATATCACGTAAAACATAATGATTATCGACTATGTTTATAAGACGCAAATGGTTTAATTCCATAAATCCATTGAACCTTGCATTGAGAAGCTGGGAAAGTTTCGGGGAGGAAAAGGAGATAAACCAATCAAGTGGACCACTAAATTTGCGGAGTTTCAATCTATTTAATTGATGCGCAGTCTGGCACATTGCTCCAAGGCTGATAAATGCATGGTAAGTTCCTCTGTTTTGATTCCAATCCAATGATCTTCACCTCAAATTCAAATAAATGGGCGAATATACGCGAATACATAGCATTTCCCTATTCATTTCCTATTGTATGGGTATCTAGGAATTTAGCCTGTTCAAATGCCTAGATGATAATTGTTTGCTGCTCCCGAAAAAAACAGTGAAAAATCAAAAGGGTTGGAAAAGATTCGAGAAACATTGACACTTGCTACTTTTTACAATAATCTTAATAAAAAGAACGAAAGGGTGACCCAACTGAAATGAAGTACTAATCCTATTTGTTGAAGAGAACAATTGACGGTGATTTTAAGCAGATTCATACTGCTTAATTCGTGATGCCGTCAACTGTTAATTTTCAGAATAGGATTGGATTTCTATAGTTGGTCTGAAGGAGCATTCTTATAAGAATCTCTTTTGGTGTACACCTATATATAAATGCCTCCTATTCTGTATGGACTTAGGGGGCATTTTTTGTCTCCTGCACAAATGAAGGGAGATGTTTGTATGTTCTTAATGGAAGCACAACATATCAAATATTACGTACAAGATCGCTTATTGCTGGATATCGATCAGTTACAAGTTTATAAAGATGCCCGGATCGGGTTGGTAGGCCGCAATGGCTGCGGAAAGACAACGCTGCTGCAAATTTTAGCGAATAAGATTGTTCCGGAAGAAGGACATGTGGTTAGCCATGTTCAATGTGAACTGTTGCCGCAGTTCAAGCGCACCGATACGACTAAGAGTGGCGGTGAAGTTACACAGGAATACATTCAACAGGCGCTGGTCAGAGACCCAATGCTGTTATTTGCGGACGAGCCGACGACGAATCTGGATACCCAGCATATCGAATGGATCGAGAAGAAGCTGCGGGAGTGGCAAGGGGCATTTATTGTGGTCTCCCACGACCGGGCGTTCCTGGACGCGCTCTGCACAACGATCTGGGAAATCCACGAAGGCAAACTGAGGGAGTATATTGGGAATTACAGTGATTACCTTAAGCAGAAGGAATTAGAGCAGGACCAGCGGCAAGCAGCTTATGAGAAGTATGAGAAGAAGAAGGCACAGCTGGAGGAAGCCTTAAGGCTGAAAGAGAGAAAGGCCGAAAGAGCGACTAAGACTCCCAAGAAAGTAAGTAATTCAGAAGCGCGGATTACAGGAGCGAAGCCTTATTTTTCTAAGAAGCAAAAGAAGCTGCAACAGACGGCCGCTGCGATTGAAACAAGGTTGGAAAAGCTTGAAAAAGTCGAGAAAGTACGGGAGCTGCCGCCACTAAAAATGAATTTGCCGAATGTAGATACATTTATAAATCGGATCATTATTCGAGTTGAGGATGTAGCTGGAAGAATCGGTGAACGTACATTGTGGAGCCGGGCCAGCTTTCAGATTCGGGGTGGTGACAAATTAGCGGTCACAGGTCCGAATGGCAGTGGGAAGACGACGCTAGTGAAGAAGATCATCGGGCAAGAAGCGGGCGTAACCCTTTCTCCCTCGGTGAAGGTAGGCTACTTCAGCCAAAATTTAAATATACTTGATCTGGATAAAACGATTCTGGAGAATGTCCAATCGTCTTCAAAGCAGACGGAAACCGTAATACGGACGGTCCTAGCCAGAATGCATTTTTTTAGAGAGGACGTCTATAAACCTGTCTCTGTACTAAGTGGCGGGGAACGGGTGAAGGTAGCGCTAACCAAGCTGTTCCTGAGCGATATCAACACGTTGATTCTAGATGAACCGACGAATTTTCTAGATATGGAAGCCGTTGAAGCGCTGGAGTCACTTCTGAGGGAATATGAAGGCAGCGTAATCTTCGTCTCCCATGATCGCCGCTTTATTGATCATGTGGCTACACGGGTTATGACGATTTGTGATCAGAAGATAGAACTGTTCGAAGGGACCTATCAGCAGATGAAGCAAGCTCCTCCTAAGAGCAATCATGACGCAGAGAAAGACAATTACCTTGTGCTCGAGACGAAAATTACAGAGGTGCTGAGCCGTCTAAGTATCGAGCCGTCCCAAGAATTGGAGCTGGAATTCCAGCGGCTGCTTAAAGAAAAGAGAGAAATGAACAACCGTACCTAACATTACACGAATGTAATTGAATTGAAAGGAAACTCGATTCCTTACTTCTGTTGCTCTGTTATAAAGTTAAGGCAGGAGGAGGAGATACAAATGAAAGGGATAAAACTTCTGGTTACTATATTTAGCTGTGTATCTATGTTGATGTTATTTGGTTGTAGTAATGAAAATCAGGTGCTATTCGAAAAAGATTATTATGTGCAAATTGGTGATAAGGTAGAGCAATCTGCTCATAATGATGAACAATATATCTATAATGTGACAGGCTACGATAACGATGGGCAAGAGAAGGTCGTGTCCTTCTTTTCTGAGAAAATGTATGACAAGGGAACGCTGATTCGTATTCCTCGCAGCATTGAGGGGTATACTGGTGAACCTACGGTAATTGGTGCGGATGAACTCCCTGAGAAAGTAAAGGAGAAGCTCAGCCTCAAGTGAACATTGGTTTATGATTTTGTTGATTGGCCTGTATGGAGTTTGTATGTTTTACTCTATACAGGCTTTTTATTTACTCCAAAATATGTAGATAATAGTAAGAAAGATTGTTATTTATGATGTGAATGTTAGGTTAGGTGATGACTATGTATCGAATATTGTTGGTGGAAGATGATCAATCGCTTGCGGAATTACTGTCCGGTCATTTGCAGAAATACGATTATGAATGTAAGGTTTGCTCTGACTTTAACGATATATCAGGGGAGGTTGAGCAGTTTGATCCCCATCTGATTCTGCTGGATATTAATTTACCGAAATATGATGGTTTCTATTGGTGCCGGAAAATCAGGCAATTCTCAACATGTCCGATCATTATTATCTCTGCACGCAGCAGTGAGATGGAGCAGATCTATGGCATAGAGAATGGGGCTGATGACTATATTACCAAGCCCTTCTCGCTAGAAGTGGTGGTCGCTAAGGTGAACGGGCAGATTCGCAGAACTTACGGGGATTATGCTGCCAATCAATCAGAGCGTACTGTCGTTCGCGGTGAGCTGAAGCTGTATCTGGAGAGCCTGATCATGGAACACCAGGAACAACAAGTGTCGTTGACCAAGAAGGAAGCGATGCTGGCCTGCATGCTGTTAGAGAATGCTCCAAAGGTGTTGAGCCGGGAGACCCTGCTCTCCAAGCTATGGGATGATGAGAGCTTCGTGGAGGAGAACACACTCAATGTGAATATCGCTCGACTCCGCAAGAAGCTGCAGGATGTTGGAGCGGATGCCGAAATTGAGGCCGTGCGCGGCGTGGGATACCGTTATGTAGAGGAATCGGTATGAAGTTGTTTATCAGGGATCATTTATCCATTGTAATTCTTTATTTAGTTACATTCTTGGGCTTATTCCTTCTATATGATTGGTTGGACGGTTTTGAGGGCGGTGGAAAGGGATATTTTGTCTTTGTAAGCTTGGTTCTTCTGTCATTATTTCTTCTTTACCGGTATTTTACGCATCGGAAGGTGTATGGGCAGTTATCCTCCAGACCGACCAAGCCAGAGGATATGCTCATTCAGAATCCGCATTCGGTTCTGGAGGAAGCCTATGCCCAGAGTATGCGTGCCAATTTGCAGCTATATCATTCCCAAATGAACCATTTGAAGAACCGACAACAAGAGTATCAGACAATGCTGGGTCATTGGGTGCATCAGATTAAGACTCCGGTGTCAGTCATCAGTATGCTCACACAGATGAATGAAGGCAATGAAGATTTCACTAAGATACAGGCGTCCGTTAACAAGATCAATTACAATTTATCGCAGATCCTGACTTATCTTCGCACAGAGGATTTTGCCGCAGATCTTAAAATTGAGCAGGTGCCGCTAAGAAATGCCGTGTCTGAAGTGATCAACGAATTGAAGGATTTCTTCATCTCCAGCTCCGTCTATCCGAGCATCTCTATCGAAGGAGATTTATCAGTCTATACAGATCGAAAATGGCTGAAAATTATGCTATACCAGGTCATGAATAATGCCATTAAGTACAGCGAACCAGGCAAGAACGTCCAAATGGCAGCAAAAATAGCGGAGGATGCCGTTGTACTCAGTATTACGAATGAAGGAGCCGGGATCGAGCCAAGTGATCTAAACCGGGTGTTTGATTTGTTCTTTACCGGTGAGAATGGACGAAGGTTCGGCGAATCTACAGGAATGGGATTGTACCTGGTGAAGAAAATAGCTGGTATGCTGCAGCATGAATATAAGCTGGAATCGATTGTCGATGGGGCTACAACATTTTATCTATATTTTAAAAATCATGATTAAGGTCATGATTTTTTTATATTACGAACTTGTAAGGGAACTGAAATGAAGGTGAATTGTTGGTTTGTCGTATACCACTTATGATGAAGAGGCTTCAAAGAGCAGAAGCTTAGTATACGACAATGAAGTAAGGAGAGGTTATAAGTATGAAAATATTACAAGTGCGTCAGCTTGAGAAAACATATGTCGGTAAAGTTAACTATACAGCTCTGAACGACGTTTCCTTTGAAATGGAGCAAGGGGATTTCGCGGCGATTATGGGGCCTTCCGGAAGTGGAAAGACGACACTTCTGAATTGCATCTCTACGATTGATATCCCCAGCGGTGGAGAGATTACCGTGAATGGACAGCAGCCACACTCCATGAATGATGGAGAGCTAGCCAAATTTAGACGGAATGAGCTAGGCTTTGTGTTCCAGGATTTTAACCTGGTGCATACGCTGACGGTCCGAGAGAATATTCTACTACCGCTTACCTTGGACAGCGTTCCTATACCTGAGATGGAGCAGCGCTTGGAGCAAGCAACCAAGCTGCTGGGGATCGAGTCGTTGCTACCTAAGCGAACCTTCGAGATTTCCGGGGGACAGGCGCAGCGGGTAGCCGTGGCCAGAGCGATTATCCATCAGCCTTCGCTGCTGCTTGCGGACGAGCCTACGGGGAATCTGGATACGAAATCGGTTAAAGATGTGATGGAGCTGTTTAAGTCCATTAACCAGACGCTGCAGACAACCATTCTTATGGTCACACACGATCCTTATGTGGCGAGCTTCTGTAACCGCGTTATTTTCATTAAAGACGGCAAGCTATATAACGAGATCCATCGCGGTAACCATCAGGGGGATTTCTATCAGAATATAATGGACACCTTGACTTTCCTTGGAGGTGGGCGAAGTGACATTCAATAACATTGTTCTGAACAATATTTTGCGGGATAAATGGACGTATATCGCTTATTTCCTAAGCAGCGTATTTTCGATTTTCATCTTTTTTTCGTTCTCGGTATCGATGTTCCATCCGGATCTGTCGATCATTGCGAATGGTTCAGCCCTATCCTTGGCGATGATGGTCGGCACGATAATGGTATATCTTTTCTCATTTGTGTTCATCTCCTATTCGGTGATGTCATTTATGAGGATAAGGCAGAAGACGCTGGGGCTGTTCGTCATCATGGGGGCTTCTAAGCGGCAGATTAAAAAGATGGTCTTCCGAGAAAATATGTTTATCGGCATCGCGGCGATCGTTGCGGCGCTTGCGTTAGGACTTGTATTTGCGCCATTATTTTTGATGGTAACTCGGAAGGCTATGCAAGTGGAAGGATTCGCGATGTATTTTCCAATCAAGGCCATAATCTTGACTTTGGTGATGTTCTTCATTCTATTCTTGCTCGTCTCATTCTTCTCTCCGCTGTTCATCCGGAAGCAAAGAATCATCCAATTGCTCAAGTCGGATAAGAAAACGGAGGCAGAGGTCCGCTTCTCTCCAATCACTTTGGTTCTTGCGTTGATCGCAACGGGAGGAACCCTGTCTATGATGACGATTGGGCGCAACGCAACGTTCGTGCGTCAGATATCGGGTAACACTCTGGGGGTACTGTCCTTATTCATTGTCTTCGTAACCGGATTGTATTTCTTATATATGCAGCTATCCATGTTCGTGTTGAAGATTGTTCAGAAGCAGAATCGTTATCTTCAGAAGACGAATATGCTTACCATATCCGGAATGAAGTCGCAATTGCGTAGTAACGTGAAAATGATGTATCTTGTCTCGCTGCTCCTGATGGGAACGTTCTTCTCTATTGTGGGATTGTATAGTGCGAATGTGAATGTAGAGCAGAAAACGAAGGCGAATTATCCGTTCGACTACATGTACGTATCTCATGCAGATAACCCGCATGAATCGGAGCATGTGGAGATGCTACAGCAAAGCCTGAAAGATCAGCCCGGCTATACCTCCTATAAATATGATGTTCTCTACAATGAGGAGCGTGGGAGACAGGCCATCATCTCTCTAAGCAATTACAATGCAGCGATTCAAGGGCTTGGTGGAGAACCCATTTCCTTAGATAAGGATGAAGTTTATATGATTAGTGGCTTGTCTAAGGAGAAGGCCGATCTAAGAGTTCCTGACCATATTCAAAAGATCCTACAACAAGTGAATATGACCCCACAGGTCGTGGGGGGGAGCAGTCGGATAATCATGCCTACCGGTTACTTTAATCATTTCATGGTTGTATCGAATCAGGACTATATAGTTATTGAGCGGATACAAGGCTTGAAGCTGATTCATGTGTTTGCTTATAACGTCGACAACTGGAAAGAGGACGTGGCTACCACACAGGCTCTAATGGATAGCATAGGGTTAAGTGATCATGGGGAATTTGGATTCTTCAGCGCAGGAGATCTGTTCGCTATGGAGAAGACCTCGAAAAATTTAATGTTCTATGTAGGCTTTATGCTCAGTTTGATATTTATGATCGCAGCGCTCAGCATGATCTATTTCCGACTAATTACGGATCTGGACAAGGAACGCGAGAAATATAAAGGCATTATGAAGATTGGGCTCTCAAAGAAGGAGTTAACGTCGATCGTTTCCCGGCAGCTTGCTGTATTAATGTTTGTACCTTTTGTGGTAGCGAGCTTATTCTTTTTCACTGGCGTGTTGTTCCTGCGAGAGGTAATAGGCGGTTCACTGGGTACCGTAACGACATCCTGCTTCGTCATTTTTATGACGATTCAATGCTTGGGGTATTTCGTAATAAATGCCAAATATAGAAAGGCGCTAGTTAAAGATCTAGTGCAATAATAGGACGGTAAGTTGAATAATCCCGATGACGTTGATGTCATCGGGACATTTTTTACATAATCAGCCTTACTTCGATATTCCCTTCGGGAACTGGATTAGATCGTCGACCTTGATAGGTTGGCCGGTACGGATTGAGCGGTTGGCTGCAATGCCGGTCATGATCGACATCGCTCCGTCGATATGAGAAGCAGCACGATTGAAGCGATCCTCTTGCTTCTTATCGAAGATGTCGCGCAGCATCACGGGGTCGCCGCCGCCATGGCCACCTACGCCTTGCTCGATCTCGACACGGTAGGGTGCTGCAAAGTGAGGGTATATCATGATGTTCATGCCCTGTAGTGCGCCTTCATCCGCCTTATCGCCGCCAGAATTGACTCTGCCCGACCTCCGGTACCTACGATGACGTATTTCTTTTTGGACAAGATGATCACTTCATTTACATTGGTATAAATCTATTTTATAGTATATGAAATGCAAGAATCTAAGCATTTATTAGTCATTTCAATAAAAACTATGCATATTTTATCCTAAATTGCATGTCCCAAATGTTCAGTTTTCAGCAAGAGGGTAGGGATGTTATGTGAGTACAACACCATACTTTGCCGTAGAGCAGATCAAGCGGACCAGGCATTTTAATATGGATTCTGATCATTTTCATGAGAGCTATGAAATCTATTATTTACTGTCCGGAGAACGGTACTACTATATTAATGATCGGGTTTATGCTCTGCAGGTCGGCGATCTGCTGTTCATTAACAAGAACCATTTACACCGAACGATGAGCAAGGGACGGTCCTCCCATGAGCGGATATTGGTTAATTTCGATGACCTGTTCATTGAGCCGTTGCTGAGCTTGGGAGTGGGGGAACTGCCTCTGTATAACGGGGAGAGCTTCTTGCTTCGTCCAGATGTACATGAGCAGGGGCGGATTGAAGATCTGTTCCATACCATGCTGCGTGAGCAGAAGGAGGCAGGAAGCGGGTCAACAGAATATTTGAATAAAGAATATAGGCAGAAGCTGACTTTACCGGAGATTGCTGAGCAATTCTACATTAGCGAGACCTATCTTTGCCGTATTTTCAAGCAGACAACGGGATTCACCGTCATTGAATATTTGAACTATATACGAATCCGGGAAGCGCAGACCCTGCTGCGGGAGACGGATGATAAGATTACGAGGATTGCTGAGGAGACGGGCTTTGATAGCATTGCTCATTTCGGCAGGGTGTTCAAGCAGATTGTGAAACGTTCTCCGCTGCAGTACCGCAAGCAGAATCAGATATGAAATAGAGGAAGAGCGATATGTCTGTAATCAGTATTGTACCTTGCATTCTGCTCTTCTTCATCGCTCAGAAATACTTCGTGGAAGGCATATTGACGACGGGGTTGAAGGGTAGGAGATATAGTAAATCCCGATGATTGCGATAATCATTGGGATTTTAATTTCAGATTTAAGATCGGATAGGGGCGGCCTTCGCCATCAGTCGGTTTCTCGCCGACAACGGTGAAGCCGCTTTTTAAGTAGAACCATATGGCATTTTCATTGTCCTTGTTCACATCCACGCTTGTTACTCCATAATCGTCGATCAAAGATCGGATAATTTGTTTCCCGTACCCTTTTCCGGTAAGATCGGGATCAAGAAATAGCATTTCGAGATGGGATTCGTGAACCCCTGAGAATCCGATGAATCGATCTTCAATATACCATAGTCGTACATCAAGATGTGGAAAGTATGAGGGAATCTCCTCCTTTAGCTTGAGCCTATCATCGACAGCCAAGAAATGATGGGTAGCTATAACAGACCTCTCCCATAGATCCAGAATAAGACCATAGTCCTTCTCCAATGCTTTTCGATTTTGCATGTTAGTTGTCTCCTCTCATATGGCTTCTGCTTATTTACTCTGGACGTGCAATTGCGAAAATTTCACCCAGCTTCGAATAGTTATTGCCAGCAAGGCGACTGACTGGCTTGAGCTTCTCGGCATCAATTCGCCCATTCTCATACAGATTATCCTCGATATGGAAGCAGACAACTCTGCCGATAATAAGGTCACAGGTCGGGGATGAAGGCGTTCCGCCTAACTCAATCGCTCTCTCCAGCACGCATTCCATACGGATTTTGGCTTCGGCTATGCCGGGGACTTTGATCTTATCACTGGGAACGGTGGTGAGCTTCGCTAGTTCTACTTCACTCTCTTTCGGCGGAAGATTGGCAGCCGTCTGATTGATCGCTTCGATATAATCCTCATCTGAGATATGAACGACAAACTCTCCCGTCTCTATGATATTTCTTGAAGTATCCTTATAGTCGCCTTGTTTCCGTTGAATCGATACAGAGATCATTGGCGGGTATGCGGTCACGACATTGAAATAGCTGAACGGAGCGGCATTTACTACTCCAGCATTGGACTGTGTTGTAATGAACGCTGTAGGGCGCGGGATGATGCTGCCAATTAGCAGCTTATAATTGTCTCTTTCAGCCTGATTTTCCGGGTAGATCGTTAACATAGGTCACCTCTGTTTATGTAGTATTTTAGTGTGCCCTGGGGTTCGAATTCAATAAGAAAGCGGACCAGGGGAAGGTTCTTAATTCAGACTGTCGATTGGGCTTATGCAAAAATCAATCCCGTTTGAAGCTCTAACGAAACTACAGATTGCTATTTTTCCAAAAACAGCGGGAAAATTAATCTAACGAAACTCCATATCGTTATTTGAGAGAAATACAGACTTTAGGCCACCTTTTTGCTTCAATAGTGATACCCAGTTTCGTTACAATTTGGAGCAGCCCTTTTCGGCCTAAATAGCGATACCCAGTTTCGTTAGAGAAGTCAATGTTTGTGGGGATTTCTGGAGTACGACACTCTACCTTTAATGAATCAACAAGCAAATTAAGTAACTTTATAAAAGTAAGTATAACACGGCATTTTTTAAAGATAAAGCTATCCATGAAATGAAGGAACTCTTCTTATAATCGTTCCTCTATTTACTCCAGAATGGTCTGTTCGAACCGGTAGGTATAGGAAGGATGAACTCACAGATGATACGATATTTCCAGCAAACGTGGTATATTAGCACCAGCATCTTATTTTTTAGGATAAAGGAGAGATTCCTGTGTATAGTAAGCTGAGTGCCTATTGTACCTCCAAAAAAGGGGCGGTCCAGGATTATCCATTCGGCCCGGAGCCCCTCGTGATGAAGGTGGGGGGGAAGATGTTTGCCCTTCTAAGCGAGCATGGACAGCAGGACACGGTGAACATCTCATTGAAATGTGATCCGATCATTGCCGAGAACCTACGAGAACAACATAAATGCGTAATAGCAGGGTATCATTTGAACAAGAAGCATTGGAATACAGTCATTGTGGACGGCAGTCTTCCACTTGCGGATCTGCAGGCGATGGTCGACCATTCCTATGACCTTGTATTCCGCAGTCTGACGAAGAGCGAGCGTGAATCCATCACGAAGAACCTGAGAATCAAATAGTAGGCAGACGGAAATATACTTCATTACACATTGCTTAAAGACAGGAGTTGATTGCATGATAAACTTGCTAGTACGTATCTATGGATATGGCTCTGAGCAGAGGGTTCCAACTGATCTTTGCTTAGAGCCTGTCACATACTGAGTTGGAGCTCTCTGCTCCTCTATATATCGCGATAAGCTATATAGATGGGAGTAGAAAGATGAAATACCAGAATGCACAATCGATATTACCAGAGGAACTGATACGCAGTATTCAACAATATATCCAGGGCGACTATTTATATATTCCGATCCGACAAGAGAAGAAGCGGCAATGGGGGGAGTGTTCCGGTTATAGGCGGATGCTTCAAGAACGGAATGCCGAGATCCTGCAAAGTTTCTGTTCAGGAATATCGGTGAAGGAACTTGCGCAACATTATTATTTAAGCGAGCATAGCGTAAGAAGAATTATTCGCGAACATCGAGGCGGACGACTTTGATGCTGGGTCATGCTTGTCCTTTTCCCTAGCTATGTTATCAGCTAAGCTTAGTCTTGAACAACATAGATACAAGGAGGCAGCTATGAATAATTATCATTTGCTCGATATCGAATTTGAGTATGGCGGGCACAAGCAGGTGATTACTCCGGTTCTTCTGCAGGATGAGCGGGATACTATTCTCATTGACTGTGGTTATCCTGATTTTATGCATCTGTTGGAAGCCGCGGCTGACAAGCATGGCATCGCCTTCGAGTCGATTACCAAACTGATCGTGACACATCACGACATCGATCATATCGGTTCCCTTGCGCAGATCAAACGGACTTATCCACATATCAGGATCATTGCGCATGAATTGGATGCACCATATGTTGACGGAACGAGACGTTCGCTACGGCTGGAGCAAGCGCAATCCACCCTTAGTTCTATACCGGATGAAGCCAAGCCACAGGCAGAGCAATTTATTCGTTCGCTGCAATCGCTCGAACCGGCGCTTGTCGATCAGACGGTCCACAGCAACGAACTTTTGCCTTGGTGCGGGGGAATCGAGATCGTTCATACGCCCGGCCATATGCCAGGTCATATCTCGTTATATCTACCCTCCAGCAAAACATTAATTGCGGCAGATGCCCTAGTTATTGAGCAGGGTCAGCTAAATATCGCCAATCCACAATTTACCCTTGATTTAGAAGAGTCAGTACGCTCTGTAGAGCGCTTGCTGGATTATGATATAGAGCGTATCATCTGCTATCATGGTGGTCTCTATAACGGAGATGTAAAAGCAGCCCTGCAAGAGCTCGTCCAGAAATATAAATCATAATAGACAGTAAGGTACTCATTTAAGGCCTTCTTTTCGTTAGACGAAAGGAAGGCTTTTTGATATTTGTATTGCTGGCGTGGGTAGGCTTGATGAGAGATTGAGTTTGTAAATAGATAATGATATGATAAATATCATAATGATAGTATATCTATCATTATTTATTTCGACAATTTACTTACCAATCACAAAGGGGATGTAAGTATGGCAAGCATGACAGGTAAAGTAGTAATCATCACAGGTGCAGGAAGCGGTATGGGCCGTGAAGAGGCTATTCTGTTCGCCAAAGAGGGAGCTAGTGTAGTAGCTACAGATATTAATGAAGCCGCAGTGCAAGCTGTAGTTCAAGAGATTGAAGCTGCGGGCGGGCAAGCAGTTGCTTATGCACACAATGTAGCTTCTGAGGAAGAATGGGTAAAGGTCGTAGACGGAACCATACAGAAGCACGGTAAAATCGATGCTCTCGTAAATAATGCAGGTGTGTCTTTGCCTACCGGACTACTGGATACAACGGTCTCTCAATGGGATAAAGTGATGGATATCAATGTAAAGAGCGTCTTCCTGGGAATGAAATATGTCATTCCACATATGCAGAAGAAGCAAGGCGGCTCGATTATCAATATATCTTCGATCGCCGGATTAACGGGTAGTAGTGGTGCTGGTGCATATACGGCATCGAAGGGAGCGGTTCGGATGTTGAGCAAAGCGGCGGCCGTTGATTTCGGTAAGGATCATATCCGTGTGAACTCCGTTCACCCTGGCTTTATCGAGACTCCAATGAGTTCGGATCTGATTAAGAATGAGCAAATGCTGCAATGGTTCTTGATGCAGACGGCGCTGCCACGCGTAGGTGAAGCCTCTGAAGTAGCCAAGGCCGTTCTGTTCCTTGCTTCGGATGCATCCTCTTATATTACGGGGATAGAGTTGCCTGTAGACGGCGGCGTAACTGCCAAGTAAGCAGCAGGATTTGAATATAGCTATCATCGGTGGTTTGATTTCGGTGTTATACCGAAGTCGAGCTGCCGATTTTTATTTTTTGTGGCTAAAGTCTTGTGGGGAACAGGAAACATAAATAGAGTTTGTGAATTAGTGGGAAAAATAAATTGCTTTCGAAACAATAATACTGTATGATGCATAGTATAAATCATATACTGTACGACACATAGTAAGTTAAGTTGAAAAAGAGGTGTACTTCATGAGTACTCTACTGAATTCTCTCATAACGGAGCTTAGACGAGGGACATTGACCTTAGCTGTATTAAGTCAATTGCAAACGCCTCAATATGGATATTCACTAGTGCAATTACTAGAGGAGTCCGGCATTGGGATTGATCAGAGCACATTGTATCCTTTGCTAAGGAGGCTTGAGAAGCAGGAATTGGTCACCAGCAGCTGGGATACAACCGAGAGCAGACCCCGAAAGTATTATGTGCTGAGTGAATACGGATTTGAGATCTATAGGCAATTGAAGCAGGAGTGGTTGGGTAATACGAAAGAACTGTACCGCTTATTAGAAGAGGAGGATGGCGATGAATCTGATTGATATTTACATTCAGGAGGTTACCAGGCGGCTGCCAGAGAAGGATCGGGACGATGTATCCATGGAGCTTCGATCCACAATCGAAGATATGCTTCCGGATGATTACAACGAGGATGATATCAAGGAGGCTCTTGCGAAGCTGGGCAACCCTGCCGTGCTGGCCAGCGGATATTTAGATCGGCCAATGCATTTGATCGGACCGCGTTATTATGAGATGTACATTTCATTACTGAAGATAATATTACCGATCGCTATCATTATCTCGGTAATTTCTACCGTTGCTGGGCATCTGATCAATTATAGCGGCGGTACAGAATTGAATGCAATGACCAATACTTTTGTAAACTTGATTGTCCAAGGAATCGTCGGTTCATTCGGAGTAATTACTCAGGCATTTTTCTGGATTACGGTAATTTTTGCGATTATTGAGCGGGCAGATGTGAATAAGGGGACCGAGCTACCCACCTCCAAGTTTAAACAATGGAAGCCGGATGATTTGAAGAAGCTTGCTTATATTCCCAAGAAGAGAGCAATCTCTAAGGCTGATGTATTTGGAAGCTTACTATGGACGGCAATCTGGACTAGTCTGTATTTCTATGCAGATCATTTTGTAGTTGTATACCTGAGAACGGAGAATGGGGTCCAACTTCTGTATCGAATGTTTAACCAAGGAGTATTGCTTCAATATTGGCCGCTTGTGCTCATTCTGGCTGGACTTGAAGTCGCTTTGGCTCTCTATAAATATATCGTCGGTCAATGGACACCTAGATTGGCGATATTTAATATGGTAGTTCAACTGATAGGTATTTTTATCATGACCGTCATCCTACTCAACCCGAATCTCTTCAATGCAGACTTTATCGCTTATATGGCTGATTTGTTTACAGTTAGTGTCGAGGGCTTTAAAGCCGGCATTGTTAGAGGAGGCATTTTCCTCTTTATGTTGTTCGGTGCACTCAGCGTCATTGGGGGATTCCGCAAGGCGAAAATCCGTTAACGACTCATAATAAAGGGGTTATCTCGTAAGTAGAATGTCTACTACTGAGATAACCCCTTTTTATTATGAGAATAGACCTGAGTGGAGCTGAGAACTTCTAACTTAATGATATCTGAGGTGTACGGCCCTCTGGCATATGCTTAGGCTGGTCACGGATGATCGTCCCGTCCTCAAGATGCAGCCAGGTATCGAAGCTTCGCTGTCCTTCCGTTAACTGAATCACCCGAGCACCGGTGGCGAACGGCTGATTCAAGTAAGCATTCCGGGTAGTCCGCCCGTAGCAGAGGCGAATGCCGTGTAGAGTCCCCCAGAAGTCGTTGCCGTGGTCATGACCGACGAAGGTGCCCATGATGTCGCCCATCTCGACCATGGCTGCGAAGAATCCAGTATTCAGCGGTGGCGCACAGATCAATCGATCCAGCTTCTGCCCATAGCATTCGTTGAAATCCCAAATATCACGATATTCGGGCAACGGGATATGGAAGAAGCCGAGCGAAGGAAGAGGTGAGCCGCCATTATTTGCTGTCAGCTGATGGGAAGCCCTGGTATACCAGTTGATCTGACTTCTTCTTATCCAATCATAATATCCTACCCCATGATGTACCAAGAGGGAGTAGCTTCCTGTATCAAGAAAATAAAGCGCGGCAGCAGGTAGATGATGTCCATCCAGAATCTCAAGCACATAATTGCCAGAGCCGTGGACATTTGGCGGGTCAGGTTTTGCGTAACAGAATTTATGCGTTAACTGAAGTTTGTGCAATTGTTCTCGCGTGAAATCCGGCGCTTCGGAGTCATGATTACCAAATACGGCTGCCCAAGGAATTTGCAGTTCCTCCGGCACGGCTACAGCATCGCGGAACGCCTGTACCGGGTCCGGACTCTTGTTGCTGGCAATAACATCCCCGGTATACACTACAAGGTCCGGGCGTTCTGCCTCAAGGATAGCCCGCATCATAGCACTCATTCGTGCTTCTTCCTCACACGGCTCACAGAATTCCGTGTCCGTGAACTGAACAATCTTGAAGGTTCCATCCTCCTTGAAATGCAACTGCTTCCTCATCCCGCACCATTCTCCCTTTTCGCTTTTGATAACGTGCAACAGCTAACGAAACGTGGTATCGCTATTACGCCCAAAAGGACTGTCCCCAATTTTAACGAAACTGGGTATCGCTATTGGAGTCAGTTTGGGGCTCAAAGCCGGAATTTACCCGGAATAACGATATGGTGTTTCGTTAAAAACTTTTTACCGCTGTTTCTGCGAAAATAGCGCTCTGTAGTTTCGTTAGACGAAAAACGAGCAGCAAGCTCTCGACTTACTAAGCATGTACGATTAGCTGAACAAAGAAGCAGGTACTTTGCCATCCCAATTAGCAGGCAGCTCAAGACCAAGGGCTTGTAAAGCGACTGCTGCGGTATCGACGATGAATAGCTCCGGCAAGACAGTACCGGCTGAGACTCCTGGGCCTACACAGCCCCAGAATACATTCTTGTCCATCGGATGATCGCTACCGTGGTCATGCTTATCAGCTCCGCCGCCGCCATGATCGGTAAGGAGGATCACGAGGCTGTCTTCCAGCAAGCCTTGCTGTTCAATTGCGCGTAGTACGCGGCCAAATAGATCATCCATTTTGGTAATGGCTTTAAGATAATTCGGTGAATCTGGACCGTAGCCATATTTATGACCAGAAGCGTCTGGATCATCGAGCTGCATATAGAGCAGCTTAACGTCGCTGTTGTTCTGAATATAAGTCTCGATAGCGCCCACGAGCTCTTCGTCCGGCAATGCTTCCTTATGAATATCGAATCCTTCCTCGATGATGCCACTGACGATAGGCGACCAACTGGAGAAGGCTGCAAGCTTGGCTTCAGGCTGAGCCTCCCGTACGAGTTTGAATATCGATGGATATGGCGAATCCGCAGGATAGACTTGAGTGGAAGCTATTTCATTATTTAATCCGTGTTTCTCCGGGACTACGCCGTGAAGTATGGAACCCCAGCATTCCGCGCTGATCGTAGGCGATTGGGCCTGGGCCATATATGTAACGGCTCCTTTGCTCAAGAATGCATCAATATTTGGCGTATCTGTATGCTGAATGAAGTTCCCGGCTCCGTCCATTCCTAGTATAAAGACACGTTCGATCTGCTTGGTATTCATGATAGAAATCCTCCTCAAATGCATGTATGAAGCGATATCACGCCCTTAGCATAATGATCCGCGAGGACCCTGTCAATGTCTTTTATTTACTAGTTATCAGTGTATTTTTGACTTGATGAGAAGAAGTCACCAACGTGTTATGAGAAAGTCATTAGGATGGTGGTTACGTCCAGGAGCAAACTCTAGAATGAGTGTTGTAAGGGGTTACACAACTAGAGGAGGGGTGGGAGTGTGAGTAAGTTATCACGGTTAAAAAGAGATGTAAAGAAGTATAAATGGCTGCTGTTAATGACAGTGCCAGGGATTATCTATCTATTCATCAATAACTATATTCCGATGTACGGCGTTATTCTTGCCTTCAAAGATTACAACTACGTGGATGGGATCTGGGGCAGTGCCTGGTCCGGACTGAACAATTTCAAATTCCTGTTCAACTCGGAAGACGCTTATATCATCACCCGGAATACACTCTTGTATAATACCGTCTTCATCCTATTAAATCTCATCCTATCTGTTCTGATCGCGCTACTGATCAATGAGATCAAGGATAAAGTGATCAGCCGTTTCTACCAGAGTACTTTCCTGCTCCCGCATATTATTTCAATGGTCGTTGTCGCTTATCTCGTATTTAGCTTCTTGAATGCAGAGAATGGGCTAGTAAATAGACTGTTGATCAAGTGGTTCACTATGGATGGCATCTCATGGTACGGAGAGCCGAAATACTGGCCTTACGTTCTTGTTATCGTTAACGCTTGGAAGAACGTCGGATATTTATCGATTATTTATTTTGCCTCCATCATTGGTATCGACAAGGAATATTACGAAGCAGCTACGATCGATGGGGCAAGCAAATGGAAGCAAATGACCCGGATTACGATACCGCTCATTATGCCGGTTATCGTTACTATGACCTTGCTGGCAGTAAGTACGATACTTCGCTCGGACTTCGGCCTGTTCTATCAAGTGCCAATGAATACCGGTGCGCTTATACCGACGACACAGACTATCGATACATTTGTCTACCGTGCCATGCTCCAATCGGGAGACATCGGAATGTCTACGGCAGCGGGCTTCTATCAATCTGTTATCTGTTTCTTCTTGATTCTAATCGCCAATGCTGCTGTCAGACGCATTAATAAACAGAGCGCATTGTTTTAAAGAGGTTGTTCAAAAAGCCCGCTTTAGATCACGAGGTGACACTGAGAGCTTATTCGACATCGAATCTTGAATTTAGCCGAGCCTTCCGGTGCTCACGTACCAACTACGTACGCTCCGCTCCTCAGTCTCTAGCTTCATCCAACCTTCTCGGTGCTAAAAACCGGTCTTTTTGAACACACAATTAAACAGGGAGGGAGAGAACAACGTGAGAGAATTAAACATATCCAGACGAATCGGCCCTGCGATGATTCACCTATTCTTCTGGTGCTTCACGATCATATCATTAGTTCCGTTTATCCTCATATTCATGGTCTCTATTTCAAGCGAGGATTCTATTTTGCAGAAAGGGTTCTCCTTATTTCCCAACGAGATCAGCTTCGAAGCTTATAAATTCTTGTTCAATGATTTCTCTGAGATTGCTCGGGCGTATGGAGTTACCATCATTGCTACTCTTATAGGTACCGTCGTAAGCCTGTTAATTACATCACTGTTTGCTTATCCGTTATCAAGGCCGAGCCTGCCATTCAGGCGGACGCTATCCTTCTACATCTTCTTCACGATGCTGTTCGGTGGGGGGCTCGCGCCTTGGTACATTACTTATGTTAATATGCTTGGCATTAAGAATACGATCTTCTCTATGATTATTCCGAATCTGCTATTAAGCGCCTTTAATGTACTCTTGATGAGAAGTTTCTTCTCTACGACCATACCGGAGACGGTGATCGAGTCGGCGACGATTGATGGGGCGAGTGAGATTACGATCTTCTTCAAGATCGTCGTACCGCTATCCTTACCGATAATGGCGACGATCGGACTCTTCAACACACTGGCCTACTGGAATGACTGGTATAACTGTATGCTATTTATCGACAAGCCGGACCTATACAACATTCAATATTTAATGACGAAGACGCTCACTAACATTCAATATCTGCTGATGAAGTCCAACAGCTCAGCCCAGGTCGGCGAGTTGCTGGCGAAGATGCCGCGAGAGTCAGTGCGAATGGCACTTGCGATTGTCGGAGTGGCCCCGTTATTGTTTGCCTATCCATTCTTCCAGAAGTATTACATAAGTGGAATTACGTCTGGCGCAGTAAAAGGTTAAGCAGGATGGAAGCAGAGAGGTACATTTCATGAAGGAGGTGGGGCTGACTGGCACGAATTAAGATTTACTGCAATTCCGGGGGATTAGGCTAGTACAAGTATGATTTGAGAGGAGAACAGCGCAAATATGAAGAAGACGTTTTATTTACTGTTCGTGATTATGCTGTGCGGAATACTGCTATTGACGGGATGCGGGAAAGGGGATTCCAACAAGTCGGCCAGCCCAGGGGACACCTCCGGCAATAAGACAGAATCGGAAAATAAAGAAGGAGCCGGTGGACTCAGCCCTTATAAAATTACGATGGTCTACCCAGCTGCGGCGGCTAAGGATCTTCAGCTGGTTCAGGACGAGATGAGCAAGTATTTGACGGAGAAGATTAATGCCACGATTGAACTGAAGCCAATCGAGTGGGCATCTTGGGACGACAAGACGAACCTGATGAAGGTCTCCAATGAGCCGTTCGACCTGATGTTCACAGCGAGCTGGTTCTCATACGCAAAGGATGTAGCCAAGGGCCAATACCTGGAGCTGGATGACCTGATGGCTGAATACGGCAAAGATATTCCTGGTGTGCTTGGCGATGACTTTATCAAAGGCTCAAGAATCGCTGGCAAGCTGTACGCTCTTCCGACGAAGAAGGAGTTCGGTCAAGGCTTCGGCTTCCTCTTGGATAAGAAATTAGTAGATAAATATGGATTCGATGTTAATGGTGTGAAATCCCTTGAAGATATGGAAGCCATGTTCAAGACGATTAAAGAGAACGAACCAGGCGTCATTCCTATAGTTTCAAGTAAATTCGCTAATATTTGGGACGCGGCTAACTATGACTTTATCGTCGGTAACTTAGGCATTCCGCGGGGAAGCAAAGAGATTAAGGCTGTTGATATGCTGGAAGATCCCAAATACATTGACTTCTATAAACGGATGCATCAGTGGAATCAAAACGGGTGGTTCGATAAGGATATCCTGACTTCGGATTCTGATCAAGGTATCAATATGATTAAAGCAGGCAAGGCCTTTGCAGTTTCTCAATCGCTGAAGCCTGGCAAAGACAAGGAGATGAGCCTTAGCGCTGGCGTGGAGATGGTTCAAGTTGAGACGGCAGAGCCATTTACGACTACGGGGGATGCTCAGGGGGCCATGCTTGGTATTTCTCGGACTTCAAAAGACCCGGCTAGGGCGATGATGTTTCTTAATATGCTCTATACAGATCCAGTTCTGTTGAATATGCTCGATTGGGGCATTGAAGGCAAGCATTATGTGAAAGTCAGCGACAATGTTATCGATTTTCCAGAGGGCGTAAATGCGGATACACAGACTTATCCTAACCCTGGCGGCTGGATGTTTGGTAACCAGTTTAATTCTTATCTTTGGGTAAATGAAGATCCGAATAAGTGGGAGGAATTCCAGAAGTTCAATGACAGATCGGAGCGATCCATCGCGCTCGGCTTCTCCTTTAATCAGGAGCCGGTAAAATCGGAAATGGCGTCACTCGCGAACGTTGAGAAAGAATTCGGCGCTACGTTACGGTCTGGAGCAGTTAATCCGGAACAACTGATTGAGAAGTGGAAAGAGAAACGCAAATCCGCAGGCTTCGATAGAGTAAAGGCCGAGGTCGATAAGCAGCTGGCTGAATGGGCTGCGACGCAGAAATAGATAGAAGCACAAGGCGGCCTTTTTGAACAACCTCTATAAAGGAATTCTGAACCGGGACAATAGCCATAGTCCTAACTTGGGATTCCTTTTTGTCCTACCGGAAATTATACTCGGTGTAGTGAGCCTTTGACATTATGAGAAGGCATCGCTGTGAATGATAGTGTTTCATACTAATCTTGCATGATCCGGGGTAGATAGGATGTTCATGAGGTCGAATATTAAGCAGTCGCTTCGCTTCAAGCTGATTATCGGTTTCATAGTGATTACAGTCCCTTTGGTAGGACTCATGCTTTACAACAACTATTATGCTTCGAATACGATACGCGAGCAGGTCGCCGAATCCAACAAGAATTCAATGATCCTGTATTCGCAGCAAATCGAAGCCGCATTGAACAAGGAGACCAATTTCCTCTATAACGTTGCCGTGGAAGATCCGAATCTTGCCGAACTACCGCAGTTGCTTCGTGATTCAACGGACTATTATCTGACTAAGGCCAGAGTTCTGAACACATTTACCCGATACCATCGATTCGACAACAGCGTTGATTTTCAGTTCGTTTATTCGCTGCAGAATCGGGACCTCTTCACGACACCGATCAAAGATTCGTCCTATGAACGGCTCACTGCAATTAGGTTGACCATCGACAATATTGTCAAGAGTGTTAAGCCGGATAGCGACTTTTTTCGGGAATGGAGGGCGGTCGAGTACATAAAGGGAAAATACGCCCTAATCCGTCTGGTGAATACAGGGGATGATCTCTATCTCGGCGCCTTCATTGAGCTGGAGAATTTGGTGATTCCACTCGATATTATTCAATCTGAAGAAGGCTTCGCGGGCTTCCTTAACTATCAGGGACACATAATTACAAATGCAGTTGTTATCGATTCGGGAAACTCTATTTCTCTGGATACAGGGCCGAGCGGCGGGTATCAGGTTGTGAAGCAGAATGGTCGTCATTACATCGCCGTGACAACCCCCGTCCAGGGGACGGACGTCATTCTAAGTGTTTTCGTTCCCGAAGCGCAAATGCTGAAGGATCTGAACAATTTTCGCCGCGGCATTATTCTTATATCCGTAGGTGCACTATTCATTCTGGTCATTTATTTGGTCTATTTGAACGATATCATTCTTAAGCCAATGAACAACCTCGTTCATGGGATGCGTCGAATCAAGCATGGGGATTGGAATATCCGGCTTCAATCCTCCAAAGCCAAGGAGTTTGCGATTATTAACGAGACCTTTAACAGCATGGCTGCTGAAATCCATGAATTGACGAGCAGTGTATATGAGGAGCAGATTAAAGCGCACAAAGCTGAGCTCAAGCATTTACAGTTGCAGATTAACCCTCATTTCCTCTTGAACACGATCAACATTATTTATAACTTGGCCGAGATTAAAAATTATAGCGTCATACAGCTGATGTGTATGAATCTAGTCAAATATTTCCGCTTCACGACGAGGACGAATCAGGTCGCTGTCACCATCCAAGAAGAAATGGAGCATATGGAGAGCTATATTAAAATTCAGCAGGTCCGCTTTCCAGAACGCATTACCTATGAGATTCAGATGGAAAATGGTGCAGAAGAAGCTGCGATTCCACCGCTGCTAATTCAACCGTTCATTGAAAATGCTATTAAGCATGGCTTTGACTTCATGGATCATCCATTCCATATTTATATCGCTATTGGTTTAATAGAACAGGAAAGGATGCGCATCGTGATCATGGACAATGGCAACGGATTTCCGGAGGAGATGTTGGAGAAGCTAGGGTCCGGTAGCTATCTGGAGCATCAGAACGGAGAGCACCTAGGTATTTCCAATGTGCAGTACCGGATTAAGCATCTGTTCGGAGACGGTGCCCGGCTGGAGTTCGATAATGCCCCGGGCGCGCGAATTCAAATTGTACTTCCATTTCGAACTGTTGAACAATTTACATCTTATTGATCAGAATGGGGGAGAAGCATGTTCAAAGCTCTGATAGTAGACGACGAGATCTATGCGGTAATGGGGATTCGCAGTGGTGTGAATTGGGAAAGGCTGCAGGTGTCCGAGGTATATGAGGCCTATAATATGCGGGACGCGTTGAAAGTGTTCGAGCAGACGAAGATCGACGTCATGATCTGCGATATCGAAATGCCAAAGGGGACGGGAATTGAGCTATTGGAGAAGGTGAATGAGATCTCTCCTGAGACGGAGACGATCTTCCTGACCGCCCACTCCGCCTTCAACTTCATGAAGAGAGCAATCCAGTTGGATGGGTTCGATTATTTGCTGAAGCCGATTGAATTCGATGTGCTTGAGAACACGGTCAATCGGGCGCTTGAGTCTATTTTGCAGGAACGGGAATTACACAGATTACGTGAGCAGTATAAGCCTTATTATGAGATGTGGCGTAGACAGAAGCCTCTAATTACCGATAAATTCTGGAATGATCTGTTCTCCGGCAGGATTGTATGCTCTCCGAATAATATCGCAGGCATTTTGGAGAAACATCAGTTGTCAGGGCTGGAGCAGTTCGTCTTCCTGCCTGTGCTTGTCAGCGTGGAATCCTGGCAGCGCGAGTTCACTACGCGGGATGAGGAAATTATTGAGTATGCGATTCGCAAAGGTGCCGCCGAGGTGCTGCTCATGAGTGGCAGAGGGGAAGTAATTCAGACCAAGCAGGGGGTTAACATCGTCATCGTGATGGGGGATCAGGAAGAGATGAACGATCCTTCTGGATTGCATGTGCGATGTGAGAAATATATTCAGAGCTGCCTTGAATATTTCGACTGTAATATATCCTGTTATATTGGCAGGAATGTTAGCTTGTATGAAATTGCGGACATCTGCAAACAGCTTCTGGAGATCGAGTACAACAATGTGAATAGATCCAATCAGGTCTACACGCTGGCTTCGTATTACACTCCTTCCATCCAATCTATGATCCCACGGATATCAACGTGGACGATTCTGCTGGAGCAGGGCAAGCTGGAGGAGTTGCAGGAGGAAATTCGCATCAGAGTATCGGAAATGGCACAGTTCCAGCGTCTATCTATGGCTGAGCTGGAGGGCTTCCGCAATGAATTTATGCAGATGGCACACTATGTTCTGCATAAGAATGGACTGAATGCGGTTGAGCTACTGAAGGGCCAGAATGGGCTGCTGCTAAATGACCAGCCTCGTAGTCTTTCGCAGCTGGAAGAAGAGGCGCTCAAGGTGGCCGGAATCATCCATGATGAGCTGCACCAGAATCATTCGGTCATTCGGCGGATTCAATATTATATTACCGAGCATTTGAGTGAGCCAATTACTAGAGAGCAGCTCGCCAGTTACGTGCACTTGAATCCGGCCTACTTGTCGCGATTGTTCAAGCGGGAGCTAGGGGAATCAATTACGGATTATATTTTGAATACACGTATGTCCTTGGCCAAGGACCTCATCACGACTTCAACATTGCCGATCTCGGATATCGCCAAGACCTTGGGCTATTATAATTTCTCTTACTTCTCCAAAATGTTCAGAAAAGTATACGATGTCTCTCCACAGCAGCTTAGACAGCAATCCCCAGACGGACAAAGAGAAAGAGAAGCTCTTTAGAGGAGTTCATCAACTGAACTTTTTGGTGCAAACAAGTAAAAATATTGCAAGTCCAGGTAAAGGTTTTTAAATTGTTTGCCTCTGTGGGCAGGACTACAATTTTAGTAACATAGTCGGAAGTAATATATCATGGGCTGCCTTCTGCAAGATAATCATTAAGGGGTGATATAGATAGCCACCTGGAGCTTCATAAGCTTCGGTTATGAATGGACTCCGAACTCTGAATAAATCCTGAAGCCGTACTCTTTCAAGCGGTAAGAACAAGAAAGGAATCTCCCGCAGGGATGGTTCTTTTTTTGTTAGCCGCTGTGCCCGCAAGACAACCATCCATCATAGAGCAACGGGGGGAATGCAATGAAACTTAGGATCGCTAGAAAGAAATCGAAGTGGTTCGTATATCAGAAAGTTATCGCCATATTTATTTTGTTATTGCTGCCGCTCATTACAATGAATATTTGGTTCAATTACAAAGGAATGTCAATCAGTAAAAATGCAATTCTAAGCTCTTCTCTAGCCGGCGCTACCTTCTACTCCAAGCAGCTTGATAAAGAGATGTATTTCATCCGAAATTTACAGCTTCAATTGTTAAATGACAAGGATTTGCAGAAGCTCAGCTTCCGCGGCAGTATGCTGGAGAATTACGAGGAAGTGGAGCTGATTGAGCAGGTAAGGGATAGACAAATGGCGTTGACCGCCTTCAGCGATTATATCGTGAATGCCGGCGTCTATGTCGAGGCGGTAGGTAAGACCATTTCGACGATGTCCGGAGTATCAAATACGCCGAATCCTGAGATGAGCCTGGTTGCTTCGCTAGTATCCGTGAAGCCGAAGCCTTCATTCTATCAGAGCGGGGAGCGGATCTTCCTGATTGAGAGCGAGAACAACGACGGAATATGGTCTTATATCGAGATTTCCAGGCCCAAGCTGCTTGAAGCGTTAGAGCAAATTGCCAATTTGTATCAGGAGTCAGAGGTACTGCTAGGCAGCAAGGAATTAGGGGCCGTGCTGACGACCTCGAGGGAGGTGCAGGAATCGAACACGATTCTTGGACAGATCTCTGAGCAGAGTCTCCAGGAACAGAGCACCTCTGAAATGAAGAAGGTTCATGGCGTTAATTATTTTATTATCCATAACGACGTTAGCGCGCTGAATTTATCATTGATCATGTACGTCAATCAGAACGAAATTACCCGTCCGTTGAACCAATATACGACCTGGTCTTATTTATTGTTCATTATCGCTATTGTGGTTATGGTGCTGTATGCCTTCTCGGTCAATTTAATGATTCACCGTCCTTTATCGCGTCTGGTCAAGGCGTTCCGGATGCTGGAGGCCGACAATTTGAACATTATGATTGAATCGCGAACCAATGATGAGTTCCATTATGTATTCAGCAGCTTCAACAATATGGCGCTCAAGCTGAAAAATTCGATTCGAGAAAATTATGAGCAGAAAATCGCCCTGCAGCATTCACAGCTAAAGCAACTCCAATCGCAGATCAATCCGCATTTTTTGTACAATAGCTTTTTTAATATTTACATGATGTGCAAGGTAGGAGACGCCGAGAGTGCCGCTGAGCTCTCTCAGAAGCTGGGCACTTATTATCAATATATTACGAGAAGTGGGTCGGATGAGGTTCCCTTCTACAAGGAATATCAGCACGCGCTCGATTATTGCGAGATTCAGTGTATTCGCTTCTCGAACCGGATCACCTTCGAATATAGCGATGTGAAGGATATACCACCATCGATCTCGGTGCCCAGGCTTATTATTCAACCCATTGTAGAGAATGTGTTCGAGCATGCCTTTGAGGATGGGACGATGGAGGGTGTGATCTATATGGGGACGGAATATGCGGACGGAAGGCTGCGCGTTACTGTGGAGGACAACGGAAAGCTTGTGACGGGGTCAATGATCGAGCAGATGCGCGACAAACTGGCCACCGAGTCGAAATATATGGAGAAGACCGGACTCATCAATGTGAACAATCGGCTACAGCTTAAATACGGAAATGGCAGCGGGCTGTTCGTCTCGCGCAGCGCTTATGGCGGACTGAGAGTAGATCTGATCATTGTGGTTGAAGAAGAGGAGGATTGAGATCATGTATAGGTTGTTGATTGTTGATGATGAGCCTGTCATTGTGAATGGGCTGGTTCTTCTGTTCCAGGACAATACCGAATTTGAGCTCGAAGTGTGTAAAGCTTATTCCGCCAAAGAGGCTCTTGAAATGGCTAAAAAAATGAAGCTGGATATTCTGGTCAGCGACATCCGAATGCCGCAGATGAGTGGATTACAACTCGTCGATGAAATTAATTATTACTGGCCGCATTGCCGCTCTATCCTGCTGACCGGATATAGTGAATTCGATTATGTCCATGAAGCGCTGCGCAAGAAAGTGGACAATTACATTCTGAAGACAGAAGGCATCGAGCTGATCTTCGAGGCAGTACAGCGCTCTATTGCCAAGCTGGATGAGGAGAATCGGAGCAGAGTTCAAGAGGAGAAGGCGAGAATGCATTTAGAGATTGCTGTGCCGCTGTTGAAGCAGGAACTGCTGCGTAAAATAGCGGGAGGGGAAGATCTGCTTCGATTATTGATCCAACCCCGTTATGAAGAAGTGCATTTCCAGATCATGCCGGATCGCCCCGCATTTTTTCTAATTGGAAGAATGACCTTGAATGAAGTGGAGAGAGCCAGCGAATTACGACAGGCAGTGCAGAGATCATTCCTAAACTATTTGCCAGCCTCGTTCCATTGTGAATGCTCCGTCATGCAAGATGACGTCCTCTACTGGATGCTGCAGCCCGGGGCAGAGCTGTTAGGGCGGTTCCGTGGGGAGAACGCTAGCAATGGGGCTTCTTGGAACAGCATAACGATGTATATGAAGGGCATATTGGAGCTGGTGCAAAATGAGTGTGAAGAGCTGCTAGGCGTAGCTGTCTCCTTCGGTATATCGGATAATCTGGCAGGAAGCTGGGACACAGCCGGGCAGCAGTATGAGAAATTGCATTCTCTACTTAAGGCACGCGCCGCCTTAGGCCAGACGATGGTTATCGCAGATCTGGGCAAAGTCAATCCGCATGAGGAGAATATGTTCGAATATGGCCGGATGGAGCAGGATGAGATGAAGCTGTTCGTCATCGACCAGATTCAGCGATATGTGAACGAGCATTTATCTGGTGATGTATCCTTGACCGCGATCGCGGAAGAGGTTCATTTCAACCCGTCTTATCTGTCTCGTTTCTATAAGCAGGCAACAGGCCATAACTTGCTGGAATACATACAGACGAAGAGGCTCGAAGGAGCCATTCGGCTGATGCAGGATACGAATCTAAAATTGAATGAGATCGCTACCCGGGTTGGGTTCGATTCACCTTCCTATTTTACGACATTCTTCAAGAAGAAGATGGGGGTCTCCCCTCAGGAATATCGCAATACACAAGCGTAACCCAGCAATGTGGGAACAAGTAAATAAAGTGAAAGCGAAGTAAAAAACTCAAAATTGATAGCGCTTTCGTTCGGTTCCATAATGAAGATGTAAGCAACAGTTATATTGCAGCATACAAAGGGGGAAGGCAATTCAATGAAAAGCTTCAAACCATGGAAAATGCTCGTTCTGGTTATGTCGATGCTCTTGGTATTTACGGCATGTGGAAATCAAGGGAGTAAAGATGAGGCAGCTCCTGATTCACAAGGAGCCGGGAATAAGACGAATGCCAATGCCAACAGTAGTACACCTCCTGATCCACTAGGCAAGTATCCGGAGACGGTAACCGTTACGGAAGTGCTCGGCTATAATCCTCCTGAGGACCCGAGAACTCCGCAGGGAATTACGCCGGAACAGAACGCTTATCTCAAGGATTTACAAGAAATGCTGAACATCGAAGTTAAATACAAATGGACGGTTCCGTCCAGCCAATTTGAACAGAAGTTCTCGCTTGCCATGGCTTCGGGCGATCTGCCGGACATTATGGAACTAGATATGAAGAATTTTGAGAAGCTGAAGAAGCAGGACATGCTGGGCGATCTGACTGAAGCCTACAATGATTATGCATCGCCGACCCTCAAGAAGTATATGGAGTCCGATGGGGGCTTCGCAATGAGCACCTTCACTTCCGATGGCAAACTGCTGGCGATCCCAGCCTTCGAGGACCCGTACTTATCGACCCAGATCCTGTGGGTTCGTAAAGATTGGCTTGATAATCTTAAGCTGCAGGCCCCTACCACGATGGAAGAACTAGAAAAGGTAGCGTTGGCCTTCGTGAAGGACGATCCGGATCAAAATGGCAAGAACGATACGTACGGCATTGCTATGCAGAAGAACATATTCTTCTGGGGATTTGATCTCCGTGGTTTCTTCAATGGCTTCAATGCTTATCCATCGGTCGGGGACAATCAGACGGCGTGGATTAAAGGCAGCGATGACAAGCTGATTCCGGGTCTGATTCAGCCTGAGGTGAAGACTGCGCTGGGCAAACTGCAGGAATGGTATAAGAACGGCGTGCTGGATAAAGAATTTGCCTTGAAGGACGAGAACAAGGCGGTTGAAGACCTTACGGCAGGCAAGGTTGGAATTTCTTATGGGGAATGGTGGTATCCGAACTGGCCGCTCAATTTGAGCATCGATAAGGATCCAAAGGCAGAGTGGATTGCCGTGCAAATTCCAGGATTGGAAGGGCCGGGAAATTCTTTAGTGCCGAAGCTGCGAAGCAACAGAATGTATGTGGTGAACAAGAACATGAAGAATCCAGAAGCTGCCATCAAAATGATCAATTACTATATTGAAATGGGCAATAAGAAGTATATGGAGGATAACAAGGCCGAGAAGGGATATGTCTATAACTGGTTTAATCCTCGGATCTATAATCCTGCGGATATCGAGACGATCTACACAGAAGTCAATAAAGCGCTCGATGCGAATCAAGAGGAAATTACCCTTGATGATGAAAACTACAAAAGTGTAACGGACGTATTCAATGCAACGAAGGATTACCTTGCAGGAAATACGGAAAAGGCGAGCAAAGGCGTCAACTGGGGACAATACTTCAGCCGTGCGGCTAAGGATGGCGGCTGGGGAACGACTCGCATGATCAAGGAGAAGGGAGCTTATGTGAGCAACGAATTCTATACTTTGCCGACAGCGACGCAGGTAGAGAAGGGCCCGCAGCTCGATAAGCTGATGCAGGAGTCGTTCACGAAGATCATCATGGGTGCTCCTCTTGATGAATTCGACAAGTTCGTTGACAGCTGGAAGACCCTTGGTGGAGACAAGATCACCCAAGAGGTAAATGACTGGTACAGCAAGGAAGCTGTGAAATAAATCGTGAGATGCTGAAATGGGAGGATTCGCCTGAAGCAGTCGGCAATTCCTCCCGTTTTACATTCAACATGGAGGTCACGCTTGTGAAAACGCTGAAGAAGGAATATGCACTTCATTTAATGCTACTGCCCGGCGTCATCATTACGTTGATATATGCATACGGCCCCATGGCTGGTCTGGTAATGGCTTTCCAGCAGTTTGAGCCATTATCCGGGTTCTTCAAATCCGAATTCGTCGGCTGGGACAATTTCAAATATGTGTTTGAACTCCCCGATTTCATGCAGGTACTCTGGAACACCATTCTTATTGCGATATGTAAGATGGTCCTGTTCCTGCTCGTACCGTTGATTCTGGCACTGCTGCTTAACGAAGTCACGAAGAGATGGTTCTCGCGCGTGATCCAATCCGCTATCTTCCTACCGTTCTTCCTATCCTGGACCGTTCTTGGCGGCGTTGTCATCGAATTGTTCTCGTTGAACGGACCTGTGAATGGATTGCTTGAGGGGTTAGGAATGGAGCCGATCATGTTCATGCTGAATAACGGCTGGTTCCGTGGCATTGTCATTGGGTCTGACGTCTGGAAAGGGATGGGCTACAACATGATTGTCATGCTGGCCGCGATTACCGGAATCAACGCAACGCTTTATGAAGCGGCTGAAGTGGATGGGGCTGGAAGATGGAAGCAGATGCTGAATATCACACTTCCAGGTATGATGCCAATTCTGATCCTGCTTGGCGTACTAAGTCTGGGCGGTATTCTTAATGCGGGCTTCGAGCAGATCTTGATTATGTACAATCCTACCGTTTACGAGGGCGGCGATATTATCGATACGTTCGTATACCGGCTCGGTATGTTCAGCCAACAGTTTGGGCCGGCTGCAGCCGTCGGACTGTTCAAATCCGTAGTCTCACTGGTAATGGTGTCGACCACCTATTACGCGGCCTATAAATATAACAATTATCGGATCTTTTAACCAGGAGGTAGGAGAGATGCACAAATCGACCATCAGCAGAAAAATATTTGTGATCGGCAATACCTTGCTGCTCAGCATGATTACCTTGCTTGGTGTGATTCCTTTTATCCATTTGCTATCGATTTCCCTCAGTTCGAATACAGCGGCGATGGCCGGCGAAGTGAAGCTGTGGCCAGTAGGGTTCAATCTCGATGCTTATCGGTATCTCGGCCAGAAGGTCGAATTCTTCAGATCGCTGGGAGTCTCTGTCGAACGGGTTGCATTGGGGACAGCGATCAATATGCTGCTTGTGTTTATTACCGCTTTCCCATTATCGAAATCAAATGACCAGTTTAAATATAGAACGATGTATGCATGGTTCTTCGCCATTACCATGTTCTTCGGCGGTGGCCTGATTCCAACTTATATTATCGTCAAGAACACAGGGCTGATCGATTCGATCTGGGCATTGATTCTGCCCGGTGCACTTAATGTATGGAACATGGTACTGATGCTGAATTTCTTCCGGGGAATACCACGGGAGCTGGATGAGGCGGCTACGATTGACGGCGCCGGACAATGGAGAGTCTTATGGCGAATTTATTTACCGGTCTCCCTGCCATCGATTGCAACTATCGGGTTGTTCACGATCGTAGGGCACTGGAATGCCTGGTTTGATGGGATATTGTACCTGAATTCACCCGCAAAATATCCGTTGCAGACCTATTTGTCGACCCTAATTATGGCGATCAATTCACAGATGACCTCGATCTCAATTGAACAAATTAAGGCGATGGAGAATCTAAGCGAGAAAACGCTGCGAACGGCGCAAATATTTATGGGGGCGCTGCCGATTATGGTGGTATATCCATTTTTACAGAAATATTTTGTAAAAGGAATGACCGTTGGAAGTGTCAAAGAATAGTTACATGACAGAAAGGGAGACGATGGTCATATGAAGAAGGTTAAGGTTGCATTAGTCGGAGCTGGATTGCGCGGAGTTAACTATTTGGAATATGCCGTGCAGCATCCGCATGAGCTTGAGGTCGTGGCTGTGGCGGAGCCCGTGCGGGAACGCAGGAAGGCCTTCCAGGCGAGACATGGGATTCCAGATGAACTGTGCTTCGAACACTGGGATGAGTTGTTCGCGAAGCCCAGGCTGGCCGACGCCGTACTGATCTGTACCCAGGATAAGCAGCATTTTGAACCGACGATGAAGGCACTGGAATTGGGCTATCATGTTCTGCTGGAGAAGCCGATGTCGCCTGATCCTGAGGAATGTATTCAAATGGGGGAAATGGCGGCCAAGTCGGGACTTGTATTCTCTATCTGCCACGTACTGAGATATGCGCCATTCTTCTCGACGCTGAAGGAACTGCTGAGTCGTGGAGAGATCGGACAATTGATGTCGATTCAGCATAACGAGAATGTTGGCTATTGGCATCAGGCGCATAGCTTCGTACGCGGCAATTGGCGGCGCAAGGAGGAGTCCAGTCCGATGATTCTGGCCAAGTCCTGCCATGACCTTGATATCCTGCTCTGGCTGGCCGGTGCGGATTGCACTCAGGTCGCTTCCTTCGGCTCGCTCAGCCACTTCAAGGCGTCGGAGGCACCGGAAGGCGCTCCGCTTCGCTGTCTGGACGGCTGCCCAGTAGCGGATCAATGCCTGTATTATGCGCCAAACCTGTATTTAACAGACAATACGGACTGGCCGACCTCGGCAATCAGCAATGATATGAGCTATGAGGCTCGTTATATGGCACTTCAGGAGGGGCCTTATGGCCGCTGTGTATATCATTGCGACAATGATGTGGTTGATCACCAGGTCGTCAATCTGGAATTTGCCAATAACGTTACTGCAGCTTTCACCATGAGCGCATTCACACGGGATATTAGCCGCACGATCAAGCTGATGGGGACAACCGGAGAAATTCGCGGCGCCATGGAGAAGAATGAGATTGAAGTGATCCATTTCGGCAGCGGCAAGGTGGAGCGGATTAGCTTCGAGGATATGGGCGGCCATGTTGGACATGGCGGCGGCGATATGAAGCTGGTGAAGGATTTTCTGAACTTGGTAAGGGCTGACGGCAAGAGCCAGGGGTTGACCTCGGCGAATCATTCCGTCCAGAGCCACCTGATGGCCTTTGCGGCTGAGGAGTCCCGCGTCCAGGGCCGAACCATCCGTATGCAGGAGTTCGCCGAAAGCTTCAAGCTACAGGAGCAGAAGCATTAATCATTGTTTATAGCCTGAAAATAATTCTTTGGAGGGAATTATGTCTACTTTTCATTATTCGGGATCTTCGTTCTATTTCAATAATGAGCCGGTTAAGATTATCTCCGGGGCGATTCATCACTTCCGTGTTGTACCGGAATATTGGGAGGACCGGCTGCTTAAGCTGAAGGCCTGCGGCTTTAATACGGTTGAGACGTATGTTGCTTGGAATATCCATGAGCCACAGAAAGGGCAATTCAACTTCGAGGGGATCGCGGATCTTGTACGCTTTATTGAGATAGCCGGGAAGATTGGCCTTCATGTCATCGTAAGGCCATCTCCCTATATATGTGCGGAATGGGAGTTCGGCGGTATGCCAGCCTGGCTGCTAGCGGAACCGGATATGCGGCTGCGCTGCTATCATAAGCCGTTCCTGGAGCATGTTGATGCTTATTATGATGTATTGCTGTCTAAGCTGAGACCTCTGTTATGTACGCAGGGCGGGCCCATCATCGCGATGCAGATTGAGAATGAATACGGAAGCTACGGTAATGATAAGCCTTATTTGAACTATTTGAAGGATGCAATGATCAAGCGCGGGATTGATGTACTGCTGTTCACTTCGGACGGACCAGAGGATTATATGCTGCAGGGCGGCATGGTTGACGGTGTGCTGGCCACGGTGAATTTCGGGTCTCGACCTGCTGAGGCCTTCGCCAAGCTGCGCAAGTACCAGCCGGATGCACCGATTATGTGCATGGAGTTCTGGAATGGCTGGTTTGACCATTGGCGGGAAGGGCATCACATTCGTCCAGCCCAGGATGTGGCTGAGGTTCTGGATGAGATGCTGAGCATGGGCGCATCGGTCAACTTCTATATGTTCCATGGAGGTACGAACTTCGGCTTCTATAACGGGGCGAATGGACATACAGAGGACAGCTATGAGCCTACGATTACAAGCTATGACTATGATGTTCTATTAGATGAGTGTGGTGAGCCGACAAATAAGTATTATGCTGTTCGCGATGTAATTGCCAAGCATCAGAAGCTTGCCGATATAGAGCTGCCGCAGCCTGTGGCGAAGCAGGCCTACGGTGAAGTAGCTATGACAGGGCAGGCAACTTTATCGCTGAATATATCACGGATTTCCAAGCCT
This sequence comes from Paenibacillus motobuensis, assembly GCF_039521865.1. Taxonomy (NCBI): domain Bacteria; kingdom Bacillati; phylum Bacillota; class Bacilli; order Caryophanales; family Paenibacillaceae; genus Paenibacillus; species Paenibacillus motobuensis. Next base: position 119,602 of record NZ_BAAACX010000027.1, on the reverse strand, counting down.
ATCCAATCCGCCTATCCTGTACCGATGGAGAAGCTAGGACAGGATTACGGCTTCATTCAATATAGTACATTCCTCTCGGGTCCTAGACCGAAGCAGCCGCTCAACATTCAGGATTTGCATGATCGGGCACTGGTGTTCCTGGACGGACGGATCCTGGGTACGCTGGATCGTAGTCAGCCCGGAGCTATCATTGAGTTCGAAGTGCAGGAAGGCGGCGCTCACCTTAGCATACTCGTGGAGAATATGGGGCGGGTAAATTATGGGCCATATATTAAGGACTTCAAGGGAGTTACGGAGGGAGTGCGGCATGGTATGCAGTTCCTGTCGGATTGGACGATTCATCCGCTGCCGCTAAGTGATCTATCCGGCCTCTTGTTCGAACCGATATCAAGTCATATGGAACCTTCCTTCTACCGCGGGGAGTTTACGGTGAACGGTGTTGCCGATACATTCCTAAGTCTGGATGGTTGGATCAAGGGCGTTGTGTTCGTGAACGGCTTTAATCTAGGACGCTATTGGAATGTAGGGCCACAGAGAACGTTGTATGTGCCTGGGCCGCTTCTTCGAGAGGGAAGCAATGAGATTATTATTTTTGAATTGCATGGCGCTGCAGCACCGAGGATTCGATTTGTCGATAAGTCTGATTTAGGGTAAGGGATAAGTACGAATAGTTTATTATAAGTTACAAGAACCTTCTGAGTTTACATACTCGGCAGGTTCTTTTTTACTTTGGATCAGGCATTAAATGTCGTGAACTCCGTCTCTATTTTGGATTCTAATCGGATTCGTAGATTATAGGAAGGCAGGATATAAATTCCTTTCAACGAATTAGATTAAGAAGAGGTATTTATTTTACTTTGTGAATGATTTAGGAGATTAATATGACTGCATATAAGAAGATTTTAATAATTGAAGATGAACAGGATCTTGCTCGAATTGTTAAGGATTATATCAGCAAGCAGGGCTACGAGACGGCGGTTGTTGATCATGGCAAGGATGCGCTGCAGCGAATAGAGTCCTGGCAGCCGGACTTTATCATTCTGGACATTATGCTGCCTGATATGGACGGAATTGAGCTCTGTCGGCAGATTCGTGAACGGAATAATGTCCCTGTCCTCATTTTGAGTGCCAGGGGCAGTGACACGGATAAGGTGCTAGGGCTTGGCTTTGGAGCGGATGATTACATGACGAAGCCGTTCTCGCTTATTGAGTTGTTGGCCAGAATCAAGTCCAATTTACGAAGGGTCGAGAGCATGATAAGTTCAGCTCATACACCGCCTAAGGACAAGGATATTCTCCAATTCGGATCAATCCTGGTCGATAGGAAGGCGTACCGGGTTACGATAGAGGGACAGGAGATCTCACTCTCCGCTAAGGAATTGGAGCTGCTGTTCTACCTGGGCAAGCACCGCAATCAGGTGTTCTCCAAGATCCAATTACTGGACGCTGTCTGGGGCTACAGTACTTACGGGGACGAGAATACCATTACCGTGTACATTCGCAGATTGCGCGAGAAGCTGGAGGCTGATCCATCCAATCCGGTATATATCAAAACAGTTTGGGGAGTCGGCTATAAATTCAGCTTTGATGAATAAGACCTGGCTGAGATAGGAGAGTTCTATGTATTTGCAGGTTTGGATCAGAAGATGGATGATCGCCGTATGGATTGGGCTGCTTATGATAGCTATTTGTAGCGTAGGATTTATCTGGAATGACCATCTGCAAAGACAGCGTGAAGATTCCAGATATGTCATCAATCGGGTACGCCTACAGGTGAGCGGAATTATGCAGTATCTGGAGCAGCATGGCCAAGAGGTTGCTGGTTCTGCGGAGGTTCGAGATAAGCTGTTGGATATGTCCAAGGAATCACGAGTGAGCTTCATATACACAGCGCTCGACGGGCAGGTAATATTTAATGCTTCTTCAGATACTGCCCTCCAGCAAATCGATGTAAGAACAGGGCTTCATTATGATTTGTATCAAGCCAGAACGGATCAGGATCAATATCGCATCGCTTTTCCGGTAGTTGATGAAGCGGCACAGGCTCAAGTCGGTAATGCTATATTCACGCTCCCGGCGGAGGATGTGTTTGTTCCCAAGACGAACGGAGCACTGTATTTATTATCAGCTATTATTGCTGTCATTGTCGTTATCCTATGTATATCGCTGCTTTTGCTGAGAAGGAAGATTAGACAGGATGTTCTCATTCCGGTTCGTCAATTGAAAGACTATTCGGAAGCGATTCTCAAGGGCAATTACGAGTCGAAAGCGACCTATGACCAGATGGATGAATTAGGCGAGGTTCATACGATGTTTGAGCAGATGAGGATGGAGATCCAGCATCTGAGTCGGCGCAGAGAGGAGCAGGAACAAGCCCAGAAAGAATTGATCTCGAATATTTCCCATGATTTGAAGACACCGCTGGCAACCTTGAAGGCCTATATCGAAGCGATGCGAGAAGGGGTATGCCCGGATATGGATACTGTGATGGAATATGCCGGAGTAATGTACAACAATACGGAGAAGATGGCCAGGCTGACCGAAGATCTGCTGTTGCACGCCTTGAAGGAACTGGGACAAATATCGGTGACGTTAAAGGAGAGGTACAGCAAGGAACTGCTGCAATCCATTCTGCAGCCGATTGCTCACTATGTGCGTACAACGGGAGTGCATTTTATTGAGCCAACGGACATCCCGGATGTACTGATTCATGTGGATGGACCTAGGCTGGAGCAGGTGATATCCAATCTGATTATGAATGCCATGAAGCATACAGAACCAGGAGAGATGATCAGCGTGGGTACTGAGCTGGAACAGGGACAGTTCAAGATAACGATTGCAGATACAGGACGGGGTATCCTTCCCCAGGACATGCCGTTTGTGTTCGAGCGTTACTTCCAAGGCAAGACGGATAGAGATTCCGGTACAGACGGGAGCGGGCTTGGCCTATCGATCTGCAAATATATTATTGAAGCGCATCAGGGCACAATTTCCTTCCGAAGTGTGCAGGGACAGGGAACGACATTCTATTGTCTGATTCCGCTATAGGCAGCATGTAATATTTCATTAATATTTTGATAAGGGTCTATCCATATGCGCCTCTTACAATGAGGGTATGTTTGTACTTGAGGGGGCATGTTCTGTGAAAAAGGTGATCATTGAAGCAAAGAATCTATGTAAGACTTATTCCACGGGCAGTGAACAATTCCATGCCATACGAAATTTAAACCTCGACATTTATGAGGGGGATTTTACGGTGATCATGGGCAATTCGGGCTCGGGAAAGTCAACTCTATTGTATCTTCTCAGTGGACTTGATTCGATCACGGTAGGGGAGGTTTATTATTGGGGAGATAGGATCGACAGTTATTCGGAGAAGGAGCTGGCGAAGTTCAGAACAAAGCGGATCGGATATATCTATCAGAGCATTAACCTTGTCCCTGATCTGACCTTATATGAGAATATTGCATTGCCCGGGTATATCGAGGGTCAATCCAAACACCAGGTGGATGAAAAGGTGCAAAATCTGATGAAGGCGATGGAGATCGATGGGCAGCAGCATAGACTCCCGGCCCAGACCTCTGGCGGACAGCAGCAGCGGGCGGCTATTGCCAGGGCGTTGATGAATGATCCGGACGTTATTTTTGCCGATGAGCCAACGGGCAGCTTGAATTACGAGCATGGAGTTGCCGTGCTGGATATTCTGACGGAGATGAATCGCAAGGGGCAATCCGTGGTCATGGTTACCCATGATATCAAAGCGGCTTGCCGCGCCGATCGCCTGATTCTGATCCATGACGGCAAGATCGCCGATGTCTTGCAGCTCGGGAAGTTCGAGCCTGACCAGCTCGAGGATCGGGAGAAGATCATATTTGCTTGTATATCTGGAAGGGGGTAAGTACGATGTATGCGGCTTACTCTCTTTGCAGGGCGAATCTAAGGAAGAAGAAGGTTCATAACGCCTTAATCGGTCTGCTCATTCTGTTATCGACGGTTCTTCTTGTAACCTCAGTAACAGTGATCCTTAATACGACCAATTTATTTACGAATATGCATACCAAGACGCATGGTTCCCACGAGATGCTAATCCTGGATGGAGAAGTGCATGACCCTAAGCTTGTATATGAGTGGTGGAAAGAGCAAGAAGGGGTGGCCACTTCGTCATTGATCCCTTTTAGAACTCTTTCAGGTATATCGAGACCAGGGCATGAGCCCACAGCCGGACTCTTGAACCTGTACTTGTATATGATGGATACTACAGCCAGGCCTTATGAAGTGGATGAGCTTCTGTTCGCACAGGGAGTAGAGAGCTTGGTACCTGAACCGGGAACCGTCTGGCTTCCTTCCTCAATTGCTTATCTATATGATATTTCTCCAGGAGATACGCTGGAATTCTCTACGGGTGACAGCAGGCTCTCCATAGAAGTAGCGGCAGTTGTTGTTGATATGCCGTTTGGGGCTCCTTTTCCAACCTCTGCACGAATCTGGATGAATCACCAGGACTATGTAGCACATTTTCAAGATATTCCGGGCAATGATCAGTATATGATGGGGCTTCGATTCGAGGATTACAGCCGTAGTTCAACCTATTGGGAGCGATGGCAGCAGGAGATGGGCACGCCTTATTTAGGGTCGAAGACAAGCTTCCAGGAGATGTCCTCCTTCTACCTAATTATGAATAAAATGATAGGGTTCATTATGGTGTCTCTCGGTGTAATGATGATGTTCGTGGCCCTATTTACGATTGGATTTACGATATCGGATGACATTTTGTCCAACTATAAGACGATCGGTGTTATAAAAGCGTTAGGCCTGACCTCCAGGAAGCTGATTGGCGTGTATATGATGCAGTACATCATGATCGCGGCGGTATCGGTAGTTCCCGGATTTATAGCCAGTCGCTTCTTATCCGGAGTGATCGTTGATAGTGCGCTCTCGTCCTTGAAGACGAAGACTGCCGGAGTCACACCAGGAGGGGGATGGCCGGCCCTGACAACAGCGCTGCTGTTGCTTGCTCTGATTCTGTTATGTGTATTTTACTATGCTAACAAAGCGCGTCATGTACAGCCGATGCAGGCGATCCGTTATGGGATGTCGGAGACGCAGCATAGCATGAAGACAAGACGACTTACGCGGGCAAAGGGTTCGGGTTCGCCAGGAATGCTTGGAAGAGCCCCGCTGCTGGCTGTCATCGGATTCAGAAACCTGCTGAAGAATAGGAAGGCTGCGGTGCTGATGCTGCTTCTGTCGATGATGATGTCAGCCGTTTTAGTGCTGGGCTTCGTACTTCTATATAGTATCAGTCATATTAAGGAGACCTCGCCATTATGGGGTTACGACTCTACTGATGTTGTAGTACAAATAACGAATAAATCCGTCTTCTCCCGGTCTGCATTCGACCAGCAAGCTGCATCCGATCCACGGATCGAGAATACGAATTGGGTTGGGGCTGTGAACGGCGTTGTTACAGCAGATCGGCCTGCAGGGGTTGAAGCGACTTACACCGAGCCAATGAACTTCTCGATTATAGTGATCGATGGTAGTTATGACGAGATTGGGTACCGTAATTTGAGCGGAAGGAACCCGCAGAACAAGGATGAAATTTCGATCGGGATGAATGTAGCGAAGCAGCTGAACAAAGAGATCGGGGACATAGTAGAGGTATATATCGAAGGGCACCGCCATCTATTGACGGTCTCAGGAATCTATCAGTCTATCGCTAATATGTCCTACTCAGCAAGAATCCTGGCGGATACCGTTAGAGTGAATCGTCCCGATTATGAGGATCTCGACTCCGGGTTCATCAATTTGCGGAATGATGCCGATCTAGAGCAGGTTGTTCAGGATTTGAGTTCAGGGTACGGCAATTCAGCGTCAGTAACTACGCAGCAAACCTTGCTCTATGCGGTCTATAAACAAGCGGTTGCTTCATTAATTTTACCCATGTCTATTATGGGACTTTTATTTACCGGTGTAACTGTGATCATCGTTTATAGCTTAAGCCGCATTAATATTCGCAAAGAGAGCAAGACCTACGGAATTTACAAGACATTAGGTCTGACCTCGGGAAAAATAAGATTCTCCATTTTGCTCGGCGTCCTGGTACTCTCGATGATCGGCGCAGTCATAGGGGCTCTCGCAGGCGTCTATATTCTGCCAATGATTCTGGGGAGCATCCTGTCTGATTACGGTATCGCCAAGCTACCTTTGATATTGAACTGGTGGGGCATTATAGCCTTTGCGCTAGTTACAGCGTTGGCAGCCGGGCTGGGTTCCTGGGCCTCGTCGAGAATCGTAGCCAGAACGTCACCGCAAATTCTGGTGGTAGAGTAGAGAAGCTGTACTGCACTGTTGAATAAAGATAGAGAAGAAGAGTCTAATCACCCTAGTAGGTGAGAGGCTCTTTTTGATTGCATTCAAGTGTGAACTATTTTGACTGAATTTAAAATTTAATATATTTTATCAAATCGGATATAGACAACTGAATTACAATTATTTACAATGAATACAGATTAATAAATTAACCTCTTTTTTCTTCAGTAGTAATTCCTCTTATTAAGCAATCTAGTAAACAGTCTAAGTTTTGTTATGTTCCCTCTTTTAAGCATCGATTTTTTTCTATTTCAATGAATCCAATCTACCGGTCTCTATTGGTGTTCGCCGTGTATTCTTGTCAATGTCCATATCATCCATGGGCCTATTTTGTGGTCCTACTTTTCCCAGGTCTCTATCATCTGATCTATTAAATCGTTCATCCCATTAGCTCTGAGGAATAGTGTCTTCAGTGCTAAGTACGTTCCGCTTAAATACTCTATGCGTCACTTTTAGTTCTATCGAAGTATGACGCATAGTTTATTTTCATAGAGAAAGAAGAAAGGAGGAATTTCAAGGTTTCAAGGTTTTAAGGGAGATGGAGGTAGCTAGCTGAAATGATAAGGAGGAGTTTCGATGAGAAGAATGCCGCAACAGACGAGCAAGGGGATCAGACGCGGAATACCAGTCTTACTGATCATCGCACTATTAGTGGCGCTGCTGCCATCACTGGCATTTGCTGCGGATCGGGGCGCATGGGCGCCGAATGTGGCTTACCAGGCGAACGATACTGTAACCTATGGAGGCAATACCTATAAAGCGCTGCAAGCGCATACTTCGCTTGTCGGTTGGGAACCGCCTAACGTGCCAGCATTGTGGCAGCAGACACAGGGGGGGACCAGTGATACCCAGGCACCGACTGCACCAGGTAATCTAAATGCTTCCGGCATAACAAGTTCCAGTATCACGCTGCAGTGGACCGCCTCCACGGATAATGTTGGCGTCACGGAGTACGTGATCTATCAAGGTACGGCAACGGTCGGTAGTGTCTCCGGATCTACGTTGATATTTACCCATACCGGACTTACCCCGGATACGACTTATTCTTATTCGGTTAAGGCCAAGGATGCTGCCGGCAATGTATCTCCTTCCAGCAATACGATCAGCGTGAAGACGAATGCCGTCAGCAGCCCGGATACTCAGGCCCCCTCGACACCTGCCAACGTTACAGTCACGGGTGTAACCTCATCGTCAGTATCGCTATCCTGGACGGCTTCCACAGATAATGTCGGGGTCACCGGCTATGATGTATACCAAGGCACAAATTTGGCACTGTCTGTCACGGGAACAAGCGCTACGGTCTCAGGCCTCTCTGCAGGTACGGCGTATACTTTCAAGGTAGCCGCCAAGGATGCTGCCGGGAATGTATCGCCACAAAGTACAGCGGTTAGCGCAACGACGACCGGAGGCGGCGGAGGCGGAGGGCAACTGCCGAAGCACACGCTGACAGGCTATTGGCATAATTTCATTAACGGCTCATCCAATATTAAGCTCAGCGACGTTCCTAGCCAATATGATATTATTGCACTCTCCTTTGCGGAAATGGATCCGGCGAAGCCAGGCGGAGTGACCTTTAACGTGAATGGACCGCTATCTAATGCACTGGGTGGCTACTCTAATACCGATCTGATCAATGATATCCAGGCGAAGCGCGCCCAAGGCAAAAAGGTCATTCTCTCCATCGGTGGAGAGTTGGGAAATGTTAACTTAGATAACGCTACACCTAACGTTGCCAATTTCGTGGACAGTATGTACGGGCTAATTACGCAGTACGGACTTGACGGAATCGATATTGACCTCGAGAATGGCATGAATGTAACAAATCTGACGAGTGCAGTACGTCAATTGCAAGCCAAAGTTGGATCAGGATTTATTCTGACGATGGCTCCGCAGACGATTGATATGCAAAGCCCGAATACAACGTATATGCAGTTATACAACAATCTTAAAGACATCACTACCGTCATCAATGTACAATATTACAATTCCGGGTGTATGTTGGGCCGTGACGGGAAATGCTACTCACAGGGAACGATCGATTTCCTTACGGCGCTGTCCGATCTGACACTGCAATGGGTAGAGCCTTCTCAATTAGGAATCGGAGTACCTGCCACTTCAGGTGCGGCTGGAGGAGGATATGTCTCTCCGACGGTCGTCAACAATGCGTTGAAGTGCCTGACGAATGGTACGGATTGCGGGACGTACAAGCCAGTAGCGAAGTATCCGGATTTCCGTGGCGCGATGACATGGTCGATCAACTGGGACAAGACCACGAATTATTCTTTTGCCAATACGGTTAAACCTCTCTTATTGACATTACCATAATGGTTCACAGCAGCCGGCGGCCCGCTCTTCAATCGATGGGGGCGGGTGGCCAGGCAAGCAAGAAAGGGCTTACTTTACTTCGCGAATCTTTGACCTAAAATTGTGAAAGCGATTCATAAAAGCGTTGACAAAGGTAAAACACAAAAGTATACTGTAACCAAGTTAAACGTTTACTCAAAATTTTTAAGTAAATAGTAATGGTATGAAAATGTAAAGAAGGTTGCGATTTTGATGGGAATATGAACCCTCCAACAATTAAGGATGTTGCCAAGGCATCAGGGGTATCGGTTGCTACGGTCTCTAGGGTACTTCACAATCTTTCAGGCTATTCGGACAAGACGAAGCAGAAGGTTTTGCAAGCGGTTGAAGAGCTCGGCTACCAGCCTAACGCTATTGCCAGAGGTCTAATCAACAAGCGAACGCAGACGATTGGTGTCCTCGTTCCCGACGTATCGAGCAGCTTCTCGTCAGAGATTCTGCACGGGATAGAGCAGGTGGCCAATGATAAGGGATTTAGTGTCATTATGTGCAACACGGATGAAGACGGAAAGCGTACGCTGAAATACCTTCAGGTGCTTGGAGAGAAGCAGGTGGATGGAGTGATATTCACAAGCGGATCTTTGGAGGATGAGTATTACAAGCTGCTCAAGCAAATGCGAGTTCCGGTCGTACTGGTTAACACGCTATCCCATAAGCATGCTATTCCTTATGTGAAGGTAGATGATCGACAGGCTTCCTACCATGCTACAGAGTATCTTATCCGCAAAGGACATCGTGATATCGCAATGATCTGCGGTACGATTACAGATGCCATTGCTGGCGTTCCTCGTCTAGAGGGGTACCGTCAGGCACTTGAAGATCATGGTCTGGAATATATGGAATCGAGAGTGGGCTACGGAAACTTCCGTCTGGATATGGGGCGTGAAGCGATGAAGCTGCTGCTGGATGAGGCACCACCGTTCACGGCTCTCTTCGCTGCCAGTGATGAGATGGCGATCGGTGCGATGGGGGTAGCCTTGGAACGAGGACTTAAAATCCCGGAGGAAATGTCGATTATCGGTTATGATGATCTCGTCTTCTCGAGAATGGTCTTTCCTCCATTAACGACGATTCACCAGCCTTTGCCGATGATGGGACGTATGGCATCTGAGATGCTGATTCAATTAATCGAAGGTACTGATCAGGTATCCAGCAGCATCGTTAGCCATCAATTAATAGAGAGACAGACGGTTCGCCAAATGCCTTGAACAACAAGGCAAGTTTTTTTCACGATAAAGTAAACGTTTACTCTTTTTCTAGCTTATTTCTATCAATTATTCATAGAGAGGTTACAAAGGCAGAGAGTAGACAATTGACTTGAAGGAGGTGGTTGCCGAGAAAGAGAAGACAGGACGTTTCTTCGAAGTAAAAGTATACGTTTACTCGCTATTGGTTATTCTACACAGCAAAAATAAAAAGTATGGAGGGTCAGTAAGTATGAAAAAGACAATATCCTTAGTTCTTGTGAGTGCATTATTTTTGATGGCATTGGCTGGCTGCGGCAGCCCAAAAAATACAAATGAGTCCAGTGGCAATACGTCATCGGCCAAGAAGGTAGAGTTGGAGTTCTTCCAGAACAAGACGGAAGCCAAGGATTCATTCGATGCTCTTATTAAGAAATTCAATGAGGCAAACCCGAATATTCATGTTCAGCAGGTGAATCCGCCTGATGCTGAGACTGTCCTTAAAACCCGTGTAGCGAAGAAAGACGTTCCTGATATTATCGGTCTCGGTGCCACAGATACTTATGCCCAACTGGCAAAGAGCGGAATTTTCGCTGATCTTACCGGAGATGCGCTACTTAATAACATTCAACCCGCTTATCTGAATATGTTGAACAAGCTTATCGGATCTGAAAGCGCTTATGCCATTCCGTTTACAGCAAATGCAAGTGGTGTAATTTACAATAAAGCGATCTTCTCCGAGCTTGGACTTGAAGTTCCTAAGACTTGGGATGAATTTATGAACGTAGCTCAAAAAGCAAAGGATGCTGGAAAGACAGCGATTTATCAGACGCTGAAGGATTCTTGGACAACGCTTGTTCCGTTCAACTCTCTGTCCAGTGACATTGTTGGTATCGACTTCTATGGTAAACGTACCGAAGGAGCTATTAAATTCGACAGTCCTGAGTTCCGTGAAGTTGCCGAGAAGCAACTGAAATTGCTCGACTTTGGTCAGAAGGATCTGTTCGGCAAAGGCTACAACGATGGTAATGCTGCATTTGCCAGAGGAGAGGCTGCTATGTACATTCAAGGTGTATGGGCTATCCCTGAAATTCTGAAGGCCAATCCAAATGTAGAGCTGGGTGTATTCCCATTCCCTGCAACAAATGATGAAGCGAAGAACAAAGTGATTTCCGGGGTCGACACTCTGCTTGCGATCTCCAAGAATACGAAGCATTCTGAGGAAGCTAAGAAATTTATCGATTTCATGCTGCAACCCGACAATATTCAATTCTTCATCGATCAACAAAAAGCATTCTCTGCGGTTAAGGGTGTAACTCAATCCGATCCAAGCGTAGAAGGTTTCAATGCGGCATTCGAGAGCGGTGCGATCGAGGACTTCTCCGATCACTACATTCCAAGTGCAGTGAAAGCCGATACGATTATCCAAGGCTTCCTGCAAAAGAAAGATGTAGACGCTTATGTGAAGCAGTTTGATACAGAGTGGGACAAGGTTGCAAACCGTAAATAATAAGCTTGAACCTTAAGCCCTTAGTGAGAGGAGAAGAGTGCGCTGACTGTGCGCTCTTCTCCATTTAAAGAAGGAGGATTACGATGGCCAAAAGGAAAGCCGCGTTCTACACAATGACTATACCGGCCTTGCTCCTGTTTTTCCTATTTCATACCTTTCCAACGCTGCAAGGGATATTCTATTCGTTCACGAACTATGACGGATATAGCGACAGCTATGATTTTGTAGGCTTCAAGAACTTTGCCTCCCTGTTCACAGATAGCAATGTACTGAACGCTTATCTCTTTACTTTCAAATACGCGATCGTCGTTACTATATTTATTAATGTCATCAGCTTACTTATTGCCTTAGGGCTGAACTCGCGCATCAAATTCCGTAATTTCTTCCGGGGCATTTACTTCCTGCCTAACGTTCTCGGCGTATTGATCGTCGGTTATATTTTTAACTATATATTTGCCAATGCCATCCCGATGATTGGCGAGAAGCTTGGCAGCGAGATACTCACGATGAACATCCTCGGCAGTGAGAAGTGGGCCTGGATTGGTATCGTGATCGTCGCAGTATGGCAAGGGATCGCCTTCAATACGATTCTGTACCTGGCTGGCCTACAGACCATTCCACGTGATATTTACGAAGCAGCGGATATTGATGGTGCAGGTCCTTGGAGCACATTCTGGTCGATGACATTTCCGATGCTGGCTTCGTTCTTTACGATTAATATGGTGTTGGCGATGAAGAACTCGCTCATGGTATTTGACCAGATCGTAGCTCTTACCGGCGGAGGGCCTGGACGTTCGACGCAATCGATCGCCATGCTGATCTATCAAGGCGGCTTCCAGGGCGGAGAATTCGCTTATCAATCGGCGAACGCGGTTATTTACTTCATCGTGATCGTGATCATCTCTGTCGTGCAGCTTAACTTTTTACAGAAGAGGGAGTTGGATGCCTAATGAAAACCAGAAACTCCACCAATTGGCTCATAACAGCCCTGATTACCCTCGGTTCGCTCGTTATTCTATTTCCGCTGTATATGACCGTATCTATTGCGTTGAAAAATCCAGAAGAGATGGCTCAATCGATCTTCGCTCTGCCGACGGGACTGCACTTCGACAACTTCACCCGTGCGATTGAAGCGACGGATTTCTTCTCGGCGTTTAAGAACAGCTTCGTTATTACGTTCTTCTCGGTGAGCTTTGTGCTCTTGACCAACTCGCTAGTGTCGTATGCTGTAGCGCGTAATATGAACCATAAGTTCTTCAAAGGCTTGTATTTCTACTTCATTAGCGCGATGTTCATTCCGTTCCAGATCATTATGCTGCCGGTTGTAAAACTGACGACCGATCTGAGAATGAACAACATTCCTGGCTTGATCATTCTGTATATCGTCTATGGACTCGCCTTTAACATTTTCGTCTATGTTGGTTATATCCGTTCTATACCGCTAGAGCTGGAAGAGGCGGCAACGGTAGACGGAGCAACAACGTACGGAACCTTCTGGCGGATTATTTTCCCGCTGCTTGCGCCGATTAATGCGACGGTCGCCATTCTGAGCTGTCTGTCCACATGGAACGACTTCATGCTGCCGCTCATTATTCTGAGCAAACCGGAATCGTATACACTTCCTCTGGTGCAGTATGTATTCCAAGGCCAATTCAGCACGGATTACAACCTAGCCTTTGCCTCTTACTTGCTAGCGCTGGCACCGATGGTGATCGTATATATCTTCGCACAGAAGTGGATTATTAACGGAATCACTCAAGGTGCTGTAAAGTCATAAGCATCATGAATATAGATAAATAAATGGATAGGAGTTTTCATTCATGAAGAAGACATGGTGGAAGGAAAGCGTTGTATATCAGATATATCCGCGCAGTTTCCAGGACAGCAACGGGGATGGGATCGGCGATATTCCGGGGATTATTTCAAGACTGGATTATTTGCAGAAGCTGGGAGTAGATGTAATCTGGTTATGTCCGGTCTACGAGTCGCCGAACGACGATAACGGCTACGACATTAGCAACTATCGGGGAATTATGGATGAGTTCGGTACAATAGAAGATTGGGAGCGTCTGCTTGACGGCCTGCATAGTCGCGGAATGAAGCTGATTATGGATTTGGTAGTGAACCATACCTCGGACGAGCATGCCTGGTTCGTTGAATCCCGCAAGTCCAAGGATAATCCTTACCGTGATTATTATATTTGGCGTGATGGCAAGGATGGCAAGGAGCCGAACAACTGGGCTTCTATCTTCAGCGGTTCTGCCTGGAAATACGATGAGACGACAGACCAGTACTATCTGCACCTCTTCTCCAAGAAACAGCCGGATCTGAACTGGGAGAATGAGAAGGTACGCCGTGAGGTGTATGATTTGATGACCTGGTGGCTGGATAAAGGCATCGACGGATTCCGGATGGACGTCATCAATATGATCAGCAAAGTTGAAGGTTTACCGGACGGAGAAGGGGAGAGCAAGTACAAGGACGGCGGCAAATACTTCATGAATGGTCCGCGTATCCATGAATTCCTGCAGGAGATGAATCAGGAAGTACTGTCGAAATATGATGTGATGACCGTTGGCGAGACGCCGGGAGTATCGCCAGAGGAAGCGGCGCTCTATGTAGGTGAGGATCGGGGCGAGCTGAGCATGGTGTTCCAGTTCGAATCGATGGACATTGACTCAGGCCCAGGAGGCAAATGGTTTGTAACGCCGTGGAAGCTGCTCGACTTCAAGCGCATTATGAGCAAGTGGCAGACTGACCTTGATGGGAAGGGCTGGAACAGCCTGTTCCTGAATAATCATGACCAGCCGCGAATGGTGTCCCGCTTCGGCGATGACGGCAAATACCGCAAGGAATCAGCTAAAATGCTTGGTACGCTGCTTCATACGATGCAGGGTACACCGTTTATTTATCAGGGTGAAGAGCTCGGCATGACCAATGTGAAGTTCGCAACGATTGAAGAGTATCAGGATATCGAGACGCATAATATGTTCAATGAACATCGCGAAGCAGGCCGTTCGGTTGAAGATATTATGGCTTCCATCTATAGCAAAGGTCGCGATAATGCCCGTACGCCGATGCAATGGGACGCAACAGCGCATGGCGGCTTTACGGCCGGGACACCTTGGCTTGTCGTTAATCCAAATTATAAAGAGATCAATGCCGAAGAGGCCATGGCCGATCCGGATTCTATTTTCCATTACTATCGTCGCCTGATTGAGCTGCGCAAGCAGCATGAAGTGATTGTCTATGGCAAATATAAGCTCCTCCTGGAGGATCATGAGCATATTTATGCATATACTCGCACTTTGGGCGATGAACGGCTGCTGGTGATTCTTAACTTCTTCGCTACCCCTGTGACTTTCGAGCTGCCTGCATCCGTAGGTTACCGTACTTACGAGCAACTGATTGGCAACTATGAATTGCCTGAGGGGACGCGGCTTGAGCAAATGGAGCTTCGCCCATACGAGGCTCAGGTATTGAGATTAAGCTAATCAATCCGGATCATTTAGATTGGAGGAACGGCTTCGGCCGTTCCATTTTATTTTGATTAAAAGGCAGTAGGGTCGTAAATAGCATAGTTGTAGCGTCTAATAGGAACAGATATAATAAGATTATTCTACGAAGATGAGGTGAGAGGATGGCAATCCGTAACGTTCGAAGTAACTAGTTCTCGGGCTGGGTAACACGCGTACCAGCTATCAAGGGGGTTCTATGCCCTTTTGACCACATCGAGACTAGAGCTTTGAACGGTGTCGGCAAATGCTATCGCTCTAGAATTAAGCCAAGGGCACCATGCTATATATGCTTGTTGGAAAGATTACCTTGATACGTTGATATCAGGCATTCTCTTTCCGTCTGCATATAAGAGCAGTGATCCTTGGCTTTTTTGATCTTATTGGAGGTAGATTCGAATATGTTGAAGAAGTGCATTGTTCTTTTCAAGTGGATGATATTGCTGTATATAATTATGGGCTTTATGATCCAATTTCTTAATGCGTATGGCATCAGAATATTTCAGGAACTGATTGATCAAGTGGCTGGGATTCGCCAGCTTAACGATATACTAGGGTTAATTATTTTGTACGGCTGCATTTTACTGGCAGTGTCCCTTTTGAATTATCTTACAGAATATCCGCAGGCGTATTTGTCGCACGGAATTTTTGAGAAGCTGAAGATTATGGCGCTGGAGAAGGTGTCCAGAATGGATTATGGCGCCTACCAGAATATTGGAACCGGCCGGATGATCAAGGTGATCGAGAATGGGGCATCTGCCGGGAAAAGCATCATTTACTCTTTTTACTTAGAGATATTTAGCAACCTGCTGCCGACCATGTTATTCAGCTTGTTATTCATCGGTATGTATAACATACAGATTATGTTAGTTATTGCGGTGGGGTATATCGTTATATTTCTGCTGACGAACCTGCTGCTACGCATGCTCTATAGAATCAAATCCTCGCTGCTGGACAGTCAGGAGAAGCTGGCCAAATACTCGGTGCGCGGATTTATGGAGCTGGTCGTATTCCGGCTCAACAAGCGCTACGACAAGGAAATCAGACGGCTTACAGCTACGGCCGATGATATCGTCGCCAAGAACTGCCGGATCAGGATGATCCATGAAGCCTTTTTTACGATATTTGCTGTAATCGTGAGTCTATTGAAGATCGCCGTACTTGTGTATGGGGTCAAGCAAATTTTGGACGGCGGAACGTCCATCGGAATCGTTGTCGCCTTGATCATGTTCATCGATCAGGTATATACACCCGTGGCTATCTTCAATGTCATCTATGTCGATTACAAGCTGAACCGGGTCGGTTATGGACGTCTTGAACAGTTCATTAATGCGCCTGAGGATGCCAATTTGCTGAAGGGTATGGAAGCAGGGCCGTTGTCCAGGCAGATTGAGTTTAGAGATGTATCCTTCTCATACGGGGATGCGCGACTATTGGATCAGGTTTCTTTTGCGATACCGCAGGGGACGTCACTTGCAATCGTCGGTCTTAGCGGTAGCGGTAAGTCAACGATCGTGAAGTTATTGCTCGGATTGCTGAAAAAGGAATCAGGCAGCATCCTCATCGACGGAGTCGATATCGATCAGATCAAGCTGAACAGCCTGTATGACCATGTATCCTACATCCCGCAGGATGCGCCGATCTTCGATGCGACGATTCGAAGCAATATCGTATTTGATCAAGAGATGTCCGACGAGCAAATTTTAGAATTGCTAGATACGGTGTTGCTGAAAGTCAAAGTTATGAGTCTCCCGGAGGGGCTGGATACGATGGTCGGCGAACGGGGGATTAAGCTATCCGGCGGGGAACGGCAGCGTCTGGCCTTTGCCAGAATTATGGCTCAGCAGAGGGAATTAGTTATCCTCGATGAGCCTGTCTCGGCCCTCGACAATATTACCGAACAGAGGGTGATGGAATCCCTTCTGAATAGATTCAGTAAGAATACGCTTCTCGTTATTGCTCACAGACTAGATTTCGTAAAGCATATGGATCAGATTTTGTTAGTGAGAGATGGAGCAATAGTCGGTTTGGGTACCTTTAAAGAGCTTCTTCACAACAGCCCCTACTTCCAGGAACTTTGGGATCGGGAGAAGAGGGCAGAGAAGGAGAGATTACGGGAAGAAGCTGCGAGTCCAGCTTCAATGACTAATGCTTCTGTAACTGGGTCAGAGATGTTAGATTAGGGTATGTTAAAAAGAAAGAGCGGGCCGAATGCTTCGGCTCGCTCTCTTTGAAATTTATAATTAGGGACACTCGGCCCGGCTTTCTTTCTCCGTATAATCATTTTACGGGAATCTCGATCGTTTTATTGTAGTCTTTCATATAGTGCATTCCCTTGATCAGCAGATATTCCGGCATATTCTTGGTTTTAAATAGCAGGGTGCGCTGTTTCAGCAATGTCCCATCGGCCTGCTTAACGAGATCCTGTCTGACCGTCGTTTGTAATGGCGTATTCTCACCTTGAGTCTCAATAGATACGCCATCCAGCATGATATCGTCTTCTGTGGCGATTGTAATCTCAACCTGGTCGGAGGTGACGGATACATCCTTAATCCACAAATTCTCCTCACCCAGTTTGAATGGATCAGTAACTACATTTGCCAGTGACAGCTTCTTATCCAAGGATTGATATCCTACAAAATGGTCCATGATGAGCTCCAAGCTTTGAATCTGTTGCGGAAGAGCATCATAACGGATTTCGAAGCTGATTTTGCTACCATATGAAGATTGGCTTCCGCTGCCTTTGATCGGGATTTCAATTCCGTTCGCTCTTAACTCAATCTCGTCCAGTGCGTTAGGAATACGGTCATAATTGTCCACCCGCATGGTTCCTCTGACAACCGTTTGTGTTGGCGTAGCTGTGATCGATTGAAATGTCAGTGAGCCCTGGTCCACCTTGAGCGTCTTATTGATGGATTGCCTTAACTGCGTCTGCAGCGCTTGATTCGGATTGTATGGAAAAGTAAGGGTTCCTGGCGACATTTGCTCGGCTGAATAAGGCATTTGCATATAATGCAAAGTTAATTTCTTGGCAAAGGGATTCACACTGTCAAAGGTGATGATGCCTTTAATCTCGGTCTGCTCCTCGTTCATGACCGATGTTCCGCTTGCTGGGTAGGATTTCGTCAAGAAACCGTTGATAGAATCTAATCTGATTGGCTCATGGCTCTGATCCAGTCCATGTGGATTATACAGGGTATAATACATTACCAGCTGATTTGCATCCGCAATAATACCGTTGATGGTGAAATCCGTTCCGTCCTTCAGCGAGATCTTCTCCTCCATGCTCTGTCCCATACCTTTATCATTAAGCTGCTTCAAAGTATCTCCCATCAGCTCATCGAATCCAAATAGCTGCCTGCCGTAATACGCAAGTGCATTATAGTTCGATCCGAAAATCGCAGCGATGAGAATAAGGATAGCCGCGGCCTTCCAAATGGGTGCGATGCGCTTCGACTTTCTGGAGGGAGCTGCATCCAAGGTTGCTCTTAATCGGTTTTTCAGCTCCTTTGGTGCTTTCTCATTTTCAAGTCGCTGCTTCTCCACAGCCAATTGCTCTTCGATGTTATTCATTCTGCTCACCTCCACGATATTCTCTGAGTCTTTTCAATCCTTGGGAGATTCTTGACTTGACGGTCCCAATCGGTACCTGAGTTATATCTGCAATCGTCTGGTAATCGAGGTCATGCAAATATCTCAACTGGATCGCTTCTTTTTGCTGCTCATTGATTTGGAGCAATAAAGTTTGAATGTCCATTTGCCGTTCACTATTCAAGTATGGATCATTGGCTTCAGCGGAATTTATCCTGTGGGGATTTGACCCCAGTTCATGATGATTGACATGCTCAGACTCCCACTCATCAACCAGTACCAGTTTGCTTCGTTTGCGAAGCAACCCCTTGCAGCTATTAGCAAGGATCGTCTTACTCCAGCTATAGAAGGATTCTTCGCTCTTAAGCTGCTCGATCTTCTCGTATAGGATCAGAATCATGTCCTCCATGGCATCCATCGCGTCATGGGCATTCCCCATATAGGTTAGGGCGAGCTGATAGTATGTATCCTCCTCAGCCATAATGAGCTGTAGTAATGCTTCTTTATTTCCCTTTTTGGCTTTCTTCACCAAACGTACTGTCTTCATGCCTTCACCTCTCTTATATAAGAGTTATAAGGAGTGCAAAAAGTTCATTCTTCTATAAATTTTGCTTGATGATGCCCTCGAGTGGCTATAGAATATTTGCACTTCATCGAAGAGATATTAGTAGTATCCATAGATTACACTAAGGAGATGCGCTAAATTGAGATTACCGACTAGAATGATACGGACTATGGTCAGCTTAGTTGTGGTGGGGACATTATGCATTGGAATGATGGGCGCGGGTGCAGCCCCGGAATATGCCAAATGGGGCCAGATTGCGGTCAAAGAGACCCAGCAACGTTACCAAGCCGATATTATAGATTATTTGCATGTAGGCCGGACGTATCTGTCCGCCAATAAGGCTGAGGAGAAATTCAAGCTGTGGATCAGAACGAAGGACGGTAGCGAGTTCGGAGTCTATGTTTACCTTCAGTTCAACCCGGCTCATGATACGGAGTATACAATCCGTTATGAGAGGGTGGGATAAATGGCAGTTGACATTTCTAGCCGTGTTGCTTAGTATTGTTGTATCGCAAAAGCTTGAATCAAGGACAAGAATACTTATAGATGCCATGTCAGAGAACGGGGCCTTGGCTGAAAGCCCCTATGGAGGAAGTAAGGATTTACCACCTTGTAGCTGCAATTTTGAAATCACGCACGGGACCCACTGAAGGGTAGCAGCGTGAGTGTAAGGATTGCCGGGAATTCCCGTTACAGAAGTTATAAGGATTCGCTAAAGGTAAGATGTTAGTGGATTGAACTTGGGTGGAACCACGAGCGCGCTCGTCCCTATGCGGACAGTGGGCTTTTTTGATTTTTCACAAAAAGTAAGAGTTCAAAAAGCCTAGTTTTCAGCACCGAGAAGGTTGGATGAAGCTAGGGCGTGAGGAGCGTAGCGTACGTAACACTGGAAGGCCCGGGTGAATTCAAGATTCGATGCCGGAGTGGCTTCCTGAGTCACTTCGTGATCAAAATTTGACTTTCTGAACAACCACAAAAAAGCGATGATCAAGGACAATAATTTTTATGGATACCATGCCAGAGAACGGGGTCTTGGCTGAAAGCCCCTATGGAGGAAGTAAGGATTTACCGCCTTGTAGCTGCAATTTTGAAATCATGTTTATGCTAAGCGAGCGCCGTAATGATTGTCCCCAGTTGGGAGTTGGTCGTGGTGCAAGAGCAGCGGCATGAGTGTAAGGGTTGCCGGGAATTCCCGTTATAGAAGACATAAGGATTCGCTTGAATGTGCGAGTTCAAAAAGGCCGGTTTTCAGCACTAAGAACACATCCTGTTCTACATCGTGATCCAAAGTGGACTTTTTGAATTACCTCTTAGTGGATTGAATATGGGTGGAACCACGAGCGCGCTCGTCCCTATGCGGACAGTGCGCTTTTTTGTTCATATAAACAATAAATTTTAGGAGTGATATTAAAATGTGCAGTCCAATTTCGAAGCAAGTACTGGGAAGAAGATATGCTGCAATGCTGATGGCAAGAGCCGTTCAGCACCAGATTCAAGGCGTCAGACTGGGGATGTTTGCGGATACTCCGCAGGGCTTCTACTATGATTTTGACGCTGCGAGCCCAATTACTGAGGAGGATGTCGCAGAGATTGAACAGGATATGAAGCAGCTTGCTGCTCAGGATGAGCCTGCGAATTGCCGCCAATACTCCCGAATCGAGGCGATTCCGCTCTTCGAGGCAAGAGGGGAACACTGGAAGGTAGATTGGCTCAAAGAAGGGGCCATGGAGGAGCCGGTTTTTATTTTTGAGCAGGGTGGCTATGTGGATATTCTTCCAGGGGGTTGTGCAGCGGATTCTCGTGAGCATAATGAGGAATTAGCCCAGAGTGCTGCACGGGATTTGCTTCGTTCCAAGCCGTTCTTCAAGCTGTTGAATGTGTCCGGGGCCTATTGGCAGGGGGACAGCCAGAAGCCGATGCTGCAGCGCATTTATGGGGTAGCATTTGCAAGTAAGCGTGAACTTGATGAATATTTGAAGTGGCAGGAAGAAGCTCAGAAGCGGGATCACCGCAAGCTCGGCAAGCAGCTTCAACTGTTTATGTTTGCGGATGAAGCCCCCGGGATGCCGTTCTATCTGCCTAAAGGCACAGTGCTGCGTAATGAATTAGAGAGCTTGTCGCGGGAATATTTACTGAAGTACGGGTATGAGGAGGTTCGTACACCGTTCATGATGGATCGACATATGTGGGAGCAGTCCGGGCACTGGGATCATTATCGCGACAATATGTATTTCTCTGAGCTTGATCATCATCATTTTGCCGTTAAGCCGATGAACTGCCCAGGGCATATGTTGATGTACAGGAACAGCCTACATTCTTATAAAGATCTGCCGATCCGTTATGCCGAATTTGGTCAGGTTCACCGCCATGAATTCAGTGGCGCGTTAAATGGTCTGTTCCGGGTTAGAACTTTCTGTCAGGACGATGCACATATTTTTGTGGCGCCGGAACAGATTGAAGCGGAGATCATGCATACGATCGATCTGATCAAAGAGATCTACGGAATCTTCGGCTTCGAGTATTCGCTCGAGCTGTCGACTAGGCCGCTGGATTCGATGGGCAGTGATGAACAGTGGGAAGCAGCGGAAGATGCACTTCTGAAAGTGCTTGAAGCATCGGGACTGAAGTATAGTCTTAATCCCGAGGATGGCGCCTTCTACGGACCGAAGATTGATTTTCATATTAAGGATGCTCTAAATCGCAGTCACCAGTGCGGAACAATCCAGCTGGATTTTCAAATGCCGGAGAAGTTTGGGCTTTCCTATGTGGATGAGCAGAACAATAAGCAGACTCCGGTTGTCGTACACCGCGCAATATACGGTTCCATCGACCGTTTTCTCGGTATTTTGATTGAGCATTATGCTGGGGCCTTTCCAATTTGGCTGGCACCTGTGCAGGCCATCGTTATTCCGGTGGCTGATGCCCATGCTGCTTATGCCAATGAGCTGCGTGAACGTCTGATAGATGCAGGGATTCGGGCCGAGGTGGACTCGCGGGATGAGAAGCTTGGTTATAGAATCCGGGAGGCGCAAATGCAAAAGATCCCATACATGCTGGTCGTTGGCGATTCGGAGATCGACGCAGGAAATGTGCAGGTTCGCGCTTACGGACAGAAGGAGCAGGAGCAATATGAGCTTTATGCCTTCATTTCCATGATGAAGGGGAAAATAAATGAGCGTGCGCAGTAATCTGCATTCCTGGTAGCTAATCTTGTTGCGGCGGAGGATGAAACTGGACCGCGTGATAAAGACGATAGTGGGGAAGTTTGCAATAGGGGAGAGGGTAGAGGGGGCGTGATGCATTAGGGTTAGGCCTAACCCTAACCCTAAGTTTAACTCTAAGTCCAACCCAACCCCAATCCCAACCCAACCCCAACCCAACCCCAACCTGAGTTGAGGTAGAGTTGGATTGATAGAAACCAAAAACTGCAGAAATGCAGCTTTTCAGGCTCTAAAAAAGAGATTCAAAGAAAAAACCTGCAAAAATGCAGGCTTTCACTTTGGGATATCCATATATACCCAATTTCCGTTGTAAAAACTGTATATAAGCAGGAATTTTAGACAGACACAGATTTATCAACGAAATAACTGCATTTTTGCAGGTTTTTGCCTGCTCATTAGGAGCATTGCACGTAAAACGTGCTCCAGTCTACGTTAGATCATGGATCACACGTCATGCTGTCCAAGTTAGTTCACTAGTTATACGCCATACCCGCTAACTTACTCTTAATTCGAGTGGACAGCTTCATTTCGCGGCGAGCGTTTGGACGACCAGAGACGCCAGCCGGTCAGCAGAGCGGCTACAAGGCAGATCGTCGCTGACGTCTGGTAGACGACATGCATTCCGGCCAGAAAGATATCCGGGCGATCTGGAATCAACCCGGTTACACGATACCCCGCTTTATGGCTCATCACGCTGAACAGGGTAGAAGTTGCTACCGTGATCCCTACAACCATCCCGATATTGCGGACCAAGCCGTTAATGCTGCCAGCGATCCCAAGTTGTGTCCGTGGTACCTTGGACATCACGAGCGAGTTGTTCGGAGATTGGAATATCCCGCTGCCAAGTCCAAGCATAGCAATCCATAGCGATACGAACGCAATATGGCTGCCGTTGTGCAATGAAGCAAGGCCGAATTGGGCGATAACCATCACGATCAGACCGATGAAGGTTAGCAACTCCGAGCCAATCTTATCCGATAGGGTACCGCTAATCGGTGCGATGATGACCATGACAATCGGGAAGATCATCAGCAGGAACCCGGCTTGAGACGGAGACAGGTTAAGAATGCTCTGTGCATAGAAAGGCGCGATAATGTTGTAGCAGAAGTTCGCAACGAAGACGAGAAATCCGCACAAAATGCTCAACGAGAACAGCGGATTCTTAAAGAGCGATAGCTGAAGCAGCGGCTCCTGCTTATGCATCTGCACCCATATAAAGGCGATAAACACAACTACTGATGCGATTAATGAGGCTATGATACGGTAATCTCCGTAACCGACCTGTTGTCCAAGTAGTAGCCCGGAGAATAGGGCAAGGATAAATAGTGTGAATAACAGGTTGCCCGCCTTGTCGATCTTGACTTGCAGCTTTGTAAGATCCTGTGGCAGCGTCTTAGCACCAATGATAAAGGCGATGATCCCGATCGGAACATTCACCCAGAATATATACTCCCAACCAAGGCTGGAAATGATAATGCCGCCGAGACTTGGACCGGCAATACTGCCCAGTGATACGAAGGTTCCGATGAACCCGAGCGCCTTACCGCGTTCATTCGGGGGGAAGATGTCAGTAACAATCCCTTGATTGTTTGCCATCGTCATCGACGCACCAAGGGCCTGTATAAGCCGTGAGGCAATCAAGGTGGTCAAGCTGTGGCTTAATCCGCAGAACAGGGACCCGATCGTGAAAATAATCATGCCTAACTTGAATATTTTTATTTTGCCAACGATATCCCCGAGTTTGCCGAAGAATAGAATTGCCGCACAGATCATCATGAGGTAGCTGGTGACAACCCATTGTGTCTGGGCTACCGGCAAATCGAGCTGCTTCGATATGACAGGGAGGGCGATGTTGACGATGCTTCCGTCCAGAGTGGACATGAAGGTGAATAGATTAATGACGATCAGTATCAACCAGCGCCTCTTTTGTACCGCGGGATCATCCTGATACGTTTTTCTTACTATTTCTGGATTTGAACTCATGCTGATGACCTCACTTTATGATTGCAATATAAATTTGTTGCACGTACAACTAAATCACACATTCAAAGTGTACTCCAATTTAGTTGCGCCTGCAACAAAAATACGATAAAATTTTGGACATATATAAATCCCGTTATAGAAGGGCAAGGATGGACATGAACTCGATCGGCAAGTTGATATCTTTTATCAACCGCATCAATCAGAAGGAATTGGCCAACAAACTGAGAGATTATAATATAGGCGGCGGCGGGCACCATAGCTACCTGAAGACGATCCTAATGAATCCCGGATTGAATCAGGATCAGCTTACATGTGAAGTAAAGTTCGATAAGGCTACTACGACCCGTTGTATTAAGCAATTGGAGGAGGAGGGCTATGTCGAAAGGATCGTCGACGATAACGATCGAAGATCCTATCGATTATATCCGACCGCCAAGGCCAAGGAATTTGAGCCCGTGTTGATCTCAATTCTGGATGAGTCCAACAGGAGTCTAGCCGGGTGCTTGTCCGAGGAAGAGAAGGAACAACTTACAACACTGCTGCAGAAGGTGTATGACAACTACAATTCTCGCTAAGTAATATACACAAAATTGCTGCAGTCATGCATTGAAGCGAATTCGTCAATGAAGAGGATGGATTCGCTTTTTTCTTTTATTTAGTATAATTGGCTTAATATGATATAGGTCAGGAGATGAAGTGATCGATGCGGATATTAGTACTTGGCGCCGGAGGAGTCGGCGGCTATTTTGGCGGCCGATTAGTTGAACAAGGAGCAGATGTTACCTTTCTCGTAAGGGAGCACCGCAAGCAGCAGCTTGAACAAGAGGGATTAGTGATTCACAGTGTGCACGGCGATCTGACCTTGGAGCCGCGTGTTACCACTTCGCAAGATGAAGCGGAACCCTTTGATTTGATCCTGTTCTCGACGAAGGCCTACCATTTAGAGGGAGCTATGCAGGATGTCAAGCCGTTCGTAGGGGAGAATACGGTGATTCTACCTCTGCTGAACGGTGTGGCTCATATTCCGGAATTGCAGCGGGAGTTAGGTAAGGACAAGGTCATCGGCGGACTATGCTTCATCGAGACTACATTAAATGAGCAGGGTCATATTATTCAGACGAGCAAAGGGCACTATGTCCGATTCGGAGAGTTCGGGAATAGAGATACGGAAAGAATTCGGGCGATTGAAGAGGCTCTGAGCGGAACGAAAGCTTCATTTGTGCGGAGCTCTCATATCGAGCAAGATATTTGGCATAAATATTTGTATATTACTACCATTGCAGGCGTAACTACTCTGATGCGAGCCCCATTAGGTCCGATTCGGGACAGCGAGAATGGATATGAGTACATACGTGGTGTGTTCCAAGAGGGCGCGGCGATCATGAGGGCTCATGGTGCACCGCTCGATCCGGAGATCGTTGCTCAGCATATGGTCACGATGGAGAAGACGGGCTACACAATGAAAGCCTCTATGCTGCGAGACATGGAGAAGGGTCTAGCGATCGAGGGTCGTCATCTACACGGTTACTTACTCGATTTGGCTAAGGAGCATAAGATGGACGCTCCGTTGCTTGAGGTGATTTATCGCAACCTACGGGTCTATGAGATTATGCAGCAAGAGTAGTAGGCTCTAGCGAAAATATAGATTAATGGAGGAAATCACATGGTACCGGAGATTCCAAAGGGAAATATACAGAGTAATGTCGCGAGGTTCTCAGGGTTTGCAGATGTGTACGATAATTATCGTCCTGAAGCCCCTGAGATGGTTACCGAGATTTTGACTCAATACTTGCAGAGAGAACCAGAGCTGGTGATGGATTTAGGCTGCGGTACAGGGTTGTCGACTCTGGTCTGGAATGGGCGTGCGACGCGGATCATAGGGGTAGAGCCTAATGATGATATGCGAAGTGTAGCCACTGCCAAGCTTCAGCACTTCCCGGAGGGATCGTCTGCGATCAGCTTCGTTACCGGGTATTCCAATCAGCTTGATGCAGAGTCGGAAACGGTCGATGTTATTACCTGCTCGCAGTCATTTCATTGGATGGAACCCGTAAGTACATTGCGCGAGGCACACCGCGTTCTAAGGCCAGGAGGCGTATTCGCTGCTTACGACTGTGATTGGCCGCCGATGATCAGTTGGGAGCTGGAGAAGCAGTACATGGAATTGTATGATAAATGCGATGAGATTCTGGAGCGGGAGGCGACTGAGGAATCAAAGGCCGTTAAGCGGAACAAGAACGAGCATTTGCATAATTTACAGACCAGTGGGGCCTTCAGATATACAAGGGAGGTCGTATTTCACCATTGGGAGCTGTGCAATGCCGAGCGTTATGTTGGACTGGTGCTAAGCCAAGGCGGGTTGCAGAGCGTGATGAAGCTCGGCAGCACAGAGCTTGATGACGATATAGCTTTTTTTGGTGAACAGACAGATAAATATTTTAACGGCCATACGAAGGAAATTATGTTCAGTTACCGGATGCGTCTCGGTATAAAATAGGTTCAGGTACAAATAAGCCCGTTTTCAGCACCAAAGCTTATGCTTCCGATGTGCGTTTTTTCAAAACGCTTCAGTTGGATGAAGCTAGGGCCAGAGGAGCGGAGCTACACGTTTTCGTAGAAAACGACCTCGGAAGCATTTGCTTGTAGTTTGTACGTGAGCACCTGAAATGTTTCCGGAGGAAACATGACTTCGTAAGCATCTACTGAGGCCCGGGTGAATTCAAGATTCGATGCCGAGTTACTTCCTGATTCACTTCGTGATCAAAAGTGGATCAAATAAGTTCGAACATTGCTGCGACGTCCGGCATGAATTGCCCGTGTATATGAGACCAGTCATTGGTGAGCGGATTATAAATATAATCATGCCGCCAGGTCTCGATATGACGGGCTATTTCTGTTACGGCGTGAATAATATGGTCTACTTCCTGTATTGTCATAATCGGATGCAGTGATGTGCGTATCCAGCCGGGCTTGAAGGAGTAAGCTCCTCTAATGACACTCTGCTCAATTAGGTGAGAGAGCTCAGCGGTAATTCCAAGCAAGTAATGTCCATATGGACCAGCACAGGAACAGCCGCCGCGTGCCTGAATACCGAAGCGATCGCTCAGTAGCTTCACGACAAGATTGTAATGGTATCCTGGGAGTATCCATGAGACGATACCCAGTCGATCTTCGGACTCCGAATCCAATACGGAGACCCCGGGAATTCGCTTTAGCCCTTGGAGCAGGCGGACCGTCATTTGATGCTCGCGCGCTAGAATCAGCTCCGATCTCATTTGATCTTTTAGCTTCACACAAAGTGCGGTCTTGATGGCCTGAATGATTGGAGGGGTGCCGGCATCCTCGCGTCTCTCTACATTATGGACATAATGCTTCGTACCCCAAGGATTCACCCAATCGACGGTACCACCACCGACATGATCAGGAATTCGCTGGCTGTATAGAGAATTGTGCACAATCAATACACCACAGGTGCCAGGACCGCCAAGGAATTTATGCGGGGAGAAGAGGATGCCGTCCAGTTGCTCTAGCGGCTGCTCGGGATGCATATCAATCGGTACATAAGGAGCGGATGCGGCAAAATCGACAATACATATTCCACCATGTAGATGCATCACTTTAGCCAACTGATGATACGGCGTCATTCGTCCGGTTACATTGGAGCAGGCAGTGAATGCGCCAATCTTAAAATGGCGATGTCGATAAAGGCTGAGCGATCGCTCCAATTGGGCGGGGCTTACTTCTCCGTCTTCCCCGGGCTCAAGCACGACTACATCTCCAATCGTCTCCGCCCAAGAGATATGGTTGGAATGATGCTCCATATGACTGACGAAAATGATCGGACGATCTACCGCAGTAGGTCCAATAGAAGCGGCCTGCCACTCAGGCACCTTCAGACCAAGCAGGCGCTGCAATTTGTTAATGCCCGAGGTCATTCCTGATCCCGTCAGCATCAAGATGTCGTCAGGGCCGGCGTTCACATGCTGCTTGATCATTTGACGAGCCATTCTGTAGGCTTGGGATATCGTCTGGCCAGTCAGACTAGATTCGCTATGTGTATTAGCCATATAGGGACCGAACTGTTCGGCAATCGCCGCTTCAATCGGTTCGTACAGCCGTCCGCTTGCTGTCCAATCGGCATAGATCATCTTTTGCTTACCATAGGGAGTGGAATAAGGCTGCTGGATTCCGACCGTTTTGTGCCGGAAAGTGAGAAAATGCGCTTCAAGGGCCTCCGGATTTTTGACGTTAGTCGCATCAACTGTATGTGTTGCATTTTTCAACATAGTATTCGTTCCTCGCTCGTTTTCATTGATGACTCAGTATATGCAGTGGACAGCGGTGAAGGCGAATGCCTAGACCCGATTTTTTGTATTTTCCAAGAAAAAAGCGATACTCCCGTGTTGCGGGAATATCGCTTTGTTTGAAAAGTCCGGTTTTCAGCACCGAAGCTTATGCTTCCGATGTGCGTTTTTTCAAAACGCTTCAGTTGGATGAAGCTAGGGTCTGAGGAGCGGAGCTACATGTTTTCGTAGAAAACGACCTAGGATGATGAAATTCTATATCGCAAGAAAACCAACCTTTGAGCCGCGGTCGCTCATCCGTGAACTGACTTCAGGTTTTCTTATCAAAAGCGGAATCTAGATGAATAGCTGAATGTCAGATTCCAGGGCATCCCTTAAGTAGCTCTGGGCATCGACGATGTCAACGCCGGGAAGGAACTCTTCGGGTTTAAGGCCCATAATCTCAACGGATAGCTTGCAGGCGGAAAATTTAATGTTTTTCTTACGCGCGCCTTTTAAGAAATGAATGAGCTTCGGGGCCTCTTGATCCTCTATCATTTCTTCAAGCATCCATTTGCCCAATCCGCTGAAATTCATTTTCGATAATGGCAGCTGATCAGGACCTTTTGGCGTCGCCAGACTCATAATTTTTTCATAGAGTGATTTATCCTCTAAGGTCATCTTATCGGGATCTCTGATAAGGAACAGCCCCCAGAAGCTGAAGAACATCGTAACTTCAATATCCATATCATGCGCCGAATTGGCCAGAATCAGCCCGGCCATCGCTTTATCATACTCTCCGCTGAACATGAGCAGACTTATCTTCTTGCCCATCTTGATGCACCTTCTTCAATTGGAATGTTCATATTATGAGGCTATGAAGCGGGTTCTATGCTCTGTTCACATATTGTTAGACTTACGGGCTCTGCAACCTTTCCGCAGATGTACTACGTCCTTAACAATAAAAGGAGGGACTCGATGAAGAAGATAGGGTTAGTTCTGTTCATACTGATGCTTCTGAATCCCTTATATACGCAGCAGACATCGGCCTTATCATGTGCCGAGTTATCCAGCGTTCCCGAAGCGTATCGGAGGTACGACGGCGTAGTCATCGGTCGGGTGGAGAGCATCCGAGGGAAGCGGGAGGACAATCAGATCAAGCTGACGATTACGAGAAGTTTCAAGGGAATTACAGAAGAGAAGTTGGTCATTTTCGAGGACAAGACATGGGGAGCTATATCGGGGCCAAGCGTTCTTCACGAAGAGTATCTGTTCTTTCTTACTTACAAAGAGGGGAAAGGCTGGCAGAATCCGCTATGTTCACCAACGAAGAAGACTGCCGATATTACCGGTGAGGAATCCGCTTTTCTCGATGCTAGAGAACTGAAGCTTGTAGACCCTGGAGGCATGGGGGCGGTGGCAGGTTTACCGGTTCATATCAATAGGTCTTTTGTCTTGTGGGGCTCTGTCTTTGCTGTAGTCATACTGGGAATTTCCGGGTATTATCTATGGATAAACAGAGGCAGATCATAGACAAATCCTTACCAAGTTGAATATTTCCTCTTATTATTGTGGAAAATAGAGGAAACGGCTTCTTGGAAAGGAGGATTAGGATGGATATTTCAATGGGCGCCGATGAGGTCATTAACCGCATCAAGCAGCTGCAGAGTAATGGAGAGCCTATCAGCAAGAAGCAGGTGAAGCAGCAGAACCCTGAGTTGATGAGAAGCGCATTGTACTATTTTCCAAGTTGGGAACATGCTTTGAAGAATGCAGATATTTCGTAGTTCACGATCATCCATGCTAACACAGAAAGGTGAATCATGTGCAGATAAATAACGAGATGAATAATTAAACCGGTGAAATTGTGCAATAGCCCAACTCACCGGTTTTTTGTCGTTATTATTATACGCGGGGAACGCCCCATTTGATAATCTGGCCGCTATGAGTAAGTCCACCCCCGAAGCCATAAAGTAACATCGTATCCCCGTAATTCAAGCGTCCTTCTTGTACCCCAAGGTCGAGCGCCAACGGAATGGAAGCGGCTGAGGTGTTGCCGTAGTACTCCATGCTGTACAATGTCCGCTCCAGCGGAATGCCGGATTTGTCGCAGATAGAATCAATCATACGCAGATTCGCGCTATGCGGAACGAACCAGTCAATGTCATCCACATTCATATTGGCTTGCTCTAGAAGCTGCTTAACGCCTGCGGATACGGTTTGTACTGCCCATTTATATACTTCCCGCCCGTTCTGTACCATCTTTCCATCCCCGGCAAGCTCTGTTCCTTTGAATGTATGAGACAAGCCTGAGCGATATACATGGATACCGCCTTCGCCGTTCGTGCCTTGAACAGAGGAGATGAATCCAGGATGGGAATCGTCGTATTCAACGAGCACCGCACCGGCCCCGTCCCCAAACAGAATGCAGGTGGAGCGGTCGGTATAGTCGGTCACCTTGGATAGTGTCTCACCGGCGACGACGAGAATTTTCTTGTGAAGGCCGGATGTTATTAATCCGTTGGCCAGATGCAGACCATATACGAATCCAGCGCAAGTCGCATTTAAGTCGAATGCACCAGTGCGACTTATCCCGAAATAATCCTGAATCTTACAGGCTACACTCGGAAATGGGTAATCTGGGGTTGTCGTTGCCACAATAACCATGTCGACATCGTCCAGACTTTTGTTATAACGCTCTGCCAGATTCTGCACCGCCTTCATGCACAGATCCGAGGTGAATTCGCGCTCCGCGGCGATCCGACGTTCCTTCATGCCGGTTCTTTGTACGATCCATTCATCATTTGTGTCAACTAGCTTAGATAAGTCATCATTCGTCAGCCGCTGTTCGGGAACATGAGTACCAATAGCCGTTATACGTGCTTGAGAGAACTGAGCTTTCATGAAATCACCTCTTTTTTTCTTTATTATAACATCAAGTATTAGTATCTGGTACTAAAATATGCAGAAGCTTTGTTTTTCATTCATCTAATTTAGGTTTACAGCGATATTCCTGGTTGACGCAGAGAGCAAAACATTATAATTTAGTAGTATACCCCAGCGGGTATGTGATAATTTTAATATAGGAGATATTGACTAAACCAAATGGGAGGCCGTTATCTTGACGATCTACTATTTTATCGTATGCATGATTATTGCAGTTATCGCTTGGAGAAGCAGACCGGTCCGGGGACTCAGATATATTAACGAAGACCAGTTCTGCAAGCTGTTAAAGGGAGAGCCGCAAAGCTTCAAGCTGCTTGATGTCCGGGATCAGGTGGATTACTATGAGGCACATGTTCCGGGAGCGCTCAACATTTCGGTGGGCAGATTACGCTATGTGCGGAAAAATGACTTATATGTTGATGATCATATTATTATTATTTCCGCTACGAAGGCTCAAGGCAAAAAGGCCGTGAGAATTATGAGACAATGCGGATATAATCATCTGACCCTAGTCAGCGACGATTTCATGTCGATTCCTTGCTTCAAGGAGCTGATCTCCCGCAAGTGCAAATGCAATAGTCCATGCGCATGATTTGATCTGCCGGCACTCATGGCACATTGTTTTTAGGCAGAAGATCGGAAATAATAGATATAACATGTTTCGCAGAGGAGATATTGTTATGCAGTACGATGAAGATATTAAGAAAAGACTGAAGCGGGCGGAAGGCCAGGTACGTGGCGTGCTTAAAATGATGGAGGAAGGGCAGGACTGCCAGAATGTCGTCTGTCAGTTATCCGCGATCCGCAGTGCGATCGATAAAGCGATGGCCTATGTGGTAGCCTCCAATTTGGAGCATTGCATCCTTGCTGAGAAGGAAGCAGGCAGGGATAGCAGTAAGGTGGTTCACCAGGCCGTGGAGCTGTTGGTTAAGAGCCGTTAACGGCTCGTGAACCACGGAGCGCAGCTCGACATTATGCTTATCTGATTCATAGGAGATATGCTATAATAATGAATGTTCATTGTTAATGGTAAGGAGAGCTGCAGGATGATCATCCAATTCATTCGTTTTCGCTAATGAGAGGTACAGACATTGAACTTGGTTATTTTCTCAAAAATGGGAAGTTGACTAGGTTTATTTGACTGTGCCTTTTTCATTCAGCAAAAACGAATGAATGGGGTGTTTTTTTGTGTCCAAAAATAATTATGCCGTGAATTTGCTTTCACAGCATACTCATATTTTTAATTGTCCGGTTTGTCACTGTGAACTGTTTGTCGATAAAAGAAGTCTAGTATGTCCCCATGGACATCGTTTCGATCTATCCAAGCACGGATACATCCATTTGTGCTTGCAGGCTGCGGGGACTAAGTACGATAAATCCATGTTTGCAGCCAGACGGATGCTCAGCCAGGCCGGTTTGTTCGAACCTCTGGCTGAAGCGATTGCCACCAGGATTGTGAAGAGGTTAGAACCTGGGGAGCATGACACGATTAAAATTCTGGATGCAGGCTGCGGCGAAGGTTCGCATTTAGAGCGGATCCATTCGTTGGTCCGTCAAAATGCAGCGCTGCCGACGCTTGGGATCGGGATCGACCTGGCTAAAGAGGGCGTTGCCTTCGCGGCAAGGAGCTATAAGGAGCTTCTATGGTGCGTTGGCGATTTGGCCAATCCACCACTGGCAAGCCAACAGTTCAACGTCATTCTCAACATTCTATCTCCCGCGAATTATAATGCTTTTCATAGATTGCTGTGCGAGGACGGTATCGTAATTAAAGTCATTCCTGATCGCTATTATTTGCGTGAGCTGCGCGAGGCACTCTGGGAAGGGCACCAGCGAAGCTTCAACAATGACAGGACAATGCAGCTGTTCAGGGAGCATTTTGAACATATCGAGGTCCATCGGGTGAGATATACTTACCTCCTGGAGCCGGGCCAAGTCCAGCCTTTGCTTGCTATGACCCCTTTGGCATGGCGGGCTGAGGACAGCAAGCTGAACCATTTCGCAGCTCATCCTCCAACAAAGATTACAGTCGATCTTACCGTTATGATCGGCAGCAAAAGATAAAATAGTAAAGGTGCTTTATGTATAATCGCTCAATAAATCAGGAAAGACCTACCCAATTTATAGATCGTAAACAGGCTGAGCTTAGTATTCAATTGAATGAAGTCCAGCGGGAGGCGGTTCTTCTTACGGAAGGACCGCTGCTGCTGCTGGCCTCCCCCGGATCAGGCAAGACAACGACGATGATTATGCGCATCGGCTATTTGGTTGCAGAGAAGGGGGTACACCCCACACGTATTAAGGCAGTGACGTTCAGCAGGGCTGCTGCTCAGGATATGAAGTCGCGGTTCAGCGCCTTTTTCCCGGAACTTGCTCCCGTACAATTTTCTACGATTCACAGCTTTGCCTTTGAAGTGGTCAGAGAATATTTGCGGAAGTGCCGAATCGACTTTCAGATCATTGAAGGGCATATCGATCCGGAGGAGGAAGAGGGGGGCGAGGCAGAGCAGCTGCCATTGCACAAGAGAATTATTTTGCGTCAAATCTATCAGTCTATTCACTCGGATAACATCACAGACGATCAGATGGACGAGTTAACGACCTATATTAGCTATATTAAAAATAAGATGCTCCCTGCCGAACAATGGTCGGAGATTAAAGTGGATGTTCCCAAGGCTGAGCAGATTTTTCGCGCGTATGAAGAGTTCAAGCAAAGGGATAGAACAAGGCTGCTGCTTGACTTCGATGATATGCTGACGCTCGCAAATAGAGCTTTGGATGAGGATGCCTCACTGCTGCGAAAGTATCAGATGAGATATGATTATGTACTGACCGATGAGAGCCAGGATACCTCGCTTGTGCAGCACGCGATTATCGAGAAGCTGGTGCGGCGTCATCATAATCTGTGTGTCGTTGCTGACGATGATCAGTCGATCTATAGCTGGCGAGGGGCTGAGCCGTCTTATTTGCTGGATTTCAGACAAGTATTTCCCAAGGCGCAGATCTTGTATATGGAGCAGAATTATCGCTCTTCCAGGGATATTGTGCATGCGGCTAACCGATTCATTAAACGCAACAAGCATCGGTACAACAAAAACATGTTCACCCATAATCCTCCGCATGAGCCGATCCGCTTCACCTGTCTGGCCGATGATATTTCCCAGGGCGATTATCTGGTACGGGAGATCGCAGGGCAGGACAATCTGGCGGAGATTGCGATTCTGTACCGCAACAATTCGTCTTCCGTCGGCCTCATGAATGCACTTGACCTGGCTGGGATTCCTTTCTACCTGAAGGATTCTGACCTGCGCTTCTTCTCCCATTGGGTCGTTGAGGATGTGCTGAACTTTATGCGGCTTACGTTCACCGACAAGCGGGTTGATGTCTTTGAGAAGATTCATATGAAATTCAATGGCTATATCAGCAAAAAGCAGATGCAGGAGGTCAAGTTGATCCACAACCAGGAATCGGTCTTCGACAATCTGCTGGGCCATGTGCCACTTCAGGAATATCAAGTGAAGCTGCTGCAGGAGAGCAAAGAGACGTTCCAGCAGATGCGCGGCATGCCGCCGAAGGCTGTGATCCAAGTGATTCGCGGCCGTCTCGGTTACGAGAAGGCGCTGGAGAAGATGTGTGAACGCCTCGGCTTTCGTCAAGATACGTTAATCGGCATTCTGAACACACTGGAGCAGATCGCGGCCCCTCTATCGACGATGGAAGAGTTTGCCGCCCGGCTCAAATATTTGGAGTCGCTTCAGAAGACGGCGAAACGGCGGAGAGGGCAGAATGTCGTGACCTTGTCTACGCTGCACAGTGCCAAAGGCTTGGAGTTCGATCGTGTCTACATGGTCGATCTGGTTGATGGAATCTTGCCTTCCTACGAGGATTTGAAGGATCAGTCTGAGGATCTCGCCCAGATGGAGGAAGCGACCCGTCTGTTCTATGTAGGTATGACGCGGGCGAAGCGCACGCTGAATTTGGTAACCTATCAGGAGCGGGAGGGCAAGAAGGCCGTGGAATCCCGCTTTGTGAATGACATTCGGAGGATTGTGAATCCGGCAGTTCCTCGGATCGTGCAGGGGGAGAAATCTACCGTAAAGCTGAAGAAGCCGGAGATCGTCTATCGTCCGAACGCGATCCAAAGTGCGAATGACTTCGTTGTTGGCAAGAGAGTCAAGCATTCCCGCTTTGACGAGGGCGTTATCACGAAAGTCTATGAGGATAGGCTTGAGATCCACTTCGAAGCGGGGGATAAGGTCCTATCCGTTAAGGCGTGTCTCGAAATGGGATTGCTTGAACTGGTAGTTGAGGACATATAGAGGCAAAAACAAAGAACCTTCAAATACTTCCCCTACTTCTGGGAGGTAGATTGAAGGTTCTTTTTATTCAGTGTTGCAGTTTGGATTTAGGCACGACGACGGGTCTGCATCTTGATTCTCCATCCTTTAGAGCCATTCGCCGAAGCGGCGGATATACCAGCCCTTGATGATCTGGGTGAGCAGGCAATATCCGAGCAGGATGACGGCAAGCCAGCCAAAATAGACAAGCGGTAGGGCCTGTAGTCCAAGGCTGCCTCCGAATGGGCTGAACGGCAGATACATACCGGCGAGCATGATCGCTCCGGTTAACAACAACACGGGTCTGCTGGCCCGGCTCTGAATGAACGGTATTTTGTGCGTGCGAATCATATGGACAATCAGCGTCTGTGACAGTAAGCCGACGACGAACCAGCCGGATTGGAATAAGGATTGGCTGGCTGGTGTATTGGCCTTGAACACATAGAACATAACGAAGAAAGTAACATAGTCGAAGATCGAACTGATCGGACCTATGAAGATCATGAATCGACCGATGGAGCTAGCGTCCCATTTCCGCGGTTTGGCCAGGAATTCATCATCTACATTATCCCATGGAATCGACAATTGCGAGATGCTGTAGAACAGATTCTGGATCAAGAGCTGCAGCGGCAGCATCGGCAAGAAAGGTAGAAAGGCGCTCGCGCCGAGTACGCTGAATACGTTGCCGAAATTGGAGCTGGCTGTCATTTTAATATATTTGATGATGTTTCCGAAGGTCTTGCGTCCTTCAATCACGCCGTCCTCAAGCACCATTAGATCCTTCTCCAGCAAAATAATATCTGCCGATTCCTTGGCGATATCAACGGCTGTGTCTACAGAAATTCCTACATCGGCCTGGCGGAGCGATGCGGCATCATTGATGCCATCGCCCATGAAGCCAACTGTATGCCCCTTGCTCTGCAGCGCGCGAACAATCCTTGATTTCTGTAATGGATTGAGTTTTGCGAATATCGTCGTCTGTTCAGCGAGCTCTGCCAGCTTCTCATCGGATAGGTCGTCAATGTCCTGTCCGAGTAGGATACTGTCCGTACTTAATCCGATATCACTGCACACCTTGCGAGTAACGGCCTCATTGTCTCCGGTCAGCACTTTGACGGTAACTCCGCTGCTCCGCAGCGCTTCAATCGCTGGTGCAGCGCTGTCCTTGGCCGGATCGAGGAAGCAGATGTAGCCGATCAGGACCAGATTCTGTTCA
Organism: Paenibacillus motobuensis; assembly: GCF_039521865.1. Taxonomy (NCBI): domain Bacteria; kingdom Bacillati; phylum Bacillota; class Bacilli; order Caryophanales; family Paenibacillaceae; genus Paenibacillus; species Paenibacillus motobuensis. The sequence goes on along the minus strand of NZ_BAAACX010000027.1, from coordinate 82,515 downwards.
TCCTGTACGGTATACTGTTCAGAATGCTGTTGCAGTTCTTTCGTGGCGACGGCTACGACCCGGTAACCATCGGTATTCAGGTCACGGACGATTCCTTGAATACGGGTACGCATATCCTCCGTCAGCGGCACCGTTCTTCCGTTATCAAGGGCATGGGTGGAGATGCTAATGATTTCTTCCATCGCCCCTTTACAGATTAACAAATGCTGGCCGCTCCGCTGCTTCAGCACAACGGACATACGGCGGCGATGGAAGTCAAAGGGGATCTCATCGATCTTTTGATAAGTTTGCTCGGCATTTAGTCCCTTCTGCAACTCTGCATGCTCTAGTACGGCGATGTCGAGTAGATTTTTAAGTCCTGTCTGATAATAGCTGTTCAGATAGGCATGCTTCAGTACTTCATCATTGTCATGGCCATGGATATCAAGATGCTTCTTGAGGACGATTTTGTCCTGTGTTAACGTGCCCGTCTTGTCGGTGCAGAGAATGTCCATTGCTCCGAAATTTTGAATGGAATTCAGCTGCTTTACGACCACTTTGTTCCGAGCCATCGTACTGGCTCCCTTGACGAGATTGGAGGTAACGATGACAGGCAGCATTTCCGGGGTTAATCCGACGGCCACGGACATGCCGAACAGAAGTGCGTCCATCCAGTCACCTTTGGTAAATCCGGTGATGAAGAAAATGATGGGGACCATGATCAGCATAAAGCGGATAAGGAGAAAGCTAACCTTATTCACGCCTCTATCGAAGCTGGTCATCGGTCTTGCTCCGCTTAGGGTTCGGGCCATCGCCCCAAAGCAGGTATCGCCCCCGGTGGCGATAACGATTCCGGTTGCCGAGCCGCTGATCACATTGGTTCCCATATAGCAAATGTTGCTAAGTTCAAGCGGATTAAGCTTCCTGGACTGTTTTCTCTGTTGCTTCAGCTTGGGATCCGTTGTTAATTGTACATCTTCCTTCTCGACAGGCAGGGCTTCTCCGGTTAGAGCCGATTCACTGATGAACAGATCCTTGGAAGCGATCAGGCGGATGTCTGCGGGAACCAGATCTCCGGCCGATAGATGAACAAGGTCACCAGGAACGATTTGCTCCACCGCAATCTCGCGGGCTGGCGATTGCCGGATCACAGAAGTCGTCGTCTTTACGAGGTTTTTGAGACTTTCGGCGGTTTTCTGCGAGCGGTACTCCTGGGTAAAGGAGATAGCCACGCTGATCGTTACCATAGTGCTTATAATGATAGCCGCATCGAAATCCTTCGTGATTAGTGAGAACAGCGATAGTCCCAATAAAATAAGGATGAATGGATTTTTGAAGCAGCCTAGGAGTTGGACATACCAAGCAGTTCTCCGGTCCTGGGCGATTTCGTTGCTGCCGTGCTGTTCTAATCTCAGCTCGGCTTCTTGCTCGCTGATGCCTTCAGGCAAGGCTCCGAGCATCTCCATAACGTCATCGATATGCCAGATTGAAGCCTGAATCAGGCGTTCGTTCATTTGTTCTGTACGGATAGGCTCCGTGATCTTCTTCTTAAACATGGTCTTCGCCTCCATTTTTGCAGCGGAGGACAACAAAAAAACTCTCCAATTTGGAGAGTTCCATATCGCTAACTCATATTCCGAAGATTATAGGCAGATTCAAATACACCTGATCAATCGTGCATGATAGGCATGGATCCTCTGGGACAATCCTTGGAACTGAGCGCAGTTTCTCTCCGCTGTAATATTTGATTGTTGAATTCGCTCTTAATGAACATTGCGGGGTCTGGTTGGCTGCCTAACTGACTACTGTCTTCCATGGATTGTCCCTCCCTTCAAATCTGCAAAATAAAAGGCCTCCCAGTCAGGAGGCCTTGGAAATTAATTACATTCCAAAATAAAGCTTAAACAAGCTTAGCCCCTAACCGAGTTTTGGCACTATACAACGTAAAGACGATTCGTCTTAGCCACATTATGAAAAGCCTTAGTCCGGCAATTCCTGTTCAACCCATGGGCATCTTTCGATATTTCTGGGCAGTGGCATGTTTTTGTATAGGAGCCTCACCTAACGAGGTCTTGCCTTTACATCATAGAAGGGGTGCTCGTGAATGTCAACGGAATTTGGCGGATTTATTTTTTCAAAAGGGGAAAATTTCTTCGTATTGTCACTTTTCTAATAATCAGCCAAGTATAAAATTGCGATATTTATATAATATAAAAAGTGATAATAGTATAATTAAAAAATGTAATATATAAATTTTAGAAGGAGGCATCATCAATGAAACTTCAAGGCAAAGTAGCGGTAGTTACAGGCGCAGCATCAGGGATGGGCAAGGCGATTGCCAAGCTGTATGCAGCGGAAGGCGCGAAGGTTATTGTGTCGGATTTGAATCTGGAGGCGGCGAACGTAACAGTTGGTGACATCCAAGCAAGCGGCGGCGAAGCGATTGCGGTCGTGGCCAATGTGGCCCAGGAAGCGGATATTCAGAATTTGATCGATACGGCAGTGAGTACCTACGGTACTTTAGACATTTTGGTCAACAATGCCGGCATTATGGATAACTTCGTTCCTGCTGCCGATCTGACGGATGAGCTGTGGAATAAAGTGTTTGCTGTAAATGCAACGGGCCCGATGCGTGCGATTAGAAAGGCTTTGCCGATTTTCCTTGAGAAGGGGAATGGGGTTATCATTAATGTTGCCTCGATCGGCGGACTGATGGGCTCGCGCGCGGGTGCCGCTTATACGGCTGCGAAGCACGCAGTGGTGGGGTTGACGAAGAACGTTGGGTTCCAATATGCCCTGAAAGGAATTCGTTGTAATGCAATTGCCCCAGGCGGTGTAAATACGAATATCGGTACTACGATGAATCAGCCTGATGAATTCGGAATGGCAAGAGCGACAGCCGGAGCCAGCTCGAACCCAAGGTCCGGAGAGCCGGAAGAAATCGCCAAAGTGGCGCTCTTCCTAGCTTCGGATGATTCCAGCTTCGTCAATGGTGAAGTTATAACAGCCGATGGCGGCTGGACGGCGTATTAAGGTTGAGCCTAATGGGAGAAATCGAATAAAGTAAGCTAAGCCGAGAGATTGGGTTCGTAGATGGACTGTCATTCTTTCGGCTTTTTTTGTTTAATCTAAAAAAGCATTACAAACGTTTTTCTAAGTAACCAAGGGACAAAACGCTTATACTAACACAAAGCAGTCAGTAACGAGTGGAACGCTCATCCTGACGCGGAATACTTCGCTCGAAGGCTACGATCCAATCGCCTTGAATAGCGGCGTAGCCTTCATCTCCTTCGGCGACGAGGCCGTACAGATTTTTTACGTCCAGATACTCTTTACGCTCTCCGTTCTCAAATTCCAGGGTGATGTAATAGTAAGTGTGAGAAGAGGAGAAGTTATTATGATCGTTCATGTTTGAGTGGTGTCTTACGTCCATCCGCTTGGATACAATTCTGACAAAAGTGGACTCGCGGGTTGAGGTGGCGTTCTTCACATACTTCGCTCCGTTGACAATAAGCATAATGATGACGGCGACAAAGATGATCCCGATAAAGACCGGAACAGCGCTAAACATGAAATCGCCTGCTCCGCCAAATGGCGAGGGACCAAAGCCATCGAAACCAGATACCATGTCGGGATTCCTCCAATCCTCTAATACAGCTTTTTAATGTTCGAACTGTTCCTAGGATACTTAAAATAAAAAAACAAGAACAGTAAAAAAAATACATTTCCCATAACATGTTTATAGTCATCTTTACCGGGAGGTGTCGTTGTACGCAGGTTTAAAGTATGGTAATATGTATATAATTTACATGAACGGAGGGTTCCTAGTGTTGTACATTAAATTCCGTCTTACTACTTTGCGCGGCTAATTGAATACTGCTCAAAGGCTCTGTTCTGTGCAGGGCGAACGGGATAGGTGTGCTATCATAAAGGGAACCTTTATAATAGAATATGCCGCTTTGAGATTCACTTGCAGGAATATGTCTGCAGGTGTCTTCTTGTTTGCTGCACCGTTTGTACCATAGCACAGCCGGAGGACTGTGTTTTTTTATTTTGATTCGAAATAAAGGAGGAATACGATATATGGAACAATTGGTGCAATTGGAACAGAAGGCAATTCTGGTCGGTGTCAATCTGAATGATCAGGAAGACTTCGCCTATTCAATGGAGGAGCTGGCGAATTTGGCGGACGCCTGTGAGGTAGAGGTTGTAGGAACATTATCGCAAAATCTGCCTAAGGTAAATCCATCCCATTATATCGGGACAGGGAAGATTCAGGAAGTTACCGCTCTGCTTGAGGGGAATGAAGGCAATCTTGTTATTTTTAATGATGAACTGTCTCCGTCGCAAATCCGCAATCTTGAATCCGAACTGAAATGTAAAGTCATTGATCGGACCATACTCATCCTTGATATCTTTGCAAGGAGGGCCAAGACGAGAGAGGCTCAGCTTCAGGTTGAGGTGGCCCAATTAAAATATATGCTGCCGCGCCTAGTTGGCCTGCGTGAATCGCTGGGACGCCAAGGCGGCGGGGTTGGTACAAAGAACCGCGGTGTAGGGGAGACGAAGCTGGAGCTGGACCGCAGACGAATTGAAGAGAAGATTACGATGCTGAGCAAGGAACTGGAAGCATTGGTTGCCCATCGTCAGATTCAGCGCAAGCAACGCAAGAAGAATGATATTCCGGTCGTCTCGCTCGTTGGATATACGAATGCAGGCAAATCAACGATTATGAATGCCATGCTGGATACCTATAATCCGTCTTCGCAGGAGAAGCAGGTATTTGAGAAGGATATGCTGTTTGCTACGCTGGAGACTTCGGTGCGCAGCATTCCATTGCAGGACAACAAGTCGTTTCTACTCACGGATACAGTCGGCTTCGTCAGTAAGCTGCCCCATCATTTGGTGAAGGCGTTCCGTTCTACATTGGAAGAAGTAGCTGAAGCGGATCTGCTCATTCATGTTGTGGATTATGCTAATCCGGAATTTGAACGACTGATCCAGATTACGAACGATACGTTGAAGGAGATCGGAGTAACAGATATTCCGACGATCTATGCTTATAACAAATCGGACTTGACGGAGCATAGCATCCCTGAGATACAAGGGGATAAGGTATATATGGCGGCCAAGAGCAGAATCGGGATCTCCGAGCTGGTAGAGCAAATTCGGCGGCAGATCTTCAAGGATTATATCCGCTGCTATATGCTGATCCCATATGACCAAGGCACGGTCGTATCGTACTTGAACGAGCATGCCAATATTATAGAGACCTCTTATGAAGAAGAAGGAACGAAGCTGTACATGGAATGCCGATTGAGTGATTACGGCAAGTATAAGCAGTTCGTCATTGGAGGAGCGGAGTAACAGCCGCTAATTATAAGGCCGGGAACGTTAAGCATACAATTTATGATGCTTAACGTTCCCGGCCTTTATTTCTTACAGGGAGGGGAGGGAGACCTCAAAGGTTGAGCCTTGGCCGTGCTGACTTTTTACGCGGATCTCTCCACCATGAGCGGAGAGGATCGATTGAGTAATCGATAGCCCTAGCCCGAATCCGCCATGCTTGCGTGCGCGGGAAGTGTCACTGCGATAGAAACGCTCGAAGATATGGGGCAGATGTTCACCAGTGATACCCGCTCCGTTGTCCTCGATAGCAATGATTGCGTGTTTGTTCTGACTGGAAAGGGTAATCCGAATCATGCCACTAGCCGGGTCTGTATGCTGAACGGCATTATGGAACAGGTTAAGAACCACCTGCTTGATCTTATCGCTGTCGCACATCGCATGAAGCTGCGGTTCGAGATGGAAGCTAACGGTTCGTTCTCCGGCAAGAATGCGCAGATGAGGCTCCATCTCGAAGATCAGCGCATCTAATAGCACATCACTCCGTTGGACAACCGGGGTTCGATCCAGCTTGGCTAGCATAAGCAGATCCTCAACCAGCTTCTTCATTCGCTTCGATTCGCCCAGCATACTGTTCAGGGCTGGATATAGCTGATCGGGTCGTTCTGCCGCCCCGCGGAGTAGCACCTCCAGGAAGCCGTGAATCGAAGTCAGCGGAGTTCTAAGCTCGTGGGAGGCGTCGGCGATAAAGCGCCTCATCTGTTCCTTGGCTTCTCTCTCCGATTTGAAGGAGCATTCAAGACGCTCCAGCATGCCGTTGAAGGAAGCGGCCAAGCGATCGATCTCCGTCTGCCCGAGCGAGGCAGGGAAACGGTGGTCGAGGTTCCCGGCATTGATCTCCTCTACGGTTCTTACCATCTGATCGAGCGGCTTCAAAGTGCGCTTGAGCACAGGAAGATAGAGCAAGAGTCCGCCAAGCAAGGCTAGTATCGCCAAGCAGATAAAAATAAATAACTGCCGAAGCGCCACGGACTTGAGCGGAGCAGCTAATACTCCCAACTGGACGATGTCATTCCAAGCACCGGGTCCTGAGAGCGGACGGAATACGATCAGCTGTTCATTTCCGTTATCGTCCTTGACGATCCTGTACTGGCCGGGCCGCTCCTCCCTATGATTATCGCGAATCGACTTATATTGCTCTGATGATAACTGCGGAGCCGGTAAGCCTGATTGGTCAGAGCGATTTAGAAATCCGCCGTCCGACTTAATAATCGCCAGCGACGTGTCGGGAAGGAACAGGAACGGTCCGCGCTTGCTCTTGCCAGAGGACGCATTGGTATCCGAGTTGCCCGGATTCGCTGGATTGATCGGGCTTGTTGAATTCGCTTGGCTGTTCGGATTCGCAGAGTCTGTGGGATGATAGGGATAGAGTTCCATTTGCTCGAGCATCTCTCTGGGAAAACGAAGAATTTGCGCACCCATCGACTCAGCCTGATTTTTATATAGAAAATTGATCATTAGAACATACTGCAACCCGCCGATGAGAATCAGCAGTACGGCGAGAATGAACAGGGAGCGTGATAAGAGTTGTGAACGAAGGGAACGGGGGGATACCATGGTCCTTAATCGGCGAAGTGAACTCATCTTCATGGCAGATCGACGCGATAGCCGGCGCCGCGGAGTGTGCGGATTAGACGATGCTCTTTGTCATTCAGCTTCTCTCGAAGGGAGCGGATATAGACCTCTACGATATTCTCTTCCCCGCCAAAATCATATCCCCATACCTGATCGAGAATCGTCGTCTTGCTCAGTACAATTCCGTGATTGATGAGCAAATACTTAAGCAGCTCATGTTCAGTAGGCGACAAATCCAACACCTGACCCTGATAACTGATCTCCTTTCGACGGTCATCGATACAGAACGGGCCGTAGGACACTTCTCCGAACAGTGCCGGGAACTGATTGCGCAGCCGTGCACCGATCCGGGCCAGCAACTCCTCGAAACTGAACGGCTTCACGACATAATCGTCGGCACCGATCGTCAAGCCTTTGACGCGGTCATCGACCTCATCCTTTGCGGTCAACATGATTATGGATACATTGCTGAGCTCTTTCTTCAGTAAACGGCACACTTCCCAGCCATCCATCCCGGGCATCATAACGTCAAGCACGACGATATGGGGGCGGAAGGTACTGGCCAGATTGACGGCTGTCATTCCATCATGGGCGGTACGAATCTCGAAGCCTTCATTGCTGAGCCCCAGCTCGAGGAATTGAATAATATGCGGTTCGTCATCGACCAGTAATACTTTTACGCCTTTAAGATTTCTCATGTCGCTCCCCCTGTAACAAGCAAGACTTCTAAATATATTTTCTATTATCTATGACCAGGCTGAATATTCGCTGAAATTCGACTTAAATAATTCTTAATTATTTGCATGAACCTCGCCCTTGATTGATGATCAGTTTCTGGGATATACTTTTCTAAGCGAATGACGAAAAGGGGAGTTAACAAATGGAAAAAGTATTGATTTTCGGACATAAGAATCCGGATACGGATACGATCTGCTCGGCGATTGCTTATGCGGACCTGAAATCGAAGCTTGGCTGGGATGTCGAAGCGGTTGCTCTCGGCGCTCCTAATGGGGAGACGCAATATGCATTGGATCGTTTTGGCTTCAAGGCACCTCGCGTTGTCGAGACGGTAGCGAGCGAAGTGAAGGACGTCATTCTGGTTGACCACAATGAACGTCAGCAGAGTGCTTCCGATATCGCAGAGGTTCGTGTGGCTGAGGTTATCGATCATCACCGTATTGCTAATTTTGAGACAAGCGGACCGCTGTACTATCGTGCTGAACCTGTAGGCTGCACAGCAACGATCCTGAACAAAATGTACAAGGAGAACGGAATTGCTGTTCCTGCGAACATTGCGGGACTTATGCTGTCGGCGATTATCTCCGACTCGCTTCTGTTCAAATCGCCTACCTGCACAGAGCAGGATGTAGCCGCAGCACGTGAACTGGCGGAAATCGCTGGCGTTAATGCCGAGGAATATGGCCTGGAAATGCTTAAAGCTGGCGCAGACCTGAGCGACAAGAGCATCCAGCAATTGATTACACTTGATGCCAAGGAATTCGATATGGGCGGATCTAAAGTGGAAATCGCCCAGGTTAATGCCGTGGATGTTAATGATGTGCTGTCTCGTCAAGCTGAAGTGGAAGCTGAACTTGGCGCGATTGTTGAACGCAAGGGTCTTGATTTGTTCCTGTTCGTCGTAACAGACATTCTGAATAATGATTCCGTTGGTCTTGCTATTGGTAAAGCGGCTGACGCGGTTGAACAAGCTTACAATGTGAAGCTCGAGAACAATACGGCCTTGCTTAAGGGTGTCGTATCCCGCAAATCGCAAATCGTTCCTGTACTCACGGATATTTTCAACAAACGTTAATCAAGTAAGAAGCAAGCTGACTACCTTCAATATGAAAAGAGCCCTGATGGCAGGCCGGATTTACCCGGCCGCATCAGGGCTCTTTATAGTTCTATACGAAGTCAAGTATTATGGGGTCTCCGGTGCAACTGGAGCCGTAGCCACATTCTCTTCCTTCGGCTTGTGCTTGAAGATAGGCACGAGAATGATAGCGCCGAGCAGCATGACAATTGCGGAGATCGAGTAGATTCCTGTGAGTGGGAACAGCTTCTTAAGCAAGCCAGCTGCGGACATCATAACGACCATCATCCCGGTGAACAAGGGGCTAAGTACTCCATTCACCCGTCCTACGTAGGATTGCTCTGTCCATTTCAGGATCATCGTATTGATACCAATCTGAATGCATGGCAGGGTCAGGCCGTTAATGAACTGTAAAGTCAAAGTCAATGGAATGCTGGTTGACCAGCCGATGCCTAAAATACATAATGCGCTAACGAGCATTCCGAAGGCGAGCAGGATTTGCGGTGCTATTTTCTTCGCAATGATCATAACGATCACGCCGCCTATAAGCATGGCAACACCGTTCACCATGAGCAGGAATTGCAGGAACTCCTTCGGCTTACCCAAGCGTTCAGTAACGACGAACAAGCCAAGCGTCTGAATAATACCTACGGAGAAACCGGCGATGGCAAAAGTAATCCCGAGCACGCGCAGAGTGGTGCTCTTCCATACATAACGGAATCCGTCCGCCAGTTCTTGCATAATTTTTGTCTCGCGTTTCTCCTTCTTTTCCTCCTCCGCATCTGGTGGTAGACGGAACAGAACAACGGCCGAGATCAGGAAGGCCACGCCCATCACTCCGATGGAGATGTAGATGCCAAAATGCTGATAGGCGAAAATTCCAAGCGATGGCCCAAGAACCATAAAGATGGCCATTAAGGACTGGAACAGGGCCATTCCCTGTTGCAACTTCTCAGGATGAATATGCTGCTTGAACATTTTCATAACCGAAGGCTGCGAGAACTGCGATAGAATAGCAGACACGAAGGTCGCTAAGTATACCGTCTCCCAGGATTCGAACATCAACGTAATTAAGACGGCGAAGACAGACACAGCGGACAAGAAGTCGCACCAGATCATCGTTCGCTTTGGCTTCCAGCGGTCGGCAAAGGCACCACCGATAAATCCGAAGACAAAGATAGGGGCGAACTCGACAACCGAGATCAGGGAGATAGCCAAAGGATCACTATTGGTTTTCTCCGTTACGAACATCAGGATGGCGAAGTTTCTGACCCAGATCCCGATTTGCAAGAAGATGTTCGAGATGAGTACGGTCTGGTAGAACCGGTTCCTGAATAAGCTCTCGGAAGCGGCAGGCGAAGCGTGGGCCTCATTTGACATGTGGGTTTCCTCCAATATGGTTTTCTCTACTTTCTCTACTTCTATAGATGTTGTTCAACAGGTCCGCCTTTGCGACCTTTTTGAACATACATTTTAAATAGATAAAATATACAGCTTCAAGAATAAGGCATTTATAATCATATGGGAAGGGAAAATTTAAATAAAATTTAAAAGTATTTTTTACATAAATAGTAGAGCTTTGGAATCATGATTCGAGTCTCTTCTAAATAAGGCGGAAACGCTGCAGTTGATCCCATAGCTTCTCTTCGGTCAGTACTTCCCGTTGTTTAGGGCCAATCAGGTCAAAATGCGGAAAAGGGGATCGATTATGGATATACTGAGGGTCGAGTCCATGCTCAAGACACCAGGTCACAAGCTTGTCATGGTCGCTGCATCCCACTTTTGTTACCGTGGTAATGCCCGGAAATCTGGCATCCAGCCAATAATGGGTGAGATAGGCGATTTCTCCTTGAGAGACGGTCTTCTTCCAAGCCTCCAGTTCTTCTCGTTGTACTCCAAAAGCCATGCGATATCACCTAACTTTCATGTTGTCTAAATATGAAGAATGAATGACTGTATATCAAGAGAGCAGACTGCCGAATTATTATACCATACGAACGGAAATGGGAACAGAATATCCAGTTGCTGGTACATGTGTTTTTTATAAAATAGCCCTTGCGTAAACTAATGCTATTAGTTTATATTATGACTAATGGTATTAGTTTATTGAGGAGGTAATATGATGAAAACGACTCGTATAGATCATTTGATACAGCTATCGTTCATGCCGAGGGTATTTCCGGTGAATTGTTATTTGGTAGAGGAACAGGACGGTCTCACGCTGATCGATGCCGCATTACCGTACAGTGTGAAGGAGATTAGCCGGGTGGTTCGTAAGCTTGGTCGGCCGTTGACCAACATCGTCTTAACCCATGCGCATGGAGACCATGTAGGTGCGTTGGACGGGTTAAAAGAACTCTACCCAGATGCAAAAGTATGCATTTCCGCACGCGACGCCAAGCTGCTGCGCGGGGATGCTACTCTTGAGCCGGAGGAGCCGCAGTTCGAGATCCGTGGCAGCGTGCCGAAAGGGATCAAGACGGTCCCGGATGTGCCGCTCGGAGAAGGCGACCGCATCGGTTCGCTGCAGGTCGTCTTGACCCCCGGGCACACACCGGGTTCGATCTCGCTGCTGGATACGCGCAGCGGAGCCCTGATCGCCGGCGACGCTTTTCAAGCGCGCGGCGGCTTTGCGGTCAGCGGCACAATGGTACCGCTGTTCCCTTTCCCGGCCATGGCGACCTGGCATAAGGAGAGCGCGCTCGCCAGCGCGCGCAAGGTTGCCAGCTTGAAGCCAGCACTGCTGGCGGTCGGACATGGCCGGATGATGGTTGAGCCCGCGGCTGCTATCGCGCGGGCCATTGCCGAGGCCGAGCGCTCGATCTCGCGCTCGGCCAGCTCATCCGCGAAGGAGCGGATGTAGCATGGCGCGCAAAGCGAGAATTACCCGCGATGCGGTGCTGCTGGCCGCGGTTCAGATTGCCGATGCTGAGGGCAGCGAGGCGGTGACAATCGCCGCTGTATCCAAAGCGTTGGGCATCAAGCCGCCATCGCTGTACAATCATATCGGCAGTCTCGATGAGCTGCGGACCATGGTCGCTGTACACACGCTGCAGGATTTGTATGCGAAGCTGGCCGAGAAGATTCGTGGATTATCGGGCAAGGATGCTGTTCTGGCATTCTCGCATGGCTTCATGAGCTATGCCAGAGAGCATCCGGGGCTGTACGAGACGGCGCAGATTCTACCTAATCCCCAAGGGACGGAGCTTCAGCAGGCTAGTGAGCAGATCGTTCATCTCAGTCTTGAGATGCTGGAGCCGTACGGCTTACCGGAGGAGCAGGGCATTCATGTTGTACGCGGACTCCGCAGTTTAATCCACGGATTTATCTCCCTAGAGCGGGCTTCGGGCTTTGGGATACCGCTGGAGGTCAAGGACAGCTTCGAATATAATCTTCATTTATTGTTCGCTGGATTGGATGCACAGATGAATAAAGGTTAGTTGACTTTGTTTTTGACTATATGCTACCGTAGGCTTGAAATAGAGGTGATCAATGATGGCGAAGAAGAAGGCGCAGCAGCAGCTGGCAGCTAGAATTCAGGATAAACCGGCTACGCTGAAAGACCTGCTGAATGACGAGACACTCTCCAAATTGAAGGCGCAGGCTTCGGAATTGAAGCGGGAAGAAGAGAAGCGCAAGGAAGAAGAGCGGATTCAGGCCGAGGAAGTCAAGCGGGCTGAACGCAAGAAATTGGAGAATGATTTTGAATATTTACTGAATAAGAGCGAAATGGATTGGCATAAATACAAATAAAAAACGCACAAGGTCCATAATATGGAATAGTTATAGGAGTAAATGGTCTTTCATCATGAAAGGCACCGTGAGGTGCCTTTTCAGGCTGTTACCAGAAGTTGAGGAGGACAAGAAAAGAAGATGAGTAAATTTACTAGCGACTATATTATCACGATGGATGACATCATTCGGGAGGGTGATCCGATTCTCAGAACCGTAACCGAACCCGTTAGTATTCCGCCGACCGAGGAAGACCGCGAGGAGATGGCGTCGATGATGCTGTTCCTGAAGAACAGCCAGGACCCGGAGCTGTCGAAGAAATACAAATTGCGGGCTGGTGTGGGGCTCTCCGCGAATCAGATCGGTTTGAACAAACGGATGTTTGCGGCCCTGCTTACAGATGACGAAGGAAATGACCGCGAGATCGCTCTTTTCAACCCCAAGATCGTGAGTACTTCCGTATCGATGGTTTATTTGCCGGAGAGCGAGGGCTGCCTATCGGTAGATCGGGCTGTTCAGGGCTTCGTGCCGAGATACGAGAAAGTCACGGTAAGAGCTTATAACGAGGAAGGCAAAGAGGTGAAGCTTCGCTTCAGAGGCTTCGATGCGATCGTAATGCAGCATGAAATGGATCATCTCAATGGTATTATGTTCTATGATCATATCAACAAAGAGAACCCGTTCAAGCTGCCGGAAGGTGTCCCGATCGAAAGCCTATACTAAAATATGATTTTCAAGAGGTAGTTCAAAAAGTCTGCTTTCCACTCCTCAGGCCCTAGCTTCATCCAACTGAAGCGTTTCGAAGAAATGCACATTGGAAGCATAAGCTTCGGTGCTGAGAACCGGCCTTTTTGAACATATATTGTATACGCTGAAACCTGCATAATTGCAGGTTTTTTGATTTTACATGCCAATTGGTTAAATCGACCAACCGAACAATTTATGAGTTAACTCTAACCTTTTGAATCATAGTTCCGTTACAGGTACAGAAACGATGGATACACCGCGCGGGTCTGTCCAATAACGTAAGGAATGAGGATGAATACATGATACAAATTAATCACTTATCCAAAAAATACGGCGGAAGCTGGAAGGCGCCGCGCGACATGAATAAAAACGCTGAGGCCCAAGTTTACAACCGTGGAAATTGGGCGCTGCACGATGTGAATTTAACGATTACAGAAGGAATGGTCGGATTGCTTGGGCCGAATGGGGCGGGTAAGTCGACCCTGATGAGGATTTTATCGACACTGTCTACGCCAACGTCCGGAGAGGCATTTATTAACGATGTGCCGCTGCACAAAGCAGAGGATATTCGCAGAATGATTGGTTATTTGCCGCAGCAATTTCAAGTTTATCCTCAGCTGACAGGAGCGGAATTTCTGGATTATGTTGCTGCGATGAAGGGGATTAGCGATAAAAGGCACCGTAAGGCGGAAATCGATAAGCTGTTGGAGCAGTTGAATCTCCAGGATAAGGGACACAAGAAGATCCGTACTTATTCTGGTGGAATGAAGCGCAGGCTCGGCATCGCCCAAGCTCTGGTCGGTTCACCGCAGGTGCTTATCGTTGACGAGCCGACGGCCGGTCTCGATCCAGAAGAGCGGGTTCGCTTTCGCAATCTGCTTACGAGGTTTAGCTTGGGACGTGTCGTATTGCTGTCAACGCATATTGTTGCGGATATTGAGAGCAATTGCCGTCAGATTGCCGTGCTCGACCAGGGTAGGGTGCGAATGTCAGGAGAATTGGCTGATTTGCAAGCTTTAGGACAAGGCAGAGTATGGGAAGGTGTATTGACTGAACAGGAGTACGGGATGCTGGATCCCTTATCCGTAGTATCAACGCGTCGGACGGAGGAAGGAATGCTGTGTAAGATCATTGCTGATATGCCTAACGTGAATTCCCAAATGAAGCGGGTTAACCCAACATTGGAGGACGGTTACTTAGCTTTGCTCAGTGATGGGGCATTGGGGCGGAGAGGGGTATCTTCCGATGCATAAATGGCTGCGCCAATTCCGCTTCGAGCTGGACATGATTTTGCGCCGACCGTCTATACTTGCCCTGCCTTTCCTATTTGGCGCCCTCCTCTGGTGGAGTCTAAGCAGAATCAAGCCTGCGGATCATTTGTTTTCTGAAGCTTACAGTTATTATTCGATGCTTCATACCATGTCCCTGGGTCTTGTCATGCTGCTCGGCATCCTGACGATCCGTAGAGATGTCAGACGGCCATCCTATGAATGGAGTGCCGGATTACCGGTGTCCTATGGGACGATTATTTCGGCGAAATATTTGGCCGCATTGCTTTATTTTACGAGCTTTACCGTTCTGGCTGGCGGGATCTATTACTGGTTCTCATCGCAGCAGGTTGCATCTCAGATTACGATGCAATATACGATGTTCTTCACCGCAAACTTTGAAGTGTCTTATGCGGTCACTTTAGCGCTTGCCATGCTGCTGGCGATTTGCATTCCTAACCGGATCGTCTATTTAATAGGCTTCTGTGCATGGATGTTCGGCACCTTCTTTATGGAAATATTTATTTTGGAACGGTTCCGTCTGGATATACTGCGTACTTTTCACTTGAGCCAATTGTTTGTTGGTAGCGGTAATTACACGGATACATGGGGACTCGTTCTGGCCAGGGACGAGCTGCAAAGTTCCCATCGGTTTGTCCTCGCCTTCACGTTGATGCTGCTCGTTATCGGAGTAACGGTACTGCAGCAGCTGCGCCCAAGCAAGCATCGCAGACGAACATGGGTACTAGGGATGTGCTCGATTATGCTTGCGGCAGCGGTATTTGTACCCTATGCTATGATCTGGCAAGAACGAAATGCGATGGATAAGAGTAGATTAGCAGACCCATCATTATATAAATTGGAGAATATTCAGTTTGACAAACAACCCGAGATATATGGAGTCAAGGATTACGACATTCGCCTGCAGAAACTAAAGGATGATACTTTGCAGGCTGAAGTGACGATGAACCTGCCGGCCGAAGATTTGGTCGGGAAGAAGGAACTGCCTTTGACATTAAACCGTATGTTCCAGATTCGGCAGGTCAAAGTTAACGGCCAGGAGGTAGCGATAAAGCGACAAGGGGAGAAGCTGTGCCTTGAATTATCCCAGGTTGTAACTGGTCCGCTGACGGTTGAGATGAGCTATGCCGGGAAGGTCATGGATTATTCGAAGACCTTCCATGGCACAGGAAGTTATTACGCTTTTGTTAAGGGAGAGAACATATTCTTACCCGGTTATCTTGCCTGGTATCCAATCCCGGGAGATCAGCCTATTTACCTAAAGGATCAAAATGGTATTGAGCTGGGTTCGACGTTTACGATTTTAGGATTCCCCAGATCGGATTTCAAACTGACACTCAGCGGTTTTGAGAGGCCGGTATACACCAGTCTTAATGAAATCACCCGTGAATCCGGTGAGCAGGTTTACTCCGGCGAGGTTCATGATGGCGTGACTCTATTCAGCGGTGAATTGGAGGAACTGGAGCAGGGTGCAACACCGCTGCGTGTCGTGTATACTCCATACAACAAGGGATGGACGGAGCAGATCGTGCAGAGGATCAATGAATTGGACCAATACTTCAGCGCATGGTTGCCCACCGATCTAGGGAAGGTTAAGCAACTGCTCTTTGTTCCGTACCGGAATTACAATCATCCTGATTTGGAGAACAATGCATATGTACTGAGCTACATTAGTATGGATCAGGAATACATGTCACAGATAATAGTTAACAGGATGTTGGTTGGTACAAGGTTCGGCGACTATTTAATAGACGATGTTCAGGACGATATACGTATGCAACTTCGAGCGCTCATATGGTATGTGTATTATTACGAGAATGGATCGCTTAATAATGATAAAAATATTAACGGGTATATGATATCGGAGTTATATGCGAGAGATTGGGCCAATGACAAGAAGGAACTCGGGATACAAATGCGTAAACAGGTTGATGAAGCACTGAAGCTCGGTAAGTACGATCAGGTCAAAAAATTGCTGAAACACTTCTATGTCCAGGGACTGGAGATTCCGATTGAATCGGACCAAGGAGCCTCCGGGTTGGAACAAAACCGCCCGATCCCTTATTCAGCATGGGAGGAACAGTGGAAGAAGGTGATGGGCGAATGAGAATGGCACTTAGACACTTCAGCCGTGGTTCCCGCTTCGACTGGAGACTGCATAAACAGCCTGTCGCTTTGTTAACAATTATTCTGTTGATTTCCTATTTGTTAGGGATTATTACCGGTCAGCCCGATAAGCCGCGGACGGTGAATTACATTGCAGAGATGGGGATGTTCCCGCTCGTAATCATGTTTACGATCCTGATGTTCCAGCATGAAATTGGTGGCGGGGGGATGGAGATCATCTCCACCTATCCCATATCGCTTCGGCTTATAGCCCTGCGTAAATGGCTGAATGTAGTGCTGCTATCTGTGCTTGCCAGTCTACTGTGGATGATGGTGTATCTATTCAAGTACGGAGAAATACACACGTATATGTATCCCTGGAACGGGGCAGAGGCGGTATTCCGTGCGGCAAGCATGCCGGAACTATTGATACAAGTTCTACCAGCCTACCTGTTGCTGGCCTCGTTGACACTGGCAGGAATTATCGTCTTTCGCAGCATTTATGGAGGGTTAATTGCTGGCTTCGTACTTTGGATATTAGATACAATAAGCGGCGGTAGTCTGTTGTCATCGTTCACACTGTACACAGCTTACTTGCCGCAAGAGGCTTCCTTTCCGGTCAATCGGTGGGTTCTACTGCTGGCCTCAGTGCTGCTGCTGGCTATAGCATTATGGCTAATTGGCTATCGGGAGAGATGGATCGGAAGGGAAGAAGAATAGGAGCAATAGGCAGAAGAGGGGGAAAGAAATGATATCCGATCAACAATTGGCACAGCAAATGGCCGAAGGAGATCAGGAAGCATTCGAGCTGCTGGTAACGCGCTATCATGGACCATTGCTTAGCTATGTTGCACAGCAGCTTAAGGATCGAAGCAAGGCGGAAGACATTGTACAAGAGACATTTATCCGCTTGATCCGGCATTTACAGAGATATGGAGAGCTGGAACAGCTGCGTCCTTGGCTGTACAAGGTAGCCCTTAATTTATGTCGGGACTATTGGCGTACTGCTTCTTACCGCTCTGAGCAGACAGCTGCTCTAGAGATGCCGGAGGAGGCTGATCCGTCTCCCGGTGCTGATGAGCTGTTGGAGAAGCAGGAACGGGCCCAGGCGGTTGCCGAATCGCTGGAATGGCTGCCTGAGATCCAACAAGAGGTTGTTCGCATGCGTTTCTTTCAAGACCTTAAGCTACAGGAGATATCCGAGTTGATGGACATTCCGCTCAGCATCGTCAAATCGCACCTGTATGGCGCACTGCGCAAATTAAAGCGAGTGCTTGTCAAGCGTGAAGAGATTCATTTAACGGAATATAGAGAGCCAGAGAAAAAACAAGAAAGAGAGGTGCTCCAGCATGAGACCTTCCATTGACCAGGAGTTGAAGCAATTGGAACAGGAACTATCCGAACCGCTTCGTCAAGCGGTTATGCCGCCGCCATCCCCAGCAGAGACAGCGGTCCTGATTGCTGCGCTCCAGCCGGAATTTGACGCTTTAAGAGCTAGCCAGGCCAAGTCGCTACAGTTCAATACGCAGTTGGAAGAACCCTCCTTATGGAGATTGCTGCGCAGCCAGTTCCTTATGAATTGGAAGACACTCGTATTAACAGGATCAGCTGTGTTTTTGATGTTGATTTTACTGGTGGACCCAAAACGTCCTCTCAGCAGCTTCGTTCTTGCTGATATTGTACCAACCAGTCTGTTTCCTGTTATCACACCGCTTCTGCTTATTGCCTGCATGCTATTCAGCTACCGTTCATGGAACCCGGGGATGCGGGCTGTAGAGAGCATAACCCCATATCCACCGGCGTTGGTGCTGTATAGCAGGATGCTAATGATCATGGGACTCATCCTAAGCTGGGCCCTAATCAGTTCGGCGATTGTGGGGATCCGGGTTACTGTAGCCGGGGAATATCATATCCCGTTCATTCCGTTTCTCCTGCAGTGGCTTGGAATTTCACTGCTAATCGGCGGGATTGCTATGTATGTGTTATTCCGCAGAGGAATGAGGATGGGGATCATTTGCGCCAGCACTGTTTACGTGATGTGGTTCATATTCAATGAGTATTTCCGTTCCCATCAGTTCACGGTGGAACACGGATCTGCGTTGGACGGAATTATGCTGCTGATTGGATTGATATTGCTGGTTCGTTCCTATTATCGCAGTAGAATTATCCGGTCGGGAGCGGGCGGGAGCAACGGTGCGTATGATTTCGATTGAGAGGTTGGAGCAGAAGATAGGGGAATTTTCGCTTCGCATCCATGAACTGCGGATCGCCCGGGGCATTACTTTGCTCGTTGGCGCGAATGGAGCAGGGAAATCAACACTGCTGGAACTGCTCGCAACGGTGCAGTTGCCTCGCAGTGGAAGCATCCAATACGATGGGCGCTCCGCCCAGGATGCTCTGCCTCTGCTGCGCAGTCAAATTGGCTATGTCCCTTCCGATATTGAATTGTATGAAGATATGACAGTGTATAAGCTGCTGAAGTATCTAGGAGAGCTCAAAGGGATGTATCACCTGGAACGGATCGAAGCCCTGATTGAAGATTTCCGTCTGTCAGCTTACCGGAATACACGCATTAAGCGTTTGTCCGCGGGGGTACAGCGGCGAATTGCCATCGCCCAGTCTTTACTAGCCTCACCGCAATTCCTTTTCCTGGATGAACCGCTGAACGGAATGGATTCTGCGGAGCGCAAGCTGGTGATCGCTTATTTGAATAAATACGCGGAAGGACGAACGATTATAGCTGCGGTTCATGAACTTGGTGAATGGGAGTCGGCCAGCGATCGACTGCTCTGGCTGGATCACGGTCAGGCTGGATTTTACGGGAATCAAGAGAGATGGTTATCCGATTTGCCGTACAAAGTATGGCAGGGCCGATTGACAAAGGATCAGTTCCAGTTATATTTTACGTCAGATCGCAGCATCATAGAGTTTCGCGAGGTGGATCATGGGATGATGGTCCTGCGGGTTGTAGCTGCAGAAGCTCCGTTCCATGGCTGGAATGAAGTCTTCCCTACGATGGAGGATGCTTATTTCATTCGCAAATTCACGAGGAGCAAGTAAGAAGAGAATACGGATAATTTCTGATTATAACCAAGGGTTGCCGGGCTTCGGCGACCTTTTTTTAATAATTCATATAAAAATTATCGGATTTATAGTTTTCAAATGAGAAATTATGTGAGAAAATATGAAAAACATTTTATGCGATTGTTTTTAATCTCGTATTTAAAAAGGAGGAATTTCCATGTCTGATGAGCGTAAATTTGCACCTGAAACCTTAGCCATTCATGCCGGGCAAGAACTTGATCCAACGACTTATTCCCGAGCAGTACCTCTGTACCAAACTACTTCCTATGGGTTCCGTGATACGGAGCATGCCGCGAATCTGTTCGGCCTGAAGGAATTCGGCAATATCTATACCCGTATTATGAACCCGACGAATGATGTGTTCGAGAAGCGTGTAGCTGAGCTAGAGGGCGGGATTGGCGCGCTGTCTACGGCGTCAGGCCAAGCGGCGATTACATTCTCGATTCTGAATATCGCTGGTGCCGGGGATGAGATTGTATCATCTGCAACTCTATATGGCGGTACCTACAATCTATTCTCGACCACGCTAGCCAAGCTGGGTATCAAGGTGAAGTTCGTCGATGCTTCCGACCCTGAGAACTTCCGCGCGGCAATTACGGATAAGACCAAGGCGCTGTATGCCGAGACACTTGGCAATCCGAAATGCGATGTGTTGGATATCGAAGCTGTTGCTGCAATCGCTCATGAGAATGGAATTCCATTGATCGTGGATAACACGTTCCCAAGCCCGTATCTGCTCCGTCCTATCGATTTCGGTGCGGATATTGTAGTTCATTCGGCTACGAAGTTTATCGGTGGCCATGGTACATCCATCGGCGGAATTATCGTAGATAGCGGTAAATTCGACTGGAAAGCAAGCGGCAAGTTCCCAGGCTTGACCGAGCCAGACCCAAGCTACAACGGCGTTGTCTATGTTGATGCTCTTGGTCCGGCTGCATATATTACCAAAGCTCGTGTCCAATTGCTGCGCGATCTTGGCGCATCTTTGTCGCCGTTCAATGCGTGGCTGCTGCTGCAAGGATTGGAAACACTGCATCTGCGCGTAGAACGCCACAGTCAGAATGCACTGAAGGTAGCTCAATTCCTGGAAGATCATGACCAAGTGGAGTGGGTCAGCTATCCTGGTCTGCCAAGCCATGAATCCTATGAACTGGCGAAGAAGTATTTGCCTAAGGGGCAAGGTGCGATTATGACCTTCGGAATCAAGGGCGGTGTGGAAGCTGGCAAGAAGCTGATCGATAGTGTGAAGCTGTTCTCTCATTTGGCCAATGTCGGCGATTCCAAGTCCCTGATCATTCATCCGGCGAGCACAACGCATTTGCAGCTGACAGAGAAAGAACAGGAAGCGGCAGGCGTTACTCCTGGACTTATCCGTCTTTCCATCGGTACCGAGTCTATTGATGATATTCTTTATGATTTGGAGCAAGCGATTGCTGCAAGCCAGAACTGATCTTATATAATCCTGTTTAGTAAAATAAAGCCGCTATCGGATTTTCTGATAGCGGCTTTGCTTGTGCCCCGAATGCATTTGTAAACATGCCCGTTTTCATAGATGTCATAAAAGATGTGCATGGAATCACAATCTTTGCTTTGTTTGCGCCCTACGATAGAGAGGAGGAGACATCCTACAAATAGCTGGATAGGAGTGGAAGCAATATGGAGAAAATCGCGTTGAAAGAACGTATCGAATATAGCAATGAGAAATTTACGAAGAGGATCTTATTCAAGGATCAGCAGAGCCTTGTATTTGTGCTGAACTTTATGCCTGGACAGCAGCTCCCTGCCCATCGTCATCCAGGAGCGGTTGTGTATTTGACGGTTCTGCAAGGAGAGGGAGTTGTCACGACAGATGGGCAGGATACAGCTGTCTCAGAAGGCGATGTGGTCCGCTGCGAGGGGGATGAAGTCTTTTCCTTCAGTTGCACGGGAACTAAGCCTACAAGTCTCTATGTCTTGCTTAGCTCGATTCCGGATGAGAGATACGCACAAGAAGTATGATACAAAATGTACAGAAATCCGGTCCGTTAAAGGACCGGATTTCTTTTGTGTACGCCTAATAGGGGGCATTGTCCATCGCATTATTGTTCATTCGTGAAGCTTGAAATTTCCGGTCGCTGTATCCACTTGAATCTTATATTTACCATCGCCGTTCTTTCCGACTAGCTTATGCTTGGAGGATTCGCTGAAGTCCATTCCTTCGAGGCTGACGTCTCCAATGCCAACGGTTGATGTGAACAGAAGCGATACTGATTGTTCTGGACGGAGGGCAATATCAATTTTGCCAGTATTCGTTGAGGCCTGAATAGATCCGGCCAGGTTAATGTCGCGCTGATCAATTTTCAAATTCCCTGTACTAGAATGAATCAGAACTTCCCCTGCTAAAGATGTTCCTTCGACCCCTCCAACACGGGTACCAAGATCGATTGTTGCCGCTTGGGCCCGTTCGAGCTTGATATTTCCATTCGATGATTTAATTTCAATCAATTTTTGACTTGTGATATCAGAAGCGGTTACATTCCCATTGACGATTTCAGCCTTATATTGGTCTTGGATGGATAAGTTTCGATTCACAATATTACCGTTAGTAGATTTAAAATAAACCTCTTTGGCGATTAACTGCTTAGCGGAGATATTCCCGTTAGTAACGGTAACGGACATTTGTTTCAACTGTTTTACTGGAATTTGCACAGTGAGCGTTAGACCAATGTAGTTGTTGCTGTGATAACAATCCTTTTTTTCGTATTCACCTTAATATTTAAAGTATCGCCATGAGAATCCGTCTTCAATGTGAAATAGTCAGCAAGCTTGCTGCTTACTTCACCCTGCAGATGGGCGGTAATTTGGCTCGAGTCTGTTATCTCGATTTGTACATCGGATATCACTGCCGAGATATCAATGTTATTTACATCTTTGGAATCCTTATGGCTGATTTGATCGATCTTTGTTCTCTTGGTTGTAGTTATACTGTAATCCAGCAGAAGCTCCCTGGCTAAGAGGGTGGGGGAGCCAAGCTTGTTGATAATTTCTGCGTCACTTTTTCCGGCAAGTTTGCCAGCCTCGAAGTGCTCCTCATAATCGTATAGAATTTCATTCCTCTCTATTGAGGGAATGCTTGTCAGCAGTTCTTCCATCTGCTCCATAAACTCTGCATGTTGCATGTTCTTCCGTCCCTTCTGCAATGAATTCATTAACCGCGTTCGCAAAATTGAATATTCATTTTATTTATTACCTCGCTGCACTTATATTTGTGGTTACTTAAGAGGTCATCTAATATCTTTTATCTAGTAGTGGATAATGTATAGTAGTTGCTTCCAGTACAATGTTGCATGGTAAATATTGCAATATAGTGTTTACAAATTGTTGATAATGATTTAAAATTAAATCAAAGTTTCACTAAGGAAAAATAATTGTACAATTGCAAAAATGATTATCGTTCTCAATTACATGCTGCTCCGGGATCTTCCCGGAGCAGCATGTGCCATTTTAAGGGTATTAACAATAGTATTCATTCTCAATTAGCTCATTATTTAAGGAGGAGATAAACATGCAAGCCATCCAAAAATCCAACTCAGCCGTTAGTTCTGTTAATCAGCCGACCCCGCATCAAAAGCCGCGCATGAATTTGGTACATTTGCTTAAACACAGGGAGATGGTGTTTGCTATCAGCAGTGGGGTGCTTATGTTGTTGGCCTGGGGAATTGGAACCTGGTCACATGTACTGTCGATCATCGTATATATTGCTGCGTATGCTGTTGGAGGCTATATTAAGGCGCGGGAAGGGATTGAGACGCTTGTCAAGGAGCGCGACCTTGACGTGAACCTGCTGATGATCGCGGCTGCACTTGGCGCGGCCTCCATCGGTTATTGGAACGAGGGGGCAATGCTCATCTTCATCTTTGCACTTAGTGGCGCATTGGAGTCGTTCGCGAGCGAGCGCAGTATGAAGGATATCTCGGCATTGATTGCCTTAAGACCGGAGACAGCGCTGAGGGTCGATGGAGATGGCATCTCCAAGGTAGCCGTTGGGGAACTGGTCGTTGGTGATCTGTTGCTAGTGAAGCCAGGCGAGGTTATTCCGGCCGATGGTGTTGTACAGAGCGGCGGCTCCTCCGTGAACCAGTCGACGATTACAGGAGAGTCGATTCCTGTTGATAAGGGAATTGGTAATGAGGTGTATGCGGGTACTCTAAACGGTCAGGGCGCGTTGTACGTTGAAGTGACTAGCCCGGCAGAAGGCACTTTATTCTCGAAGATTATTGCGATGGTGGAACAGGCTCAGAATGAAACTCCGGCTTCTCAACGCTTCATTAAGAGGCTGGAAGGGGTATACGCCAAATCAGTTATAGCTATTACGATATTGCTGATCGTATTTACCCCACTGCTATTGGGGTGGACCTGGTCTCAAGCCTTCTATAAGGCGATGGTATTCCTTGTCGTCGCTTCCCCATGTGCGGTTGTCGCTTCTGTTATGCCGGCCACATTATCGGCGATGTCCAAGAGCGCCAGGAAGGGCGTTCTGTTCAAGGGTGCAGCGCATATGGATTTGCTAAGTGAAGCGAAGGTCGTTGCCTTTGACAAGACGGGGACATTAACCTCTGGCTCGCCGGAGGTCACGGAGCTGGTCGTGATGGAGGGTTATGACCGATTGACCGTGTTGGCAGCATGTGCGGCGGCAGAGAGTCTGTCGCAGCATCCGCTTGCCCGTGCTATCGTACGTAAGGCTATGGATGAAGGGATTACGCTTAGAGCTGCAGACGAGCTTCAGGATTTGCCTGGCTGGGGGATCGAGGCTCTGGTTGAAGGCCGTAAATGGCGGATTGGCAAGGCCGAGGCAGATGCGAATGGCTTGCCATCTGAGCTGCGTAATCGGATGCAAGTTTTAACAGACACGGGTAATACGGTATCGATGGTTCAATGCGATGGAGAATATGTAGCACTGATTGCCCTGCGTGATAATATCCGTCCACAGGCGAAGGAGACAATTCGTAAGCTGCGGGAGCTGGGTATTGCCACCGCCATGTTAACTGGTGACCGGGGCGCAACCGCTCAGGCAATTGCCAAGGAGGCCGGAGTTGATTATGTCTTCGGTGATCTTTTGCCCCAGGATAAGGTATCTCATGTCTCCGAGCTTAGAGAGAAATATGGCCATGTCGTTATGGTTGGCGATGGCGTCAACGATGCTCCTGCTCTGGCTGCAGCTACGGTCGGGATCGCGATGGGCGGCGGAGGCAGCGGCGCAGCGCTGGAAATCGCAGACGTTGTGCTGATGAATGATAATCTTGAGCGCATTGCCGATACATTCTCCCTGGCACGCCGCACCAAGCGGATTGTCAGACAAAATCTGGTGTTTGCGGCCTGTGTGATTCTTACCTTGGTTGTGAGCAATTTTGTGCAAGGTATCGCTCTTCCACTTGGCGTCGTGGGTCATGAGGGAAGTACGATCTTGGTTATTCTGAATGGGTTACGTCTGCTGCGATAAAATTAGGCATGAAGCAGGGAATAAGTGCTATTCATCATTTCTTCATTTGAACTTCACTGAACCTGCCTGTTACGAACATTGACTTTCCCTAACCTTTAATAAGATAATGATGAATATATAGTAGTTTAGATGAGTTGTGTGTATCTCGCGTTTAAGGAGGAATTATTTATGTATAAGACGATTATAATCGGTACAGGTCCTGCAGGACTGACGGCAGCCATTTATTTGGCTAGAGCCAATATGAAGCCATTGGTGATAGAGGGACCACAACCTGGTGGTCAATTGACGACTACAACGGATGTTGAGAACTTCCCGGGATTTCCGGATGGAATTATGGGGCCGGAATTGATGGAGAATATGCGTAAGCAAGCGGAGCGCTTTGGCGCAGAATTCCGCACGGGCTGGGTGAACAGCGTCGATATGAGCCGTCGTCCATTCAAGCTGGATGTAGATGGATTGGGCGAATTGGAGGCTGAGACGTTGGTGCTGTCCACAGGCGCATCGGCAAAATATCTCGGTATTCCAGGCGAACAGGATAATGTTGGCCGCGGCGTCAGCACTTGCGCTACCTGCGACGGTTTCTTCTTCCGCAACAGAGAGATTATCGTCATCGGTGGCGGGGACTCCGCGCTTGAAGAGGCTGGCTTCCTCACTCGCTTTGCCTCCAAAGTAACGGTCGTTCATCGCCGTGATGAACTGCGCGCCTCGAAGATTATGCAAGACCGTGTTCGGTCTAATGAGAAGGTAGAATGGGCACTGGATCGTACACCGCTTGAAGTTGTTACGAACGATATGGGTGTAACCGGGCTGAAGGTTCGCAACAATGCAACTGGAGAGGAAGAAGTCATCAGTGCAACCGGTGTATTCGTAGCAATTGGACACACGCCGAATACCGGCTTCTTAGGTGGTCAGATCGATACGGATGAGAACGGATATATCATCGTCAAACCAGGCACCTCAGAGACGAATGTACCCGGCGTGTTCGCCTGCGGCGATGTTCAGGATACACGCTATCGTCAAGCGATTACCGCAGCTGGCAGCGGCTGCATGGCAGCGCTAGATTGCGAGAAGTATATCGAAGCTCTGGAGCATGAACAGAAGGAACTTGCCGCGAAGTAATGATTATGATCCGGTCATGGACTGGTGAAAATAGAGAGGACGGATCGCCATTGATCCGTCCTCTTTTCTACACAAAATCCGAGTCCATTTATATGGTTGTTCTTTCACACAAATTTTGCTATTTTCTGAGCAGGAACCCTCTTTTATTACGTATATCTTGAAATAAAAGAAGATGCCATTCAGCATAATTGTGAACTGACATCCTCCATATGGGCATCAATTAAGTAATAACATGATGAGCTGAAATACTAAGTAGACAACAACTCCGCCACCAATCAGACTGAGTCCGACCTTTTTCTTGCCCTGAAATAGACGCAATATTCCGAGACTGACAAGCGGGGCAATGAAAAGCAAAAAGAGCATGACGGTGACGAACATTTCGACGGATATATCCGAAAGGTCCACGATGGTCATAGTTAGAGTGTCTCCCCATTCTACTGCGTGTATGATTTGCAGTGACATATATCACAATTATTAACTTTTTTATTATATCAAAACTTCAGGTAGATTAGGTAGAAAATTCCGTGAAATTCATGTCATATTATTGAAATTATTGCCATGTTAATCTTTTGATCCATTCGTTATTGCTCGACAAAACTAGAAAACCTTTGCAGTACAGGCTATGTTACAATGGGCTTACATAGGGGTTGGCCAACACTTGTGTCATTAACTTTTTGTGAAGGGGGCATGAAGAGGCATGAGACGAAGCATGGTTAGACGCTGGCTGGCGGCAGGATTGTTAGGTGCAGTGATGCTGGGTGTAATTCCGCCCCATATTGGAGTTCCCCATGTGCACGCTGCGTCAGATTCGGTCTATGTTACATCGTCTACGGACTTGCAGTTGAAGCTTGCTGAAGGATTAGGAGCAAGAGAAGCCTCTATCACCTTAAAGTATAAAGGGCCGACCAAGGAACTGGAGCAGTTGCTCAAACAGGCGATCAATGAGGCGCTGGACAGCGACCCATACACTAAATATATTGTGGACCGGTACACATATTCCTGGAAAGGAACGTCCGGCTACGCCAAAATAAACTTGCAAGTAAGCTATCGAGAGACAGCGGAGCAGTCCGCTTATGTTAAGCGGCGCGTACAGGAGATTCTACGGGAGATTCTAACGCCCGAGATGAATGTTCACCAGAAGGTTAAGGCGATTCATGATTATGTTGTGCTGCATCTTATATACGACCGCGATTTGCAGAAATATACGGCCTACGAAGGTCTTCTCACCGGAAAGGCGGTATGTCAGGGGTATTCACTGCTGACCTACCAATTATTAAAAGAGGCTGGATTCAACAGTATGATCGTAGAAGGTACTGCGGGGGGGCAGCTTCATGCTTGGAACCTCGTTAGTCTAGATAACTTGTGGTATCACCTGGATACGACCTGGGATGATCCTTCGCCGGATAACCCGGAACGAGTCAGGTACAACTATTATTTGCTTACCGATGAACAAATGAGGCAGGATCACCAGTGGACCAAGCTTTATCCTGCGGCATCGACACTGTACCATGATAGCCTGCGTTCTTTAGCAATACAGGGCGAAGATAAGAGGGATGTGTATCATACGCTTGAGGAGCAGCTCGGTTATAACCTGTATTACCCAAATGCCGCGATAACCGATTCAGTTGCCATGCAAAAAAAAGTGAAGCAAAGTCTCAAAGCCGGGAAAACGACCATTACGGTACGTTATAACGGCTCTGAGAGACAGTTGCTTCAGGATCTGGTTAGTTTATATGATCTGTCGATCGATAATATTAGCTATTTAGCGTCTCCGCTCTATGGGACCGATGATCTCCAGGTGGAGATTCATTGGGAATAGCTCGCTTATTGCTTGCCGCGAGTAGGGGAGGAGAGATCACATTCCTTGAGTGGGACAAGCTTAATATGATGTTTCCATTTATACCCGAGCCAGACGATTAGGAAGACCGGGATCGTAACATATGCCGCTATTAAGCCTTGCCAATCAAAGCCATGTTCCGTGATCAGGGACATGCTCTGTCCAATAATAACGATCAGACACAGAATGAACGCAAAGATAGGGCCGAATGGGAACCATTTTGCTCTATACGGCAGTTCATTCAGATCATGGCCTTGAGCCATGAAGGCACGGCGGAACCGGTAATGGCTAATGGCGATGCCAAGCCAAGTGATGAAGCCGCACATTCCGGATGCATTCAGCAGCCAGGTGTAGACAACACCATCACCAAACAGCGAAGCCAAGAAAGCGATCATGCCGACTGCTGTCGTCAGCAGGAGAGCATTCATCGGGATGCCGTGACGGTTCAGCCTGCCTAGGAATTGAGGAGCTTTACCGCGCTTGGCCAGGGAATAGAGAACGCGTGAAGAAGCGTACATTCCCGAGTTGCCAGCGGATAGCACCGAAGTTAGGATGACCGCGTTCATTGCTGAAGCGGCGAAGGCCAGACCAGCTCGCTCGAATACAAGGGTGAACGGACTGACGCCGATACTGTCGATCCCGCTCTTGAGCAGGTTTGGATTCGTGTATGGAATCAGGAGTCCAATCACTAGGATCGCGAAAATATAGAACAGCAGGATACGCCAGAATACTTGACGGATCGCCCGTGGGACATGCTCCCGCGGGTTATTACTTTCTCCGGCAGCAACCCCGATCATCTCAGTGCCCTGGAAGGAGAAGCCTGCGGCCATAAATACGCCAAGGAAGGTGAAGAACCCGCCATGAAATGGCGCATCCCCGATCGTGAAGTTTTTGAAGCCGACAGCTTCGCCGCCTAAGATGCCTAAGATCATAGCAACGCCGACAATTAGGAACACGATGACGACAACAATCTTAATGATGGCGAACCAATACTCTGATTCCCCGTAGCCTTTGACAGACAATACGTTCAGCCCGAAGATCAAGGCCAGGAACAGGAAGCTCCAGACAAAAGAGGAGCTGTTCGGGAACCAGTATTTCATAATAAGCGTGGCAGCCGACAGCTCGGCTGCAATCGTGATTGCCCAGTTGTACCAAAAATTCCAGCCCATGGCGAAGCCAAGGGACGGATCAACGAAGCGGGAGGCATAGGTCTCGAAGGACCCGGAGTCTGGTATATATGTGGCCAGTTCTCCCAGACTGGTCATGAGGAAGTAGACCATGATGCCGACTGCTGCATAAGCCAGCAGGGCTCCGCCCGGACCTGCGGAGGCAATGGCGCCGCCGCTGGCGAGGAACAAGCCCGTTCCGATTGAACCGCCGAGGGCGATCATCGTCATATGTCTCGCTTTGAGTCCCGGTTTAAGAGACGACGAATTTGTCTTGCTAGGTTGATTACTCATTGAACAGCACTCCTTAAGATGAATGTTCCATAAAACAGTGTTTTACATTCGGGTTCAGAGAAAATAGTGTTAATCCTTCTTCAGGAACCCACTCTCAGAGGCCGCAGCTGTTGGAAAATAGAAAAGGACCACGGAAGAATATCCGCGGTCCTGTTATGGACATGTAATATATACACGAAATCTCCGCACCATTCCTTCATGAAGATAGCTCAACACAATTTCCCACATGGTATAAGAAATTGTGACAGTTCTGTCTCTTTCGATGACAGCCCCAGCGTCTCAATCGGATTGAAGCTGATTGAACGCTTCGGCAACGGTGCCTTTCCTCCGGATTCATAGGCGGCTTCATACGCCTCCTCCGGTATACTCTTCACAGTTGCGACCTCTACCTCACCTGCAATGATGAGGCTAAAAAATATTCAGTTGCTACAACACTAGCAAGTATATCTTATGCCATCTGGTAGGGCAACCACTAAAAATTGACTGTCGTTATCTATCGCGCTTCGCCATTTGCTGCCAGACGGTGCCGGCGGCCTGTTCTCCGGATTCGATCCGCTCCACGGCCATTCTGGCCTGTAGGCCGACCTCGAATTCGGGATCACCAACTGCGGCACGCAATGCCTCAAGCGCCTCGTCGGTGCCCGCCTCGTACAGGAAGCGCGCCGCCCGCCAGCGGACCAGCTTGCTCTTGTCCTGCAGCGCCTCGATCATTGGCCCTGTCGCAGCCGGATCGCCGATATCGGACAGCGTATCGCCAGCGGTACGGCGAACAGCTGCGGAAGCATCGCGCAGCGCCTCGTAGAGCAGTTCCATTGCTTCTGGCGTACGGATGTCGCCAAGGTAGACGACCACCAGACGGCGGACCTGCATCTGTTTGTCACGCAGTGCCTCTGTAAGCAGAGGCATCGCTTCTGGTCCTGGCTGCTGCAGTGCTTCAAGTCCGGCATATCGCACATGCCAGTCGCTATCTTGCATTTGTTCCTCAACCTCAGCTAAACTGAGCACGCGGCGATGCTCGACAAATTCGGCATCGCTATGGCCATGGGCAATCGCTTGACTCACGATCTCCTGCAGCCGTTCAGCCGGATAAGCAGCTTCAAGCTCCTGCTCTACTTCGCGGGCGATATCTGGCAATTCGCCATAACGCACACCGTAGTCGACCAGCTTGCGCTCTTTAATCAATGTGGCGCTGGCGACCTCAGTGACGGCATCAACAAAACGGGAGGATAGTCCAATACGCTCCTCTTGATTGCCAGATTTAACACGAATCTGCATTGGAATACCACGGAAGAATTGCACGAATACTTGTGCCTCGCCGAAGCCATGGGCTTCTCCATCCTCCGGATTCCAGGCGGATTCCACATGATCCTGGCCGAATTGTTCTTGGACGGCGGCCAGAATTGCGGCCCAGTCTGCACCACCCTTACGATCCAATGCTACGAAATCCGCGGTGTGGAAGACGCTCTTCACCCCTGGGATGTTCAGCATTTGTCTGATCCAGGCCGGAGCGGAGCGTTCATTGTCCAATGTGTATGTTCTGCGAATTCCCGGCTCCAGGCTCTCATCTAGATGAAGCTTCATAGAGTTGGGGCTAGGGGTCGGTTCTATAAAAATAATTTTCATAATTTGTTCACAATTCTCCCTTCACAAAGAAATTAAAAGTTTGAATTTTTGAATTCGCGCTATTTATATTTATTCTACCTTAATAAGCCGTGAATCCCAAGCCAGCTAAAGGAATTGGTAAATTAAACTTTGGAAAAATGTGAGCATTCGTTCAAGGTGTTTTTTACATAATTTCTCCAATAGGGACTTGAATGATTTACCGCGGTATTGATGCAGTTTGATGCAATCCTACGAATTCATGTTGAAAAGAGTAAAATTTATTAATATATTGTAGGTAGCACGAATCTATCATTTCATTTGTGCATATATTCATAGGAGGGTTGTCCTTAATGAAAAAAGGGGTCATAGCTTTATTAAGTGTGGTGTTATCGGTCACCATGTTGGCGGGATGCGGGGATAAATCGACATCGGAATCCAGCGGCAACGGTGGAGGAAATACACCTAAAGCGAACTTCAAGGTCGGGATGGTTACGGACGCTGGAACTATCGATGACAAGTCTTTTAACCAAGGTACCTATGAGGGCATCGTGATGGCTAACAAGGATTTCAAGGTGGATTACAAATACTTGAAACCAGCCGGAACAACGGAAGCAGATTATTCGAAAGAGATCGGTAATCTGTACGATGCAGGCTTCAAATTTATCGTAACACCTGGCTTCAAATTTGAAACCGCTATTTTTAGTGCTCAAGACAAATATACTGATGCTAAATTCGTTCTTATCGACGGAGCACCAAACTCTGGGGAGCAAGGTGCTGAGCCGGTCGTAAAAGAGAACACCGTTTCTATCTTCTTCGCGGAACATGAAGCAGGATTCTTGGCTGGTGTAGCGGCGGCTCTGCACGTGAAGGACGGGCAAGCCGGCTTTATCGGCGGTATGGAAATTCCTCCTGTACAGAAGTTCAACTGGGGCTTCCAGCAGGGTGTGAAGTATGCAAATGAAAATCTAGGTACGAAACTCGTGATCAACAAAGAGAACGTGGTATACCAAGGTTCCTTCGATAACGTTGCAGCAGGCAGCCAGCTCGCTGCACAAATGTATGACCGCGGCGTAAACGTTATTTTCGCAGCTGCAGGCGGCGTAGGTGTAGGCGCTATCAACGAGACGAAGACCCGTGTTAAGAACGGTTCAGACGTTTGGGTCGTAGGCGTTGACGTTGACCAATATCAAGACGGCATCTATGAAGGAGACAAATCAGTTATTCTTACTTCCGCTGTCAAGAAGATTGACCAGGCTGCTTATGACATGATTAAGGCAGAGCTGGAAGGCAAGTTCCCAGGCGGACAGACACTTACGCTTGATGCGAAGAGTGATGGCGTAGGCCTGCCAGAGAAGAACCCGAACCTTAGCGATGACATTCTTAAGCAAGTGGACGAAGTATATGGCAAGATTAAATCCGGAGAAATTACTGTAGCTGGGGAGCAAGGCGACCTGATTAAGTAATCCCTATCACGGATCAATTGAATCGACGTAATCCTAGAAGCAAGCGACATCGAGTTTAATAAAAAAGACGGAGTTTCCTCCGTCTTTTTTTAAGGTAACGAAGAGAATATGCAGCAAGGGTATACATCCTGATATCGCAAGCAAATTGACCATTTGCCGAGGTCTTTCTCGTTGAGGTGCGTCGATTGGCGTTTTTCTGGTTAACTTCCGAACCACACAAAACTTACTATTAATGAAGGAGAGATCCCTATACCATGGACTATGTTGTCGAGATGGTGGGCATCCGCAAGGAATTTCCGGGTATCGTTGCCAATGATGACATTACGATTAGGCTGCAGAAGGGCGAGATTCATGCCCTGCTGGGTGAGAACGGGGCAGGCAAATCAACGTTGATGAGCATCCTGTTCGGAATGTATCAGCCTGACCGTGGAGTTATTAAGGTTAAAGGCCAGGAAGTGCGGATTTCGAATCCGAATGTGGCGAACAAGCTTGGCATCGGGATGGTGCACCAGCATTTCAAGCTGGTTGAGCCATTTACCGTGACCGAGAATATTATTCTAGGCAGTGAGACTCGCAAATTTTTCTTCGGCCTGGACGTGAGAACCGCTGCCAAGCGGGTAGAGGAACTGTCCAAGAAATACGGCCTCAATGTAGACCCCTATGCCAAGATCGAAGATATTTCGGTGGGCATGCAGCAGAGGGTTGAGATTCTTAAGATGTTATACCGCGATGCGGAAGTACTCATCTTCGACGAGCCGACCGCAGTGTTGACTCCACAGGAGATCAAAGACCTGCAGGATATCATGAAGAATCTGGTTAATGAAGGTAAGTCTATTATTTTGATTACCCACAAGCTGAAGGAGATCAAAGCAGTCGCAGACCGATGCACCGTTATTCGCCGTGGGAAGACGATCGGAACAGTGAATGTTGCCGACACCAGCCGCGAAGAAATGGCTGAAATGATGGTAGGACGCAGCGTCTCCTTCAAGGTAGACAAAGAAGAGAGCAAGCCGGGTAAAACCGTGCTTGAGATCCAATCGCTCACGGTGAAGAACAGTAAGAAGGTCGAAGCGCTTAAATCCTTCAGTCTTAGTCTACAAGCCGGCGAGATATTAGGGATTGCAGGGGTAGATGGCAATGGGCAGTCTGAGCTAATTGAAGCTATTACTGGTCTTCGTCCGGTGGAGAGCGGGACCATAACCTTAAATGGAAAGACTCTAAATGACTTGTCCATTCGCCAGCGCAACGACAGTGGAATTGGACATATTCCTGAGGACCGCCAGAAGCGGGGACTAGTGCTGGATTACACGCTCGAGGAGAATCTAATTCTTGAAGTGTACAATCGGCAGCCATACTCCAAGAAGGGTCTACTTCAGTCAGCAGCGATCAGTGAGCATGCAGAGCATATTATTCAAAGCTTCGATGTTCGGTCAGGAACAGGCGGAAGTTCAATCGTTCGCTCGATGTCAGGAGGCAACCAGCAGAAGGCGATTATCGGACGAGAAGTAGAACGCGATCCCGACCTTCTGATTGCGGTTCAACCGACCCGGGGGCTTGATGTAGGCTCTATCGAGTATATTCACAAGCGCCTTGTGGAGCAGCGAGATAGGGGCAAAGCCGTTCTACTCGTCTCGTTGGAGCTAGATGAAGTAATGAATCTGGCTGATCGTATCGCGGTTATTAATAATGGCGAACTGATAGGGATTGTCAATGCCTCCGAAACGAACGAAAGAGAGCTCGGGCTGATGATGGCCGGGTATCATAAGGAGGAGGGCACCGCATGAATAACAGCGTTAAATCGTTGCTTGCCGTTCTGTTCGGACTTATCGCAGGGGCATTGCTTATGGCGGTGACTGGTCATAATCCGGTAGAAGGGTATATGTATCTCATCCAGGGCGGACTGAAGAACCCGGAAAGGATCGGAAATACGCTGGCGACTGCAACTCCGCTTATCCTGACAGGTTTATCAGTTGCGTTCGCGTTCCGTACCGGATTGTTTAATATCGGAGCGGCTGGACAGATGCTTATCGGTGGCTTCTCTGCTACAGCCATAGGTTTAACACTGCATCTGCCTAGTGCGATTCTTCTGCCGTTGATGATAATCATCGGGTTTATCGGCGGTGCTCTGTGGGCTGTGATCCCGGGCTTCTTGAAGGCCAAATATAACGTGCATGAAGTTGTATCTACGATCATGATGAACTGGATTGCCTACTGGACGGTATATTATGTCGTTCCAGCTTATTTCAAAGGAACGAGCCTGGAGACAGAATCGCGTCAGCTCCCGCCAGAAGCGATGTTGCATCAGCAGTGGCTAAGCGACTTATTCCAAGGATCTTACATCAATCTGGGCTTTTTTGTCGCGGTAATCGCCGTGCTGTTGGTCGCATTCCTGATTAACAAGACGACGCTTGGTTATGAGCTGAAGGCGGTCGGATTCAACCGTCACGCGGCTGAATATGCAGGCATTGCTGTTAAACGGAGCATTGTGCTGTCTATGTTTATTTCTGGTGGTATCGCCGGCCTGGCAGGGGTTGCACAATACACAGGGAATGCGTCGAGCATTCAGATCGGTATTTTGCCAACCCAAGGTTTTGACGGCATTGCTGTTGCGTTGCTTGGCAGCAATACACCATTGGGCGTATTAATGTCGGCCCTGTTCTTCGGCCTGTTATATTCCGGTAGGGGATTCATGAATGCCATGACTGAAATCCCGCCAGAAATTGCTGATACTATCATCGCCATCATTATTTATTTTGCCGCGACAAGCATTCTTATCGAACGACTGATTCGCAAGCTGAAGGTGCGTCGTGCAGCAAATAAAAAGCAGGGGGAACAAGACCATGTGGACAACGCTTGAACAGATTTTTCCGTATGCTATCGTGTTCACTATCCCGCTTTTGATTACCGCCCTGGGCGCATTGTTCAGTGAACGAAGCGGGGTCGTGAATATCGGTCTCGACGGTTTGATGATTGTCGGTTCATTTACCGGCGCTTTTGTCGTATCGAAGCTACAGGAACATTATCTGGGCTCGTGGTGGGTTCTGTGGGTAGGACTGCTGGCTGCTGCTGTGGTAAGCGCATTATTCTCATTGTTGCATGCCTTTGCGAGTATCAATCTGAGCGCTAATCAGATTATTAGTGGTACGGCAATCAATATGATTGCCGGCGCATTGACCATCTTCCTGGCACGTAATATGACCGGTAGCGGGAATATTCGGATCACACAGGGCTTCATGCCTTTTAATTTCCCTGGGCTATCCAAGATTCCAATCATTGGGGACTTGTTCTTCACCAAAATGTATGCGTCGACATTGTTAGTCGTAATCATTCTCTTAGTCAGTGCATTTCTGCTGTACAAGACGCCATTTGGCCTCCGTCTTCGTTCTTGTGGTGAGCATCCGCATGCTGCTGAAGCAGCAGGTATCCGTGTGAGAGCGATGCGTTATATCGGCGTTATGATCTCCGGGGCATTTGCCGGGCTGGGCGGGGCGACAATTCTATTGACTTACTCGGGAGAGTTTACCGGGAATGTGGCGGGCCTTGGTTTCCTTGCCTTGGCTTCGTTAATTTTCGGTCAATGGAAGCCGATGGGCATCTTGCTGGCAACCCTATTCTTCGGCTTCGCCAGCACCGTAGCTAACGTATCGCAGGTCATTCCGTCGCTGGCCGTATTCCCGCCAGTCATTCTTAAGATTCTCCCTTATGTGGTGACACTGATCGCCTTGGTTATCTTCTCGAAATCGTCCAATGCACCGAAGGCTGTCGGAGAGCCTTTTGATTCTGGAAAACGGTAAAGTCGGCATAGGATTGCGGCGACAGTCGCAATCAATTTGCGCCGAAGTTGAATGCGACAAGAGCCGAGAGTGCCGCTGTGCTGAATCGAATGATGGAGAAGTTGACATACGATAAGTAAGGCCATGTTCCAGCCATATGACAATCGTGGGGCTGTCCCGTTAGGGGCAGCCCTTTGCGTTGTATTCAGGAATAAAAAGGAACATGAAAGACACAATAAGCTTATGGAAATTTAAGGGGGCAGGATCATGAGTTCGAGAAGACAGGAGAAGAAGCTGGCGCTGGTCAGCCTTGTGATAGCAGTTATTATGCTGTATGCCTTCATCAAGAGCCTGCTGAGATTTCTGAATTACTATTGATATAGAAGGCTCATCCTGCAGACCACTATGTTCAACTAGAGAGGAAGATCGTCATGTCTTATGATCCGGTTACGCTCAGTCGTATTCTTACCGGACTTACCCTGTTCGTACATATCGTGTTTGCTTCGCTTGGCGTTGGTGTACCGTTAATGATCGCACTGGCGGAGTGGAGAGGGATTCAGACCCAGGATCCTCAATATTCCTTGCTGGCTCGAAGATGGGCGCGCGGCTTCGTGATCTCCGTTGCAGTCGGTGTCGTTACCGGGACATCGATCGGGCTGCAGCTTAGCCTGCTCTGGCCGACCTTTATGCGTGTAGCAGGACATGCTATCGCTCTGCCGCTCTTTATGGAGACATTCGCTTTTTTCATTGAAGCAATCTTCCTCGGGATTTATTTGTATACCTGGGATCGCTTCAAGCGTCCGATGCTGCACTTGCTTCTATTGATCCCCGTAGCGATCGGATCGTCCGCCTCAGCCTTTTTTATAACGACTTTGAACGCATTTATGAATACGCCGCAGGGCTTCACACTCAAGAACGGAGTATTTACCGACGTGCATCCGCTCGTCGCCATGTTCAATCCGGCTACACCGACCAAGGTATCCCACGTACTTGCTTCTTCCTATACGGTGAGTGCTTGTCTATTGGCGGGGGTCGCTGCTTACAGCTTGCTGATGGGGCGGAAGGAGGCCTATTTCAAAAAAGCGTTGAAGCTGACGGTAACGTCCGCCTTCATATTTGCTCTGTCCACAGCGATCATCGGAGATTTCTCGGGCAAGTTCCTGGCCAAGTATCAGCCGGAGAAGCTAGCTGCCGCTGAATGGCATTTCGAGACGAGGCGAGAGGCGCCCTTAGTCTTTGGCGGCGTGTTGGATGAGAACAATAAAGTCAGGTACGGGCTTGAAATCCCTTATGCACTCAGTATTCTAGCCGGGAATAAGCCGGATACGAAGGTGATCGGGTTGAATGAATTCCCGGAGGACGAACGTCCGCCTCTATTCATTCACTATATGTTTGATTTGAAGGTGACGATTGGTATACTGCTTGTTCTGATCCCATTCCTATATATGATCAGGCGTTTGCTGCCTGGGAACCGGCATGGCGGATATCCGAAGTGGCTGCTGCTCGGTATCTTGCTGCTGGGACCACTGGCGGTCGTAGCGATTGAGTTAGGCTGGCTGTTTGCCGAATTTGGCCGTCAACCCTGGATTGTGCGCGGGTATATGAAGGTGGGAGAAGCGGCGACGACCTCGAATAGCGTAGGCTCTATGCTCCTACTGTTCGCATTGCTGTACATCGTGCTGTGCGGCTCATGCGTCATCGTGTTAGCCAGATTGTTCCGCAGCAAGGATGTCGTTGATGAAATGCGTGAGCTTGGGATTGAAGGAGGAACGGTAAAATGAGCTATGAATTGGTCGGTATCACGGTACTGTGGACGTTTCTGTTCGGATATTTAATCGTTGCCTCTGTCGATTTCGGAGCGGGATTTTTTAGCTATTACAGCGTGATTACGGGACATGAGAACAAGGTGCATAGCATTATCCAGCGCTATTTGTCCCCGGTATGGGAAGTCACCAACGTATTTCTAATCTTCTTCGTGGTTGGCCTTGTCGGCTTCTTTCCCGACTCTGCTTATTTTTACGGCACGGCGCTGCTCATTCCCGGCAGTCTGGTGACAGTGCTGCTTGCACTTCGGGGTGCCTACTATGCCTATAATACTTATGGCAGCAGTAAAGAAGACAACAAAATATACATGGCGATCTATGGAGCGACCGGCCTTCTAATCCCTGCGGCTCTCTCTACGATACTGGCCATTTCCGAAGGCGGCATCATTACGGAGGTAAATAATAAGGTACATCTGAACTGGGGCTCCTTCTTCAGCAATCCGTATACCTGGTCGGTCATCATCCTAGCGCTCGTATCTGTGCTCTATATCTCCGCGATGTTCCTGACCTACTATGCAGACAAAGCGGGGGACCGTGCAGCCTTTGAAGTGCTGCGTGGTTATGCGCTCTGGTGGAGCGGTCCGACTATTCTTGCCTGTGTATTCGCCTTCTTCCAAATCAACAGGCAGAATCCCGAGCATTTCAGCAATATGCTAGGCATCGCCTGGGTGTTCATTCTCTCACTGATCTGCTACCTGGTTGCTGTCTATCTGGTATGGAAGCGGAGGAACCTTGGCTGGACCTTCATACTTGTCATGTTGCAGTTCGGGTTCGCCTGGTATGGCTATGGTCATTCTCATCTGCCGTATATTCTGTATAAGCAAGTCAGCATTCATGAGAGCTTCACCAATGAGACGATGGCAGTGGCCTTAATTACTGTTTTTATCGCCGGGCTGTTCGTGCTTATTCCTTCGCTGATCATCCTGCTCCGGTTGTTCTTGTTTGATGCCAAATACGTGCGCGGCAGTTCGCCAAAGAAAGGATAGGAGAGCATGGAGAAATTTATTATTTTCGTAGCTCCTGAGCTGGTGATTGTCATTGCCGTCGCTTTTCTGTTTCTGTATTCATTCCGGTATAAAGATCCCTCGGATTGAAATTGAAATTTGGAATGACGGGATAGTTGTTTTACAATAGGGTTAAGTCGTACAGGCGGAATTTCAATGGCTCTCATAGGATGAAGGGGACTGGAAGGAGGAGCCAATACAAGATGGCAAGGAAGCGTTACAACAATTTGGACAATGTCGGGACAGACCGGACACTGAAGCAGTTCAAGCAGTGGCGGGATGAACGCCGTAGAAAGCGTAAGGATTATTCGTACGTCATTCCTAATTTCCCCCCGGATCTGGCTTTTTTGAAGGGAAACCGCTCTGAACTATCCGTTACCTGGATTGGGCATGCAACCTTCCTAATTCAGTATGCAGGTTTGAATCTAGTTACCGACCCGGTCTGGGCTAAGCGGATGGGATTCCAGCGGAGGTTAGGCACCCCGGGAATACCGCTGCAGGACATTCCGGAGATTGACGTCATTCTTATATCTCATTCTCATTATGATCATATGCATTTAGCTTCAATCCGTAGATTATATGGGAGCAAGACAAAGCTCGTCGTCCCCAGCGGGTTAAAGCGTAAAATGGTTCGCAAAGGCTTCGAGCGCACTTATGAGCTCGGCTGGTGGGAGGAGCTGCAGCTTGACAATGTGAAGATCACATTTGTCCCTACCCAGCACTGGACACGCCGAACCCCATGGGATACGAACACGTCGCATTGGGGCGGATTCGTGCTTGAGTTGTGTGGTGAGACGGCAGAGGCGAGATTGCAGAAGCATCCTATCGTGTATTTTGCTGGCGATAGCGGATATTTCAGAGGGTTCGCTGAGATCGGCCAGCGCTTTGAGATCGACATCGCTCTCTTGCCGATCGGTGCTTATGAGCCGGAATGGTTCATGACCTCCCAGCATACGACACCGGAAGAGGCGCTGCAGGCGTTTGAGGACGTTCGGGCCAAACTGATGGTGCCGATGCATTATGGCACGTTCAGGCTGGCGGATGATACGGCGCGCGAGGCGCTGGATCGACTTGAAGCGGACCGGACTCGCCGCGGCATTCCAGAGGAACAGATTCGCGTATTGCACCATGGAGAGACATTGAGGTGGCCGTAAGAGAAGCGGTCGCCTTATTTTTTTTGTAGAGTCGTTCCTGATCGCCTTGAATCACTCAACTTATAACTGGAACTATGTTATAATGTTGAACCAGTAGTGTCATTATTTAAAAAGGATGGTAATGCCTAAATGATAAGTACTAGCGGTGTAACGCTCCGTTATGGAAAACGAGCACTTTTTGAGGATGTAAATATAAAATTCACGGCAGGCAACTGCTACGGCCTGATTGGGGCAAACGGAGCGGGCAAATCGACGTTCCTGAAGATTCTGTCCGGCGAAATTGAACCGAATCAAGGCGAAGTATTCATGACGCCGAATGAGCGGATGGCAGTCCTCAAGCAGAACCATTATGAATATGATGAGTTTCCTGTGTTGGAGACTGTAATTATGGGACATGAGCGCCTGTATTCGATTATGAAAGAGAAGGATGCCCTGTATGCCAAGGCGGATTTCTCCGAGGAAGATGGTATGCGTGCCGGTGAGCTGGAAGGCGAATTTGCCGAGCTGAATGGCTGGGATGCTGAACCAGATGCTGCTGCATTGCTGATTGGTCTTGGTATTGCGCGTGAAATGCATGATAAGAAAATGTCAGAGCTCAGCGGGAATGAGAAGGTCCGCGTTCTCCTGGCCCAGGCTTTGTTCGGACGCCCGAACAATTTGCTGCTTGACGAGCCTACTAACCATTTGGACTTGGAATCGATTCAGTGGCTTGAGAACTTCCTTATGGATTATGAAGGCACAGTTATCGTTGTATCCCACGACCGTCACTTCCTGAATAAAGTGTGTACACACATCGCTGATATCGACTTTGGTAAAATCCAGCTCTATGTCGGCAACTATGACTTCTGGTATGAATCCAGCCAGCTCGCGCAGCAGTTGCAGCGCGACGCGAACAAGAAGAAGGAAGAGAAGATCAAAGAGCTGCAAGCCTTTATTCAGCGCTTCTCGGCGAATGCCTCGAAATCGAAGCAGGCAACTTCCCGTAAGAAGCAGCTCGACAAAATTACACTCGATGACATCCGTCCTTCGAACCGTAAATATCCGTTTCTGCACTTCAAGGGTGAACGCGAGGCAGGCAAGCAGTTGCTGACCGTAGACGGCGTTACGAAGATGGTAGAGAACGAGAAAATACTGGATAATGTCAGCTTTGTGGTGAACAAAGGCGATAAGATCGCTTTTGTCGGACCGAATGGTCTGCCGAAGACGACGTTGTTCCAAGTGCTGATGGGCGAGCTTGAAGTGGATTCCGGCGAATACAGCTGGGGCGTAACGACATCTCAGGCTTATTTCCCTAAGGATAATTCCAGCTATTTCGATGGGGTGGAGATGAATCTCGTGGATTGGCTGCGCCAATATTCCAATGATCAGGATGAGACATTCTTGCGTGGCTTCCTCGGCCGGATGTTATTCTCTGGTGAAGAGGCACTCAAGAAGGCTTCGGTACTGTCCGGGGGCGAGAAGGTGCGCTGTATGCTGGCGAAGATGATGTTGAATGGCGCTAACGTGCTGTTGTTCGATGAGCCGACCAACCACCTTGATTTGGAATCGATCACGGCGCTGAATAACGGATTAATCGATTTTGATGGAACAATTCTGTTCACTTCCCATGACCATCAATTCATTCAGACGATCGCCAACCGCATTATCGAGATTACGCCAAGCGGAATCATCGATCGTATTATGAGCTATGATGAGTACTTGGAGAGCGAAGAGATTCAGGCTCTGCGCAAGAGCATGTATCCTGAAGAAGCTTAACAATCCTTCGACCTTTTGTTCTGCAACTTGAATATCGGAAGAGAGATTCGCATAAATCAAAAGAGCCGGGAACTGTCTAAAATAGACGGGTTCTCGGCTCTTTGTCTTTGTTCTCATTGTAATAGTTGCCTATGATCCGCCAGTACGGCGGCGCTGGTTGTTCGGCTTTTTGTTGTTTTGACTCTTAAGTGTTTTTATTTGATTGGCATTTTTGGCCCCTGGTTTGTTGGCCGCCTGCTGCTCCTTTTTTTGCTGAAGTTTCTGGCGCATTGCTTCGGCCAAGTCAATCTTACGAGGCTCATTATTTTCTGTCATCGATATCATCCCCTTCTGGTTCAAGAACAAGCTTGACTTTATTGTATACGTTTTTAAAAAGGGGAACAACGGGAATGATGATTTAAATTGAAAAGTACGCAAAATGGGGAGTTTCGGGCGGTCTCAGCTGACTTTTCCTTGGTGCAACACTGTTTCTATAGACCCACACGATTTTCATCTGGTACGATGTAGTAACCCTTTTGATATTAGAGGTAGTTTTTGAACCGTTCACTAATAGTGTTGTAGTTTGTAAGGCAAGTATGGAGGTGTGGGGCTTGAATGTATACGAGGATATACGGAAAGGCGAACGCGGGGCTTGGTTAAGCATCGCAGCCTACGTAACATTGTCTGCTTTTAAGCTGATTAGTGGTTATATATTCGCTTCGAGCGCGCTGCTCGCGGACGGATTCAACAATTTAACGGATATTGTCGCTTCGCTCGCTGTATTAATCGGGTTGCGGATTTCGCAGAAACCGCCAGACTCTGATCATGCGTACGGGCATTTTCGTGCGGAGACCGTGGCCGCACTTATAGCTTCTTTCATTATGGCGATGGTTGGAATTCAGGTAATAATCGGGGCGATCCGCTCGCTATTCGCGGGGAATGAGACGAAGCCTGATTTATGGTCTGCGGGGATAGCCATCATCTGTGCTGTTGTGATGGGCGGCGTATACTTATATAATCGCGGACTGGCTCAGCAGATTAACAATCAGGCGCTAATGGCGGCGGCTAAGGACAATTTCTCAGACGCCCTGGTTAGTGTAGGAGCGGCTGTAGGAATTATTGGGGCGCAATTCGGTATGCCATGGCTTGATATCGTAGCCGCTCTGGCGGTAGGGGTGTTGATATGCAAGACCGCTTGGGACATATTCAGGGACTCGACATATCGGTTGACGGACGGCTTTGATGAGGAACAGCTTGGGGACCTGCGCGGGACGATCTCGCGGATTCCAGGGGTGGAGAGGATTAAGGATCTGAAGGCACGTGTCCATGGCAACCACGTTCTCGTCGATGTGGTAATCGAGGTTGATCCACATTTAACTGTGCTTGAGGGCCACAAAATTTGTGATACGGTGGAAGAGCGGATGAGTCGGACCAAGAATGTGATGCATGTCCATGTACATGTAGAACCCGGAGAAGAAGAGGCTGAACAAGTAGAGTAGAAGCTCAAATTTCAATAAAATAGTATATCGCACATAAGCGAAGTCGGCAGAAAGAGCTCTGTCGGCTTTTTTTATTATAGAATTTGAAGTAGTGTTGGTTATTATTGGGTTTGTGGGTAATATGTCCTTCTTTTTGGAGTGGAATTTAGGCATTTTGTCGTAAAAGAAATACATAACACGAAAATCGACGCATTTAGACAAAATTCGATAAGGGATATAATGGGGACGAGTCCAGAGAAAGGCGACTTATATAATATTCGTCTAATCTGACCAATATCATCCACAAGGAGGCAACTATGAAACGCAGCACGACAATCCTGATATTGAGCGCAATTCTACTAACTACCTCTTACACGGCTGTACAGGACAGGGCATCAGCAGCTTCAGTTGCGACGCAGACGTCGATGAAGGGACAAATTGTAAGCAGTGTCAATCTCCGCGATCAACCTTCCACTTCCGGTAAAATTATCGGGCTGGTGAAGAAGGGGACAACAGTAACTATTTTGGAGAATAGCAACAATTACTTCTTTAAAGTGAAGACTTCGGACGGGAAGACCGGCTATGTCAGCTCGTCCAGCAAATACATCTCTGCTAGCGGTGGAAATTCGGTGCCTGCGGCACCTGAGCAAACAAGCGCAACGGTCATCTATGGGGTGAATTTGCGAACCGCTCCGTCTACCACCTCCGGCAAGGTAATCACGATGCTCAAGAAGGGAACGGTAGTTACAATTCTGGAGAAGAGCAATGACAGCTTCTACAAAGTGAGAACGTCGGACGGG
Organism: Paenibacillus motobuensis; assembly: GCF_039521865.1. Lineage (NCBI taxonomy): Bacteria > Bacillati > Bacillota > Bacilli > Caryophanales > Paenibacillaceae > Paenibacillus > Paenibacillus motobuensis. The sequence continues at coordinate 38,058 of NZ_BAAACX010000027.1, read as the reverse complement.
AAGACCGGGTATGTGAGCAGTTTAAGCAAATACTTGCAGCTCAAAGGGTCCGCTCCGGGTTCAAATGATGGAGTATCGGAATCCAACCAGGCTAAGATTGCCAAAGTTATCAGCACAGGCAAGAAATATTTAGGGACTCCCTATGAATACGGATCGGACCGCAATTCAACGACGACATTTGATTGCTCTGCTTTTGTAAGACAGGCCTATAAAGAGGCACTCGGGATCGTGCTTCCCGCCGATTCGCGGAAGCAAGGGGCATGGGTGAAGGACAACGGCACGGCGGTATCGAGCATTAGCAAGCTGAAGGCAGGCGATCTGATCTTCTTCATGAGCTACAAGGGCTCATCTGCGGCAGCATATAAGAATGTCGACAAGAGCAAGCAGACAATTACCCATGTAGCTATGTATTTGGGTGACGGCAAAATGATCCACACCTATTCGAAGGAGTCGGGTGGAGTGCGGATCGATCAGCTTGATGGTTCGTGGGAATATCGTTTCCTGTATGGAGGAAGCGTACTGAAATAGAACAACTTAACTAGAGCTATAAATTAAGAAGAAGACTCTCCGATTTGGAGAGCCTTCTTCTTTTGTCATGTAGCCTACAGATAATAATAGGTTAAGGCGTTTATTTATCTATTAATAACTAGGAACATACCCTGGAATATTGATCCAGGCCTCTCCGAACCAAGTGTAAATCTGCAACCAGTCACCGAGGATATTACCGGTTGGACGGACTACCTGTGGTTCAAGAGAGCCCAATGATTTGCCTCCTGGTGCAGCATAGAACACGGTAATTGCGGACAATTCGATCGGGTTTGGCTCTGCAACGGATATATACGGGGCCCATTCATCATTTTGCTGCACAGGACTGATAGAATAGTCCGCCGATGCGCCGCCTGTAACTAAGGCCGAGAAAATAATAGATGTTAATATTACTGTAAGTTTCTTCATGATATAAAACCTCCTTGGTTCATCATTTTTGAAATGCTTGTATCCATGTATTAAACTTTAGAGAGGCGTTAGAATCAGGAAAAGCAAAAATCACATCAGAAAAAGAGGGTTTCACTAATGAAAAAAGGCAGGCTAATCATAGGCAGCATAATTATTTTGCTCGTTGTTCTAATTACAGCTATCGTGCTTTATATCCGGCCATCACGCACATTAGATATGAATTATTCAGAGTTGAATTGGAAGAATAAGCTCGTAGAAATGGTTGAAAGTCGTAATACCGAATTAACCCTAACTGAGAGCGATGTGAACAATTTATTAAAGAAGGGGTTAACGGAATATGTCGCTGAGCATGATTTGCCATTTCAAATTATAGGAGCGGATTTCAAGCTGAATGGAAATCAGATTATCGCGAACATGAATGGGGCTTGGGGACTCGTAAACTTTGGGGCTACCGCAAAATATAGTGTGGAATATGCTGATGGAACACTGCTGCTTAATCCTAGCTCCGTAGAGGTAAGAAATATATCGATTTCGCCTGAGAGAATTGGACTTGAAGCGATGACAATACATTTGACCGACTATATTCCGAAATTGGTCACGATTAATGAAGTGAATTTTCCAGGAAAGGCTATTCAAATAAAATTCACACTTGATTTACTTGAACTTTTTAATTATCTTCAATCTTCATAAAGCGACAAATAGGCCCGCCTGATTTTAGGCGGGCCTATTTGAGTGTAATGCTACCTTATGGAGTTCCTTCGATTTCCTGTGATTAGCGAAATGATGAATAGGATCAGGAAGATGAAGAATAGCACCTTGGCGATGGAAGTGGCAGCGGCAACGATATTAAAGAAACCGAATATACCGGCAACCAAAGCTATAATCAGAAAAATTAATGACCACTTTAACATGAGATACCTTCCTTTCATAGAAAATTATTGTATAGTGTTAAGTGAAAGTCTTAAGTGAACCGAAATACATAATTAACCGCGCAATAATGGATAAGCTGATGTTCACTTGCTTTACCATTAAACCTGGAGCCTTAAGATTGAAACATAAGCCGGCAACCTTATGACACGGTGCGTTACCGAACCATAAGGTGGCTTTTGGGATTGTTTCGTCAATAATCTCCAGGGGTAACAAGGAATAATGACATAGGCAGAAGGTGAGGGAGAGTTATGATTTGGCAAATTAGCGTTGCAGTTATTGCTGTCGCTTTTGCAGTTCTTGTCGTATTTTTGGTCAAGACTTTAGTGTCGGCACAACAATCATTGAACAAGACAACTGAGACATTGCAAGAAATTAAAGAGACGATTGATGAACTAAGTACAGAGGTTCAAGGGGTGGTCAGGCAAGCTAATACGATCACAATCGACCTGCAGCATAAAATGGAGCAGATAGATCCGGTTATGGAATCTGTCAAAAATGTAGGTGAAGTGTTAAATGAAGTTACGGTAGCTGCCAGGCAGGTGTCGACTGCTCTGATCGGCAGGATGAAGAAACCAAAAGCGTCACGATCAGAACGGACAGAACAGCTGACTGCGGTTAAAGCAGAAGCCCCGGCGGATCAAAAAATCCATGAATCTTCAGGTGGGCAGCAGCAGCGTTGGGTAAAATGGGTAGATATTGCAGCCACGATGTGGCAGAAATATCGTGCTTGATATCATTTCACTTTTATATGGGTTAAAGACAACTCCGAATTCATCTTTCCAGGATGAGTACGGAGTTGTTTTTATATAGCTTTGTTATTTCAGAAATTTTAAGTGAATATATGTTTCATCGAAAATAAGCGAGGGTAAATACAATTAAGCTAGTAATAGTCTTGGCTACAGTCACAACCATTTTCATTGAAAAGGAGAGAGTACAATGAGTACATTCGATAACAAAGCATATGCTAGAGTGGTTGAGAACGGTATACAAGCGGTGGAGGCAGTTCAGGAACTCCGTAATGCCGGTTATCTTTCCGAAAATATTTATGTTATAGATCATGATGAAGATAGAACTGGAGAGATTGCTGAGGTTGCAAGGGCAAATGAGGTAGGGATTGAAGAGGAAGGCGCTTTGTCGGCGATTGCCAATATATTCCGATCTCGAGGCGATGAACTTAGAGCGAAAATCGTTTCTCTTGGTTTTACCCAATCCGAGGCAGAATTTTATGAAAGAGAACTGGATCTTGGTAAAGTGTTGGTTATTGTCAGTCGTGTCTGAGTTCGTTCATATAGGTAAACGAATTTGAAATCAGGGATAAGGAATGGGCGAGAAGCGCCCATTCCTTATCTTAGTTTTTAAATCAGCGATTTTGCACTTTTATAGAGGTTGTTCAAAAAGTCCAATTTTGATCACGAAGACACTGAAAGCTTATTCGACATCGAATCTTGAATTCAGCCGGGCCTAAGTAAATGCTTACGAAGTCATGTTCCCTACGGAAACATCTCAGGTGCTCACGTACAAACTACAAGCAAATGCTTCCGAGGTCGTTTTCTACGAAAACGTGAAGCTCCGCTCCTCAGACCCTAGCTTCATCCAACTGAAGCGTTTTAAAAAAACGCACATCGGAAGCATAAGCTTCGGTGCTGAAAACCGGCCTTTTTGAACACGCACTTGTAGTTATCCCTTTCGAAAATGCACGAAGGGAACAATTGGAAAATGCTATAGTTACACATAGATAAAATTACACGATCTAAAAGTAGAGAAAGTAAGGAGATTAATATGCGGATATTAATTGTGGATGACAATCCAACAAATATATTGGTGGTTCGTGAGATTCTTAAGCGGGAAAACTATCAGGATACAGTTGATGCTACTTCTGCTTTTGGAATGTTTCAAAGATTAGGCATTAGGGGCAACGAGGATGATACGAATATGATAACATCGGACATCGACCTGATTTTGCTTGATATGATGATGCCTGAAATAGATGGGATTGAGGCCTGTCGGATTTTGCAGAGGTATGAGAAATTGAAGGATATTCCGGTCATCATGGTAACGGCTATTGGAGATTCACGTAAGTTGGCCGAAGCGTTGGACGCTGGTGCGGTGGACTATGTAACCAAACCGATTAATAAGGTAGAGCTTATGGCTCGCATTCGCCTAGCCATTCGACTTAAAGAAGAGAAAGACTGGCATAAAGAAAGAGACCAGCGGATTCAAGCTGAGCTGAAGCTGGCTGCATTAGTGCAGAATGCTGTATTAAGTTCTCCGCTTCAGGAGCCAGGGATAGAGATTGATGCCATATACAAGCCATCCTTTGAGCTCGCGGGAGATTTATACTCCTGGTATCCACTCGGAGAGGGGAAATATGGGGTCATTCTACTCGATATTATGGGACATGGTATTTCCTCATCGTTATTTTGCATGTTTATTGCTTCATTATTAAAAGGAATCATGAGTTCCTTTGTTGAGCCGGATCAGGTTATATCGGAATTAAATCGACGTTTTAACCAATTGCATATTGATAATCAGCTTATTCAGTACTATTTCACAGCCATCTATCTATTGGTAGATACGAAGAATAAAAGAATAGATTATGTAAACGCGGGACATCCGCCAGGTTTGTTCTATCAGGATGGAACAGTCACTAGATTAGAGACCGTTTGTCCACCCGTCGGATTGCTTGATAAGCTAGAGGCAGAAACCCAAACGCTCCATTATGAGGGGAATGGGCGAGTTGTGTTGTATACGGATGGGTTAGTGGAAGGATTAGAAGGCACTTCGGAACAACAATTTGAATTTCTGGAAAGAACGCTTTTGGATCGACCCCTCTACGACCGTGAGGAAATGGAAAGATTATTATTTACTGATGATTCATCTGGAGAACGTGAAGATGATAAATGCCTGGTATGGATTTCGCTCATAGGAGGAGAGATGTGATTTGAAGATTAGAAGCAAACTTCTGTTGGGCTTTAGCCTACTATTGATGATTATCCTGGTGCTCGGTTTTATCCATTTAGATCGTCTTAAGTACATGAACTCACAATTAGACCGCATTTACTCGGAAAGATATCTGATGATCAAGAATTCAACCGGAATGCACGGTGATATTAATGATTTGGCCCGGATTTCAACGAATTTAGTGCAGATACAGGATGAAGCAAAAATTACGGCTGGAAGAAAGATGATTGAGAGTAAGCAGGAATCCGCAATGCAGTACCTGTCTGCGATTAAGAGTATGGTGGATACAGCAGAGGAACGCAGGTTGATCAAAATCAATGAGACTTTCTTTAATGAGTTCGTTAATTATGAGGGGAATTTGCTCGATTTGCTTGATAAAGGCCAGTATGAAAGTGCTCAGTCCTATCGCATTTCTAATGGTCAGGCGCTGCTGGATGAACTGTTGAACGCTTTGAGCGATACAAGGGATTATTTCGACGCTCAGATTGAGACGGAAATCGCGAACACAAAGCAGGAATACAGCCGTTCCATTAATATTATGATCATTACCATGGTGCTAGGTTTACTCGTAGGAATTGGGGTTGTATTATGGGTGCTCCCAAGTATTGCCCGGGGACTTTATAACGTTAGCGGGATGATACGACATTTCGCCCGGGGAAATCTTGAGGCAATAATGTCAACACATGTTCCGATGAAAGACGAGATTGGTGAGGTTGCTACTACCTTCAAGGAGATGACTGAGGATCTGATAGAAAAGCAAGAAATTGAGAGTAGGTACATGAAGCATCAGGAGGATCAATCTTGGCTGAATAAGAATTTAGCCCGGATTAATGAACTGCTGCATGGTATAGATTCATTGGATGAGATCGCGCAAATGTTTATCAGTGAATTTACACCTGTGCTTGGAGCGAGATATGGAACTCTTTATATCAGACGTATGGAAGAGAATCCGAATAAGCTTCAATTATGTGGATCCTATTCGCGGGATGATGCTATCGAGTCTCGGGATGTGTTTAATATTGGCGAGGGCCTGATTGGACAAGCAGCAATGGACAAAAAACCGATTTTTTTGCTAGAGGCTCCTGCTGATTATGTCTCGGTTCGGTCTGGCCTGGGAGGTGCGACACCACCACATATTTTAATTTATCCTGTGATGTTTGAGGAGGAAGTCCTAGGGGTAGTGGAATTAGCAAAGTTTAATTCGTTTACTCCATTGGAAGAACAACTGCTGTCGAAACTATCCGATAACCTGGGGATTATTCTGAATAATATTATGGGACGGATTCGTGTTGAGGAATTGCTGCGGGAATCTCAAGCTATGACTGAGGAACTCCAGGTACAATCCGAAGAACTTCAGACTCATCAGGAAGAACTGCGCAGATCGAATGAGAACCTTGGCAAACAGACAGAGGCTCTAAAAAGATCCGAAGAGCTGCTGCAGCGACAGCAAGAAGAGCTTGAGCATTACAACACGGAGCTGATTGCGAAGACGCGTGCTTTGGAAGAGCAGGTTCATCGTGTAGAGGAGAAGAATAACGAAATTGAGAAAACGAAGCGTGAGTTGGAGCAGCATGCTTCCCAGCTTGCGGTAACCAGTAAATATAAATCCGAGTTTCTGGCCAACATGTCGCATGAGCTGCGGACACCGCTCAACAGCTTATTAATTCTTTCGCAGCTTCTATATGAGAACAAAGAGAATAATTTGTCCCCTAAGCAGGTGGAATATGCGCAAACGATTCATAATTCAGGATCTGACCTGCTTAAGATGATCGATGAGATCCTTGATTTGTCCAAGGTTGATGCGGGCAAGATGGAGATTCATGAAGAGCTGTATACCATACATGACCTCACAGAGTACGTTAAGCAAAATTATGGGCCGGTAGCTATGGATAACAATATTGGTCTGCAAATTGAAGTCGCCGACTCCGTTCCCGAGCAGCTTCGTACGGATGGACATCGCGTGAAGCAGATCATACGCAACTTGCTTTCCAACGCCCTGAAATTTACCAACCGTGGTTATGTTTCACTCATTATTGATTTGGCAGAGTCGGAGGATGTACCTCATTACCTTGATAGCAGCAGTGAATATATAGCTTTGAAGGTGAAAGACACCGGCATTGGTATACCAGAGGATAAGCTCGAGTTAGTCTTTGGGGCCTTTCAGCAGGTTGACGGTACTACAAGCCGGAATTACGGAGGAACAGGACTAGGACTATCCATAAGCCGAGGTCTGGCCGAATTGCTTGGCGGCGGTATTACGGTAGAGTCTGTAGAAGGGAAGGGGAGTCAGTTCACTTTATTTTTGCCAAAGGAACCTTCGCCTGAATTGTTTATTTCAGACAAGGAGGTTGCGGCGGCACATCAGCTGCCGGTCCTTTTTGGCCAGAGTGAACCGTATTCTCATCATCCTGCCGGAACGGAGCTGGAACTGCCAGAGCCTAGCAAGCCTGCCGATGATCGAGACGATTTGTCTGCGGATGATAAGATACTGCTGATTATTGAGGATGATGTTCATTTTGCTCAAATATTGCAGGATATGTCGCATGAGCATGGATTTAAATCGCTCGTTGCTGTACAGGGGGATGAAGGCCTGGAAATGGCCCGTAAATACTTGCCTGAAGCCATTATTCTCGATATTCAACTGCCAGTCATGGATGGTTGGGCTATTTTGAATGAATTGAAGAGTAGTGCTGCTACAAGACATATTCCGGTACATGTGATCTCTGTCGTTGATGACGTGAAACAAGGGCTTATGATGGGGGCTATCGCTTATTTGAAGAAACCGTCTTCCAGGGAACAGCTGGAAAAAGCTTTTAACTATATTGAATCGTATACGGAGAAGGATCTTAAGTATTTATTGGTCGTCGAGGACGATGCTATCCAGCGACAATCGATTACGGCGTTAATCGGACATGATGACGTAGTCATAAAGGCCGTCTCAACCGGCAGAGAGGCAATTCAAGAATTGATGAACAGACACTATGACTGTATGGTGCTTGATTTAATGCTGACGGATATGACAGGGTTTCAACTGCTGGACAAGATTCGCGATAATGAGAATTTGACGAATCTGCCGATTATCATCTATACAGGCAAGGATCTGGATGGTAAGGAAGAAATGAAGCTAAGAAAGTATGCGGAATCCATCATTATTAAAGATGTAAAGTCTCCTGAGCGATTGCTGGATGAGACCACGTTATTCCTTCATCGGGTTGAGGCTGATCTGCCTGAGGACAAACGAAAGATTCTGCAGAAGCTGCACAATAAGGAAGAGTTGTTTGAGAAGAAGAAAATACTTCTCGTCGATGATGATGTTCGCAATGTCTTTGCTCTGTCCAGCGTGCTTGAAGGTTATCGTATGAACGTAGTCTTTGCCGAGAATGGCAGGGAGGCGCTGGATATTTTGCAGAAACATAAAGACTTTGATCTGGTACTGATGGATATGATGATGCCGGAGATGGACGGGTACGAGGCGATGCGGAGGATTCGCGAAATGCCGGAGTATAAGAAGCTGCCTATCATTGCTCTTACAGCCAAGGCTATGAAAGAGGATCGTTCCAAATGTATTGAGGCCGGGGCGTCCGACTATGTGAAAAAACCGATCCAGACCGATCAGTTGTTGTCATTGATGCGTGTGTGGCTGTATTCATAATGAGCACGTGATAAATAAGTTCAGAGAAATCGGAGTTGGTGCTATGACATCAAGTGATTATACGCAATTAGAGGAGCATAAAGCTATTGACGATGAGAATCAGAGCGAGCGTGAGCTAATCGAGATTGAATTACTGCTAGAGGGAATTCATCGGTTATACGGCTATGATTTTCGCAATTATGCACTTCCTTCCCTGCGCAGAAGGATATGGCATCATGTACATGTAGAACAGCTGCAGAGTATATCCGGACTGCAGGAAAAGGTGCTGCATGATCGCTCCTGCTTTGAAAGGCTGGTGTACGCCCTTTCTATTCCAGTCACGGAAATGTTCCGGGACCCTTCCTTGTTCCGGACTTTTCGCGAGAAGGTGGTACCTATACTTCGCACCTATCCTTACATCCGCATATGGCATGCCGGCTGCTCAACAGGGGAGGAAGTCTATTCCATGGCCATATTGCTGTATGAAGAAGGATTGTATGACAAGTCTCGAATCTATGCTACGGATATGAATGACAGATCGCTGCAAGCCGCAAAAGATGGAGTTTTTGATATTCAAAGAATGAAGAAATACACCAAGAATTATATCGACGCCGGAGGGATGCATTCCTTTTCCGAGTACTATACGGCACAGTATAACTCCGTTATTTTCCAACCCTTTTTGAAGAAGAACATTATTTTTGCGGAGCACAATTTGGCTACGGATCGTTCTTTTAATGAGTTCAATGTCATTTTCTGCAGAAACGTGATGATCTATTTCAACGAGACGCTTCGTAATAGGGTGCATGCCTTGTTTCATGAAAGCTTGGGCCATTTTGGCGTACTTGTATTGGGAGCTAAGGAATCAGTCAATTTTTCGAATTATCAGAGCTGTTATGAACCATTGGATCGGAATGAGAAGATATATCGTAAAATCAAATGATTATGAGATCACGGAGGATTTGTAATAGCTATGGATAGTGGGAGTAATCCAATTCGCATCATGCTGGTCGACGACCGCCCCGAGAATTTACTAGCCTTGGAAGCCGTTCTGAAGAGTGAACAATATAGCTTGGTTAAGGCCACTTCAGGAGTAGAAGCCTTAAGGTACTTGCTGCGGGATGAGTATGCCGTCATCGTACTGGATGTACAAATGCCGGGGATGGACGGTATTGAGACAGCCAAGCTGATTAAGGCGCGTGACAAGACCAAGGATATACCGATTATTTTTATATCGGCCAATAGTAAGGATGCTGAGCATTTGTTTGAGGGGTACTCCGTTGGGGCCATCGATTATATGGTAAAACCGTTCATTCCGCAAATTTTAAAATCAAAGATCGAGGGCTTTATCGACATGTATTTGGCGAACCAGCGACTTAAAACCCAGAGTATGCTGCTCAAGCAAAAGACGCAGGAGCTGGAGCGAACGAATCAGGAACTGGTCAAAGCGAAGGAAGCTGTCGAGATAGCTGCTAATGCGAAGACAGAATTTCTGGCGATGATGAGTCATGAAATCCGTACTCCTATGAACGGGGTGATCGGGATGATTGATTTGTTGCTTGATACCGAACTAAAGGATGAGCAGAAACAATACGCTGAGATTATTCGCGGGAGCGCGGATACATTGGTAGCCGTGATTAATGATATTCTCGATTTTACAAAGATGGAGTCGGGCAAAATGGAGCTGGAGGAAATTTCGTTCGAAATAGAAGGGGTCGTACAAGAGGTGATTAGCTTGTTTACTGTCGATGCGAGCCGTAAGGGGCTGAAGCTTGCATACGTCATCCATGAAGAAATCCCTCCGATGATCTATGGGGATATGAACCGACTACGACAGGTGTTGATTAATTTAATTGCTAACGCAGTGAAGTTCACGGATGAGGGCGAGATTTTCCTTGAGGTTGTACCCAAGCCTGAGGCTGCTTCTCCTGATCGATATATGCTTGAGTTTTCGGTTAAGGATACGGGGATCGGCATATCTAGCGATCAAATGGATCGCCTGTTTAAGCCCTTCTCTCAGCTGGACTCATCAATGACTAGAAAATATGGGGGGACAGGCCTTGGTCTTGCAATCTGCCAAACCCTGGTTCAAATGATGGGTGGAGAGATTCGCGTAGAGACGAGCCAGGAGAGGGGAGCTAAGTTTATTTTTACAATACTGGCAGCTCCTTATAAAGTTTATGTTTCAAATGAGGGTACAGCGGGTTAATATATTGTGTGTTCAAAAAGGCCGGTTTTCAGTACCGAAGCTTATGCTTCCTATGTGCGTTTTTTTAAAACGCTTCAGTTGGATGAAGCTAGGGCGTGAGGAGCGGAGCTACACGTTTTCGTAGAAAACGACCTCGGAAGCATTTGCTTGTAGTTTGTACGTGAGCACCGGAAGGCCCGGGTGAATTCAAGATTCGATGTCGAATAAGCTCCCAGAATAGCTTCGTGATCAAAAGTGGACTTTTTGAACAACCTCATATAGAGAAATTATTTTTCGGGAGTGAATGCTATGATAACAAATAAAAATGATAAATTTGCCGTAAATACGATTTGCGAGAATGGCTCTTGTACCATTTATATGCATGGTGAGTTGGACTTATCCGTTGCTCCTGATTTTCGCAAAATGATAGAGCCGTTTGTGACGGATCAGAATACCAAGTTGATCCTTAATCTTAAGGAGCTTGAGTATATTGATAGTACGGGGATTGGAATCCTGCTCTCAATTCTAAAAGCGAGAAATGGTATGAATGCTGAATTCTATATTGAGGAAGTGCCGGGGCAAATTCAAAAGCTGTTTGACATGACAGGGATAACCAAGTTTTTCACTGTACAGGAGAATTCCTAAGGGAAAGGATAGAGTAAGAATGATAGAGGAAGTTCAAACCGTTGTAATTAGTTTGCCGGCCACTGCGGAGTATGTAGATATTGTAAGGTTAAACCTGTATGGTATAGCCTCCAAAATGGGATTCTCCTATGAGGAGATTGAGGATATGAAGGTAGCTATATCTGAAGCATGCAACAACGCGGTTCTATATGCTTACAAGCATGGGAACGGTGTAATGGAGGTAACCTTTGAAGTATCTTCTGATGCCTTGATCATAACAGTCAGAGACGAAGGGGAGAGCTTTGACATGTGGAACATGGCGGATGAGGCAGCCTCGCTTCATGACAAAGAGCTAAGTGACATACAAATCGGCGGTCTGGGGTTCTATTTGATGCAGGCGCTGATGGATGACGTGGATGTCGTGAGCGAAGCTGGTAAAGGGACAAAGGTCGTTATGATTAAGCGACTAAATATAACCAGGGAACTTGCATGAATGTGAATACGACTCCCCATGAGTCCTGGAATGAATCAATCCGTATGATCATGGAATATCAACAGAGCGGAAGTAAAGAATTAGCATCTAAATTGATTCAGAAATATGAGCCTATAGTTAAAATAGCCGCAGGTAAAATTTCACGCAATCGTCCGGATCTGTATGAAGATCTGAATCAAGTAGGTCAAATGGCTATGATCCGCCTGCTGCAGCAGTATGATGCCCAGTTGGGCGTACCTTTTGAGCCCTATGCGATGAAGAGTATTATAGGCCATATGAAGAATTTCCTGCGAGATAAATCATGGTACCTACAGGTTCCGAGACGGATTAAGGAAAAGGGAGCGACGGTCCAGCTTGCGATCGATGAGTTGACCGTGAAGCTGGAGCGATCGCCTCGCGTAGAGGAAATTGCCGATCACTTGGAGCTTTCGGAGGAAGAAACATTGGAGATCCTTGCTGGCAGGGAATGTTATCATTATGTCTCATTGGATTCTCCAATATCTCAAGAGGAAAGCGCTGCCACGCTCGGCGAAATGATCAGCTCGGAGGCAGATGATTACGATACGCTTGAGAAAAGAATGGACTTGCTGCAGGCGCTGGACGAACTTCAGGAACAAGAGAAGCAGGTGCTGTTGTTAGCTTTTGAGGAAGGCCAGTCCCAGCGTGCGATCGCACAAAAATTGGGCGTCTCGCAAATGAGTATATCTAGAATTCAGAGAAGGGCGACGGAGAAGCTAAGGCAAATGATGTCTAGTAATAATCAAGTTGATTACATGTAGATTAAGAAACACACCGTATTTTGGATACGGTGTGTTTCAGTTGCAAGGGAAAGCCTGTTTACTGTTCTGGATCAGACTTTAGGCCGTTCTCATGATCTTCACTGTTTGTTTTCATTTGCTCCATGTCTTCTCCGAGCTGGACCAAATCCTCCATATCGTTAATCATCGATCCGTTCTCGGCATCATCAATATCTTTATGTTTTGTATAATCCCCTTGCTTGACCTTATTGATCTGTTGTCTGACATAATCCTCTTGTTCTTGCTCAGGAGTTTTGGACGCCATGTTTAACAATCCCCTTTCTGAAAGGTATTTTGTTACGGCTGTAACTGAATATATTCCTGCAGCTCTTTAATGTAGTCCCCGATCATCGGTAGGTTGACGAACAGACTCGGTAGAGGTGCTTGATTCTTTAAGATAGGGTTCAGCCATTTAGATTTCCTCCCAACCTACTTTTTTATACAAGAAATCAGCCAGTGGACTGAACTGGCTGATTTATGAATTTCATAAACTTATGAAGAAGCCGGCGTTAGCCTTTTAGATCACGTTTGGCATTGGCAGCCGTTTTCTCTACTTCATCAGCAGCTTCATGAGAGAGCTGCTTTGTCTTATCGAAGACTTTAGTGGATTCTTCAGAGATTGTACCGGAGACATCAGCCGCTGCTTCTTTTACGCTGGACATCACTTGGCTCGCACCGGATCCCACTGAATCGGCAAGATCCGAAGTTTTTTCTGAGACGGTCTTGGCCAGATCTGTGACCTTGTCTTTAGCAACATTAGCGATTTCCTTTGACTTATCCGCTGTTGCACTTATTTTCTCCGACAGATCACTTCGCAGCTCTCGTCCTGATTTAGGAGCAAACAAGAGGGCAGCCGCTGCTCCAAGCAAAGCTCCGATGACGATTCCTTTTGTTAAGTTTGAATTTCCTTGTATTTGAGCGTTAGTCTCTTCTGTATTCATGTAAATCACTCCTTAATACGTTGATAAAGTTAACTTATTTACTGCTGAATTCCAATGCTTAGTTAATATATAACCTGCTTGCATGCTAATGAAACAACGCTGATCAGGCAACGAACAGATTTCAACAGTGGCGCTTGCTTGGATTTGCTGTTTTGCGGTTCATTTAGCGGTGCGGTACAATCATGGTAACCTGATAAGCATGAGGGGGGTGGAGAATGGTTCTTAATGATTCGTGTGAAATGTCAAACTTGGGAATGGAACGAAAAAGAATAGTTGGCAGTGAGCTGGCATGTTTTTTCAGGGAAGTTCGCAGGAAGCATGAAAGGGAGGAAATTACCTTTCTATGTATCGGGACGGATCGTTCAACGGGGGATGCGCTGGGCCCACTGGTTGGTGCCAGACTTGAGGAGCAGGGCATGGCTAATGTAGTTGGCACCTTGCAGTATCCTTGTGATGCGGACAATCTGGAGCAGCGAATCGCGTCTATTCCTAAAGAGCATATTATTGTCGCCATTGATGCAAGCTTAGGTTCTCCCGCCTCAGTGGGCTGCTATCTTGTTTCTGCACAGCCTTTATTTCCCGCCCAATCGGTTGGACAACAGCTTCCGGCAGCAGGTCATTATAGCGTAGCGGCGGTTGTTAATGTAAAGGGACCCAAGCCGTATTGGACGCTGCAAATGACCTCATTATATAAGGTTATGCAGATGGCGGATGAGATTACGGGAGCGATCGTTAAGGTATTCAAGTCATGATTCAATAATCATAAACGATGAGAGGGGATTTGTTATGACAAGCCTATTAGCCAATGGAATATCTGTAGCCTACCAGGAGCAAGGGCAAGGGCCAACGATTGTATTGCTGCATGGATTCTGCGGAAGCTCTGCCTATTGGGAGAAGCTTGCCCCTCTATTATCTGGGGAATATCGCGTTGTGATGCCTGATCTGCGCGGGCATGGCGCATCCGGAGCTCCTGCGGGCCCCTATGCAATAGACCAGATGGCTGATGATATCGCCGCGTTGCTGGAGCAGATGGGTGTCTCGAAGTATACACTTTTGGGTCATTCCCTTGGAGGTTACATCACCTTGTCCTTGGCGGAACGTTATTCATCCCGCTTAAACGGCTTCGGTTTGATTCATTCGACTCCTTATCCTGATAGTGAAGAAGCGAAGGAGAAGCGGCTTAAAGCGGTGGAGAAAATAGAGGACGAAGGAATAAATGCCTTCGTCAATGGCCTGGTACCGGGATTGTTCGCGCAGGAACATCTGCAGACGATGGAGCCGGAGGTGAACCGGACTAAGGAGATCGGGTATCTTACCCCGCCGCAGGGGGCTCAAGGCGCGGCTCTGGCTATGCGTGAGCGTGTGGATCGGCGTGAGGTGTTGACCCAGTCCGATTTGCCGATTCTGCTCGTTGCCGGGGAGAACGATGGAGTTATTCCTTTGGAACGCACATTTACGGTAGAAGGCGACCAGGTGATCAAAGCGGTTATTAAAGGTGCTGGTCATATGGGCATGTATGAAGCGCCGGATCAGCTTGCCGCTGTCATCAGTGATTTTATGAGGAATATCAAGTAGCATCGCGGCCAGAAATGCCGCATGTGCGCGATATTTTCGGATATAATGTTCGGTGAAGGGGCTGGGTATCATGCTGAGGAAGGATTATCTGGTCCGCATGATTGAAGAAATGGTGGACGTCATCGGCCAAGTGTTCGGACTTAAGCAACAGAACAAGCTGATAGAAGCGCTGTGGAAGCTGGACGATCTGTATAAAGAACAGTTCAGGCTGAATTCACGGATGATCGGTTCTCTGTCGGCTCGTGATATTGTGGAAATATTCCGCACTGGTGGAAAAGTAGAGGCCGATAAGCTTCAGAGCTTGGCAAGGCTGCTGCAGGAGGAGGGGGATATCTATATTGCCCAGGGACGGCAAGATGATGGGCTGTTTCGGCTCATGAAGTCGCTCCATCTCTATTTAGCGGCAGACCTGCACGGTGCCGATCCTTCGTTATGGAATTCGGAGACGGAGACGGCCAAGCTGATGTCGCGCCTGAAGGATTATCGTCTGCCTCTGGATACTGAGCGCTTACTGCTCGATTATGAAGAAGCTCATAATCGATTTGATCAAGCAGAGAACGTATTGTATCGTCTGCTTGGTGCCGAGGCGATCACCAAGCAGCAGGCGTTAGCCTTCTATGAACGTCTGCTGCAATATGAGCCTGAGCGGCTTAGTGAGGGAGGGCTCCCCTTGCATGAAGTTCGCGAAGGCCTTGCGGAAGTAGAGAAACGGGAGTATACCAAAGAGGTATAACTCCAGCAAATCAGAAGAGAACTATTTTGCGTTGCCAATTTCAGTTCGTGGCAGCAGGAGTTCAACAATATGTATATTTGGAATGAAAGTGAGCTGTTATGGATTCATGGAAGCACTAAGACATCTTATACAACAAATAGCTCAGGAGGGCAGCTTGATTACCGCGACGCTCAGCCAGCGGCGCAAGCCCGGGGAGACAGAATACAGCAAGGTAACGGTGAAGCCTGCCCTGTTGAAGCAGCGACTGCATTATCAGTTCACTTATTATTACAGCAACAAAGTGACGCATGAGAATATACCGGCTGAGCAGTTGGCCGAGTATCTGATGAAGCAGTTCGAGGAGACTTTCCGGCAAGGCCTGCTTTGTACGGAGGCAGCGGATTATCAGGTGCTGATCAGCAAGAAATACAAGGTGTCGATTCTGACGAAGTCGCCGAGCAAGCAGCCGGGCTCCTTGCATCATAATCGGCGTAAGGAATATATTCTGGAGGATGGCCGAGCTGTTCCTTTCCTGGTTGAGCTTGGTATTATGAATCGGGACGGGAAGGTACTGGCCAAGAAATACGATAAATTCCGTCAGATCAACCGCTTCCTTGAAATGGTTCAAGACGTCATGCCTCATCTGCCTGCTGATCGACCGCTAACGATTGTGGATTTCGGCTGCGGCAAGTCTTATCTGACATTCGCTCTCTATCATTATTTATCGGTCGAGCAGCGCAGGGAGCTGAAGGTCGTTGGCCTCGATTTGAAGGCAGATGTGATTGAGCATTGCAGTGCACTGGCGGAGAAGCTGAAGTATAACAACCTGCGCTTTCTTGTCGGCGACATTGCGGACTATGACGAGCTGAGCAAGGTGGATATGGTTGTTACCCTGCATGCCTGTGACACGGCAACCGATGCTGCGTTGGAGAAGGCGGTACGCTGGGATGCTTCGGTGATTCTGTCCGTGCCTTGCTGTCAGCATGAATTGTTTGCTCAGGTCCGGAATGAAGTGATGGAGCCGCTGCTCAGTCATGGCATTCTGAAGGAGCGTTTCTCTGCCCTGGCAACAGACGGAATCCGGGCCAAGCTGCTGGATATTCTCGGATACAAGACACAGCTGCTTGAATTTATCGATATGGAGCATACGCCGAAAAATATTCTGATCCGGGCGGTGAAGTCACCAGCCGGAAATACCACTGTCTTGTGGCGTGAATATACGGCCTTCCGCGATTTCCTTGGTGCCTCCCCATATCTGGAAAGAGCCTGCCGGGATCTTCTGCCGTCAGAAGAATAAAGAATAGGCAGAATACTTGCCTAATGTGAATGAGCCTTGCTGCGCTGCTCTACTGCTCAGCGATATGCGATGCTCTTTATTGCTCAGTGATCATGGAGGAAAAAGGCTAATCACGATTTGAATATTCATAGCACAGCTCAACGGTTTGCAGCCATAATTTCAGGTCAACACTATATGTGTTGGCCTTTTCGACCTTTAACGAAACTACGGATCGTTATTTCCTCAAAAACGACGGAAAATAAAATCTAACGAAACACCATATCGTTATTGGGGAGAAATCTGTGCCTTTATCGCCTAATCCACCTCAATAGCGATACCTAGTTTCGTTAGAAGTTGAGGAAGCCCTTTTTGGCTTAAATAGCGATATCCAGTTTCGTTAGAGCTGGTGAATAAAAAACCATCGCTTTCTCGACAGTCCGGTAGGGTGATCGAGAAAGTCGATTTTTCTGACTTGGAGGCATCCCTTTTTGTGTATCCCATTATGTGGAGACCCATATGTTTTGGTCAGATTACTCGGACATGATTGACCGTCAGCGTCCAGTCCTTGGTACACGGTTCTTGTAACGGACAATGATGTCCATTACAAGGGGGACGGTTCGCGAAAAACCGTAATTTTTGCTTCTAACGGTCAAAAGTATCCGTTAGAAGAGCGCAGTTGCTTTCTTTTTGCTCTAACGGTCAATTTTGCTCGCTTGATAAGTGCGATCACGCAATGCTGCCCAGCGAAATTTGTTGAATGGATTGATTCTACCTATGGAGAGGGGGAATAAAGGTGTGGAGAAGGATGTATGAGCAAGTTAGGGATAAGACTTCGTTCGGACGGTGGCGGGATACTTTTATTATCTTGATCAAGCCGTTGGATTCTATCGGGGGACTGGGTGGACTCGTATGGATTACCATTATGGCCATTTGCCTGAACAGTGGAATGTTCTTCACGGATAGCATTTCATCCCTGGTCCTGATGGGCCTGTGGTTTGTTTATGCATTTCTTCTTGTTGTTGGATACCTGGTGAAGGGGATGATCAGAAGCCTTGGCCATAAAAAAATCATGCTTCCGCTTTCCAATCTATCCCCCACCCAGCGGACTCCTTATTGGTATATATGGATTTGCAGTGCGCCATTCGTTATCGCAGGGGTTTATAGCTTGCATCTAGTGATTCCGTCTGTACGGTTATCGGCGTATGCAACGATGATCTCCGCTCTCGAATGGCTATTTTATGCTTTGCTTGGGTTAGCAATGCTCAGGCTGGGTACGGGCGACCGGGAGAGGGGGAGGAAGTTAATCCAGCACGGCTTGTCTTGGACCGTTTGGTTATTAAGCCTGTCCGCTGTTGGATCTGTTCTGGGCATTGTCTCCATCCCTTATGCGATATTGCGTACAGGGGACAGCGAGGTCAGCCTTACAGGAGCAAGGTTAGGCGGATTGCTGCAATATCCTAATACTTTCGGGGCAGTTGCGGCGGCCTTGCTATTGGAGCGTCTGCTGCTCCTTGTCAGCCGTCCCTGCTCTGACTTCACGCGTTCAGCTGGATGGAAGGGGCAGCAGGGTGGAGCGCAGGTGCTGCTGCTCCTGCTCTGCCTGCTGCTGACGGAGTCGCGCGGCGCGTACATCGCCGGCGCGGTCGGCTGGGCAGCAGGCTGGCTGCTGCTGCGCGGTGCCGAGCGCAGCAGGTTTGTGCGGCACAGCGGCGTGTTCCTCGCCGCCGCTGCGCTGCTTGCTCGCCAGTTGAGCGCAGCGCAACTGGCGCCGTCCCCGCTGCCCGGACTGCTGCTGCTTGCCGCCGTGATGGCGGCTGCACTGGCCCTGTCCGGGCGCACCCATCGCGGCGGGCGGGCGCATGGCGCCGCCGCGGCGCGGGGTTCAAGCGGCCCGCTTGCGGCCGCTTGGGTCGCGGGGAAGAGCGCCTGCATCAAGGTGTTGGCCCTGTCGTTGACGGGCCTATGCCTACTCCTGGCGCTCGCCCCGCTGCTTGTGCGCGGACTGAGGATCGCTACGCTCTCCGCGCGCTGGAATATGTATGCCGACGCATGGAAGCTGTTCTTGCGCTCGCCCTGGATCGGGCGAGGCGGGGATACGTGGCGTCTATCGTTTCGCAGCATACAGAGCCGCCCCTATGTTGGCGCCGAGGTGCATAGCGGCCTCATCGATATTGCCCTCGATCTGGGCTTGGTCGGGGTGCTGGTCGTACTGCTCTGGCTGGGAGCCATTGCTTGGCAGATGCTCCGATCACACAGGGTACGCAGCAGCTTATTGCCCCCTCTGATCGTACTATGCCTACACAGCTTGATCGATTTTGATATGAGCTACGGCCTCTACTGGGTGCTGATAATCATGCTTGCTGCGGCAGCGCTTGTCCCAACGGTTTCTTCGCCTGAAGCACCGATCCCATCGATGCCGCTTAGCAGGGGGGGATCAGCCGTCAACGGTGCTGTTATGCCGGAGGAGACGGTTGCTATCGTTCCGGATCGAATAGCAACAATGGCCGCATCAACGGTACGCTTTGCGGCGACCGGGCTGCTTGCCGCCGCACTGCTAGCGGCAAGCGTAGCTGGCTTGCACCTTGCGGCTAGCCAGCTTCTGCTCGCTCGCGCCGAGGCAGCAGCAGGGCCAGAGCCGCCCCTGCTGTTGCAGCGATCGCTTGACGCATCGCCGTCTAATACGGCCGCCCGCCTGGCTCTGGCGGCCCGCTCTCTCCCGCAGGAGTCCTTGCCGCTCCTGCAGCAAGGACTTCGATATGAACGGGAGAATCCCGAATTGTTAGCGGCGCTGGGAACGGCGGCGGCACAGCACGGAGACCTGAGCGCTCTCACGGCCTTCCAGCGGGCCGCAGCCTTGGACCGTTTCAATGGAGCGGCTCAGACGAATATGCTGCAGCAAGCTTATCATCTGGCGAGATGGCTCAAGGCAACGGGGAAAGAAGATGAGGCTAGAATCGCCATTGAAGCGGGAATCCGATTGTATCGCAATTATTCCCGTTTGTCTGACCTGATTGTCCACCATCCATCCTGGCGTAATGACCGCAAGTTTAGATTAACCTTGGAAGCCAGAGTGAGAGGCAGGCAATTATACGCGTTTAAGTATGCGCATTAGCCTCCAAACGCGCTGCGGAATGCCCGTTTCAGCTGGCCTTGATCGACCTGCCATAGCTCTGCCAGCTCTCCGCTGACTGCTTCATCCCACCAATCGGCAAGTGCCTTGCGATTGCTGTTTTGTTCAGCGATCCAGAGCAGGTTTTCAATCACCTTTTTGTAATATAACGCTTCTCCCTCAGCGATTTTATCCTGCGGTATATAGACGCCCAGCCTTTTAACGGTCCGGTATAATTCTTTACTGCACCCTCTACGTATTTTGCGCGGCGTTGGCAGGGGAGTCTGATGTTTGCCGGGGGAATTATTCATAGGGGTATGCCTCCTTTTCCACAACATATGCGTGATTTGCCACAAGCGACACCGGGGCTGGAAGAGTTAAGTAGAATGCATGTCCTCGGCTATGATAGAATAGATTAGAAAAAAGGACATGTTAGGAGAGAGACGCGCGGTGGAGTGGATTTCTAATTTAATTGGAACTCTGTTGGATTGGGTTCAACAACTGGGGTATTTCGGCATAATGCTCGGCTTGATGATCGAGGTCATTCCTAGTGAAATCGTATTGGCATATGGAGGCTACCTGGTACACACTGGCCGGATCAATTTTATCGGAGCTGTCATTTTTGGTGTTGTGGGCGGCGTTATCGCCCAATTGTTCATTTATTGGATCGGGCGGTATGGCGGACGTCCTATTCTCGAGAAGTACGGCAAATATATTTTTATTCATAAGAAACATATCGACGTTGCCGAGAACTGGTTTCTGAAATATGGTTCCGGAGTCATTTTTAGCGCCCGCTTCATTCCTGTAGCAAGACATGCTATTTCGATTCCAGCCGGGATGGCCAAGATGCCGATCGGCAAATTTATTACCCTGACCACCCTGGCAGTCATTCCGTGGTCGATTTTGTTCGTATATTTGGGAATGCTGCTTGGGGATCAATGGAAGCATGTCGATGAGAAGGCGGGCCCTTATGTTGTGCCAATTCTGCTAGTTGCGCTCGCTCTGCTTATCGTATATGTACTTATTAAGTGGTTCGGATCTTCCAAGAAGAAAGGAGATGCAAAATGAGTATCAATCTGGCACATAAGTTCGGACAAGGAATCACCCCCCGGCAATTTATGGAGGGAATGCAGAAGAATAAAGAGGAATTCGCAGCAGGATATGAAGCCTTTAACTGGATAAATGAAGAGGATCGCAAATTTTTCAAAAGCCTGAATTATCGCGATGACTTGCGTGTATTGGTCCTTGCGGCTGATTGGTGCGGCGATGTTGTCCATAGTGTGCCAGTGGTATTCCGTGCACTTGAGGAATCCGGTCTGGAGACGGAAGTACTCATCCTTGAACAGCATCAGGATACGATGGATCATTTCCTGACGATGGGGGGACGCTCCGTTCCGATTATTATTTTTGCGGATACGGGCGGACATGTACTTGGCAGTTGGGGACCACGTCCACAGCATGTGCAGGCACTGATGATTCAGTTCAAGCAAGAGAACCCGGACCGGGAAGCACCTGATTATCAAGACAAGATCAGTGTAGTGAGGCAGCAGATGGCTGATAAATATAAGGAAGGGGGCGGAGTGAATGCGACGGTCGTATCCGAACTGCGCGCACTCATCTCCGGGTTTTAAATCATATGTTGAGAATAGAGACATTCTCCCTGGGACCCTTGCAGACAAATGCTTATTTATTGCGGGGAGAAGATGAGAAAAGGGCGGTCATCATCGATCCAGGCATGAATCCTGGGCCACTCTTGCGCAGGATCGAAGGACTGGAGATTGAAGCAATACTGTTGACACATGCCCATTTCGATCATATTGGCGGAGTAGATGAGATTCGCAAGCTGAAGAAGTGCCCGGTTTATTTGCATGCACTTGAGAGCGATTGGCTGACGACGCCCAAGCTGAACGGTTCACTAATGTGGCCGCAGATCGGCGGTCCGATGGCACTTAAGCCAGCTGAATATGAACTTGCAGAAGGACAGAAGTTACATCTGATCGGACATGATTTCACGGTATACCATACGCCAGGACATTCGCCGGGCAGCGTAAGTTTCTTGTGCGGCAAAGACTTATTTTCAGGCGATGTGCTCTTCCGTATGGGTGTAGGACGGACTGATTTGCCTGGTGGTAGAGAAGTCGATCTGTATAATTCAATCCGTGGCAAGCTGTTCCAATTTGCAGATGATGTGATTGTCTATCCGGGGCATGGGCCTAAGACGACGATCGGTTATGAACGCGTAAACAATCCATATTTGACATAACCTGGGCGACGGGCGACTTAACCAGCAAATTTCCAACAAATTTGTACACAAAAAGTACAAAGATACTGGACAAAAGTGTATTCACTTGCTAGAATATAGTCATTAAATATTTGTAACTTTTGCGAAGCACGCAAGCTGAGGAGTATTCCCGGTTTGCGTTCTTTTTTTGTTTTTTATGCCTGTTCAAAAAAGGTTGATTTTACTTCTTGATTACAACCGGACTTTTTGGACAACATCAATAGCGGTTTTTTAGCTTCTGAAATACATTGAACGGATCGTTCGAGAGGTAAAAGGAGGCAAATCAATGAAAAGCCGATTGTCGCATATTATAGATGCGAGTCAGTCTTTGGCATATTCACAGGAGCATAAGAGGGAGAGCCAAAGTCCCGACGATTCAAACACATACATACATGATAAAGAACGGCTGCTCCTGTGGGATCGGCTAGCACTTCGTTCCGGTACAATTCGGCAACCCTGGCATGAGAGGCTTTGTGAGCTTCGGAGGAGCCGATATTGAGATTAATGCGTTAGATTCTATTTAGAGTGAGCGCGGGCGGGGATAACTTAGTAGAGGATTATGAATAGTTAAGCCGGACTGGACACGTTGGAATAGCAGTGAAGGTCGCTGATATTCCGTAGCGTGTCTTTTTTTCCGTGAGAATGGCTATGTTATAGAACTCTCACTTATTTGATGTCTATACTCTTATGGATAATACCTGCATAAATGCAGTGCAAAATAATTTTTCTGCGAATTGAACGAAATCGAATAGTAGATCGTAATATAGATGTTTACCGGTAAAACAAAAGGGGTGCTTGGATGGAGCTGATGAAGGAACGGATAATTGAGGCGCAAAACGGGGATGATGCAGCCCTGGCTTCGCTCATTCATGAGCACTATTCCTTCGTATTTAAATATTTGGTGAAGGTCACGATGGACACGAAGCTGGCTGAGGATTTAACGCAGGATACGATGCTGCGGTGTATAGAGAAGCTCGAGTATTATAACGGCAGCTCGTCTTTCTCCTCCTGGCTGATTACGATTGCTACGCGTCTATTCATAGACCGAACCCGGCGCAGGAAGACGGAAAGGCAATGGCTGAAGAAGGAGAGCGAAGCACGATCCTTACGCTGGCAATTCTCACATGTTCATGAGGAATGGTCGGAAGCGCTGGAACTGTTGTCTAGACTGCCTTCAGAGCAGCGAATCGCCATTTTGCTTAAGCATTACTACGGATACAGTTATGACGAGATTGGAGATATATTGAAAGTTTCTCCCGGAACGGTCAAATCCCGCGTTTCCTATGGACTTAGCGCGCTGCGAAAGGAGCTTAAAAACAATGGGACATAATCACATATCCGATAAGGATGAAGATCAACTGCTTACCGGTCTGCTTGAAGATTTAAGGAAAATCGATCAAGTTGTGTCGCCGAATCAAAACTTTACTCCTGAGGCATGGATGGGAATCGTCCATGATAAGCGAAGAGAGCGCAGGCGCTGGAAACAGTGGGAGACAGTCCTGTTTGTCATCGTCGCCCTTATGCTCACTCTTGGCGGAGGCTGGTTCTTATATCGAGAGCCGCTGCTATTCATCATGCTTCAGGTGATGACTGCTGTGATCGGGCTTGGTGTCGTCGTGTGGGCCATGCCTAAGCTCTGGAGGGAGGAGCGGGAATGAAAAATGACAGTTTGCCGCTTTGGGCCTGGTTGCTGATCGCCTTGACTGTGTTAACCCAAGGAATTTGCATGTTCCTGGATGCGCGCAGAAGGGGCGGAAAGGCATGGCTTTGGGGGCTTTGGGGACTTACAAGTTTCCCGCTTCCCTCCGTGGTCTATTCGATCGTCGTATGGTTGGATAGCCGGAGGAAGAAGAAGTCCAGAAAATAAATAAGGATGAAGAAGTGAGGGGATCTTGATGGATATTCTTTGGCAGCTAATCGTCCCTGTTATTTTACTGCAATTGATACTGGTCGTCATTGCGCTAGTATCGCTAGCCAGAGCGGAGGCAGAGACGGTGCGTGGTTCGAAGTTGCTGTGGGTCATCATTATTCTATTTGGAAATATCATAGGCAGCATCGTATATTTCGTCGCGGGCAGAAAGGATTATGGGGCATGATCATACAAGTTAGCCAGTTAACGAGGAAGTTCGGAGAACGCACTACAGTGAAGGGAATATCTTTTGCCCTAGAGAAGGGCAGTTGTACAGCGCTGCTTGGTCCCAATGGAGCAGGCAAGACAACGACCTTACGGATGCTGGCGGGACTGCTCTCACCAAGCAGCGGAACAATTACGAGGTCAGGCCCGAATCAGAGTAAAGGACGACTGTCCAATAATCATAGTCAGATCGGATACTTGCCACAGCATCCTTCCTTCTATAAGTGGATGAGCGGTATGGAGTTCGTTGTCTACGCAGCCAGACTTAGCGGAATGAGCAAGCAGGAGGCGAGAAGCGAGGCAGAGGCTGTCCTGGAGCGAGTAGGCTTGAAATCAGCTGCTCGGCGTCGGATCTCCGGTTACTCTGGCGGAATGAAGCAGCGCCTTGGTCTGGCACAAGCGCTTGTCCATCACCCGGATTTGCTGTTGCTCGATGAGCCGGTCTCGGCACTTGATCCCGTTGGACGAAGAGAGGTCATGGAACTGCTACAGGAACTGAAGGGGGAGACGACAATCCTCTTATCTACGCATGTGCTCCATGATGCCGAGGAGGTCTGTGATCGCGTGATGATGATGAGAGAAGGCGAGATTGTTGAGAATGGCGAGTTGTCCGATCTGCTCGCCAAATATAGCTTGCCCGTACTGAATCTGCAGCTTGAATATCATAGCAGTCAGAATGCCGCAGATTGGCTGAAGTCGCTTCGTGAGCGTCCTTTCGTGCTGGAATATGAGCAGCAGAATGGCGCTGCGACAATAACGGTCAGCAACATGAAAGAGGCCAGAGCGGTCATCTTATCTGAAGCGGCGGAGCGTCATATCCCTTTGCAGCGCTTCGAGGCAGGTTCATCCTCACTGGAGAAAATGTTTATGAAGGTGGTTCAGTCATGAGGAATACACTGTTGCTATATGGCAAGGAAATGCTGGAGATGAGCCGGAGCTATAAATTGCTGTGGGTTCCCGTCGTTTTTATATTGCTTGGTGTCATGCAGCCGGTTATGATGTACTATCTGCCTGAATTGCTAGCCGCTTCTGGTGATTTACCAGCTGAGCTAGCAAGCACCCTCGCTGTACCTAGCGCACCTGAAGTCATGGCTCAGGTGTTGAATCAATATAATACAATCGGTATGCTTCTAGTCGTGATTGCCGGTATGAATTTGGTTGCTGGGGAACGATACTCAGGAACAGCAGCCTTAATATTGGTTCGAAGAGTAAGCCCTACCCAGTTCATCGTTGCGAAGTGGCTAGGACATATAACGCTTATCGCTATCTCGTATGCGCTCAGTTATTTGGCGGCATGGTATTATAGCAGTATTATGCTGGGCAGCTTAGCATGGGAGACGACCCTTCAAGCTGGGGCGATCTATTTATGCTGGATTGTGCTGGCGGCCTCGATTATTTTACTATTTAGTACAGTGTTGAAGGGGGGAGCGGCTGCGCTCGCTTCAATCCTGTTCCTGGTGGTGTTAACGATGACCCATAGTCTGCTCCCTTCTTGGTTCAGCTGGAGTCCGGCCAGGTTAACGGTAGATGCGATGAGTCTGCTTAGCGGAACGGGCAGTGTAAATCTTGGTGGACCGCTGCTACTAACTGTGCTTGCTGTTCTGTTATGTGTTGCGGGAGCGTCTTATATTATGCGCAATCAGATTATTCAGGATCAGCCTTAAATTACCGTCATTGATCTAATAGGGCATCTATCCCGGCAAGCTTTTCAAATTACCGGAATAGATGCCCTATTCCTTTGTTTTCCATATGATCTCCACAACGCTCCCTGACTTTGTTATACTTGTAGTTCCAGATAGTTGTGATATGTCAGCAGGAAGGTGAGTATATGAATATGGATTTCGAACTGCTGTTGCGGGTTCTAATCGCCGGAATCTGCGGTGTAACGATCGGTTTTGAACGCAAGAACCGCATGAAGGAAGCCGGGGTTCGTACCCATTTTGTTGTCTCGGTCGGTGCGGCATTGATGATTATTGTGTCCAAATATGGATTTCAGGACCAGATAGGCTGGAGCAACCTGTCTTTGGACCCGTCAAGGGTGGCTGCAGGTGTGGTTAGCGGTGTCGGCTTTCTCGGTGCTGGTATGATCTTTATGCAGAAGAATACCGTTCGCGGACTTACAACGGCCGCAGGGATATGGGCAACCGCAGGCATTGGCATGGCGGTTGGCGCAGGGATGTATTTTATTGGAATCGGGGTTATGATCATTATCGTGATCGGGCAACTCGTACTGCATGGTCGCTTCAACTGGCTGGCATCTCCCAAGACCGAGAAGCTGCTGGTTGCGATGGACAATGATGAAGAGATGATTCCTGGATTCATGGATAGGTTGTCAAAGCGGCACATCTCGATTATCGGGTTTGAAGCAGAACGTAAGGATCAGGAGATGGTTCTCCGTCTCACTGTGCAATTCAAAGCTGGTTCGGACATGGAGAAGTTATTGTCATTTATGGAAGAAGAGAGCGTTGTCAAGAAAATGAAGATCGGGGAGTAGTCAGATAATAGATCATAATATAGATATCTTGCCCTTCTCTTTGTTTTTTAGTAGGATTATATAAAAGTAAGGAGAGCCCGCTTATAGTGCGTGTTCAAAAATATTTCTAAGTATATATCAGGGAGGTAAGACGATGCTGCCTTTGGGAGAGAGAATTGTAATCGTCGGCGATGCTTTTGAGCAGAATCTTCCTGTTGGGGAATATGGTTACGTCATTGCTTACGACCGTAATCCGGACAATGCTTTTGATTATCTTGTTCGGTCTCCGAAGACTGGACGGAATTATTTCGTCCCTTCGAGCGATATCGAATCCGAAGAACTGCTAACCCAGCAAGAAGTAGAGTTGACTACAAGAGAAGCTCTGATCGACTATGCTCTGGCTACTTATAATGAGAAACTGTTCATGCATATTATGAATGGGGAGAATGATGAAGTAGAAGAGCAGGAGGAATCCGCCAAGGAACCTCTATCGCAGGCGGAGTTTATTAAGCAAGTGAATTTGCGAGCTTGGATATAAGTGTGTCCAACCTCTATAAGAGAGTCGGCCTGTGTAGGGCGGACTCTTTTTTTCTGTGTGGGTAGATGGCTTTTGTTTGGTTTCGCGTTAATGGATTGAATTGGACCTCATTCTACAATATAATTTTATTCATCCGAATAAAGGGAGGACGACTATGAGTATCCAGGTGCAAGACGTGGAACATGTTGCAAAACTGGCACGTCTGAAATTGAATGATGAAGAGCGGGAAATGTTCACTGGACAATTGAATGCGATTTTACAATATGCCGAGAAATTGAATGAACTCGATACGGAAAATGTGGAGCCGACGACGCATGTTCTGCCGCTTAGCAACGTCATGCGGGAGGATGAGGTTCATGAGAGCCTATCGCAGGAGCAGGTATTCCGCAATGCACCGGACGAGGAAGACGGACAATTTAAAGTTCCGGCCGTATTGGAATAGAAGAGGTAGTTCAACACGTAATACAAGGATTAGTCCTGAAAATTTCGGAAGGAGGAAGATAGAGTGACGTTATTTGATTTGCGCTTACAGGAACTACATACTCAGCTCAGCAAGAAGGAACTTTCCGTAACGGATCTGGTAGGAGAAGCGTTCGCCAGAATTAAGGAGCATGATGAGCGTGTAGGTGCTTATTTGACTTTAAATGAAGAGGGGGCTCGTGCTGAGGCGGCCCGTCTCGATAACAAACTTGGCAGCGATGAGGCCAAAGGCTTGCTATTCGGTTTGCCGGTAGGAATTAAGGATAATATGGTGACAGAGGGGCTAAGAACGACTTGTGCCAGCCAATTCTTGTCCAATTATAATCCGATCTATGATGCTACGGTCGTAACCAAGCTGAAGCAGGCTGAAACCGTGACGATTGGCAAGCTGAATATGGACGAGTTCGCCATGGGCGGTTCGAATGAGAATTCAAGCTTCCATCCGGTGCGTAATCCATGGGATTTAACCCGAGTGCCTGGCGGTTCCAGCGGTGGCTCGGCTGCGGCAGTTGCAGCGGGCGAAGCCTATTTCACACTCGGTTCCGACACGGGTGGATCGATTCGCCAACCGGCATCCTATTGCGGAGTAGTTGGGTTGAAGCCAACTTATGGACTCGTATCACGGTACGGATTGGTCGCATTTGCATCTTCTCTGGATCAGATTGGACCTATTACAAAGAATGTCGAGGACGCTGCTTATGTGCTGCAAGCTATTGCGGGGCATGATGCGAAGGATTCTACTTCGGCGAATGTGGATATTCCGGATTATGTGAGTGCATTGTCGGGCGAGATCTCCGGGCTTAAAATTGCGGTGCCTAAGGAATATCTGGATGGCATTGATCCTCAAGTCAAGGCAGCTGTGCTTGAAGCTCTGCGGGTATTGGAAGGGCTCGGCGCAGAATGGGAGGAAGTATCGTTGCCGCATACGGAGTATGCTGTAGCTGCTTATTACTTGCTGGCTTCCTCAGAAGCGTCATCTAACCTGTCGCGTTTTGATGGTGTGCGCTATGGTGTGCGTGCGGAGCAAGGCGGCAATCTGCTTGATCTGTATCTGGATTCGCGCAGCCAGGGCTTCGGGCCGGAAGTGAAGCGGCGGATTATGCTTGGAACTTATGCTCTTAGCTCCGGTTATTATGATGCTTATTATTTGAAAGCACAGAAGGTCCGTACGCTGATCAAACAAGACTTCGATCGGACCTTTGAGAAATATGATGTCATTATCGGACCTACTGCTCCGACGACGGCTTTCCAGCTCGGTTCTCAGGTAGATGATCCGCTTACGATGTATCTCAACGATATTTTGACGATACCGATGAGCTTGGCTGGGGTGCCTGCCATGAGCGTGCCTTGTGGCTTTGCAGATGGTCTGCCTGTTGGTCTGCAAATTATCGGCAAGGCATTTGATGAGAGCACAATTCTGCGTGTGGCTCATGCCTATGAGGCACATACAGATCATCATAAGCAACGCCCATCTCTGTAAGAGGTAGTTTAAAAAGTCGCCCTTCTCGGTGCTGAAAGTCCGACTTTTTAAACAGGTACTATAATGGACGGTGTCTGTTAAGACGCGCTTAAGTTGATGGGACAGCCCTTCGCAGCTTGCGATGTGGCAGCAATAAAGTTAGCAGGAGGATCGATATGTCAACATCTAAATATGAAACGGTGATCGGACTGGAAGTGCATGTGGAGCTGCATACGAAATCGAAGATTTTCTGCGGATGCTCCACGGAATTCGGTGCGCCACCCAACAGCCATACTTGCCCTGTCTGTCTTGGACATCCTGGCGTGCTGCCTGTGTTAAACCGCCAGGCGGTGGATTATGCTATGAAGGCGGCTATGGCGCTGAATTGTGAGATCGGCGATGTGTGCAAGTTCGACCGAAAGAACTATTTCTATCCCGATTCACCAAAAGCTTATCAAATCTCTCAATTTGATCAGCCGATTGGATTGAACGGCTATATTGACATTGAAATGGACGGATATACGAAGCGCATCGGCATTACTCGTCTGCATCTGGAAGAAGATGCAGGTAAGTTGACGCATGTGGACGGCGGCTATGCCTCATTGGTCGATTTCAACCGTGTCGGAACTCCACTCGTCGAAATCGTGTCCGAGCCGGACATTTCTACGCCGGAAGAGGCGAAGGCTTACCTGGAGAAGCTGCGGGCGATTATGCAGTACTGTGATGTATCCGACGTGAAAATGGAAGAAGGCTCGATGCGCTGTGATGCGAACATCAGTCTGCGTCCTCATGGGCAGAAAGAATTAGGGATCCGTGCCGAATTGAAGAATATGAATTCCTTCCGCGGCGTACAACGCGGCTTGGAATATGAGCAGTACCGTCAAGCTGAGATTTTGGACGAGGGCGGGGAAGTAGTACAGGAGACCCGCCGCTGGGATGATACCCAGGGCAAGACATTCTCGATGCGCGGTAAGGAAGAAGCTCATGATTATCGCTACTTCCCAGACCCGGATCTGGTTAAACTGTATATTGATGAAGATTGGAAGGCACGGATTCGCGCGTCGATTCCTGAGCTTCCGGATGCCCGTAAGGCACGTTATACGAAGGACTATGGTCTGCCGGACTATGATGCCGCAGTTATTACATCCTCGAAGCCGCTCGCGGATCTGTTCGAGAGCAGCTTGGAGCATACATCTGATGCAAAATCCGTATCCAACTGGATTATGGGCGAACTGCTCGGCTATTTGAACAGTAACGGATTGGAATTGGCTGCAGTGAAGCTGACAGGTCAGGGTCTTGGCGAGATGGTCAACCTGATCGAGAAAGGGACGATCAGTTCCAAGATTGCTAAGACGGTCTTCAAAGAGATGCTGCAGAGCGGCAAGCTCCCACAGCAAATTGTTGAGGAGCAAGGTCTTGTACAAATTAGCGATGAAGGCGCAATTCTGGCCATCGTGCAGGAAGTTGTGGCCAATAACCCGGCCTCTGTACAGGATTATCAGGCAGGCAAGGAGAAGGCGATCGGCTTCCTCGTTGGCCAAGTGATGAAACAGAGCAAAGGAAAAGCGAACCCTGGACTTGTGAACAAGCTATTAATCGAAGTGCTGAAGCAATAGAGATCCGGCTTCAGCACTCTATCAAAATTATCAGATTCGGGCTGCGTAAAGGATGGGAAGCCGTGTGATCAGATTGTTATCTCTTCAGGACCCGGACGTAGTGGAGCAGATATGGAGCCTGCAGCATACGGCTTACCGTCTGGAGGCATTGGCGATAGGACTTGCTTCATTCCCGCCTCTGAGTGATACGTTCGATTCAATCAGGAGCAGTGGGGAAGATTTCTATGGGTACTTATCGGACGAGCTGGGGGAAGATGCGGAAGGCGGAGAGCTGTTGGGCGTGATCTCAATCCGGGCAGAATCATCTGTCCATCTGTCGGTTACCCGGTTAATGGTACATCCAGAGCATATGCGTGAAGGCATTGGAGCTGCCTTAGTTAGTTATGTTCTCGATCGTTACGATGATATCCGTCATTTCTCTGTGACGGCGGGAACGCTTAATGCTCCGGCCGTATCCTTGTACCAGAAATTTGGCTTCATGCCGGGAGAGACAGTGAGGTCGACGGCGGGTGTAGATCTGACGCTATTTCATCTCCATCGCTAGTTTCAGAATATAGTTCAAAGAGTCTGCAAATAGCACACTTGTCCGCCGTAAGGCGGATAGGGAGTGCTATTTTTTGAAATTAGGAGAGCGTTTCTTGAAAAGAGAAATTATTATAAATTACAAAGGGGTCTATTATCGGTTACAATAAGTCAAGAGGGGAGGAGATGGTGTAAATGGAACCCTCAAATTCGTTGATAAGCCCGAGTGAGCTTAAGCAGAAGCATAAGGCTGGCTACAAACCAAGGCGCCGCAAAAGGAAATTCATTGCTTGCCTGCTCTCTGCACTTTTCCCTGGCTTTGGTCATTTATATTTGCAAAAATTCATAAAAGGCAGTCTTTTTATAGATGTTTTTCTTATCGATTTAGCGCTGCTTGTGTACTTCTCTTCGGCTCATATGAGAATCAATGTACCGCTGTTACTCGTACTTGGCTTGCTAGTAACTGTTGTATATTTCTATAGCATTTATGATGTTCTTCAGACAACAGATGCTGTTAACGCCAGCTTGAAACGGGGTATAGAGAGTGAGACGGCGGAGCAGGTTGAAACGGTGGACCCAATGGGCTCGGAGGTAGGCGCATTAACCGGGATCATTCTAATCAGTGGTGGGATTATCGCTTTTATATTGCGTATGAAGCCAGCCTGGCTGGAAGGACTAATTCAGAATTATGGCAGCTACAGTGTCTCAGTAGCTATGATACTCACAGGACTCATCTGGATTGCCATGGAGGGCAGGCGACATATATTACGCGCAGGTCGGCTTACGGCTTCAGTATTACTGATTGCAGTTGCTGTACTCATGTGGATCGATGTTAGAAGCGGACAGGATTATATGCTCTTATTGCTTAAATGGTGGCCTCTGTTACTGGTACTTGGTGGATTGGAGCTTATGCTGGCGATAGTCTGGAACCGGAGGAAGGTATGCAGACCGATTCGTAGACTGCGTATTGACTTCAAAGGGCTGCTCTTGTCGTTATGCATCGGCGTCTCGGTATTCGCCATTACACAGCAGGATCATTATATGCATTTATGGAACAGGGTCAGCCTTGATCTTGCTTCAGCAGGTGCTGAGTTCAGTGGGGAAGAAGGGTACAGGACGGATAAGTCAGCTGTAGAGATTCCAATTGATCTGGACACCGGCAAGATTGTAGTGAACGGGATAAATGGCGATATCGATGTCAAGAGCGCGGAGATTAATGAGGTAATCGTGAAATCTACGGTATGGATCGACCAAGTTCCTGAGGATGAGGCGAAGGACATTGCCGAGGATACTTCTGTTGTTGTGGGTGAAGGCAAAACATTAGATCTATCAGTGAAGGATCGTACCTATGGCGAGAGCGGAAGACGCCACCCCCGTGTGAATATAACGCTGATTGTTCCGCAGAACCGCTTCCTTGATCTCGATGTTAGTACGACTAGCGGATCTATTACACTAACTGGCCTGCAGGCGATGAATCAATTCAAGCTGCAGACTGGAGGCGGTAACTTCAAGTTCTGGGATATCGTCGGCGAGGTCTCGGCCAGAACCTTGAACGGTAGCGCGGAGCTGTATCGGATATTCGGCAACGTGCAAGTGGATACGCAGGGCGGTAATATCAAAGCCAAGGGGATTGCCGGAGATGCGGCGCTATCCACACTGGTCGGCAATATTTCACTGGTGGACTCGCAGGGGAATATCAACGTTACAACCAAGAACGGAAATATCCAGGTTGACGCTGTTCCAGAGGAACTGAAGGCGGAATCGTTAAATGGCAAGATTCAAGTATCCTCGGCAGTTATCGGTGGAGATTGGAATGTATACAGCGCTGTAGGAGAAATCAGCTTGGCGCTACCGGAAATCGGTGATTATATGATCATGGGCTCGAGTGGATATGGGAATATCACGAGCAACCTGCCGTTTACTATAAATGGCAAAGAAATTTCCGGCATATCCGGCAATGGCGATCATGAGATTCAAGTCGAGGGCAATAGTGACTTAATAGTGAATAGACGTTAATGGCCTTGGTTTTCTTATCAAAAGCGGACTTTTTGAACTACCTCTTAATGTTGCGTTGACAAACGTTTTAACCTAACCGTACAATAACATTGCAGGGGTTAGTTCTTCTGCACTATCAAAAAGGCGGTGGACATAATGGCTTCGCGCGTTCAACATGCGTTAGAACAACTGAAAATGAATGGTGTCCGCATAACGCCGCAACGTCATGCCATCCTTAGCTACCTTATGGATACGATGGGACATCCGACCGCGGATGAGATTTACCGCGCACTGGAGCCTCGTTTTCCGAATATGAGCGTGGCTACGGTATATAACAACCTAAAAATGTTCATTGAGGCTGGCTTGGTCAGAGAGCTGACGTATGGCGATAGCTCAAGCCGTTTCGATGCCGATGTTTCGAATCATTATCATATTATTTGTGAAAAATGCGGAAAAATCGAAGATTTCACTTACCCTTCACTGGACGAGGTAGAACGTAAGGCCGAAGAGGTAACCGGTTTTGAAGTACATGGGCACCGATTGGAGCTATACGGCGTGTGCAAGGATTGCCGTCGTAATCATTGATTTCACCTGATGTTTGAGAGAACGTGCAGGGTTCCTTCGGGGAATCCTTCACGTTTTTATTTTATTAGAGGTTCGGGGCTGCAAACCGTACTTATTGAACACGGACTATTAACGTAACGGAGGTACTATTATTTGAAGAGCACAAGAAGCGAATATTACCGAGGCAGAAGGCGAAAGAAGCGTGGGGTTAAATGGATATTTGGATTCATTCTCATTATTATTGGCGGTTATTTAGTCTCTTCGCAATTTCTACCGAATCGTCAGCATGTCGATCCGGATTGGAAGGGTAAGTTTGAGAAGCCTATCTTCTATGATGGGGCTATTATGGATTATTCTGCTTTAGGCTCGGAGGATTCGCTCAAGCTTCCTCTACCCGTAATACAAGAAGTAATCGACCCGCATATCCGCTATGAGGAAGAGAGCAAGTCAGTTATTTTAACGACGCCTAAGAAGCTGGTCTTTCTGAAGACAGATGAGAAGACAGCGAAGATTAACAATAAACCGATGAAGCTGCTGTTCTCTCCGGAAGAGAAGGATGGAGTGCTGTATCTGCCTGTCCATTTGCTTAAGGAACTGTATGGCATAGAGATTCACGAAGATACGGCCTCCGGAGCAGTTCTGCTGTATATGGCTGGGGAGAACGTTCAGAAGGGTGAGGTATCAGGACCTGCCAAGCCGAAGGAAAGCTTGAAATACCCTCTGCGGGTAGAGCCGAACATTCGTAAGCCAATCGTTGCAGACGTGAAGCCAGGTACGAAGTTTCGTATATTGGGCGATGTGGACGACTGGTACCATGTGCAATTGGACAATGGATACACGGGTTATTTACAGGCCAAGCATGTAGAGATTGGTGAGTCGGTCGATATCCCGAAGGTAGTGGAGGAACTGTCGCCTGCCAAGCAGAAATGGAAGTCCAAAGCGGTGAACCTGACCTGGGAAGCAGTCTATGAGGTTGCACCCAAGCCAGCGAATATCGGAGAACTGCCTGGAGTGAACGTTGTCAGCCCAACCTGGTTCTCGTTGATCGATGGCGAAGGCAATGTGAAGAGCAAGGCGGATATCAATTATGTAAAATGGGCTCATGGGCGAGGCATGCAAGTATGGGGCTTGTTCAATAATAGCTTTGATCCAGATGTGACCTCGGGAGCACTAGCCAGCTTTGAAAATCGGATGACGACGATTCTGCAAATGCTGCAATATGCAAAATTGTATGATCTTGATGGAATTAATATTGATTATGAGAATGTGTATACCAAGGATGGAGACAACCTGACTCAATTTATGAGGGAGCTGCGGCCACTTGCCCAAGAATATGGTCTTGTCGTCTCGATCGATGTAACGCCAAAATCGAACAGTGAGATGTGGTCCGCGTTCCTGGATCGCAAATCGCTTGGTGAGATTGTGGACTATCTAATTCTGATGGCATACGACGAGCACTGGGCAGCGAGCCCTGTAGCAGGCTCCGTAGCTTCGCTACCGTGGACAGCATCATCGGCCAGCCGGATTCTCGATGAGGATAATGTACCGCCTGAGAAGATGATCCTTGCTGTACCACTGTACACTCGGGTATGGTCGGAGACAGAGAAGGATGGCAAGGTAGAAGTGAAGTCGAAGGCGATTGGTATGATCAAGGCTCAGAAGATCATTGAGGAGAAGAAGCTGAAGCCTGTATTCTCGGAGGAAGCAGGACAGAACTATGTAGAGTATACGGAAGATCAGGTGCGCTACCGGATATGGCTTGAGGATGAAGTATCATTGAATGCGAGAGTGAAGCTCATCAAGTCTCTCAAGCTGGGAGGAGTCGCTTCCTGGAATCGCAGCTTTGCTTCGGACAAGGCCTGGGAGACCTTGAAGGAAGTAACGCAGGCAAAATAATCTGGACCAAGGCAAATCCGAGGTCTGCAAACCTGTTATAAGTAAAGAATGCAAAAGGACCATCCATTTCGCTTGAGCGCGAAGATGATGGTCCTTTTTTGTACGAATATTATGTATGTTCTCGTTGGGCTTCTATTCATTCACGGTGGATGCTGCAGCTTGCTGTTCCAGCTCTTCAGCAGTAATTGTCGCCTGCTCAGGATCGCGAGTCAGAATGGTCTTGCAGAACATGCAGCGGTCAGTCTTGCCAAGCATTTTCGTTAATTTATGGCATTCGGGGCATTCTAACTGTACAGCGGAGGTCGAGAGCATTCCGGCCCAGAAATAAACCGCCAGACTGGCTAGCATAGCGATCAGTCCGATGGCAAGCCCTATACCGGCGATAATCTTGCCGGATTGTCCCCAGAAGACGATGCCGGCTGTACCTAGCACCATAAGTCCCATTCCGAACATTGTCAGAAGCAGGCCCCATAAACGGAATTCGTTGATTTTGCTGGATTTGAAGAACATAAGCAGCAACCTCTATTCTTATTTTAAATTTGAACTATATGAATGAAAGAATTGAATGACTTCGATCGGTTTTCTTATCAAAAGCGAACTTTTTGAACAACCTCGGAAGAAGGAAACTTGAATGTGGTGTAGAACTATATTATATCGAATTGGCAAGGAAACGCCAAGGTAGGAGGTTACTGTGGAGCCGACCATTTTTTCTTTTCCAGATACGGATCGTTGCCCTGGGGCAATTGGAGCTATAGTCTATCGTCAAGGAGGGGAACGTCATTCCCCATTGCCGAATGATTATGATTTACTGATCATAGCTGTCTGTCATGATCTGGAGGATGACATTAGGGTAGAACATTTTATCAACCGGGATGTACGTTATCAATTGCTGCAGGTAGGGAAGAGCTACTTGCTGCATTCTCTTGTCTCCGGGGATAATCCAGATATTCTGCGCTGCTTCTTGCAGGGGAATGTGATCTGGGATGTTGAAGGAGAGCTCACAGCATTTCGCGGCGAGTTGATTCAATTCAAAGGGGACTTAAGAAGCCGTCGGCGCTTCAAGGAGTATTCACGTATGCTGCGGATGTACACTGAAGCCAAGCATTATGAGCAAGCAAAAGACTTCATGGACGCTTATTACTGCGTGATGCAAGCATTGAAGCACTATGCCAATATCGAATTGATTGAGCAAGGGGTATTGCCGGAGAGCGTTACTTGGGAACAAATGCTTTCTTTAAACCCTGTGGTGTATAAATTGTTCCATGAGCTTACCAATAGCAAGGAAACCTTAAGCCAAAGGATCGATCTCTTGCTACTAACCAATGAGTTCTCGATTGTATCCAAGATGGAGGATTGCTGTACGCCTCTTTTGCGTGTGATGGAATGCCGCAAAGATACGTGGAGTGTCCATGAGCTGTCTCAATTTCCTGAACTGAAGCATGCGAAGGAAGATCTTCCGCTTGTCCTTAGTAAGCTGGTACATCATTCACTAATAAAAGAGGTAACGTTAGCGGCGGCGAATGGTTATGGGGAAGGTAGAGAGATTCGCTATAAGGCATAGTTTCAGAGAAGAATATTACCTTCATTCTAGTGTAATGTTTTTCCAATAAATTTATATACTAAATTGCTTGACTCCCTAGGCGGTTCTATGATAAATTAAATCTCGCCCCTGAAAGACAAGAAGTTGTTGAATGAGGCAAACGTAAAATATCAAAAAAACTTCTTGACATAAACGAGGCGAACATGATATATTATAAAGGTCGCTGCTGAGAACGAAAGCGACACTGAAAACGAAGTTGATCTTTGAAAACTGAACAACGAGTGAGCGGGTTTCACGTCAAGTGAAATCTAAGAAATAAGTCAGATTCAAAATGAGCAAGTCAAACACTTGTTTAGCTGAAAGAGATTTTAC
>NZ_BAAACX010000026.1:0-130882 GCF_039521865.1 Paenibacillus motobuensis | reverse complement strand
TAGCGCCGATGGTACTTGGACCGAAGGGTCCTGGGAGAGTAGGAAGCCGCCAAGCAATAAGAACCACTACCGATGACCGGTGGTGGTTTTTTTATCCCCAAGTGGATAACTGGCGAGCGGGGATCATCGCAAATCTATGGTTATCCTCAAATTGTACACAGTTGTTCACACTTTCCTCTGTACAGATCTGATATTCATCAGCCTAACTGCGAAATATATCAATTTAGCATGAACTATGCACAGTCTTATTCACATATTCAGTTGATATATCAGTAATGCATATTAATATCCACATAAAAGAAGCAGCATCTACTCAATTCACAAATTTTTTATCCACAGTTTAAAGTTAATTAACTGAGGTATCATCTAAGGAAATATTATTTGTTGCTAGATGGTATGACAATAAGTGAATATTTGTATTTAAATGAATTAAATGTTTTTTATTCCTAAAAAATACTATTCGGATACGTTAAAACTGCATGAGGTTTTTGCAGAAATTTTAATTTAGGTGTATTACAAATAGGTCATTATGCGGTAGTCGATTCCATAAATATTGAAAGCTTTCGCGCATTTGTCTCCTATAAAGCGTTGCTAGCGCTATGTTACGATTTTCGTAGATATCAATATTTTAGAAAATCGGAGGCTGGCTTGCTAGCGGAAGGCCGGTCCGATCAGATAGGAGACGGAAGTGTGATGACAAAATTGCATGAGAGTATTTACGACAAGACCGGCACCGATATCCCTTGCGCACTGCAAGCACTGGCGAATCGTTATGTAGCCGATAATCCGGCTGAGCCTTACCAGTATCGTGCTTTTAACCGCGAAGGCATACAGCGTGCTAATGACTTTCGCTATGTATTTAACTTGAGTGAACGGTTTCCTGAAGCTGAGGTTGGACAAATTTCCTACGCGTGGGGCATGATGTGGTGTGATCATCCGGATACGGAGATGACTTGGCTCACTACGGCATGGGGACCACTTGAGGTCTTCATTAACGGGCATAGCATTTACCGGTCCTTTCCGGGCGATGAGCGGCCGAAGGTGAAGCGGGAATGTCGCGCTTTGCTTAACGCAGGCTGGAATGATATTGTGCTGAAATTTACGAAGACACGGGCTGGCTTTGGCGGTCTCTTCGGCACAACAAGCAGCAAATGGGTGATTTTCAACTCGATCATTGCCTCCAGCGAGAGAAGCGGCCAAGAAGGGTGGTTATTCAGCGAGCCGCTGGATGAAGCAGTAGAAGAGCTGCCGATTGCCGGACACTCGGAATTCGCAGGAGCACTGCAATGGTATCCCTATCTGGATTGGACGGAAGAGCAGAAGCAGATGACACCGCTGGAGAGATTATACGGCAGCCCCGACGGTTTAACAGCCTTCGCTTGGTCGAAATTCCATGCGAATAATGTGACAGGTCGAATTTATCGCATTATAGGCAACAGCTTAGGGCCTACAGTTCTATTCATAGATGGCGAGGAGAGGTATCATTCCGAACAGGCTGGGAATTTCAAACTGGAGCTGGAATTGTCCTATGGCCCACATCAATTGGTGATTCGCGATACTGCGGCTTCTTCCTGGGGTACGACAGTAACCGTGATGTCCGGAGATGAGACTGTTCTGCTGGAGCAGCCAGTCCCTGTTCACGGATATTCGGGGGCTTGGTTGTATTTAGGTCCGTTTGTGGATCAATATATCCCCGATATAGCCGAGCTGACAGAGCTGCATCGTATTCATGACGATGGTGGACAAGGAACTTACTGGCGTGCAGATATGCCTGGAGCCTGGATTCGGCCTTATCTAGAGGCTCCGCTATTTGGGAAGTGGAATTACCCTGTCGGTGTAACGCTGTACGGATTGGCACAGATGGGCAGAACGCTGGAACGTCCTGATCTCGTAGCTTATGCCGCAGACCACGTCGCTCAGACTGTAAGATGGTATCCCTATACCAAATGGGAGTATGAACAATACAAGGGTACAGGAATTAATCAATCCATTGCAGATATTGATAGCCTAGACGATTGTGGCTCTTTCGGTTCAACCATGCTTGAACTGTACCGGGATCATAGGCAGATAAGCGGGGTAGAGGATCTAGCCGATGTCATCGCAACTTATATGAGCGAGGCGCAGGAGCGGCTACCTGATGGAGCGTTCTATCGCAAGCATGGTCAAGGGGAGGATACGATGTGGGCGGATGACCTCTATATGAGCGTCCCTTTCCTATGTCGTTACTATGAGCTAACCGGCAATGAGAAGTATATCAATGATGCGGCAAGACAATTTCTGCTGTTCCAAGAGTACCTATATATTCCTGAAGAGAAGTTGATGTCCCATGTGTACGATTTCGAGCAGGGTTTAGCGACAGGAGTGCCTTGGGGTCGCGGAAATGGCTGGGTATTGTTCTCCTTGTCCGAGCTTCTGAGCGTTCTGCCAGAGGAACACCCGGAACGGGAAGAATTACTGGAAATGTTCCGTACATTAAGCGCTGGCTATCTTGCTCATCAAAGCGAGGAAGGCCTGTGGCGCCAAGTAATCAATGAACCGGATGCTTATCTGGAGACATCCTGCACAGCGATGTTCATCTATGCTTATGCACGTGGTGTACGAAATGGCTGGCTGAACGATAAGGCCTCTTATTCCAACAGCGCTATTCAAGCTTGGAGCGGCCTGACCCGGCACAGTATCGATGCACGTGGAAATCTATACGGAGTATGCCGCGGTTCAGGCTATTCGCATTCCAGTCGATACTACAAGTATGATTTGCTGCCGCAGCTCAATGATACACATGGAATCGGCATTGTTATGCTGGCCGGCGTGGAATTGCTGCGATTGATTGAATGGCTACAAATACCATAGGATTAATTAAAGAATATGCATTGACAGTCTCCCTCTTGTCATGTATTATGGTCTGAGGTTGTTAACATGGTCTGGACCATGAACGAACATTATATTACTTTCGTATAACCTCGCAGATAGCCGATTGACGGTTAGAACGGGCGAGGGTTTCTACAGGAAGCCGTAACTTCCTAACTACGATATGGAGAATGCATTACTGATTCTTATATCGTAGTTAGGATTTTTTGCGTTTCCTGGATTCAAATGCTATCAAGGGGGAGCAGTAGGAAATGAAAATGAAGTACTTATTATCTGTGTTTATCGGTGCTGCCAGCTATGGCATATTGTCAACCATAGTTGTACTCGCCTACGGACATGGCTACCAGCTTGGTGAAGTGGTAGGCACCCAACTGCTGACAGGCTGTATTCTAGCATGGATGCTGGCTCTATATACCAAGCTTAAA
Source organism: Paenibacillus motobuensis (assembly GCF_039521865.1). Taxonomy (NCBI): domain Bacteria; kingdom Bacillati; phylum Bacillota; class Bacilli; order Caryophanales; family Paenibacillaceae; genus Paenibacillus; species Paenibacillus motobuensis. The sequence continues at coordinate 127,589 of NZ_BAAACX010000026.1, read as the reverse complement.
GAGAGACGCAAGCTAAGGGAAGAGCAGGGTAAGTCAGGAAACTCCGTGAATGCAACAGCAGATGCCTCGTCGAAGCTGACCTGGAAGCAGAGATTGCTGCTTATGTTAGTCGGAACACCTACCGCCATAACGGGCCTAGTCTATTATCACTCATTACAATATATCCCGGCATCATTGGCAATTATATTATTATTCCAGTTCACATGGATTACCGTGTTGATTCAAGCGATCAGCAAGCGCCAACGTCCTAACAGGGTTACGCTGTTCACACTTGTATTACTGTTTGGTGGAACACTGCTGGCTGCTGGGCTAACGGGGCAGGCAGGAGGCCGGTTCTCTGCAATCGGGATCACATTCGGATTACTCGCGGCCGTGAGCTACTCCATGTTTGTTCTCTTTAGCGGTAAGGCGATGACATCCATTAAACCAGCTTATCGCAGTGCCTGGATGATTACGGGGGGACTCGTGCTAGTCTTTATACTATTCCCACCACATTTCCTGTTTAATGGTCTGCTGTGGAGCCAGTTGTTGGTGTTCGGGTTCCTGCTCGGTTTCTTCGGAGCATTCATACCTCCCGTATTGTTCGCGATTGGCGTACCTCATATCGGCGAGGATATGGCCGGGATTCTAGGAGCAGTTGAGCTTCCAGTTGCGGTATTGCTCTCTTCTCTGGTTCTCCATGAGCAGGTGACGATGCTGCAATGGATCGGCGTTATCGTTGTTCTGCTCGGTGTCATCTTCCCTCAGCTCACTAAGCTAAGAATGAGAGCTACGGGCGAGAAACGGTTGACATAGTCTATAGATCATTTATAAGCCGTCTTCGGTCTGCGAAATACAGAGTGGAGGCGGCTTTGCTTTTCGAACATTTTCTATTATGATCAAAAGAGAGCACAGCAAAAATCAAAAATCGACAAACTCCCTCGTTATTTTCAGGTATTATTAGGAATAGAATAATGAACTGACATTAACTCGAAAGTAGGGGATTGAAGTGGGGATCTTTGATAAATTGAAGGATGGCGCAGCCAAAGCGGCAGACTTGGCCAAGGATTCTGTGGAGATTGCCAAGATCAATTCGCAAATCTCCAGCAAGCGGAAGGAAATTGAGAAGAGCTATTTATTGATCGGCAAAGAGGTCTACGAGGCTTTTACCAAAAAACAGCTGGATACGCTTGAGTCCCTCGTTCAGGAGCAGAGCAATTTGATCCGTGGACTTGAGGAAGAAGTCGAGCAATTGGAGTATAAGATTAGAGAGATTAAGGATGAGAAGGAATGTGTCTGTAGCAGAGTAGTGCCGATGGATACGAAGTTCTGTCCGTCCTGTGGACACCAATTCGAAGAGATTACCAAGTTAGTTCCTGTCGAAGAAGAGGCCGCTAGCGAGGTGCTTGTCATTCAGAAGCATTGCGGCTCTTGCCATGCTGTTGTGAATGAGACGGATCTTTTTTGCGAGAAGTGCGGAAATCGGTTAGCCCCTTAGAATGATCAGGTCGCAGTGAGGGAGTCCTGATCCCTGATAAGAATAGATGGATAACTATTGAAGCAGGTTGATGACCATAATAAGGGTTGTCGGCCTGTTTTTGATTGATTGTTCTTTTTTGCACATACTAAATATTTCAGTTCATGTACAATATAACGGTGTAGAATTTAAGAATTCGCAATTTTAAGCTCATGGAGGTTATCGTAAGGAATGAAGCCTATTATAGACGTAGCCAAATCTTTTGGAATTGATGAGAAATATCTTGAACTGTACGGAAAATATAAATGCAAGATTGACCTGCAAATACGAGAGGATCTAAGGGACCGTCCAGACGGTAAGCTAGTGCTCGTGACAGCGATGAACCCTACACCTGCCGGGGAAGGGAAGACGCTGACGACGATTGGCCTCTCCCAAGCGTTAAATGCTATCGGCATCCCTGCGATCGCTGCGCTTAGGGAACCTTCCCTCGGCCCTTGCTTCGGTATGAAGGGCGGGGCGACAGGCAGTGGTAAGGCGGAAATTCTGCCAGCTGAAGATATTAATTTGCATTTTACCGGGGATATTCATGCCATCACTGCAGCGCATAACTTGCTGTCTGCAATGATTGAGAATCATATTTATCACGGAAATAAGCTACAGATCGATACGCAGAGAATTCTATGGAAGCATGCGATGGATATGAATGACCGCAGTTTGCGGCGAATTGTGTGCGGCATTGGCGATGGCAACGGAAGCGTACATGAATCTGGCTTTATGATCACTACAGCCTCAGAGATTATGGCCGTTCTCTGCTTAAGCGAGGATCTATCGGATCTCAGACAGCGGCTGGGGCGGATTATCGTTGCCTATAATATGGCGGGAGAGGCGATCACGGCGGAGCAGATCAGTGCCGTCGATTCTATGACCGTACTGCTGAAGGATGCCATCAAGCCGAATATGGTGCAGACGGCAGAAGGAACTCCTGTCTTTGTTCATGGCGGCCCATTCGCTAACATTGCCCACGGTTGCAGCAGCGTGATCGGTACCAAGACGGCGCTGAAGCTGGCGGATATTGTAGTGACCGAAGCAGGATTCGGTGCTGATCTGGGGGCTGAGAAATTTTTTGATATCAAATGCCGCAAGTCCGGTCTTGATCCAGCCGCAGCTGTGCTGGTGGTGACGATTAAGGCGCTGAAATATAACGGCGGTGTATCCAAGAATGAATTGGATGAACAGAACGTAGTTGCACTACAGGCTGGACTCGCCAACATGGAGCGGCATATTGAGAATATTTGCAAATTCAATGTCCCTGTTATGGTTGCTATTAATCACTTCGCGCATGATCATGACGAGGAAGTAGCATTTGTCCTTGATCACTGCCGACGTCTTGGGGTGAGAGCTGAGGTATCTGATGTGTGGGCGGAAGGTGGCGCTGGCGGCCAGCGGATGGCCGAGACATTACGGGATATTTTACAGAATGAGCCGGGCAGCTTCGCCCCTCTATACACGAATGACAGCTGCCTAATAGATAAAATAGAGACGATCATCCACCAAATTTACCGCGGAGCTGGGGTACACCTGACTCCATCCGCACTTAAGAAGCTGGAGCAGATTGAGCATCTTGGATATGGTAATATGCCGGTATGTATGGCGAAAACACCTTATTCTTTCTCGGATCAGCCTGCATTGCTTGGTGCGCCGGAAGGCTTTACAGTACAGGTCAAGGATATTACACTGTCGGCTGGAGCGGGCTTCGTGGTCGTTCATACCGGGAACATCGTCACGATGCCTGGATTACCGAAGGTTCCGGCAGCAGAGCGAATCTATCTGGATGAGTTGGGAAAAGTGAATGGACTAGTATAAATAAAGGTGGAACATTCTGGGTTTCCAAGGTACTCTTATACCTATAGGGTGTCTAACTAAAATAATCGGGACACGAAATGGGGGAATCCTATGGAAATCAGACAATTGGTTGCAGAAGAATTCGATATGAGCGCGGATCTGGGAGAATATGCGTTTCAGTACAAGTTGTCTCCTGTCGAACGGACTGAACGGAGAACACGCTTCAAGCCGGAGCAGGCTTGGGGAGCTTTTGAGAATGGACAGCTGCTCGCGAAGCTTGCGCTGCTGCCGCTGCAAATCTATATTCATGGCAAGCCTTTTGATATGGGCGGACTCGCCGGAGTAGCTTCCTGGCCAGAAAATCGCCGCAGTGGCTTGGTGCGCGGCTTGCTTACCCAGGCGTTACGCGTCATGAAAGATCAGGGTCAGAAGATATCCTGTCTGAATCCTTTCTCCTTCGCGTATTATCGTAAGTTCGGCTGGGAGTTGATGACCGAGCATCGGAAATATACCATTCCGGTAAATCAATTCCCGGCCCGTAAGAACTTCAAGGGCAGAGTCAGAAGGGATTTGAGGGATGTCGCGCTGCTGGATCAAATATATCGGCCTTTTGCGCAGAGGTATAATGGAACGCTGCTGCGTGATCGCGATTGGTGGGAGAGGTCGGTACTGGACGAGGATGGACATGACGTCGTCTATTTCTCGGAGGATGGCACTCCACAAGGATACGCTCTGTACAATGTTACGAACCGGGAGCTGACAATTGAGGAATTCGTCTATCATAACGAGATGGCCCGTGAAGCATTGTGGACCTACTTCGCCAACCATGATTCCATGGTGAATCAAGCGGTAGTCAAATTCGTCCCCATGGATGATTTCTTGCCATTCCTGCTCGACAACCCGCGCTTCAATCAGGAGATTATTCCTTATTTCATGGCACGGATTGTCGATGTTGCTCCGTTTATTAATGATTATCCATTCCAGGCATCGGAGGTGGAGACTACACTGAAGCTGCAGATTGAAGATACGACGGCGCCATGGAATCATGGGGTCTGGCAGCTACACGTATCGCCTGAGGGAAGAGGGCAACTGAGCAAGATTGACGAAGCTTCAGCTGAAGCCGAGCTCACTTGTGATATCCAGACCTTAACGACGATGCTCATAGGATACAGACGTCCTCAAGAAATGTACCGTTACGGCCGATTGGCCGGGGAGGAGTCAGGCGTTGCCGCACTGGAGCACATCATTCCACACGGAACGACTTATCTGATGGATTCATTTTAATATAGCAGACAGCCATTCTTTTCTATATTAGAAAGGGATGGCTGTTTCCATCTGGCCGGGGATTCTGGTTAGTGTGATCGCCTGTCCTTGTCCTTGCCTATTCAACGCGATCTCGATAAAATAGAAGAAATCAATCTTCCGAACGAGTAAAAAAGAAGATAAAGTTCAATAATTGGCCGATTGAAAGGGGATAGGGCACTTGTCAACCATACAAGGGATGGGTAAGACACTCCTAAATATACACAGCAATCTGAACGGGCTTACCAAAGCCGAGCAAAAAGTGGCGCAATATATTCTGGATAACGCCTCCGATATTATTTATCACTCCGTGACCGAGTTGGCGGAAAAAGCCGATGTAGGAGAAACAACAGTGCTGCGCTTATGCCGGAAGTTAAAGTTTCAAGGATTTCAAGATTTCAAGTTGTCATTGGCGCAGGATCTGGTGAAGCCGATCGATAATTTACATCAAGAAATAACAGAGGATGACGATTCGACCGCGTTAAATGAGAAAATTATAGCCAACCATATCCGTACCTTGGAGCAGACAAGAGAACTAGCCGTTTCCGATCAGTTAGGTAAAGCGATCAATGCGTTGCTCCGGGCCCGCTGTATTTATTTCTTTGGCGTCGGTTCGTCTGGATTGACAGCCATGCAAGCCGCACATAGCTTCTCGAGAATTGGCAAACTAAGCAGCGCCAAAGTGGATACTCACTTTCAAGCTATGGAAGCAGCCCTAATGACCAAGGATGACGTGGCGGTCGGTATTTCGATCTCCGGAAGTACGAAGGATACGATTGAAAATTTAACCTTGGCTAAAAAGACGGGTGCAACTGTTATCGCCATCACAAGCAATGCCCGTTCTCCAATTACGAAGGTTGCGGATATCAGCTTGCTAATGATCGCCAGGGAGAATCCACTGCAAGGCAGCTCCCTCTCCGCCAAAATCTCGCAGCTGGCCGTCATCGATATTCTGAATGTCGCCGTTTCGCTGCAAATGAAGGACGAGGCGCTAAAAACCAGAGAAATAACAGCCCGAGCAATTTCCGAGAAACTGTATTAGAGCCAATCCTACGTTAATATCGCAAAAGAGATTACTTCTACAGAGAGAGCCTTTTTAGGCTCTTTTTTTGTTGTGACTGCCATTTTTATAAAAGGAAAAGCATATAATCATCTAAAAAGAAATAATCTTTTATTATTCAATAAATAGTGGAGAATTTCTCCAAACCATGTTACAATGAACCTGTGAGAGAGGAGAATGTCTCCATTGTGACTGATCCATCTGGAAAAATTCACCGAACGTTTACGAAAGCGGCATAATGGAATAACTATTCATATTTGTTATGTAAGCGCTTCACGAAACCCGGATTGATGGATTCAAAGTCATCTCTTCTCTTGGCTATAGAAAGATAGATTATAAAGATGAGAGGGTGTTAGGACATGAGTTTCAAAGGAAAAAGGTTGATTTCATTATTATTGACATCCATGTTGATGGTGGGTCTATTGGCGGCGTGTGGTTCGGGTTCGTCCGGTAATAAGGAGACGGCTTCGAACGGCAACAGCGATGGTGCAAAGGCAGGGGAACAAGTCACCGTAGAGTTCTGGACGATCTCACTGCAGCCGACCTTCAATGATTACTTCGACAAATTGATTGCGGATTATGAAGCTCAGAATCCGAATGTCAAGATCGATTGGAAGGACTATCCTTACGATGCTGTACTGAACAAACTGATGACGAACATTGCTGGCGGTGATGCGCCGGACGTGGTGAACCTTAATACGGAGCTGGCCAATCAGATGGGAACCAAGGATGCATTGGTTGACTTCAACCAAGAGCTGACAGCGGACCAGAAGGCAGCTTATTTCCCGGGAATCTACTCTTCAACGGAAATGAACGGCAAAGGGTTCGCACTCCCTTGGTACACCGGATTGCCTGTCCTATTCATGAATAAGGATCTGGTGGAGAAAGCTGGACTGGATCCAGAAAATCCGCCAAAGACGAAGCAGGAATTGAACGAATGGGGTCGCCAGATCAAAGAGAAGACCGGCGCCTACGGCTATATTTTCACGATGGAAGCGCGTACTCTGTTAGAGGAGAACCTGCCGTTCCTGACTGAGGATTATAAGAAGGCAGCTTTCAATACACCGGAAGTGGAAGAGTATGTCAATGAGAATTTACAACTGTTAAAAGACGGCGTCATTCCAAAAGACATTATCAACTACGATAAACAAGTGCAGTACTTCGCGAGTGAGCAAGTAGCCATGTCTTTATCCAGTTCGCCATTCATTAACAAGATCAAGACAGCCGCGCCGGATGTATACGAGAAAATGCTTGCCGTTCCAAGTCCGGTTGGCAAAGCGGGCATCCGCTATTCCAACACGATGAACATCGTTGTACCTTCGGCAACATCTCATAAGAAAGAAGCGGTTGACTTCGCTGTATTCGTTACGAATGCGGCCAATCAGCTGGAATTCTCCAAGATCGCTAATACATTGCCTTCCACAGTAGAGAGCGCCAAAGATCCGTTCTTCTCCGAAAATGACGGAACTCTGGAAGGGGTGGCTAAGACCGTATCCGCAGTCAGCCTTGATAAAGCCGAGGATTTCTACATCGGCGTTGAGAGTGCTAAAGACGTCAATCAGACCGTCACCAAAGCATTGCAGGAAATTTATTTGAACGGTGCTGACGTGAAGAAGACATTGACTACGGCCGAGAGCGATGTTAACAAAATCTTGGGTAACTAAATACTTCAAATTGGGCAGGCTTGTCCTGCCCGATTCTTGTAGATATAGAACTATCTTTAATAAAGGCGGTGGAGGAATACTATCATGAAAAAGACACCCTTCTTTAGCAGATTCGGCAAATCGGAGGCGTCCGTCGCTTGGCTATTTATGACACCGGGGCTGATCCTACTCGCCCTATTTGTCTTCTGGCCGATTATTTACAGCGTACCGCTGGCGCTGACGAATTACTCCGTTATAGGCAAGACCGAATTTGTCGGTTTTGATAATTTCGTCAAAGCATTGCAGGATAAGAGCTTCATCACGTCGCTGGTCAACTCGTTGCTATATGTCATTGTTGTGCCATTTATTCAGATTTTCTCTATTCTTATGGCGATTCTAGTAAATAGCAATGTCAAAGGAATTAAAATCTTCCGTACTGCTTATTACATCCCCGTAGTTACTTCCATGGTTGCAGTAGCGCTTATTTGGGGCTGGCTGCTCAACCAGAATGGGGTCATCAACTATGTGCTGTCCAGTGTAGGTCTAATGCAAGAGAAGATTACCTGGCTGTCCAATAAAGACACAGCGCTGTGGACACTGATGTTTATTACGATGTGGAAGGGCCTTGGCTACTATATGATGATTTATTTGGCAGGATTGCAATCCATTCCGAAGGATCTGGTAGAGGCTGCGATGATCGATGGCGCGAACCGAGCTCAGACGATTCGTAAAATTACAATTCCACTGCTGAAGCCATACGTCTTTTTCTGTACGCTTATTTCACTAATGGCGGCAATCCGTGTGTTCGATGAAGTGTTCATCCTGACGATGGGTGGACCGGGGGATGCTACCTTAACATCGAGCTTGTATATTTATCAGCAGGGTTTCCAGCAATTTAATTTCGGCTACTCTTCGGCACTTGGCTTAATTGTCAGCGTTATGATTGCTGCGCTTAGTATCGTCATCTTCAGATTCAACCGGAAGGGTGGTGTCAATCCATATTAATGGATGCATGATATGAGAAAAAAACCACTTCGTGTTCTGAAATTAATAGCGCTGTATGCAGCTTTGATTCTGTTTGCCATTTTTATGATGGGACCATTCCTATGGATATTAAGTGTGTCGCTCATGCCCGGCAAGAATGTGTTCAGCTCTCCGCCGGCGATCTTCCCGACATTTATCGACTTCGATAATTACGTCCAAGTGTGGAATTACATGGACTTTCCAAGATACTTAATGAATACCGTTATCATTGCTCTGATGGGCGTCGTTATGAACATCTTTTTCTCCTGTCTAACGGCCTACCCGCTCGCCGTATTTCGGTTCAAAGGACGGGATCTTATCTTTGCACTACTGGTAGCGACGATGATTATTCCCGCTGCAGCCGGCATGGTAGTTAACTATTTGACGGTAAAAGCACTAGGCTTGATGGGCGGGTTTCTTGCAGTCGTGCTTCCTTCAGCGGTTACCGTGTTCAACGTATTTCTAATGAGACAGGCGTTCATGGGCATGCCGCACGAGCTTCGTGATTCCGGTAAAGTGGATGGCGCCAGTGAATTTCGCATTTGGTTACAATTGTCGCTACCGATTGTGAAACCGGCGATTGCCGTTATTGGACTATTGGAGTTCATGGGGATGTGGAATAGCTTCCTCTGGCCGATGATTGTGCTTAATGATACGAAGCAGTATCCGATCGCGTCCGCGCTCAGCTTTTTAAATGGCCAATTTTCCTATAATTTTGGCTGGATTGCCGCCGGGACCGTCATTTCGGTTATACCGATTATCGTCGTGTTCCTGTGCACCCAGAAATATTACATGGAAGGTGTATCCGGAGCAGTTAAAGGATAGGAGGACACTACTCACATGAGAAAAATTATATATATTCCGTTGGACGAACGTCCGTGCAATTACGAATTTCCGGCACTTCTTGCCGCAGGAACGGATTATCATGTCGTCCGTCCGGATTTGAGCATGATGGGGCTGAAGAAGCGCCCTGGAGACATCGAACAGCTATGGGCCTGGCTATTCGAGCAGGCACGTGATGCAGACGGCGTGATTGTGGCCTTGGACACATTGCTATACGGAGGAATCATCCCCTCGCGACTGCATGAGATGACGGAGGAACAGTGCGGGGAGCAATTGGAGAAGCTCCGTCAATTGAAGCGGATCAACCCGGCATTGCACGTATTTGCTTATCAACTCATTATGCGCTGCCCACGCTATTCCAGCAGTGATGAAGAACCGGATTATTACGAGGATTGGGGCAGGGAGATTTTCCGGCGCGGATATATTCGCCACCGGTTGGAGCTGGGCATTGCGACAGAAGAAGAGCAGAGTGAGTTGCAGCAGATTGAGATGGCTTTGCCTGAATCTATATGGCAGGACTACACGGAGCGCCGTGCTGTTAATTTAACAGCGAATAAGAGAGCCATCGAACTGGTACAGGACGGAGCCGTTGATTTTATGATCATTCCACAGGATGACTCGGCCCCTTATGGTCTGACCGCGGTGGATCAGCAGCACATTCGGGAGCATGTCAAGAAGTGTCAGCAGCAGCTATCCGTCTATATGTATCCCGGAGCCGATGAAGTGGGATGTACGCTGCTGGCCCGTATGATCAATCATTTTGAGCGCCGTAAGCCGCGGGTGCATGTTCATTTTGCCAGTGTGCAAGGGCCGTTAGTGATACCTCTATATGAAGACCGTGTACTATATGAATCGGTCAAATATCAGATTATGGCGGCCGGAGGGCTAATGTCGCCGTCCCTGGCAGAAGCCGATATGGCCCTATGCATCAATACACCCGGCGAGAGCATGATGGAGTCGAATGATCAAGGACGGCCCTTTTTAGGGTATCAGGTATACCGGAATCTAGTTGAACTGATCGAGGTGGCTGATGATATTGTTCACCGTCTCGGCAAGCCTTGTGTTATCGCCGATGTAGCCTATGCCAACGGAGCAGATCTTGAACTGCTGCAGCTGCTTCGCGATAAGAAGCTGTTGTTCAAATTGGCCGGTTATGCAGGTTGGAATACAAGCGGCAACACGCTCGGGACCTGCATTGCACAAGGCATGATCTATGCTGTGTATGGCAATACGCCGCAGCATCGCGATTTCCTGTCACTACGATATGTAGAGGATGGAGGCTATTGCGCTTTCGTCCGTAGGGATGTAAGTGATCGGGTGCTGCCTGGTATGGGATACAATTATTTCTCGATCGATGGACAGCGGGGACAAATCGCCGAGCGGGTCAGAGTTGAATTGAACCAATTCATCGAGAATCATTTGCATGACCCAGAAAGTAATTATGAGATCGTGATTGACGATTGCTATATGCCTTGGAGTCGGATGTTTGAGGTTGGATTGAAGACCCATGTCCGTGATACTAAGTAAGGACAATAAAGTACGACGAGGGTTCGAGCTTCGCTAATGCTGCGAGGGTCTGCAAATTTTGCAAATAACAGAAAAGGTGCATGAACAGCTCAGGTGGATGCTGGAAGCGCCGGAGAAGGAGCCAGCGAGAGATGGATAACGAGCGAATGACAGACGTCGCCGTCCTAGGCGGCGGGTTGGGCGGATGCATGGCCGCATTGGCTGCAGCCAAAATGGGCGTGCGTGTGATCATGACAGAGGAGACGGATTGGCTCGGCGGTCAGCTGACAAGTCAGGCGGTTCCGCCGGACGAACATCAATGGATCGAGGAATTCGGCTGCACAGAGACGTACCGCGAGTTTCGAGACCGGGTGCGTGCGTATTATAGAGACAACTATCCGATGACGGAAGAAGCGAAGAATAATGAGCTGCTTAATCCCGGCAATGGCTGGGTAAGCCGCTTATGTCATGAGCCGAAGGTGGCGCTGCGTGTCATCGAGGATATGCTGGCCCCGTATGTGAACAGCGGCCGGATTACGGTAATGTATCATTTTCGACCGACTGCAGCCTCAGCGAACGGAGATCAGATAGAGAGTGTAACCGTTACACATATAAGTTCAGGTGAAGAAGTTGTACTAAGAGGAGCATACTTCCTCGATGCTACGGAATGTGGAGACGTACTGCCGTTGGCGGGGGTTGAATATGTAACAGGTGCGGAGTCCAGGCATGAGACAGGGGAGCCGCATGCGCTGGAAGAGGCGAATCCACTTGATATACAATCGATTACTCATGTGTTTGCCCTCGATTATATAGAGGGTGGCGATTTCACGATTGAGAAGCCTGAGCAATATGATTTCTGGCGCAAGTTCGTACCGAAGCATACGAATATTCCGCTGTTAAGCTGGTATGCGAACGATACGGATGACGCGGAGAAAATGAAGGAGTTCGCCCTATTTCCAGGCAGCACGGACGCTTCCGGGCGGGAGCTGCTGTCGCTGTGGACGTATCGTCGTGTCATCGACCCGGCTTTATTTGAGTCTGGACTATATGAAAGTGATATCACCTTGATCAATTGGCCGCAGAACGATTATTTTCTGGGTTCAATTATTGACGTTCCTGAAGCAGAACGGGAGGAACATCTGGAGAATGCTAGACAGTTAAGCCTCTCACTGATCTACTGGCTCCAGACCGAGACGCCTCGTCCGGACGGAGGCCGAGGGTATCCAGGCATACGGCTGCGTACGGATGTGCTGGGTACAGAGGACGGACTGGCGAAGTACCCGTATATTCGCGAGTCGCGCCGGATTCAAGCGATGTATACCATTACGGAGCAGGATGTTAGTAAGGAGATCCGCGGGGAACAAGGGATTCGCCGTTATGACGATAGCGTCGGTGTCGGCAGCTATCATCTGGATGTTCACCTGACGACCGTCACGAACCGGACGTTCTATATTCCGAACTATCCGTACGAGATTCCGCTTGGTGCGCTGCTGCCGATCCGGGTCAAGAATTTGCTTCCTGCTTGTAAAAATATCGGCACCACTCAAATCACGAACGGATGCTACCGCCTCCACCCGACAGAATGGAATATTGGGGAATCGGTCGGTTATTTAGCGGCCTATGCGCTGCAGAATCAAGTGACGCCGCATGAGGTACACGCCAATTCGGAGCATCTTCAGGCCTATCAAGCGCTGATTCAAAGGCAAGGGGTCCAGATCCATTGGCCGGATGATCTGGTCCTATAACATCGATAGAGCAGAATAAATCAGCAGACAGCCACTCTTTTGTTAAAAAGGGGTGGCTGTCTCTAATTCTATGCTAGAGGCTATTAAGAGCTGATGGATTCTTTACAACTGCAAGGAAAATAAGTCAGTAACGAAGAATAATAGAGTTAGTAGATTATGGGGGGAAGGCGCAAATGAAGCTCCGTCGTAAAATCTTGCTAGCTATTATTCTTCTTGTGTTTATCCCTGTAATCCTGATGGGATCGATTTCTTATTACAGCTTCTCTCACGCTATGGAGAAGAAATCGAGCAACTTCTATTGGGTATCTCTATTAGAGACCGACCGGAAGCTGAGGTTTGCACTTAGCGAACTTACGACGATCTCGAATTCGGCGATTACACAACCAGCGATTCAGAAGAAGCTGAAGCAGCCTGATTTTACAATTACGTATGAGCAGAAGCAGGATATTAACAACTTGATCAACCATCCGATGATTACTTCCTTCGGGCTCTATTCCAAGAATAAGCTGTTGTATCAGTACAATGAAGCTATGTCATTCGAGGAATTGAGCACACAGAGCTGGTTCGAGGCCATGAGACAGGCTGAGGGCCGGCCTATATGGGTTGGGCCAGGCGAGAATGGGTCTGCTGCTCCGGGCAATCGGGTTCTGATTCAGGCAAGGATCATTAAAGATTATTATTCGCTTGAGGATATCGGAGCTGTCGTTATCTATGTGAAGCCGGATCTGCTCGATCAAGTATTCTGGGATGCGGCGACATTGAAGCAGGGAGATATCCTGCTGGTGAACAAGCAGGGGAAGATCGTGTTCGACAAGTCGGGCAATCATATCGGGGAAGCGACGGAATTTCCGTTCCTGGCTGACGGCTATGACAATGAACGGGGCTATTACGTCGATAACTATCTTGGCGAGAAGTCGCTGATCACATATTTGCCTTCCTACAATAAGGATTGGTATTTGGCAGCCATTACACCCAGCCGTATGATTGCTTCGGAGTCCGTCTCGATCCGCAATATCGCAGTCATTCTGGTGTTAGTCTCACTGATCTCCGCCTTTCTGTTCGACCGTTTCTTCGTCCGCCGGCTGGTCGGCAGCATCATTAGCGCTGTGAACGGGATGAAGCGGGTTCAGCAAGGTATTTTCGTGCCGATTATAACCTCTGTCAAGGCGGATGATGAGCGTGATCTGCTTATCGATGGGTTCAACCGAATGAGCAAACAGATCGTTGAGCTGATTGAGCAGGTCCAGAAGGAGCAGGATCGCAAGAAAGAGGTTGAACTACAGGCTCTTGTGGCGCAGATCAATCCACATTTTATATATAATTCGCTGGAATCGATCAATTCGATGGCCGTGCTGGAGGGGAACCGGAATATCAGCAAAATGGTCGTGTCGCTCGGGAAACTGCTTCGCATAAGCATTAGCGAGAATCAGGAGATGATTCCGTTAGCGATGGAGATGGAGCATGTTCGTCATTACATGGACATCCAGAAGTTCCGATTCGAGGACAAGTTCTCCTATCAAATTGAAGTGCCGGAGGAATTGAAGTTCTATAAGACACAGAAGCTGATCGTTCAGCCTATCGTAGAGAATGCATTGTACCATGCGATAGAACCGATGGAGGGGAACGGAATGATCTCGATCACTGCCGGGGAGTATGGAGATGATATTGTCATTGATGTCAGAGATAATGGGCCCGGCTTCGATCAGAGTACTCTACTAAGTCTATGGAGTAAGGATTGGAGCACCCTTAAGAAATATCGGGAGAACGGCGTAGGGTTGAAAAATGTCCACGAGCGGCTTCATCTTCAATTCGGTGAATATTACGGCATTATGATTTGTTCCTCCCCTGGATTTGGGTCGATCATCCGAATCCGTATTCCAAAGATGGTGCCATAAGGGGGGGAGAGAAATGAAGTGGTTATTGAATTGGGGCTGGATTGTTCTGTATGCATTGGTACTGGGCGTGTCAGTATTAATCATTATCGCAAACGGAAGTGAACCGATTGAGGAGCCTCAGAGCGAGAAAATAACGTTGACCTTCCGCCATTTCTGGATCAAGGAGCATGACCGACAAATGCTGAATATTTTTGAAGATGTTGTGGAGTCCTATCAGGCATCTCATCCTAATGTAAAGATTAACTTCGAAGGTATGGACCAGACGGTACACCGCGAACAGAAGCTGAAGAGTGAAATGGTAACGGGGACGCCGCCAGATATGTTCGTATTGTTTGGCGGGGCCGAAATTGAGCCTTATGTTCGTTCCAACCGGCTGATGGATTTAACGGGATTCGTACAGGAGAATGGGCTCGGGAATGAGTTCCAGGATCTACAACTATGGACCTTCGACAATCATGTATATGGGTTGCCGATTGAAGGGAACGCAGAGCCGCTCTATTACAATAAGCTTGTCTTCGAGAAGCTCGGTATTAATCCACCAAGAACGTTGACTGAACTGGACTCGGCGATCAAGACCTTGAAGAATTATGGATATACGCCGTTTGCGCTGGGAAATGAAGAGAGATGGCCTGCGGCGATTTATGTCCATTATCTAATGGACCGGTATGCCGGATCGACGCTTATCCAGCAGCTGGCACAGGGAGAGCAAGACAAGAGCTTCAATAATATCGCTTATTTGCAAGCCTTCAGGCATTTCAAGAAGTGGGTTCGAGAAGGAGCCTTCACCTCGCCGGCCAATGATCTGTCGACCGAGGAGGCGATCGATTCCTTTACGAGCGGCCGAGCGGCGATGTATCTGAACGGAAACTGGGACATTAATTTATTTCATAGCAAAGAGGAAACGGAAGATTTCCAGAGTCAAGTGGGGGTTATCCCGTTTCCGTCTCTTCGCGCGGATCAACCGCGTTCGATGGCGGGTGGCTATACGATTGGCATCGGGCTCTCCTCTACTCTTGAAGGCAGCAAGCGGGAGGTGGCGCTGGAATTGCTTAAAATGTTCTATACCCAGGAAGTCCAGAGCAGAGTAGTATACGAGGGCCTGCGGATTCCTTCCATGAAAATCACTTTCGATTCCGAGCAGACAGGCCCGGTATTCGCGCAGGTTGTCAAACTGATGGAAGGCAGCAAACAAACCTTTGTACCTTATGATAATGCACTGTCGCCGGAGGTCAGCAAGACCTTCCTTAAAGTGATCGAAGGGATGATTCTGGATCAGACTTCTCCGAATGAAGCGTTGGAACAAATTCAACAAACCTCAGATCAGTATTGGAAGCAGCGAAAAAGTTTTTTACCGAATTAAAGGGCATGTTCAAAAAGTCCGACTTTCAGCACCGAGAAGGTTGGATGAAGCTAGGGTCTGAGGAGCGGAGCTACACGTTTTCGTAGAAAACGACCTCGGAAGCATTTACTTGTAGTTTGTACGTGAGTACCGGAAGACCCGGCTGAATTCAAGATTCGATGTCGAATAAACTTTCAATGCTACTTCGTGATCAAAGTGGACTTTTTGAACTACTTCTAAAAAAAATCTGGAGGTGTGTGGGATGGAACAGAGAGAGGGGAAGTACCGGGTTATTCTTGTTGACGATGAGCCGATTATTTTACGCAGCTTGAAGGTGGCGATTCCCTGGAATGAACTGGAGCTCGAAATTGTCGGAGAAGCGCGGAATGGAGAAGAGGCGCTGCGTCTCGTACGCGAGCTTGCTCCCCATATGATTATTAGTGATATACGGATGCCTGGCATAGACGGGATCACGCTGATGAAGAAAGTGTTGGCTGAGGACGCCAAGAGGTTATTTATTTTTATTAGCGGCTACGGAGAGTTTGAATATGCCCGGGAGGCTTTGCGGGAAGGGGCATTCGATTATCTGCTGAAGCCGATCGATCATGATGAACTGATTGAGATGATCCTTCGCGCCAAGAAAACCTTGGATAAGCAGATGGAAAATGACAAGCTGCTGCATTCGGTGCAGGTGCTATCGCTGTTAGCCCGTGAACGGATGTTTGCAGAGGTGATTGAGGGCAATCACAGTCAGAGCCCGCTGCAGCATATGCGCTGGCTGGAGAACAGCGAATTGGAAGAAGAGTATTTTATGGCGGTCGTGCAGCTGGATCATTATTTGAAGCTGAACAAAATATGGTCGCTAGAGGAACGAAGGTTATGGCTATTTGCCATCCGCAATATACTTAGTGAGTGGTCGCTGTCCCAGGGGGCGCTTACGGTATTTCCTTTTCATAGCGGAGAATGGGTTCTGCTCTTTCCGGGTTCGATGAAGGAAGAGAAGGAGCGGCTGGGAATCGATATTATTCAGCAGATCAAATGGAATACCAAATTGCCATGCTCCATTGGCTTCAGCCAGCCTGTTACCGGTATTGAGCGATTAAGCCAGGCATACCAGAGCGCGGCCAAAGCGCTGTACCAGCGCTTCTATAGTGATGAAGAAGGAGTATTTATCGATTCGCTTCAAGGAACTGGCGATGCGGGCGACCCGAAATATCCGAAGCATCTGGAATCATCCATGCTGGAATGCATTCGCACGCTGAACCATGATAAGCTTATGGAATTGCTAGATAAGACCCGGGCATATATTGAGGACGAGTCCTTCTCCAAAGAATTGGCCGAGCGGAGCATCGTCGAGTTGACCGTTGTGCTGTACAGGGAATTTGAACATATGAATCTAATTCCTGAATGGTCTCTGGAGGGTCTGCTGCAGGAGCTGCATTCTCTGGGCATACTTAGTGAGATGATTCAGTTATTGAAGATCAGCTTCGGGAAGTGGATTCGCGAAGGGGAACAGAATGAATCCAAAGAAAATGTTCACGTGATCATTACGAAGTCAAAGTCTTATATCGACAATAATTATCATAAGGACCTCAGTGTAGAAGAAGTATCCGAGATCGCCGGACTGAGCATCAGCCACTTCTGTATGCTGTTCAAGCAGGAGACAGGCTACACTTTCCTGGAGTACTTAACGAATTATCGAATTGAGAAGGCTCAATATATATTGAAGAATAGTCATGTTAAAGTCTATCAGGTTGCTCCGTTAGTCGGTTATCAGGACCCGCGTTATTTCACGCAGGTATTCAAGAAGGTAACGGGAAGGACGCCAACAGAGTATCGTGAAGAGAGCCTTAAGACAGGGAGCGGTAATAACGTATAATTGCGGCTTCTGTTCATGTGAAAAAAGGCCAGCCAGACAAATTCTGGGCTGGCCTTTTTTGGTCTTTGGAAAGTCCGCTCCGAGAATTAGGTGCGGTTCTTTCGCATGGAACGCATAATCAGGCTGACGATAAGGACAAGCACGATCGCCCCAATAAGGGCAGGTACGAAGTAGAAGCCGCCAAGGACGGGTCCCCAATTTCCTAACACGAAGCTGCCGAGCCAAGCCCCGATAAATCCGGCAATAATGTTGCCGATGACTCCACCGGGAACATCTTTACCAAGAATTAATCCGGCCAGCCAGCCAAGAACACCACCGATGATTAATGACCATAAAAACCCCATTCATGAACACCTCTGCTTTTTAATTGGTTTGCATTTACTATTTACCAAAGGAAGGTGTTTTAAACATATGTTCTAAAAAAGGTGCCAATTCATAAATTATATATTCAAAATTGGCTATTCCCGCTCCTATTCGGTCAAGGACAGGAAGATCGTTGGAGAAGGCGAAGGTACCGTGTATGTAACGACAAATGCATCGGGGCAGAAGTTCAATGAGAAGAAGCTGGATCAATTCTATCATGCGGTTCATTTTCAAAATTTCAAGCAGATGTACGCCGCCATAACGGTTACGAAAAGCTCGCTTACTTATGAGGCCTACGATATAGAGGGACAACGATTGGACAGGTTCGAGGTTAGACAGCGTAGATAAGAAGCAGATATGGATATTTTGACAATGATAATCATTATCGATTAATATGAATGTAATTATTAAAAAATATTTATATGATTCGGAGGTACTGCCATTGTTTATCATGACAAGAACGATGCTTATCGAAAAGGGAAACAGCGATAAAGTCATTGAACGGTTCAGCCAGCCTGGTCCGATGGATGAGATGGAAGGCTTGATCGATATTAGTGTGATGGTGAATAAGAAGAGCAAGGAACAGGAAGAAGTAGTTACAGTTATCCGTTGGGAATCGGAAGAAGCCTGGAAGAATTGGGAGAAGAGCCCCGCACATATCGAAGGTCACCGTCAGAAGAAAGGCCAGCAGCCTCCGTCCTATATCATTAGTACATCTGTGAATTTATATAATGCTGACGTGGTAAAGAAAGGCAAAGCATTTGCCGCCAATCAATAATAGAGGTTGTTCAAAAAGTCCGCTTTTGATCACGAAGTAGCACGGGTAGCTTATTCGACATCGGATCTTGAATTCAGCCGGGCCTTCCGGTGCTCACGTACCTACTACGTACGTTCCCCTCCTCAGACCCTAACTTCATCCAACCTTCTCGGTGCTGAAAACCGACCTTTTTGAACACGCACTACTACATGAATAATAAGGAGACAGTGCCGTGTCCGTGGTTAGGGGGCGCTGTTTTTTGTTGGAAGCGTTGGTAGGAATATGTTTCAGTAGCTCAACAGGTGCCGGCGACAAATTGTATGATAAAATCAGACTATCTTATATTCTAGCAAGGAGAACATTATGAAACTGGTATCTTGGAATGTGAACGGCCTTAGAGCATGCGTAAATAAAGGATTCTATGATTATTTTAAAGAAGTGGATGCAGATATTTTCTGCGTTCAGGAGACGAAGCTGCAGGAAGGGCAAATTGAACTGGAGCTGGGCGAAGAGTATGAACAGTATTGGAATTATGCGGAGAAAAAGGGGTACTCTGGCACCGCTATATTTACGAGAATTAAGCCGCTGTCGGTATGGTATGGTCTGGAGGAGAATGATGAGCCAGAGGGCCGAATGATTACATTGGAGTTCGATGCTTTCTATTTGGTGAACGTATATACTCCGAATGCCAAGCGCGATTTGACCCGGCTGGAATACCGTCTGGAATGGGAGGATCGCTTCCGCAGCTATTTACTAGAGTTGGATGGGCGGAAGCCCGTAATCGTATGTGGGGATATGAATGTGGCTCATCAGGAAATCGATTTGAAAAATCCGAAGTCGAATCTCGGCAATTCCGGCTTCACCCTAGAGGAGCGGGGCAAGATGACCGAACTGCTTGGCGCCGGGTTCGTGGACACGTTCCGTCATTTCTATCCTGACCGTGAACAGGTTTATAGCTGGTGGTCATACATGCCAAGGGTTCGGGAGCGGAATGTTGGATGGAGAATTGATTACTTCCTGGCCTCAGCCAGGATGACTCCATATTTGAAGGATGCTGACATCGACTGCCATGTGATGGGTAGCGATCACTGTCCGGTGAAGCTCTACTTAGAAATGAGCGAAGCTGAATCTGCTTAAAATACAAAATGGATGAAGTTTCCGTATTGAAAAAGATTCGAGACGTAAAAAAGGAGCCAACTGGCTCCTAGACATTTATAGTACTGGACTTACGGGCCCTTCATACGTAACGCTCCACCATTCACCCGCACCGTTTGTTATTGAAGTGACATAAGTCATGGGTATCCAACCAGCATACCCTCCTTGGTTGTAGTAAATCTGAGTTGGGAGAGAAGAAATAGTAGGATAATTTTGTTTGTTGAATGCGACTACCTGTCTTCCAATTTGTTGAATAGCTGCTGTAGCTTCTACACTAGGTGAATTGTGAATATTAATTGGTGCAGCTCCTACGACTGAAGTACCAGACAATAACAAGAAGCCGAGTATTGAACCTGCTATTAATTTTTTGAGACTCATACAATCAACACCTTTCATATTTTATAGAATACACCAACATTATACAATTAATAGAATTATATGTAAATGATAGAAATATATATATAAGTATTTTAGAGCTTCATCTAAAAGCTTGAATAGGATTGATATCAAAATAAAAGCCCGTCTAGACAAAAGGCCATAAACCGTTTGTTTGGACGGGCGTCTTATTTTATACATCTACTGGCTGTTCGCTTCTTGTACTTGCTTGCTTCGGGGTTCCCAGGCGACGACATGTTTGGTTCTGCTGATCTTCTCGTAGAAGAGCTGCGGCTCCTTGCGTATCATGTAGATGACAACATGAATAAAGAGGGCCACGTCGAGCGCGAATATAGACAGCGTAACTATCACTGAGATAAATGGATGCAGACCATTGGTCAATCTTGGAATGAACTGATGTATGCCGAAGATCAGCCAGTATAGGATTCCATAGCGTAAAACCAGCGACAGTAGCGATACTCTTTGCTTCGGCCCGGTTCGAGTCAGCTTGATGCGTACAATCCATTTGCCGAACGTATAGCCGCCTGTCAGGTAAGGAAGCAGCATGAAGTAAAAGCCTGTTGACAGGAAGAATGACAGAGACAGATTGAACGCCTGGTCGAGGATCACTTCAAAGATAGTCCATATCCAGAAGTCGATCATGTAGGCGATACCGCGCCTCAAATAAGTGACACGTTTGGCGGTTGGGTCTACATCGGCATCCAGATGTTCAACATTGGGCAGCAGACTTGAGGTCCAATCGGCAATTAGAACTCCAAAGATTCCTCCGAGTGTGTTCATCAGTAGATCGTCTACATCGAATACGCGGTAAGGATGCTGATAGATCCCATACAAGCCCGTCAACTGCGTAAGTTCAAAGAACAGGGACAGCAGGAATGTATACAAAATACAGCGCAACCATCCGAGACGGTAGTAATACCGGAGCATCATACCGAAGGGCACGGTTAGAAAAATATTGAACAGAACTTGAAGAAAAGCACGTTCTTTAAGCAAATGCAGGTAAGATGATGGCTTGCTAATGACGACCCCGGTCTCCTTTAGAATATCGTGAATGAAATTGAGCGGCATCCATTGTAGTCCCCCTGCAACCATGGGCAGATTGTTCCTGGATGCGGGCAAGGGCAGAATTACGAGAAAATAAGCATTCATTAAATACAGCAGGAACAAATAGAGAAGAAAAGATCTGAATTTATTGATATAGCCATATTTGCGATACTGTACAATCAAGAACGGCATCGTAAATAAGAATGCAGCGAAAGGAAAAGAGAAAAAAGCATATTTGATTGGAAATAAATAAGATTGTAGCATGTGATTGTCACCCTTAGTTATGTTTGGTCATTGCTCTTTGGTTATGATATTGGTTGGCCGTATTGATCACGAACTGCTTGAACAGGTTTGCCGCAGGGGATAGAAACTTCCCTTCCGCCCAAGCAATCCCGATCTCCCTATTACAGTCAGGATCTGCAATCGTTACCCAGACCAGTCCGTCCTCATCGATGCCCTCCGTCTTCGGAAGGATTGCGATCCCTAGTCCGGCGCATACCAGACCAGCAATCGTATGGATCTCTTCTCCCTCGAACAGAATCTTGGGCGAGATGCCTGCCTGGTGCAGCAGCTCATCCATAATGTGGCGGAGTCCATACCCTTCTTTATATGAAATCAGCATCTCATCCTTCAATTCCTTCAGAGCAACGGATTTTGCTCCAGCGAGCCGATGGTGAACCGGTACCGCGAGGAACAGCTCCTCCGTCCATAGTTTCGTCCAATGAATATTTGGTGGCGTCTCCTGCGGGGAGGACATGCATAGATCGATCTCTCCCGAATGGAGCTGATGAAGCAAATTAAGGTTGCTGTTCTGATGAAGCTGAAAGCGGACATTCGGATAACTCTCGCGAAATTTGCCAATCAGATCGGGAATCCAGCGGATTCCGAGCGTATGCAAGAAGCCCAGCGATATTTCACCTCGTTCGGGGTCAAGCAGCTGCTCAATTTCACGTCGCCCTGCCTGGTATTCCTCCATCATCCTCTCCACTCGAATAAGGAATAGTTCTCCATATCGATTCAGAACAATCGACCGGCCCTTCCGTTCGAATAAAGGAACGTTTAATTCAGATTCCAGTCTGGCAATAGATCTGCTTAGTGCTGGCTGTGTAATATTCATAGCCCTGGCTGCAGAAGTCATGTTCTGCATTCGTGCTACGGTCTGAAAATACTCCAGTTGCTGCCACTCCACAATTACTCTCCTCCTGCTTATTACATACACTATATAAGAGTGTTACTAATAATGCATTATACTATACTTTTGACCCGTCCTATACTTATATGTGGCCAATAAATATAGATAAGTATTGGATTGGAGAGAGAGAAATGAATACCATTGAATTAGGGAGTTCTGAGCATCGGAGAACTTCTCTTAGCATGCTGCTCGGCAGCATTGTTACATTTGCGGTGCTGTATAGTCCGCAGCCGTTAATCAGTTTATTTTCCAAGCAATATCATATTTCTCCGGCGACCGCGGGAGCCTCTGTGTCGCTAGCAACGATCGGCCTAGCAATCGGCCTCATCATTATCTCGACTATATCCGACCGTGTTGATCGCAAGCTGCTAATGAGTCTGTCGCTGCTCAGCACCTCGGTATTAGCCATATTGTCCGCATTCACGCATCAATTCTCGCTATTTCTTGTCATCCGTTTTCTGATAGGGATCAGTGTTTCCGGATTCCCTTCTATAGCAATGGCTTTCCTTAACGAAGAGTTCCACCCAAAAGCTATAGGACGAGTGATCGGAATTTATGTCGCAGGTACTTCAATCGGCGGCCTAGTTGGCCGGATTGTGATCGGGGCATTAACCGACCTGTTCAACTGGCAGATTGCCTTAACGATTCTTGGAGTACTCAGTCTGCTGTTCAGTCTCATCTTTTGGTACAGTTTGCCTTCGTCTCGTAATTTTACACCTGGGAAGACAAGCCTTCAGCAATGGGAGGCAAATTTGAAGCATAATTTCTCGCAGCGTAACTTGTTAGGCCTATTTCTTACGGCCTTCCTGCTTATGGGCGTCTATATTATGATCTTGAACTACATCGGTTATCCGCTCACTAGCAAGCCATATAATTTGAGTCAGACCGTGTTTGGCTTCTTGTTCGTTGTCAATTTGCTCGGCACCTGCAGCTCGGTATTGTTCGGCAAGCTGGCCGACCGTTATTCCAGGCAGCATGTCATCGCTCTAGCGATTGGCATTCTAATGATCGGTGTGCTCCTGACACTAAGCTCTATCCTGTTCTTGAAAATAGGGGGGGTAGCCATTGTCGCGTTCGGTTTCTTCGCTGGACATTCCGTTGCCAGTGGCTGGGTAGGTATTGCCGCAGGACGCGAGTATAAGGCCCAGGCTTCTACGCTATATCTATTATTCTACTACGGAGGATCAAGTCTAGTCGGCTGGTCTGGCGGTTTGTTCTTCCACCATTTCGGTTGGAACGGTATGATCACTTATGCCAGTGTACTGCTTGTCCTAGCGGTGCTCATCGCTTGGCTTGCTACTGGCTCTCGTCGTACACAATATGCGCATGGAAGCGGTATTCGTTAAAACTAAGCAATTGTCCCTTTCATTAGGAGTTCATCCCGCATTAATTATTACATCAGGGTTAATTCCAGAAGAGGGATGTTATAGATGAATCGACAAGTTATTATAAATGCAGATGATTTTGGCCTGTCCCCAGGTGTAAACCGTGGGATTATCGAGGCCTTCAAGGCGGGCGGGATCACTAGTACCTCCTTAATAGTGAACATGCCTGGTTTCGATGATGCGGTGCAATTGGCCCGTAGCTATCCAGATTTAAGCGTAGGTCTGCATTTCAACCTAACCTATGGTCGGCCGGTTTCTGATCCAGCCAGTGTCCCTTCGCTTGTGAAGGAAGACGGGGCATTCCATAGCGAAGCAATTGAACGGATTTGGGATTCGAGGGATGTATCCAGAGAGCTTAAAGCGCAGTGGGACCGCCTCGTCAAGACGGGCTTACGCCCGACGCATCTTGACTCTCATCATTTGCTGCATCAGCATCATCCCACGATTTACAAAGTTATGGCACAAAAAGCATATAATGAGGGCATTTCGCTCCGTAGATTACAGATCTCGCATTCGTTAAGCGATGCGCCGGTACCAAGGATGACGGATTACATTCTATTGGACTCCTATGCCGGAGATGAGGGAAGAAAACGTCTACGGCAGCATTTGTTATCTCTACAAGAGGGCGTAACGGAGATCGTCTGTCATCCAGGCTATGTAGACGATGTATTGCTCCAGTATTCTCGCTGGCTTGAAATCCGTGAGCAGGAGCTTGCTTTGTTCGCGAATCAGGAGGTCGCTAATACGCTGGCTGCTATCGGAGTATCGCCGATTAATTACAGGGCGTTGCAGCGGCGGAAGCCGTCCGTCCGTTCACGAGTTCACTATCGGTCAAGGGCTTCGAGGATGCGGAGATCACCCTCTTCCCCGCTTCATGCTGTTGTGCAGCTCCGATCCAGAGGGAAAAGGAAAAGAGCGAATAATGAGAAGAAAGTCCCACTCCGCTACAATAAGCAGGGTATCTAGCTCATATGGAAAGAAGGATAACCTCCTGATTCAGGGGGTTATTTTTTTTAGTTGTTGGGAATGCAGAACAATGAAAGAGCGGGGGGAAAATGCCTCGGAGAGAAATTTTCTTTATAATAGTAAATAGAAAGACGAGGGGACATTCAGGGGCAGAATGTTCGAGGTCAGGATGAGGTGGGGTAAATATGACAATCAATCGGAAGCGAATTGTAGAGCATATGCATGCGCAGATTCATGAGAATGAGCATATTATCGGTGTAGCTGCAGGAGCGGGAATCTCGGCGAAATATGCGGTGAAAGGCGGAGCTGATTTGATTCTGGCGTTGAATTCAGGGCGCTTCAGACAGATGGGGTTAGGTTCTATCGCTGGACTGATGCCGTTCGCCAATTCCAATGAGATGGTGATGGAATTTGGATCGCGAGAGATCTTGTCTGTTGTAAGGGACAAGCCCGTAGTATTCGGCTTATGCGCAAGCGATCCGACCATCGACCTGCCTTCTTACATTGAGACGATTCGCGGCAGCGGCTTTGCTGGGATTATCAATTACCCCACCCTTGGCTTGATTGATGGACAATTTCGTGAGGCGCTTGAGGAAGAAGGAATCTCCTATCTCCAGGAAGTCGAGGCGATTCGTATTGCCCATGAGCAGGATATGTTCACGATGGCCTTCGTATTTAATGCTGAACAAGCGGCGTTCATGCTTGATGCCGGAGCGGACGTGATCTGTGCTCATCTGGGCGTGACTGCTGGAGGCTTAATGGGAACGAAGAAGGTCCTGTCGCTGGAGACCAGCGCGGAGCTTGCCAGACAGATATTTGCCGTAAGCGATGCCTCGGGACGAAGCCCGATCAAGCTCATATATGGAGGACCAGTACATACACCAATTGATGTGCAGTATATGTATGATAATACATCGGCGATGGGTTATGTCGGAGGCTCAAGCTTTGAGCGGATTCCGACAGAGGAGGCTATTGTAGATACGACGTATCGCTTCAAAGTGACGGGGGAGCTGGAACAGGATCAGCGGCTAATGGGTAAGCTTACACTTTTCAATGAGCCGTATGACTATGTCGCCATTGTAAAAGAGCATATCGCCCAAAACTATATGAACAACATTTCGCTAACGGATCTTGCGGATCAGATTCATGTATCACGGACGCATCTTAGCGCGCTTTTTAATAAAGAGGTAGGGTGTACCTTTCCGGAATATCTGGCCAAGTATCGTATCCATAAAGCTCAGGATATAATAAGGCATACCAAGCTGTCTCTAACGAGTATCGCCGAACTGGTGGGGTATCCGGATTATGTTCACTTTAGCAAGACCTTTAAGAAATATACCGGCATGACGCCGCAAACCTTCCGCAAACAAGCATCAGACAAATATACATGAACATCATACAAGCGTACGATTACTTTCCTTTGAAAGCGCTGTATTATAGAGCCATAGAGGTTCAAGGCGATCGCCTGCAGTTCAATTTCGCTGGAACCTGAATCAAGATTGAAGGAGGGCATACGGTGAAGACGATAGCTATTGCGGGGACATTTGATTCCAAAGGCAAAGAGTTTTTGTATGTGAAATCGGTGATTGAGGGTCTAGGGTTGAAGGCCTACACGATTCACTGTGGCGTGTTTGCACCGTTATTTACCCCGGATGTCTCTAATAGAGACGTGGCGGCAGCAGCGGGCATGAACATTGATGAAATTGCCGGGAAGAAGGACCGTTCCATCGGCACGGAGGCGTTAGCTAAGGGAATGGAACAGTTGATCCCGAAGCTCTACGCAGAAGGCAAATTTGACGGTATTCTGTCCTTCGGCGGAACCGGCGGGACATCGATTGCAACGGCAGGCATGAGAGCATTGCCGATCGGTGTGCCGAAGCTAATGGTATCGACCGTCGCATCAGGTAATACGGCCCCTTACGTGGGGACGAGCGATATTATGATGTTCCCGTCAATCGTGGATGTGGCAGGACTGAATTCCTTCTCTACAAAAATATTTACGAATGCCGTGCATGCGATCGCTGGCATGGTCCAGTTCGAATCGGCTCCGCCGCAGGATAAGAAGCCGTTGATTGCAGCGACGATGTTCGGAGTTACGACACCATGTGTGGATTATGCGCGTGAGTATTTAGAGGAACAGGGCTATGAGGTGCTTGTTTTCCATGCTACCGGAACCGGCGGACAAACGATGGAGAGCCTGATTGAGGGCGGATTTATCGATGGAGTTCTGGATCTCACAACGACCGAATGGTGCGATGAACTGGTCGGCGGAGTGTTAGCGGCAGGCCCGCATCGGCTGGAGGCAGCGGGGCGCTGTAAGGTGCCGCAGGTCGTGTCAACCGGAGCGCTCGATATGGTGAATTTTGGACCGTATGATACGGTGCCGGAGCAGTTCAAGGGTCGCAACCTGTACAAGCATAATCCATCGGTTACCTTGATGCGGACGACGGTGGAGGAGAATCGTCAGTTGGGTGAGATTATTGCCGATAAGCTGAACATGAGCGAAGGACCAACCGCACTGATGATTCCGCTCAAAGGGGTCTCGATGCTTGATGCCGAGGGTGGTCCGTTCAGCGGAGCAGCCGAGGACGAAATGCTGTTCAATATGCTGCGGCAGCATATCGATCGCAGTAAGGTTGAATTCATTGAACTAGACGCGAATATCAACGATCAGGTATTTGCAGTGGCCGCTGCTAAGAAGCTAGTGGAATTGATGGATCAGGGCTCATGAAGCAATTCATATAACCAGGGAGGAAATACAGATGAAGACAAGAGCAGAGGTATTGGCGAAACTAAAAGCAGAGGTAGCCGCAGGCAATGTGCTGTTGGGTGCTGGTGCAGGAACCGGAATTTCTGCAAAAAGTGCGGAAGCAGGCGGTGTTGACCTGATTATCATATATAATTCAGGCCGCTACCGGATGGCAGGACGCGGATCGTTGGCTGGTTTGATGGCCTATGGCGATGCGAACCAGATCGTTGTAGACATGGGCAATGAAGTACTTCCGGTCGTGAAGGATACGCCGGTTCTGGCCGGGGTGTGCGGCACAGATCCATTCCGGATTATGGACATCTTCCTGAAGCAGCTGAAGGATCAAGGCTTCGCTGGAGTGCAGAACTTCCCGACGGTAGGTCTGATCGACGGTGTGTTCCGCGCCAACCTGGAAGAGACGGGTATGGGTTACGATCTGGAAGTGGAAATGATACGTAAAGCCCATGAGCTGGATCTGCTAACGACCCCGTACGTATTCGACCCAGAACAGGCGAAGAAGATGGCCGAGGCTGGAGCAGATGTTCTGGTTGCTCATATGGGATTGACGACGAAGGGAACGATTGGTGCGAAGACGGCCTTAACGCTGGATGATTGTGTTGATAAAATTCAAGCGATCTGTGATGCAGGTAAGGCGGTGAACCCGGATATTATGGTGCTTTGTCACGGTGGTCCGATTGCTGAGCCAGGGGATGCGGAATATGTACTGGCTAGAACGAAAAATGTGGAGGGCTTCTTCGGGGCATCCAGCATCGAGCGCTTTGCGACTGAAGTAGGTATCAAGCAGCAGACCGAAGCGTTCAAAGGAATCTTGAAATAAGGACAAGTGCATAAAAGGGTGTCTATTGCTGCATCCTACAGTTGGACTATATAACAGCTGAAGGGGGTGCAGAAATAGCATGGGCAAGAAATCTCAAGGCCTGAGCAAGTATGAAGTGCAGACGACTCCGCTGAACAAGATGCCGGATCCTAGCAAGGAAAGGGAGGAGTTCGCCAAAGAGATGGTGGAGGACGCCAAGGCGGCATTCGGGCAGGAGCAATCAAAGGATGAGAAGTAATGGTATTGTGAGATAGAGGGTGCCCTAGTCGGTTAAGAGCCGAAGGGCACCTTATTGTTGTGAGCAATTTTCTAAAGATTGACAGTGTACAGCAGTGAATTTATAATATCTTATAAAACCAAGTTGATAAGTATGTTTTGATTAAAATATCGAAACAGATGAGTCCAGACAAAGGAGAGGTTGAAAGATGGCTGCTGTACATACCTTCAAAGCAACTGCGCATTTGCAGGACGGAGTCCGGGTGAAGACTACGGCCCGCAATTTCGAGCTTACAATTGATGAGCCCAAAAGTTTGGGAGGAACAGATACAGGAATGAATCCGGTTGAAGCCTTGCTGGCATCGCTTGGGGCGTGCCAATCGATCGTAGCCAGAGTGTACGCGCCTAAATTCGGAGTGAAGCTGGATGACTTTCAGGTAGAGGTTGAGGGCGATCTCGATCTGGATGGATTTTTCGACCGCGCTCCAGTCCGGCCAGGATATTCCGATATCCGTTATACGTTCCGCATCAAGACCGATTCTCCGAAGGAGAAGGTTGACGAGTTCGTACGCTTCCTGGAGAGCAAATGCCCAGTTGGAGATACGATCGCCAACCCGGTTAATCTTACATTAGAGAGTATTATTATCAATTCGTAATGAAACGTCTGCTGAATGATAGAAATATAAAGCTACAGCTTCATATGCTAGAATATAAGCCTCCGACATCCGGGGCTTTTTCTATTAGACGCTATATTAGAAAAAAAGAGTTATTTTGTTGGAATAAAGTTTATGGGACTTGAAATCATCCCACTTTTTGTTACAATGATCTGGAAAGATACTCCTACAATTGGGACGATTAACGTCCGAGCCTTTTCATTAGGCACCCCATATATATATATTTTGCCCCATTACTGGCGTACTGCATTATGTATGCCAACTATGCCTCAAATATACTTTGAATCCAAAGTTTAGTAAGAGATATACTCGACATTTTGTTGCAAGACGAGACAAGTCATTTGGCTTTTTGTGCATATACAGGTACATGTTTGTTATTACAATATTGTTTAGAAATTGTTCAGTTTGAACTGCTATAATACTTTTTAGCAGTGATCATGAAGGTTCCTCTAAGTCGCATAATATCCCCCAGACACAGTGATGATAGCCATCTTACTTTATTTTCGTGTACAAAATTGAAAACTATCAAAAAAAATATGAAAATAATTGAAAATGATAGAAATGTAGTGAAAACAAGAAATGCGTCGCCTAAGTTTCTATTTTTTGTCGATTTTTCATTATTATAGAGTCCTTGAAAATGATCATATTCGCTTTTATATTCTATAGGTTCTAAGGAGTGGGAGAAATGAACGATAAATGCATATCGGTAGTAATCCCTGCTTACAATGAGGAAGAGGTCATTCGGCAGTGTTACGATTCATTAACAGACGTAATGATCGACACAAGCTACGATTATGAGCTTGTCTTTGTAAACGATGGGAGCAAGGATCGTACACTGGGCATCCTAGATGAATTGGCCAGATTGGATGAACATGTACGGATTGTTAATTTTGCAAGAAATTTCGGCCACCAGGCAGCAGTTACCGCAGGAATCAACTCGTCAAGAGGGGATTGCGTCGTTATTATCGATGCTGATCTACAGGACCCTCCTGAGGTGATCCATCAGATGCTGGAGAAATGGGAAGAAGGCTATGAAGTAGTATACGGAAAGCGCAGGAAGCGCAAGGGGGAAACCTTGTTCAAGCTTGCTTCGGCAGCGCTGTTCTACCGCTTCCTCCAGCGGATGTCGGATACGGACATTCCTCGTGATACAGGTGATTTTCGATTAATCGACCGCAAGGTTGTGCATGTGTTCAATCGAATGACAGAGCGGAACAAGTTTATTCGCGGGATTGTCAGTTGGATCGGATTCAACCAAACCTATGTTGAGTATGACCGGAATGAACGTATGGCGGGCACTACGAAATATCCGCTGCGAAAGATGCTTGCCTTTGCTTCTGATGGGATTTTCTCATTTTCGTCCAAGCCGCTGAAGCTGATCACCCGAATGGGGATGCTGACAGTTCTGCTAGCCTTAGTCGTACTCGTATACTCCTTATGCGCGAAGCTGTTCGATCTTCCTGAAGTGGAGCGGGGCTGGACGTCAATTATGATGGCTATTACACTGTTCAGTGGCGTTCAAATGCTGTCGCTTGGAGTGATGGGTGAGTATATTGCCCGAATCTATGATGAGAGCAAGAACAGACCTCAATATATTGTAAGAGAGACTGTGCATTATCCTCGTGAAGAGATGCAGTCGAATGAGTCTTATCAATATTATCCACCATCAGAGCTGATCTCCAAATAACGATCAGGAAAGTTGTGGTGCAGATTTGAACAGGAGAACAACGTTGAAGAAATTTAGGACATGCATGCTTAGCTTAATTGTACTGCTCAGTGTGATTACAGCCTGTGGCAATATGCCGCTGCAGCAAGGGCAGATAGAACCTGTAGAACGTACGCAGCCAGCACCGATGGATGCGGCCTATAAGGAGAGATTGAAATTGTACCGTGAGCGCACCGAGCAATTCCTCTTAAGCGAGCTATATGGCCCTGACGGTGTATACACGAACTATCTGGATACTAATGAGACAGATACAGCCGCGAGCGGGCATGAGGTGCTGAGCGAGTCCGCTGGTTTAATGATGCGTTACTATGTGCTTATGAACCGCAAAGCGGATTTTCAAGCGGAGTGGGAGCGGGCCAAGCGTGTATTTGAGCTTCCATCGGGCTTTAGTTATCGGTACAGTCCCAAACGGAATGAAAAATACACGATTAATGCCGCTGTTGATGATCTCCGGATTATTCGAGCCCTATATGAAGCCGGAGACCGGCTTGCCCCAGAATATACGGAGCTTGCCGACACATACGGGAAGCTGTTCTACCGCTTCAATATTAAGGACAACAGATTGTACGATTTCTACGATGAAAAATACAAGGTCAACAATAATTTTGTAACTCTATGCTATATCGATTTGAAGACACTGCAGAGACTGCCGATTCCTACAGAGCAGAGGGCGGTTTTAATCCAAAATATGCAGACGATCCTTGAGAACGGATATTTGTCAGATGCGTTCCCTTTCTATGAGACAAGATACGAATATGATACAGAATCCTATCATTCAGAAGGGATTAATACCGTTGAGTCATTGCTGACCATCCTGTCATTGGCTGAGGCTGGCCTGGAGCGTCCCGAGAGCATTGCTTACTTGAAGGAGCAAGTTAGAAGCGGAGCGTTGTACGGTCAATATGACCAACAAGGCAAGCCGCTGAATCAGATCCAATCAACTGCGATTTATGCAATAGCGGCTATGATTGGTTCTATAGCGGGTGACGAAGAATTGTACAGGGACAGTATTAAGCGAATGGAGAAATATCAGGTTCAGGATAAGACAAGCCCGCTCTATGGCGGCTTCGGTGATCCGGAGACGAAGCAGGCTTATTCATTTGACAATTTAATGGCATTGCTCGCTTATGCCCACCAGAACCGGGTGTTTGCGGATATGAAGGCAGGTGAGTAACTTGGCAAAGGCTCCTTGGTTACAAAAACTCGGCTACAGGATGACAGTCCTAAGCCGGTATATTTCCCCATCTCTGCTGGCAACATCACTAGTACTGATCATAACGGTCTTTGTACTCTTTGTGCCACCGTACATCGGGATGGCAGACAACGGCGACTACTTCCGGATTTTATACAGTAATGGGCTGTATTTTAATAATCCTGACTATGACAGTTTATATTTCGGCTATTTTAATAAGGAATTCGGAATCTTCCAGTACTTCAACGAGAATGCTGAGATGTATACCTCCTCACAGTCCCTTCTTATCCGTATATCCATTTGGATCAATCAATGGTTTAATTCGCAGGTGTTTGATATTCGGGTTCAAGCGGTATTACTTACGATCATGTACATGGGAGCCGTCTATCTGTTCGTTGAGGCATTAACTTGGAAAATGAAACGCAAGTACGGTTATATCGTAGCCGTCTTGGCCGTGTTTTTATTTGCAGATACCGCATATACGGCGTTTTTTAACTCGTTTTTTGGAGAAAGCTTAGTTTGGATTATGCTTATCTACTTGTTTGCTTCGGGACTGCTGTTATTCCGTAACCGATACAACGATTATGCAATGATGGCTATTTTTTTCATAAGCGGTCTATTGTTAACAACGAGTAAGCAGCAAAATGCTCCTGTAGGCATCATTATCGCCGTGGTGGGGATCGTCTTGATCTTCATACGCAAGCAGCGAAGCTTCCGGGCGATGATGGCTTCATCGCTTGCGATACTGATGGTTGCAGGTATTGCCACCTATGTGCTAATCCCGAAGGAATTTGTTAATGTCAACAAGTATCATGCCATGACCCGCGGTGTGCTGATGCAGTCCGAAGATCCTGAGGCAACGCTCAAGTCTTTTGGTATTAATAGACAGTACGCAATTCTGAATGGGACCATTCATTACGAACCATATACGACCGTCGATGTGAATTCACAGATTCTAGAAGATAGTTTCTATAATCACTATGGGTTTGTATCAATTCTTGGCTACTATTTAACACATCTTGATCAAGCGGGGAAAATGATGAATCTGGCCGCAAAAAGTGCCTTCACGATCCGTCCGCCAGCGATGGGCAATTATGAGCAGTCTGTAGGGAAGCCCTTTGGCGCGCAAACGAGTTTTTTCTCCGGATATAGCGAACTCAAAAAAGCGCTGGCTCCTAAAACCTTTGGATTTATCGTCATTTGGATATTGGTCATCATCGGGTTATATGCGCCGCACTTCATCGCTGCGATTAAGGCGAAGCATATCCGGAGTATGATAAGGCTGCCTTTGTTTCTTATGATGATCCTCATGGGGCTGTCAGGAATCTTCGTGTCGATCATCGGCGCAGGGGATGCGGATTTGTCGAAGCATGAATTTTTATTTACAGCGTCTTTTGACTTGGTAACCTTTGCCGTAATAGCCGATGCGATATGCCGGAACCTGTGGCAGAACAAGCCAGCGGCGGATGAAGAACCATCATGATTAGTCCTGATACGAGAGCAGAGGCAAAAGAAAGGAGGGACGATTCATTGAGGCGGAAACATCGTTTTCATATCGGGCTGCTGGTGCTGCTTATTTCAGGTCTGATCTATCCGGCATCGGTTCAAGCGGCAAGCTCTTCATCTTTTGATTCAGTGCTGGTTGTGTATGACAGCTTGGGAAGAGGCACAAAGGATGAGGGAAATGTTGAAGCATTAAAGCGGCTTCTCGCTGCATTTCGGGTTGAGGTTACGATAGAGTCGATCGATTCCTATACTGCGGGGTCGCTAAGTAACTATTCCAAGCTTATCGAAGTACACAACCGCTCCGATCTTGCAGAGAAAGATAGCGAATATTTAACAGATTTGCGTTCCTATCAAGGAGATATTCTCTACATAGGAGGGGTGCCGAGGGATAAGCTGGTTCAGTCTTTGGGGCTTCGAGCTCAAGCCGTAGAGAAGGTGGTTGATTTTTCGATCGGGCCGTTCATTGAAAAATCGATCCGTCTCGGGAACATTTTTGATACAGAGCAGCCTGAGGTTCAGCGGTATGGAGCTTTAAAGCTTCAGGATACAAGCTATCCTTACGGGATACGGAAAGGGCCGTATGCCTATGTACCTTTCATGGAAAAAGATACGCTTAGCGAGATTGCATTGTCTTACGTACTTAAGGATTGGCTTCGGCAGCAACAGGAAAGCCACTATTATCTAGTATTCAAGGAAATCTATCCTTTCTCGGATTTGCGGCTGCTGGAGCGAATGTCGGATGAGCTGTATGAAGCCGGCATCCCGTTCATCATAAGCGTGCATCCGGTATTCAGCAATACGGATTATCCTGCCATGAAGCGGTATATCAACACTTTGAAATATGTCCAATCCCGCAACGGCACGGTTTTGGTAGAATCACCTTTTGTCGCTACGATTCGGGATGAGGGCCGTGACTTATACCGTCAGATGGAGCATTTCATCGATGTATTGGCCGAAGAGGGGATTGTGCCGCTTGGAATGGGAACGGAGATGTTCTGGACGTATGATGAGTATTTTGCAACGGAAGGAATGACCTTTTTTGACTCTGTCGTTCTGTTTCCAGACACGCGTTCGATCCATAAGGCAGAACGGAATCATTCTGAAGCGTTCTCGTCCTCGCTCTATAGTATAGATCGGGCTTATCTTCAACGTTATCTGGCCGATGACCGTCCGATAGATTCCCTTCCAATGGACACGGCATTCACTTATAACTTTGTGCAGAATGAAGAGGAGCTAAATAGCCTGCTTGACAGTCTTCGGAACAGCTGGATTACTTTTGAAGATTACAAGAAAGGTGCTCATAAGGTAACGACCGGGAGCAATGAGCTTGGATCGGAACGCGGTTCGCTTGTTCTTAATGGGGTTAGCTTAGGAATTCAGGCGAGCCATGTCGAGACAAGCTCTGACTATGAGTATAAGCAGCATGAGAAGAAGAGCTTTGAGACTTGGTTTACCGTTCAAAATAAATTTTTTATCGTCGTGATCTTCATTACTTTGTTTTTATTTTCCGGCTTTCTAATGATTGGATATCGTATGTATAAACGGAAATTTTATAAGTAAGGAGGCAGTTATGACTGTTGTAGACATCTTGATGCTGATCGCTGTCATCAGTATATGGTCACTGCTCCTCGTCAATGTGGTACTTATTATTGCCGGTTACCTGTATTACATTGCCAACGAGAAACGAGAGGTGCCGCCGCTACCCGAAGAGATTCCCTTTGTCTCGCTCATGGTTCCGGCTCATAACGAAGGCAAAGTGATCACGCAGACGGTAGAGGCGCTGCTTGCCCTGGATTACCCGCAGGACCGCTATGAGATTATTGTCATTAACGACAACTCAAGCGACAATAGCAGCGAGCTGCTTGCGAAGCTGCAGGCTAAGTATAATGAACGCAATCTGATTGTTATTAACACAGATAACATAACTGGAGGCAAAGGAAAATCCAACGCTCTGAACATTGGCTTCAAACAGAGCAGAGGAGAGTATATCGCTATTTATGATGCCGATAATACCCCGGAGAAGACGGCTTTACGCTATCTCGTCGCGGAAATAACGCATGATAAGACACTGGGAGCGGTGATCGGCAAATTCCGTACCCGCAACCGCAATGCCAGCCTGCTCACTCGTTTCATCAATATTGAGACTTTATCCTTCCAATGGATGGCTCAGGCTGGGCGCTGGAAGCTGTTCAAGCTATGCACCATCCCGGGGACGAATTTCATTATGCGCCGGGAAATCATTGAGCAAATTGGCGGCTGGGACGTCAAAGCAATCGCAGAGGATACAGAAATTAGCTTCCGCATTTACATGATGGGCTACCGTATTAAGTTTCAGCCCAAGTCAGTTACCTGGGAACAGGAGCCGCAGACGTTGAGGGTATGGTTTAAGCAGCGGACAAGATGGGCGAAAGGCAATATATATGTCATTGTTAAAAATTTGCCGCTGTTGTTCGATCGTTCAGCAAGACGGATTCACTTTGATCTTCTGTATTTTTTATCCATCTATTTCTTATTGCTGACCTCGCTTATTATGTCTGACGCGTTGCTCATTTTATATGCACTCGGGCTTGTCCATACGACGATTGCCGGGCTCAGTTCGTTCCTATGGCTGCTGGCCATCATATTATTTGTGACCGGCACCTTCATCACGATCATTACAGAAAAAGGAGAAATGAGACTATCCAACTTGTGGATTATTATGCTGATGTACATTTCTTATTGTCAGCTATGGATGGTTGTAGCCGCTAATGGTTTATATAACTATTTCAAAGATTTAATCTTCAAAAGAGAAGTTAAGTGGTACAAAACCGAACGATATTAAGACAAGGGGGAGAACCGTGAACTTAAGATCAATCATCTCCGGATTTCTATGCATTTTGTTATTCGTCATTTCCTGCGGCCAGGTAAAAGCTGAGCCTGTTTCAGGGGGGAGCCGACTTACCTACGAAGCACCTATAACTTCGTCCAACCTCTCTTTATCCGGAGTTACTTCGGCACGTAATATGTATATTCAGCTTGAGGAGTACTGGAATGTCAGCACCTTGACGCTTAATTTGGATTACCAGGCGACTCAGCTGACAAGAAGAGAAGAGTCCAGTGTGACTCTGAAAATGAACGGCACTAAATTTTATTCATTCCGTCCTGTTGTGGATGAGCAGAAAAGACAGACCTTGACCGTATCGGTCCCCAAGGATTTGCTGGTGCCGGGCGGCAATACACTCTCAATCGAGGGTTATATTCTGACCAATCTGCCTGAGGGTATATGTCTAACGGCCGAGAAGCGGGACAATTGGCTTGAGCTATACAAGACCTCTTATGCCTCCATAACGTATACGAAGGATGATATTGGAGGGAGTATCCGTAACTTTAATCAGCAGTTCGTCGGACTGGATTCATTAAAAGGAAATCTTAGCGCACTTGGCGTGCCAAGTGATAGCGACCCTGTTGAGTTGGAAGCTGCGGTATATGCTCTTTCCGGTTTTGCCAAGGGCAGCCATTCTGGTGAAGATACCATTCCGATGCTGCCATTTGATGACTCTACGTTTGGTGGGCGTAAGAATGTGGTTATTGTCTCCTTATATAACCATCTGCCCGCTAAATGGAAGCAGGCCCTAGGAGCAGCTAACGTCAGCGACAAAGCACTGATTCGAGTGGTGAATGCCGGCGGACAAACCGCTCTGATTGTAACCTCCGAAGATCCTAGTCTGCTTACAAAAGCAGGCCGTCTGATCGGTAATCAGATCCTGATGGGCCAACTGACTGGATCGGAGAAATGGGTGGATGCGGGTACGGACGTGGATACGCCTGCAATTCATGTGAGCCGGGATGTAACGCTCACAGAGACCGGGGACAAGCTAACCGGGATGATGCATCAAGAGAAGAGCTATTTCGTGTCATTGCCAGCAAATCGGTTCATCGCCGACTCGAGCAAAATCAGCCTCGATTTCCGTTATTCGGACAATCTTGACTTTGACCGTTCCCTGGTTACCATCCTGATCAACGACACGCCGATCGGCAGCAAGAAACTGACGAAGGAGGCGTCGGGCCAGGACCAGCTTACGCTGACGATTCCGAAGAATCTTGAGGTCTCAGGTAATTTCACAGTCACTGCGGCCTTTGATCTGGAGCTGATCAGCGCAGGCTGCATCGATCTTTCGGATCAAATGCCATGGGCATACATTACCAAGGATTCTATACTTCAGCTGAATACCCAGGATCGTATGGACTTTATGTTCAACAATTATCCGAATCCGTTCTTGAGAGATGCAAGCTTCAACAAGATCGCCGTTCTGCTGCCTGAGAAGATGGATTCCTACAGCTATCTTACACTCGGTAACCTGTTTCATTTGCTAGGGAAGTATGCGGAAGCTAACACGGGCGAGGTAACTTTCTATAGAAACGGGGCACAATCTGAGCTGGAGCAGCATAATCTCATTTCCATCGGTTCTTATAAGGACAATGCCTGGCTGCAAAAGAATAACGACAGGTTATTCTTCCAATATAGCCCGGATGGAGAAGGAATCCAATCCAACGAGAAAATGAGCATAGACGTAGATTACGGCAAGCGGATAGGAACGCTGCAAATGATGGAATCTCCTTATTCACGTGGGTATGGTTGGCTGGCGGTAACTGGTGCAAGTTCCAAATATAATTACCTGGCATCTGAGCTGTTAGCTACAGACAGCGGAAAATGGAAGATTTATGGGGATGGCGTGGTTACGGATGTAGATGGAAATATCAAGTCCTTCCGCTTCAAGAAGCAAGCTGAGCAGGCAGATCAGGGCTTAGTCGCTCAGATTACCGAACGAGGGGATGTTATGGGCTTCATCGTTGCCGCTGGACTCACCTTCCTTCTTGTAGCCGTATCGTTGGTTCTCTTGATTCGTAAGCATAGAAAGAGAGCGGGGGGAGAGTAAATGAGACGCTATCAGAGCAGTTTATTGTCGGATGCGGCTTTTCTGTTGCTATTTATAGTCTGCTTCATCCATGTTGTATTCACGGCGGGGGACCCGGACCGTTATCTCATCAACATGATTCTGTTGAATATCTCGTTCCTGATTGCTGTATTGACTTATTTTACCAGTATTACCGTTGGGCTCATTCTCAACATCGTGTTCATCTTCGGATACGGTACCTATACTATTTATCAAACGGTGATTGTCGGCGAGCCGCTTCAGAGCTATCATTACTATTGGCTGGTGATGATGCCTGTTCTGACGGTGGTTATCGCGCTGCTGACGAATGCCAATCGGCGTCTCCAGCAGGAGAAAGAGCAGCTTCAAGCCAAGAATTCCTCATTAGCTACATTAGATGAGCGTACCAATTTGAAGAACACCCGCTCTTTTCAGAGTGATGCCACCGTGTTCATGGCGCTGTCCAAACGTTATCAGATTCCATTAACTCTGGTCGTCATGACGGTTAAGCACTGGGATGAGCTGAGCCGCATGGTCAGTGAGGCTCAGATTACCGATATGGTCTATGATATATCGCGGATGAGCGAGACGAGCATTCGTATGAATGACTCCCTGTATATGCTCAATGCCGATCATCCTACTTGGGGACTTCTACTGTTCACAGATGAGGATGGTGCTAAGATCGTAGTACAGCGGCTGAAGGAGAAAGTGGATTCATTCAACAATATCGAGTTCTCGAACAAGTATAAGCTTGATATGAAGCTGACGATCGGGGCGATTCAGTACTCCGAAGAAGTTGAGACTCCGCTTGATTTTATCGCGAAGGCGCGACAGAAGATGGAGTATGACGTATAGAAGTATTGTGCAGAAGTTAGGCACAGAGCTGAAGTACAGGAATAATGTGCTTGTAGAAGTGCAGAAGGAAAGTGTTGAGGAAAAAGTATAGAGAAGTAGTATAGAGAAGTAGTATAAAGAAAAAGTGTTAGAACAAAGTACGGGTATGAAGTACAGAGATTAAGTGCGGAAGAAGTATGGGATGAAGCACAGAAAGGTGGGGGCCCTATGAAGTCTTATGTGACAAGCGAGTCGATCCGCTCATTTATAGTTTTTGGCCTTGTAGGGATCCTGAATACCGGCGTAGACGTTGCTGTGTTCACGCTGCTAACCTGGTGGCAGCTGCCTTGGCTTGCAGCCCAGGCCGTTTCTTATGGCTGCGGTGTACTTAACAGCTTCCTGATGAACCGGAAGTGGACATTTAGACAGCAGGGTGCATTGACCAAGGGACTGCTGCGCTTCATCTTGCTGAATTTGCTCACGCTTGGGGTTACTTCCGCATGTATGATGCTCTTGCATGAGCAGTTTGAAATCTCACTATGGCTGAGCAAAGGGGCGGCTACTCTTCTGGGGGTACTGCTCAACTTTGCTGGAAGCCGCTGGTGGGTGTTCCGTGAAGAGCCCAGTCATCGTAATGAAACAGCGAGCTGGGGTAACTAATAGTACCGATAAGAAGGGCTATTCCTTTGCTGATCTAGTCTGCAAAGGGATAGCCCTTCTATTGGCACGTCTGGCAGTATTCTTTTTAGCTCCTATAGGTTCAAATCTATACCTTTTACAAACTGTAGATATGGAAGCGAACGTATAGATTCTTTTATTCTATTTTGGAAACTTTCCCTTTTGTCTGAGCAGGATAGGATTGAAGAACAGTCCCTATATCCTTTATTTTTATGTAAATACCAGAGAAATTGAAATAATCATAAATATTTTTCAATCTAGTAAATACATCATATAGTTTAGCACCTGCAGCAAAACCGGCTGAGCATGCATTAGCACTGCTACCATTTTTGTAGCTAATTGTACCTCTAGGGTTTACATTAGCAAACTCAACGAATATAACATCTTCAAAGGTTTCAATGTGTGAAGCGGCAGATCATAATCTTGTAGAAGAAGTATCGAATGATTTAGGAGGAGATGAGAAATGACAAGAAACGCTTTGTCGACCCGAACAGTTGATAGTATTCCCTGGCAGGGACTGACGACCGCTTATGGAAGAGGTACGAATATTCCTCGTCTTATAAAGACCAGACAGTATGAGGAATTGGCAAATCTGATTGAACATCAGAGCACCTTGTGGCAGGCAACTCCGTGGGTACTGCTCATTCTACTAGATCAGCTTGCAGAGAAGCAGCCGGAGCAGGTCACTGCAGAAGAAATCGCTCTTTATTCAGCTGTCGCTTCAGCTATCTTAGTCGATTATATGGATCCGCAGAATACGATTGCGACCATGGAAGGGATGCTGGTCGAAGAATACTTATGGCCGGACAACGAAGAGAATGATGAAATGCTATGGGAAGAAGAGGAGCCGCCTGGCTACGAGGAGCGTCCTTTCTTCAGTTACTATTATTTCAGTTATCTGCTACTTAGGGAGGCAATTCCAGTCTTCACCAGAATCATGAACAACAATGAACAGCTGGCTAATGCCATTCGGGAGTTGCTATCTATGCTCGACCCGAAAGATAACAGTGATTAGTACTCGTATTCAGTATCAAAAGATCATGAAATTTACGCCATAGAAGGACAAACCGAGTTTCCTAGCAACACTCTGAGATGCCATATTGTCCGTAGATGTGCTGTATAGTGGGAGTCTCCCCGCCTGCCGTACCGCGGTGGCCCACCCAGCTACGACTGCGGCAGCATATCCTCTTCCGCGATACGGCACCAGCGTCTCTAGACCAGCTTCATGGGCCAGTGAAGTGATACGTACGCTCCGGCAGATCGAGACGGCCTGGTTATCGCGTACAAATACTACACAAGGTTGCGCATAGTCGATCTCAGAGAC
Source organism: Paenibacillus motobuensis (assembly GCF_039521865.1). Lineage (NCBI taxonomy): Bacteria > Bacillati > Bacillota > Bacilli > Caryophanales > Paenibacillaceae > Paenibacillus > Paenibacillus motobuensis. The sequence goes on along the minus strand of NZ_BAAACX010000026.1, from coordinate 86,148 downwards.
AAGCCATTCGAAATCTTTGGGTAACCATTCCAAGATATTGGAACGGGTGAGGCTGATTACCTGCATGGATGGTGGAACAATCTGAGGAATAAGATAGCATGGTCCCATGGTGAATCTCTCACCTTGCAGAAGGTTCATATAGGCCTCGAAATGCTTCGGCTTCGTCTGAAAATCCTGAATGCTGGGCTCATCGTCACATAGCTCCTGTAATTGCGCAATGAGCGTATCTGGAACATCATGCCGAAAGCGGAAAATAACCGTCCCATCGATCGTCCTTCCTAAGAAAAAACGCGGGACAGGGGCATCTCCAGACCAAGGCTCATTAATGGAGCGAAGCCGCATATCCTGATCATGGGTAAAGAGCGCCTCAACATGAAGTTCCATCAGATCATGAGCGCTCGGTTGATTTCTTTCCCAATTTATCATTAGTTTATCTCTCCGTTCTTTATAGCGGTGATTTGTAGTGGATCATGTTTATTTGTCTGCTAAAATTAGGTTTTCAGCTTTCCAATGTAATTCCCATATATTGCAGGTTTGATTGCCTAAAATAATACTCGTTGTATCTATCTCCGGGTAGTAGGCAAACATAGCCGCTACCCCTGCATTGGAACCATCTTTATACATTCGTATGAGCTTTCCAGCTAGATCATAGGTAAAATGAAAACCAAACCCGTTGATGATTCTTCCCCATTCGAATTCTCGCGTGATTGTCGTCTGCGGCTTCATGATTTCTTTGGTTAATTCATTAGAGAGAAGCTCTCCGTTCACTAACGCGCGCATGAATATATCAAGATCACCGACGGTTGTATAACCTCCTCCATCAGAAGTTCCTATTGGAGGGAACGAATAAATGTTCTTTCTCCACTCCAGCTTGTTATTCTTGTTATAGGTAGCATCATAGCCTTCTGCCACTGGAACGCTACTATCGTCTTTTGAAATGAAAGAGGTGCTATTCATTCCGCATGAACGAAAGATGTTATGTGTAACAAACTCCCGATAGCTTACATGGGTCACTGCTTCGATGGCAAGCCCAAGCAGTACGAATGCACAATTATTATAGCTGACATTTGTACCGGCCTTGAATTTCGGCTCTTTGTAGGCAAATTGCGGGATGAAATCAATGCAATTTCTTATTGAATAGTTAGGCTTATTGACAAACAGCGCTTCGTAGCTCTCTCCCAATTCCTCATCTGCGTCATCTGCTATGCCAGAAGTATGCGTAAGCAGATGATTTAACGTGACATCTATAGGAATTTTCGTACCCGTCAGGTCAATAATATCCGTTATTCGATCATCCAGTTTGATCTTACCTTGGTCAACCAACTGTAGAATGGCTACTGCTGTAAACAGCTTCGTCACAGATGCTGTGTCAAACATCGTATTTATCTGATTGGGCACTTTAAAACCCCTATGAGCCATGCCATAGGCCTGTGCAAAAATGATTTTACATTCTTTCTTGATAAGAGCTGCCCCGGAAAAGTTATACTTCTCGTAGTATTCTTCAAATAATGAAAGTAGTTCATTATACATAAAGTTCTCCCCTAGAATCGGTTATTGGCTACTTAATTTTACCATTTATTTATGAGGAAACTTGGTAAAATTAACTATAGTTGTTTCTTGAAGCACTCGATTCCATTGGGGAATTGTTACAACTTCAAATTGTTGCTTTAAGTTTCGCCCTGCGGTCGCTACAATAACATAAATAGAGCAAGGAGTTGAAGGAGTCGAGACTTATGAATATACAGGATTTAAGGGAACATCGGCAGTATCCGGACAACATTGGGCAGGAAAAGAGTCGCGCCACCTTTGAACGTGACTACTCGCGGTTAATCCACTCGCCGACCTTTCGCCGATTGCAGGGCAAGTCGCAGGTATTCGGGGCAGGAACCGGTGATTACTACCGGACTCGGCTCACACATTCGCTGGAAGTGGCGCAAATTGCCCGGGAAGCGGCGCGCAGCTTGCTTCGCTCCTACCCGGATGTTGCTGCGGAACGGGCCGACCATCCCGGACTGATCATCGATCCTGAGGTTGTCGAGTGTGCGGCGATCTGTCATGATTTCGGGCACCCTCCCTTCGGACATAAAGGCGAAGAAGTGCTGGACAATATATTGGAGAAGCTGGTTGAAGAGAAGATCAGGCTGGCTTTGAAGAATACCAATCCATCACCCGAAGAAGAGCAGCGGGTCCGGGAAGCTATCCGTCAAAAGTACGAGCATTTTGAAGGCAACGCCCACAATTTCCGGTTAATGATGTTCCTGGAGAAACGGGAAAATATCGATGGACTTAACTTGTCTGACGCGGTCTTGCTTGGAACAAACAAATATCCGTATCCTGGCACCGTTAATAAAAAGGGCCTCTACCTGCACGAATGGGAGTATATTTCCTATATCCGTGATCGTTGGGGGATTCCAGAAGGTAAAAAAACGTTCGAAGCGCAGCTAATGGATTTATGCGACGATATCGCCTATTCGGCACATGATCTTGAGGACGGCATCAAAGCGGGGAAAATTGAGGTGCATGAGCATTTTCTCAAGGATTCCCACATTCAGCGGCTGATTGTTGAGAAAATTATGACGTTGGAGGACTTCTTCTGGGACGGCTGGATGCCGGATAAGATTCAGGTCAAGGTTGAGGAGGTACTGGATTCGTTCTTGCGGGTATGGAACGAGAAAATGCCGATTTGCGACCACGATTATTCCCGGACACGCCGCGAGGTAAAGGCATATTGGGTCAGTCTATTCGTCTCCAGCCTTGGCGTCGTCCCTGATGGGAATTGGCAGAAGGTGACCTTCGTTAAGGAGGGGCGGGAGGATGAGGATATGCTGCGTACAGTAAGCGTACTGAAAAGCTTCGCTTGGGTAACGATGATTCGTGACTTGCGCGTACAGCGGCTGCAGAAGCGCAGCGCTTGGGTTATCAAGCGGTTATGGGACGCTTTTGTCGATCCGGAGACATCCAAATCGATCATTCCTGGCGACTGGCTGCGTCGCTTTGACCGCGATCAGGCGAGAGAGAAGCCGATATGGACCTGGGAGCATATGATCATCGATTATATCGCCGGCATGACGGACGCCTATGCGGAGAAAATCTATAATGAGCTGTATGGACTTAAGGTAGGTACAATTTACGATATGGATTGATCAAAGAAGAGGCCAGCGTATAAGCCAGCCTCTTCTTTATTTATTTCTAACGAAACCTGGTATCGCTATTTGCGCTCAAAATGGCTGTTGAAAATTCTAACGAAACTGGGTATCGCTATTAGCCCAAATAGTGACTTGAAACCCTGAATTCGTCCCAAATAACGATTTGGAGTTTCGTTAGATTGGAATCACCCCTGTTTTTGGGAAAATAGCGATCTGTAGTTTCGTTATAGATCTAAACACGGTGGTTCTTACGCTAAAGGGGCGGGTTTGCATGGCATTTGCGGCACACCGGATAATATGATTCGTTGCCGCCGATTTGAATTTGCTCGCCGGTATAGACGGGCTTACCGTTCTCTACCCGCAAATTCATCGTTGCTTTGCGTGCACAGAACCAGCAGATCGTCTTCATTTCTTCTATCTTATCCGCGTAGATAAGCAGTTGGCGGCTGCCCTCAAACAGGTGATTCTGGAAGTCATTCTTCAGCCCGAACGCCATTACCGGAATGTCCAGCTCGTCAACGATCCGGACTAATTGTTTGATACTGCCCTCACTCAGGAATTGGCATTCATCCACCAATACACAGTAGAGCCGAGGAGTATGGCTTTTAACAATTCCAAATATGTCTGTATCCTTGTTCATTGGAATAGCTTGTCGGCGCAGCCCGATCCGAGAGGAGACGAAGCCGACCTCATCCCGATCATCGACAGCAGGAGTAAAAATAAGTACGGGTTTGTTCTGTTCCTCGTAGTTATGGGCCACCTTCAAAATCTCAATCGATTTCCCGCTATTCATTGCCCCGTATTTGAAAAATAATTGTGCCAATCTATGTCGCCCTTTCTCTAGTTCTTATCAATAACCATGATTATTCTATCACATATTGATAGGCTGAATGAATGCCTAATGAGAGAGCAATATTTCGAATATCGCCTTGTGATATAAATAGACATGAATTCGATACAGGGAGATGAAAAAATGGGTAAATTAGAAAATAAAATTGCTTTAGTGACTGGTGCAAGCCGGGGGATTGGTCGTGGCATTGCCTTACGTCTGGCACATGAGGGCGCATTAGTCGCGGTACACTATGGAACAAGACAAAATGAAGCAGAGGAAGTAGTTTATAAGATCAAGCAAGATGGAGGTACTGCATTTGCAGTCGGCGCTGACTTAAGAACTCTTAACGGTATTTATGATTTATATGAGTCATTGGATGAGGTCCTACGGGAACGTACGGGCGATAATCAGCTTGATATCCTAGTAAATAACGCTGGAATCGGTCAAATTTTAACTTTAGAAGAGGCTACAGAAGAATCTTATGATCAAGTCATGAACATGAATGTCAAAGCACCGTTTTTTGTTACCCAACAAGTGCTGCCGCGTCTTAAAGATGGAGGGCGTATTATCAATATATCATCATTTGTCACACGTGTAGCCTCCCCTAGCGTCTTCACGTACAGTATGTCGAAGGGAGCGATTGATGTACTTACGCTTGCTTTGGCGCAGCAACTAGGGAGACGCAATATTACAGTGAACGCAATTCAACCTGGTATTATTAATACAGAAATGAATACGGCAACGCTGCAAAATCCGAATGGACAGAAATATGCCGCTGGTATCTCTACTTTCAATAGGTGGGGTGAGCCTGAAGATATTGCGGATATTGCTGCCTTTCTTGCATCATCAGACAGCCGTTGGGTAACAGGTCAGTTCATTGATGCAAGCGGCGGATCTCATCTGTAATTACGGGGGCCTCAAAGAGAGCTGTAACAGTCTGCCGTCAGTGACTTGTTACAGCTCTCTATCTTGCGTTCAACGTGGACTTCCCGTATTATCATTACTTTTCGGCATTAGCCAGTATTTCTCCAGCCTCCAGTTTCGACATTTGGTCATAGTTATAAGTCTTTCCACTATCAGCCGCCAACTTCTGAATGGCAGACAACTGTGTCATTGTTGCTGGCTGAACCTGAATGAGTTCCATCATATTATCATGGGCAATCTTCTTTGCTAGCTCCGGGTCGTCCAGCAGATAAAGGATCCGATACATCGCGTCGATGGCCTGTTCCTCGCTCTCAATGCCATAGCCAGAGTCAGTGCTGAGCATGAAGCGATTCGGATACTTCTTCATAATCGGTATAAAGTTCTCGGGATGTCCTCCTCCTTCGGGATTATAGACGGAGAACCCGGCGAAAAAATCAGCATACAGATTCGAATGCTTCCCAAGCAATCGATCAATCTCCTCTGGTGAGCTGTAGGCGTTCATATGACCGAAGATAAAAGTCGTGTTCGGATGGGCCTCCAGTGCTTCTTCTAGCTTGAGAACCGGATAACCGTTAGGCGGATCAATGTGTAGCAGGATTGGCGCTTTATAAGTCGCAATGAGTTCATAGATGTCAGGTAGGAACCCATCCATAGGATCCGAGGCCTTCCAGGCGACACGGGATACGACGGGTGAGAAGGTCGAGGCAGCGGCAATCTCGCCAAGGCCGAAATAACCTTGCTCCAGATTGTTTCGAATGACGTCCAGACTGCCTTGGTCATGCAGGTCGAAGCCTGAGAAGAAGGGGAGGAATTGTTCGGGATAGCTCTGATAGGCTGACCAGGCGGCTGCATCTGTACTGATCGCGCTGGGCTCGGATACATCGCCGAAGAGAACGACTCTGTTGATATGATCTTTCTTCCAGAAATCCAGCATTGAGGAATAGCGCGAACCGGAGGCATCATGGTTATGTACATCGATTAACCCCAGTGGTTCGAAGGCATCGACAAGTTGCTCTAGTGTTGGAGTTCCCCCGGCTTGCTTCAGCTTCGTTACACGGTCTGTTACCTCACTCATGGAATTGGCCGAGGCTGTATCTCCCCTCTCAAAAGGCCAATAGTGTTTGCTGTTCAACCAAACAATGGCGATGATGCAGCAGACTGCCAATAGAGCTAGACTCGTCTGTTTTGGATTCAGACTCTTTCTCATTGTGCATCCTTCCCCTCTCCATTTTAGGAAACGTTTTCTAAATTGAATATAATATACTTTGATTTTCTATCATTTGTAAATTAATAAAATAGATGTATGCCAGCAAGATCGTCTTGCAACAATCACTTTACTTATTCCAAAGAATTCTCGACGTAATCAAGTAGATTTGGTAGCAACTGTGGGTGTTCGAGGTGTTACCCATGTTTACACAGTCACAGCAGAAAACCTTACTGCAAATACAAGAGCTGATGTTGTCGGGCCTATATCGTTTAGTGGGCTTGCCGTTAAAACGAGAACCTAAAAGTTATTAGCAATCATTTGTAATCTGTTGAACGAAAGGCCAAAAAGGGCTTTGACAGCCTGCCCCTTGGCAATCTGTCAAAGCCCTCCAATCCCGCGTCCAACGCGGACTCTAGGCTTATTAATCTTCTCCCGTCGCTATAGGATTCTCCTCATAGCTAACCCAGTCGCTCCAGCTTCTTCCCCCCACGAACTTCATATTCGGAGGGTTCCGAAACAAAAAAAAAGGGGGTTCGGAGCAGCGCGGCGGGAATGCCTCGTAGGACATGCCTTATGTGATTGCGAACAACCTAATTGTAAAATAAACTTGACAAAGCATCAAGTTTTCATTATATTGTGTACAGTTTAGTTTACATTTTGTAAATTATTCTTTAATCAGGAGGTCAATATGTCCTATCAGGAAAAAAAAATTTATGTTTCCGTCATCAGCAGTATACTCATCTTCACCCTCTACACTTTATACGCGATAAAAAATGCCGAGGAAGGCAGCATCACTTCGGCCAGCGACTTTAGTTTTTGGGGTTCCTTCATTCTGGTGCTGCTCCCGGTGTCGATTATAGCTAAGGTTATCATTCATATCGTGTTTGTCATCTTTAATAAGATCGCCACGAATGAAGATGAGCCTTCTTTTGAAGATGAGTTTGATAAGATCATCGAGTTGAAGGCAGACCGGATTTCGCTTTATGTATTTTTCCTCGGGTTTATATTATCCATGGTTCCGCTCGTTACGGATCTTCCAACTTACTTAACGTTTCTTGGGTTGATCTTCTTCGGTTTTTTATCCGATCTACTGGGACGTATCGCTCAATTATACTTTTATAGAAAAGGTGTTTAACATGGGAAAGGGTGCGATCAGCAATCATATACGGAATCTTCGCTTTCATCATAACGAGATGACCCAGCAGCAATTAGCAGATAAGGCTGGGGTCACCAGACAAACGATTTTTGCTATCGAGAAGGGGAATTATTCACCTTCATTGGAGTTGGCTTTTCGCATCGCGCGTGTTTTCGGAAAGTCCATCGAAGAGGTCTTTCAATATGATGATGAACAATAAAATATGGATAAAACTGGGATTTTCATCATCGCTACTTCTTTGACCTCTAAATCGCACGTCCTTTATAAGGAGGTTAATTATGTTGAGGAAGAGTACAAATTCAGGTAGATGGTCTGCAGTAATTACTGGGGTGTTATTAATAGCCGGGTTGGTTACAGGTATATTTAGTGTTGTTCCTGTTATAGATGGAGCAGACTACCTTATTAAGGCTTCTACTAATGAAAACCAGGTACTAATAGGAGCGTTTTTCCAGTTGTTAATGGTTGTTGCATATGTTGGTATTCCTATTTTGATGTATCCGATTTTAAGTAAGCATAATAAAGGTTTAGCTCTTGGATCTGTTGCTTTCGGCATCATTGCGGGTGTGTTCATTATTATTGGTGTAATCATTCTTCTGTTGCTATTGACATTAAGCCACGAATTTGCAAAAGCTGGAACTCTGGATGTATCGTATTTTCAGACTCTGGGTGGATTGTTGCGGGAAGGACGTGATTTGGTGAACCACGTGGCCACGACACTGGCATTTGTTTTGGCTATGTTCTTGTTTAACTGCATATTTTACCAAACAAAATTTGTCCCACGTTGGTTGTCCGTATCGGGTCTTATTGGGTCAACAATGTCCATATTGGCAAGCTTATTATTTATGACTAGCTTCATCGATCTGGATGCAACCTACATGACATTGAACGTTCCAATAGCCGTCCAACAATTGGTTTTGGCCATATGGCTAATCCTTAAAGGATTCTATCGGGCGCATGCTCTGGAAAAGAAGGTATAGCTGAAATGAATAAATCAGAAAGTTTTTGGGACAAAACAGCAAGTAAATATGATCAATTAGAGATGAAGGATGAACAGTCTTACATCAATATAATAAAAAGAACGAAAACGTATCTCAAAATAAGCGACATTGTTTTGGATTACGGCTGTGGGACTGGATTGATATCAAATGAAATTGCAGAATATGTGAAAGGGATTCATGCGATTGATATCTCTTCTAAAATGATAGGAATTGCAGAAAAAAAGGCAAAAGAGCGAAACATTGCAAATATCAACTATTCTCATTCGACCATTTTTGATGAAAGGTACAAGAAAGGCTCATTTGATGTCATCCTGGTTTTTCATGTTCTGCATTTGTTGGAAGATGAACATATCGTTCTACAAAGAATGAATGAACTGTTGAAACCGGGAGGATTATTGATTTCTGCAACACCGTGCGTGGGAGAAAAGATAATTTTAAGGAACTTGTTGTTCTTTGCAGGTAGAGTTGGTTTAGTGCCGAATATAAGACCATTTAAAATACGCAATTTAGTCGATACAATTGAGGAAGGAAATTTTTCATTTGTCGAAACGGATTGCTTGAAGAAAAGTTCTCAAGAATATTTCATTGTTGCTAGGAAGAATTGATAGGTTACAAAGGAGCCGTTTCACCAAATACTTCCTTTACTTATGTCGTCCGTTCTTGATCAGCTGTTACCTAAAATTGAACAGCATCAAAATTCGTGGCAGTCACTTGGGAGTCCTTTTCTCCGGTTGACTGCCATTTGTTGTCACAGCCCCCAAACCCGGTCCGACGCGGCCTCTCGGCTCTTATTCTTCTCCCGTCGCAATCGGGTTCTCACTGTACGAAATCCAATCGCTCCAACTTCCCGCATAGAGTTTTACCCTCTCATATCCTGCTTCCTTCAGCCCAATGAAATTCGGACAAGCCGAGACGCCTGAACCGCAGTATACGATAATTTCCTTGTCGGTGGGAAATTCCTTGTAATGCTCCGCTAGCTGATCGGAAGTAATCCATTTTCCATCCTGTTCTACGAGCAGCTTCCAGAACTTATTCTTGGCTCCTGGAATATGACCGGCCGCCTTATCCATCGTCTCCTCCAATCCTTGATAGCGTCGCGGATCGCGCGAATCGATGACGATTACTTCCCTATTACCGGCTGCGCTGCGTACCTCATCCATGCTGGCAAGTATTTCAGGATGCAGGCTATATGAGTAGCTTGCAGGCACGCGGATCGGCTGATCAGCGGTCACCGGATAATTGGCATTCTTCCAAGCTGTGAAGCCCTCGTTCATAACATAGGCCTGTTTATGTCCTAAATAGCCCAGTAGCCACCATAACCGGGAAGCATACATTCCGCCTTGGTCGTCATAGGCGATAATTCGTGTTTCAGGCGTTATGCCGATTTTGGCCAGAGTAAGGCTCAGTTGGTTCGGATCGGGAAGAGGATGGCGTCCACCATGCTCGCCTATCGGGGAGGAGAGGTCTTGTTCAAGATCTAGGTAGACCGCGCCGGGAATATGCTCCTCTTCATAGGCTTTCCGTCCTGCGTATGGCTTCCCCAATTCAAAGCGGCAATCCACAATCGTTACGTCGGGCTCGTACATCCGTGCCAGCACCCAAGGCTTGCTTACCATAATGCTCATAAAAGAATAACACCGCCTTCTAGAAATAATGAATAATGCCAGTATACACCGTTTGCAGTAAAGAAAAAATAACCAGGCTACATGCACAGGTGCATGAGGCCTGCTGTACATAATAAATAAGAGGCGGTATGATTAGGGACGCGGATAAGTATCGAAATTTCAAAAAAATAAGCACCCCGCCGCGACGAAGTGTCTATGGGTTTATCCAGATTTAATTGCGGTACACGATACGAATATTTAGATGGAAGTATGTCTCTTCGGTATAATGCTGATTGGGACAACTCTTGATACAGCGAAGTGAATCCGATGTGACATGAAGCTTTTTATCGCAATCCGGACAGCGGTCCTGAAATAAAGATTTGAGTTTGCTAAGCATGTCAACACCTCCGCACATATTTATCCTATTGAATTACTCGGTTTTTGTTTATTATAGCGCATCCTGATTCATTCGTATATCGGTTGTGCAAAATATTATGAGCAGCTTGGGAGGTATACATACGTGGACACAGCAGGATATTTCATTATGTTTCTGATTGGCCTAATAGGTTCGTTTTTTTCCGGCTTGCTAGGCATTGGTGGGGCGATTATTAATTATCCGCTGCTGCTGTACATTCCTGATCTACTTCATGTAGGTAACTTTACCCCGAAAGAAGTAGCGGGAATCAGTATGTTTCAGGTGTTCTTTTCGTCTTTGGCAGGTGTCCTGGCATACAAGCAGCAGAGCAAGAATGAAAAGCCCTTAATGCATAAAGGGCTGATCAGCAATATGGGGATCAGCATCCTGATTGGCAGTTTGGCAGGCAGCGTTAGCTCTAAGTATTTGCCTAGTGAGACGATTAATATCCTATACGGAATACTGGCCGTCATCGCGGCTATCATGATGATGGTACCAAATCGGGGGAGCAGGGAAAATACGGAGCTTCGGGAGATTTCCTATAACCATGTTACTGCTTCTGTTGCAGCACTCTTGGTTGGGATCGTATCCGGGATTGTAGGCGCAGGCGGCTCGTTCATCTTAATCCCTATCATGCTGACCGTATTAAAGCTCCCTACCCGTGTTACGGTGGCATCTTCACTTGCCATTGTATTTATTTCGGCGATTGGCGGTGTAACAGGCAAACTCATCGGCGGAGGGATTCCGCTGCTGCCCACGATGTTTACGATATTCGGCAGTGTTATTGGCGCTCCGATCGGCACTCGGGCTAGCCGTCACCTGAACGTGAAGTACCTTCGGGTTGCATTAGCCGTGCTAATCGCCGCAACCGCCATAAAAATCTGGTGGGGCATTATTGCGTGAATGGAGTAAGGTAAGAGACAACTGTAAAAAATCAATTGCTGGGACCAGGACGTATCGCTATAATGTGGTGTGTTGACATGTAAAATATACATATTTTTGGATCGAGGGACGCTAAAATGTACTCCAGGGTTAAATCATCTGTGTCATATGAAGTACTCTATATAATCGGTATCATAGCGATATCGTTTTCTTCTATTTTTGTGCGTTGGTCTACCGCCGAGGTATCTATTATTGCGATGTACAGATTGTATCTTACAAATCTGCTTATGCTCCCTCTACTATGGAAGTATCGTAAAGAAATGCTTCAGCTGGCTTCCAAACAATGGCTCTTGTTGATCTCATCGGGACTCATGCTGGGACTGCATTTTCTGTTGTGGATGGGCTCCTTGCAACTAACGACAGTAGCCAGCTCAACGGTAATTTTAACCTTGGAGCCGATTATCGTTATGTTCGGATCATTTTTACTGTTCGGCGCCCGGATCAACCGGGCTATGCTAATTGGTCTCGGTCTCGCTCTCATTGGCTCAATTGCTATCGGCATTGGAGATTTCCAGCTATCGGAGGAGGCAATTCGGGGGGATATTCTATCTCTTCTAGGGACAGTCGCGGTAGCGGCACATATGCTGATCGGCAAGCACTTACTTAAGAACTTGAGCGCTTATGTGTATAATTTTTGGGTTTTTGCGATCGCGGCAACTTTTCTGGGAGGGTATAACCTAGTTCGTCATATTCCGTTTACAGGTTATGCGCCGAGAGAATGGGGGATTTTCCTTCTGTTGGCTGTAGTACCGACTCTATTCGGCCATTATCTGTTCAACTGGCTGATGAAGTATATTAGTGCGGCTGCTGTATCCATGGCTGTATTGGGGGAGCCAGTCTTTGCGTCTTTGCTGGCATGGCTGCTGCTAAAGGAGGCCCTTAGCTCTGTACAATTGTGGGCTGGAGCCATAATATTATGTGGTGTGGCGATCTTTATCCGCTATGGCAAAGACGCACCTTCGGATCAAGTAAGCCATGGCCAAATTGGTAGATCCACTTCTGATTCCGAAGGCGCTTAAGTCGGTTTATCTGGAATTTATATGATGCGTTCGTTCGGGTCATTTCGAAGAAAAAATAAGCCCCTATTTTTATAAATTACCCCTTCTTTAATTGAAAAAACTCGCATTCTTGACGCGAATGATACGTGAGATCACTAACGCTGGTCTGAGTAATAATCTTATCCTCGGTAAAGCGGACGATTATTGCTCCGCTCTCAACCATATGACTATTGTGAAATACGCGAATCCGCAGCTGACGGTCCAGCGCATCCTGGAAATCTTGATCAGTGTTAAGGCGTCTATTAATCGGCATAATGTCCGTTCTCCTTCTTCTCTCTGAATGAATACTCTTGTCTGTAACACTTGAAATAGCATAGCAATCAGAACAGGCTGTTGTCCAGCCCAGGGTATTTAGAATGTCCTTCCATACTAAATGTAATGAGCCCAGTCCATTTTATAGGTCATTTCCATACAATATAGCAGTCTAGAACCGCTATAGGGGGATGATGTTATGGTGAAGCATAGGGGCAGGCGGCCCGTTCACGCCCCAACAGGAGCAGCATTGCAGCGGATTGCACGGCAGATGCTGCCCTTTTACAAAGCTATAGCCTGTAATCGAAAATATGCCGCAGCCTGGAGCAGGACTGTCGTCTCGGCTGATCTTAATGCGATGATCAAGCTACTACGCAAAGTATCTCCTGTGTTGGGCAAACATGGACTAGGAACCAATGCGATCGGATATTTCATTTCATTTGCGATTAATAAATCAAGCTATTCGAATGGTGTAACGATTCCGCCAGGAACGGTGCGATTCAAGTTCGAGACCGCTGCTCACTGCGCCTTGACACGGGCAATCTTGCCTCTTTATCGCAGGCTGGCTTGTCAGCGTTCCTTCGTGGATCGACTTGCCCGGGCCATTCGTTGTCATAATAAACCGCTGGCAATTGCACTCATCCGTAGCACTATAAGGTCTTCGGCATTGAAGGCAGTCTATATCGATCATACTGGCTTTGGGTTGAGTTTCAAATTTCCTTTCAGTAAACATGTGTATCAGAATCTATTGTTTCTTGAATTCGAGAAGTAAATAACGGCCCCAAATATGGGTCAGGACGACTTATTGGAATCACAAACGGAAGACTCCTATGTCAATGTAGGAGTCTTCCGTTTGTATTGGGAATAAGCACGAAATCATCGTAAGTCCAAACTAAGATCGTTGTCGAGGTCGTTATCCTCGATTCCACCTCAACCTCGAACTCCACAAACGGATTGTCCGTATCGACTTCTATTTATTATTAGGAGGAAATGAGAATTTATAGTCATGCAGGATGAGATGCTATAATGGGGGGAGGAAGGGAGTGCATTTTTTACAATATGAAAACTTTGGTATTGGCGGAAAAGCCGTCTGTTGCGCGTGAGATTGCGCGGGTGATGGGTAGCCGTGAGAAGCATAAGAGTCATTTTGAAGGAAGTAAATATGTAGTTACCTGGGCGCTTGGCCATTTGGTTGGACTTGCTGAGCCTGAGGATTATGATAAAAAATTTGCCAACTGGTCACTGGAGGACCTGCCGATTCTCCCTGATAAAATGAAACTAAAGGTGCTAAGAGAAAGCAGTCATCAATATAAGGCCGTTCAGCAGCTTATGCGCAGGCAGGATATCAAGGAACTGATCATCGCCACCGATGCGGCGCGTGAGGGAGAGCTTCTGGCTAGATGGATCATGGATATGGCGAAATGGAACAAGCCGTTCAAGCGGCTGTGGATATCGTCACAGACGGATAAAGCGATCAAGGAAGGGTTCGCATCACTCAAGCCGGGAAGCCAGTTCGAACGGCTGTATCAGTCGGCCCGCTGTCGTGCAGAAGCAGATTGGATGGTCGGCTTGAACGTTACGAGAGCCTTGACCTGTAAATTTGGATCGCCTTTATCGGCCGGGCGTGTACAGACACCTTCGCTAGGAATGATTATGCAGCGTGAGAATGAGATTCTTAGATTCCGCTCGGAGGAATACAGCATTCTCCGCGCTGACCTAGGTAATTTTGAAGCGACCTGGCGGGGAAGCAATGGCGACTCGCGTATTTTTGATGGCGATAAGGTACAAGCTCTGCAAGATAAATTAAGCGGGCGCTCCGGTAAAATCGTCAAGCTAAAAAAGACAGAGAAGCATGTCCCTCATCCTCTTGCTTATGATCTGACGGAGCTGCAGCGGGATGCAAACCGCCTGCTTGGCTTTTCGGCCAAGCAGACATCGAACGTGCTGCAGCGCTTGTATGAGCAGCATAAGCTAGTTACCTATCCGCGTACGGATTCACGCTATTTATCCTCGGATATGGCCGATACGTTAAAAGAAAGGCTGACTAGTGTAGCCATCGGTCCTTATGCGGCGATCGCCCGGCCTCTGCTCCGCAAGCCGCTGCCTATATCGAAGCGTATCGTTGATGATAGCAAGGTTACCGATCACCATGCGATTATTCCTACGGAGCAGACCGTGCTGTTGAACGCACTAAGCTCTGAAGAACGCAAACTGTATGATCTGATCGTACGGAGGTTCATCAGCTTGTTCTATCCGCCTGCTCGCTATGACAATGTCGCCGTAGAGCTTGATGTTACAGGAGAAACCTTGCACGCCAAGGGTATTACGATGAAGGAGAGTGGCTGGCGAGCTGCTTATGATGAGTCGCTTCTTGATGGAGATGAAGACGATGATGATCTGGAGAGCGGAGCATCACTTCCGGAATTGAAGGAAGGGGAAGCTGTAACCGTTAAGCGCTGCATAATTCAGAGCGGCCGTACTCAGCCGCCGAAGCGTTATACCGAGGCAGCCCTCCTGACGCAAATGGAGAAGCATGGCCTTGGCACGCCGGCGACACGCGCAGATATTATCGAGAAGTTGGTGAATTCGGATACGATAGAGCGGCAGGGAAATCTGCTGCATCCAACCGGCAAGGGTAAACAATTGATTGAGCTAGCTCCAGCGGATCTGCGCAGTCCTGACCTGACGGCACGTTGGGAAGCGGAGCTCGAGCGGATCGCTCGCGGACAAGGTAAACCGGGACCGTTCCTGGGCGGTATCCGCGAAATGGCGCAGAGCCTGGTGAAGGGCGTTAAGAATAGTGAGGCATCTTATAAGCCGCATAATGTCTCGAACAGTCATTGTCCAGATTGCGGGACAAGATTGTTGGAGAAGAAGACGAAGCGGGGCCTGCTCTTAATCTGCCCGAATGAAGACTGCGGCTATAAACGCTCCGGAGAGAAGAGATTGTCCAATCGCCGCTGCCCGCAATGTCATAAGAAAATGGAGATGAAGGAGGGCAAGGCAGGACTATATGTGCAGTGTCTTTCCTGTGGAATAACTGAAGTTATGAATAAGGATTCGAAGCATATCAACAAGCGGGAACAGCAGAAGCTGGTCAAGCAATATGCGAAGCAGGAGCCGGTCGGCAATAATCTGGGTGATCTGCTCAAGGCTGCAATGGAGAAGAAGAATCAGTAATTGTTATGCATAAATCATTTATCATCCCGGGATGCTATGCCTGGAGGTGGTATGCACATGCCGCATAATAAAGCGCAGAAAATCAAAAATCAGCAGAACAAGTCAAGTATTATGGAAGCCGCTGATGAGCTTCAGCCTAAGAAGCAGGCGGAGAGGCCATCCAGCTTGAACAAGATTCCGAAGCAGGAATCCTAGCTGCTGCATGGAAGCTCCCCTTGCGGGGAGCTTTTTAATTGCTGAGATTGGCGTTATAATATTATTAGATAGAGCTATCTCTATCTCGAATTCGAAGGGAGCAATCGGCATGAGAATGGGCCTAGTAATCTGGCTGATTTTTATTAATTTAGTGGCCTATCTGGTCATGTCCGACGATAAGCGGCGCGCAAGGCAGAGGAAGGAAAGAATCCCCGAGAAGACGCTGTTCCTGCTGGCCTTCATCGGCGGGGCGTTAGGCGTATTGATCGCCATGAATACGAAACGCCATAAGACCAAGCACATGAGCTTCCGGATCGGGATTCCGCTGTTACTCCTTTTGAACGCGGTGTTGTATGGTTATTTTCTAACCTGATTTATGATTGGCGCATCAAATTCTATCGTACTATTGGCTAGTTGACGGTTAATCGTATTAATACTTAGATGAGAGAGGTGCTTGTCATGTTATTCTCCAAAATAGTAGCAGCATACGATGGATCCAAAGCGGGTACCAAAGCGTTAGACAAAGCGATTGAATTGGCAAAATTAAACCCGGATGCAACGCTTGAAGTGCTTCATGTATTTGATTTTCCGCGGTTCTATGTAGCGGATGGCTTTGCCCCTGTACCTGCTTCCGTGAATGAGGAGTTCTATGAACTTGCAGAGAAGACGGTGGAGGAAGCTAAGAAGCGACTTGAAGAGGCAGGGGTTAATGCTACCGTTCAATTGATGCAGGGTGCGCCAGCAGAAGTCATACTTGATTATACGAAGAAGAATCATAACGATCTGATTGTAATTGGCAGCCGCGGTCTTGGCGGCATACGCGAGTTCGTGCTTGGCAGCGTCAGCCACAATGTTGTACAGCATGCCAGAATCCCGGTTCTGGTCGTAAAATAAAGAATAAAGCTTAAGATAAGGGCTAGCTCTTAGTGAGGAAGATTGCTAAGAGTTGGCCCTTGTTTACTTTTTAGATGCTAGGAAGGTGTAATGGGTATTTTCTCTCTATTAATCTAGTATTTCGGCGAATAGGGGAGGGTTTCATCTATCTATGTCGAAATAATAGAGTAAGACTAACGATGTTGGGAGAGAAATTATTTTGCCTCGTTTCAAAATGTGGAGAGTTGCTGTATGTGTCGTTCTTTTACTAGGTAGTGCTAATGGTCTCTATGCTTCAGGTCAGGCTTATGCGGCCAAAGGGAACGCTGCTGAAGTCAAGACAGTGAAGAAGCAAAGTACCAAGCCAAGTGATAATTCTAAGAAGATTGAATATGCCAGAAGTACGGTTGAACGTTTGAATGTACGTACAGAGCCAAACTTGAAGGCAGCAGTTATCCAGATGATCGGCAAGCAGAGTACATATCAAGTGCTGGATAAGCAGGGGAAATGGATCAAGATTAAGCTGGCGAAGTCTGATGGATGGGTACACACCGATTATATCGAGTATGTGAAAGACGGGAACAAAGGAACTGTTAAGGACGAGACTAAAGTCGTTAAGAATGAGACAAAAGCCGTCCAGGACGAGACTAAGATCGTTAAGCAGGAGCAGGATAAGTTCCAGAGCGGTCAAGAGGAGAAGCCTCAAACCGTGGAGCAGAACAAACCTGATCAAGCGGCGGACGGAGAGTCCGATGCTGGGGATCAGAGTGCTTCCGTCGTTAAGATTGTTGATGTTACTAATTTGCGAGTCGGACCTGGCATGGATTATGAGATCGTTGGCAAGGCACAGCCCGGCGAATCTTATACAATCGTAGAGAGTGATGGAGAGTGGTTCAAGGTCGCACTGCAGGATGGCAACACGGCCTATATCGCTGGCTGGGTTGTGCAGACTGGTTCTGCCAACGATGCGCAGGACACTGCGGGACAGTCCAATGCTGAAGTGAATTATGAGAATCAAGTATTCATTTATTCCTCTCATAATCGGGAATCCTGGCGAAGTGTTGCCCGTAATGTGAAGGGCTCTTCGGTAGATGATCGTGATATTAATATTGCGATGGTCGGCAGGTATCTAGGTGATGTGTTACAGGAGAAGGGTGTACCGACGTTCGTTAATAACATCGATATAGCGAGGCGGTTGGAGGAGCAAAGACTCAGCTATTCCAAATCATATGAGGAATCGCGCAGGGCGATTAATACAGCGCTGAAGACGAATCCTTCATTGACTTATTTCCTCGATATCCATCGTGACAGCGATGTACCGAAACAGACGACGACAACTTCGATTAACGGGGAGTCCTATGCGCGCATTTTGTTCGTGATTGGAACGAATCATAGCAACCATGCGAAGAATAAGCAGTTTGCCGATGCGCTGAATGAGCTGTTGAAGCAGAATTACCCTGGCTTGTCTCGGGGCGTGCTGCTGAAGACTGCAAAGCAAGGTAATGGCGAATACAATCAATCGGTATCCCCAGGCAGCATCCTGATCGAGATCGGGGGAGCCAATAATACGTTCCAGGAAAGCCAGCGTGCCGCAGAAGCTTTGGCGGATGTGTTTGCACAGTACTATCATTCCAAGTAATAATTATATTTTTTATATCAGATAAGCGCAGAGACCGTCCTGTACAGCAGTTTAATACTGAGGACGGTCTCTTGTTATAAATACATAATTTATGTAGATTTGCGATGATATAAGGCTTTAAGATGAGGTTAACAAGGAGTAACAATGGTTAAAAACGAACATTAATATACATCGTTTTTATATTGTTCGTGTTTTAGTTGACATATGATAGGAGGGATTGTTAAACTAGACATAGAGAGGTAATTTACTCATAGAATGTTCACATCATAAGCTTTGTTGAACAAGCCTTTTTCTAATAAATTTTGTGGAATAATTGCTCGTATAACCTTGGGAATATGGCCCGGGAGTCTCTACCCGATTACCTTAAATAGTCGGACTACGAGTGAATACGTCAGTTTAGGATAGGTCATACCATTCTCCTTACGGATCATTGGAACAACGACATGCGGATGCTGCGAGTTTAGTCTATTGGCTTAAGTGAAGGCCAGCATGCATGGGTTAATGAAGATTGGACGAAGCCCCGGATGGGGAGTTTGTCCACGGTGTGGCGCAGCCTGAGACGAAGATAGCCGCATTAATCATTCATGAAGCCGATCGTTCTGTTCCCGTTGGTTGCAAAAGGGCGAGGGCGTATTCACTTTTGGTCCGGATTTCTGGAAATACTTTGTTATTTCTTGGAGTTTCCAGGACTTTTTTTGTTTCTTCTACCTTCTACATCAACGAAACGACACAACGTTATTTTCCCAGCCTTTTTAATAATTAATTCACCTCAATAGCAATACCCAGTTTCGTAATTATACTTTTACTTAAGAAAGTAGGTTGAAGAATGTCAGCACAGGTTGCAGTGATCATGGGCAGTAAATCGGATTGGGATACGATGTCTCATGCTTGTGTCATTCTGGAGGAGCTTGGGATTCCGTATGAGAAGAAGGTTGTCTCCGCTCATCGTACTCCGGACTTGATGTTTGAATTCGCAGAGCAGGCAGCAGGGCGCGGTATTAAGGTGATTATTGCTGGTGCGGGCGGCGCGGCCCACTTGCCAGGCATGGTTGCCGCGAAGACGACCCTTCCTGTCATTGGCGTTCCGGTCAAATCCGCTGCGCTTAACGGACTTGATTCACTGTTGTCCATCGTACAGATGCCTGGCGGCATTCCTGTAGCAACGGTTGCGATCGGCAAGGCGGGAGCTACCAATGCTGGCCTGCTGGCTGCGCAAATCCTTGGCGCGTTTGATCCTGAGTTAGCGCAGCGTCTGGAGCAGCGGCGTACAGCATTACGTGATGCGGTCATTGAGACAAGCGATGATCTAGTGTTGGAGGAACGACAATAATGGATAGAATGATCTCGGAGCGTAAAGCTGTCACAGGACTTGAGACGGAACGGATTATTCAGCCAGGCGCGGCCATCGGCGTCCTTGGCGGAGGTCAGCTTGGAAGGATGATGGCGCTCGCCGGAAGCAATCTGGGCTATCGCTTCATCGCGCTTGATCCGACACCTGCTGCGCCGTGCGGTCAGGTTGCTGATCAGATCGTAGCTGCTTACAGCGACAAGGAAGCAGCGAAGGTACTTGCTGAACGATCGGATGTCATTACTTATGAATTCGAGAATGTCGATGCAGAGGTGGCGGCCCTGCTTGCGGAGCAATCCTATGTGCCGCAAGGAAGTCGCCTGCTGTACACCACGCAGCATCGTCTGCGGGAGAAGAAGGCGGTGGAAGCTGCGGGGGTACGCGTGGCCCCCTACGCGGAGATTGGTAGTGAAGATGAACTGAGGGCGGCTATAGCTAGGCTCGGATTACCGAGTGTTCTGAAGACGGCGACCGGAGGCTATGACGGCAAAGGGCAGTGGGTGATCCGTTCGGGAGAGGAAATTGCTGTGGCCTATAGGGAGTTAAGCAAGGCTGGGACGGAACTCGTTCTGGAGCAATTCATCCCCTTCGAGAAGGAATTGTCCGTCATTGCTGCACGCAGTCCACGTGGGGAGATTAAGACATTTCCTGTTGCCGAGAACATTCACGTCGATAATATCCTGCATGTATCGATTGTTCCGGCTCGGGTAGCCGAGTCAATCCAGCGTGAGGCGGAACGGCTTGCCGCTCGTATCGCCGAATCGATGGGTGCGGTCGGATTACTTGCCGTGGAGATGTTCCTGACGAAGGACGGAGAGCTGTTCGTTAACGAACTTGCCCCGCGACCTCATAATTCTGGACATTACACAATGGAAGCCTGCAATACCTCACAGTTCGAGCAGCATGTCCGGGCGATATGCAATCTTCCGCTCGGCGATCCTTCGCTGCGAACACCTGTCGTAATGGTGAACATACTTGGAGAGCATATAGATAAGGTTGTACAGGCGATGACAACGGATCAGTGGCATAGGGATTTGTCGAACTCCGAAGACCAGGATGGACAGGAACAGCCAGACGAACAGATGGCTTCGGGTAGGCAGACTGGATTTGCCGTCATTCCGAAAGTACACTTATATGGAAAGAGCGGTTCGGTACCTAAACGGAAGATGGGGCATATCAATTTGCTCTGTGGAGAGGTATCGGACGGGCTCGACTGGATAAAGAAAACCAAAATATGGAGGAATCAACATTCATGATTGAACGTTATAGTAGACCGGAAATGAGAGCGATCTGGACGGAGGAAAATAAATTCAAGGCATGGCTGGAGGTTGAGCTGTGCGCTTGTGAAGCTTGGTCGGAGCTAGGGATTATTCCTAAGGAAGATGTTGAGCTGCTGCGGAAGAACGCTTCGTTTGATATGGACCGGATCTATGAAATTGAACAGGAGACGCGTCATGACGTTATTGCTTTTACACGGGCTGTATCTGAGACATTGGGTGCAGAGCGTAAATGGGTTCATTACGGTCTGACCTCGACCGACGTCGTTGATACAGCTCTTGGCTATTTGCTGAAGCAGGCCAATGAAATCCTGGAACGGGATATTATCAATTTTATTGAAATTTTGCGTGATAAGGCGCTGACTTATAAAGATACCCCGATGATGGGGCGGACGCATGGGGTACATGCCGAACCGACCACCTTCGGATTAAAAATGGCGCTCTGGCATGAAGAGATGAAACGCAACCTGGATCGCTTCCGTCACGCGGCAGACAATGTGCAATACGGTAAAATCTCCGGTGCTGTCGGAACGTACGCCAATATCGATCCTACGGTTGAACAATTCGTCTGCAAGAAGCTTGGCACGAAGGCAGCTCCAATCTCGACACAGACGCTGCAACGCGACCGTCATGCTGAATATATGGCGACGCTGGCTCTAATCGCTACTTCGCTCGACAAGTTCGCTACCGAGATCCGCGCATTGCAGAAGAGTGAATTCCGTGAGGTGGAGGAAGCCTTCGCCAAAGGACAAAAAGGCTCCTCAGCGATGCCGCATAAGCGCAATCCGATCGGTTGCGAGAATATTTCTGGTTTGTCTCGTGTCATCCGTGGTCATATGATCTCTGCTTATGAGAATGTGACACTCTGGCATGAGCGCGACATCTCGCATTCCTCGGTCGAGCGGGTCATTCTCCCAGATGCAACGATGCTGCTCAATTACATGTTGAATCGCTTCGGTAATATCGTGAAGAATCTAACGGTATTCCCTGAGAATATGAAGCGCAATATGGAGCGCACTTACGGCGTGCCGTTCTCCGGCCGCGTGATGACGAAGCTTATTGATAAAGGCTTCAGCCGTGAACAAGCTTATGATACAGTGCAGCCTCGGGCGATGCAGGCTTGGGAGACGCAGCGTCATTTCCGTGACATTATCGAGGAGACGCCGGAGATTACAGCGGTGTTAAGCAAGGAAGAGATTGAGGATGCGTTCAATCCAGCTTGGCATTTGAAGCATGTGGATACAATCTTCCACAAGCTCGGATTGATCGAAGACTAAGGGGAGTTCATCGCCTCTTATGAGGCTTAAACGGCAGCGCCGCTTGACGATAGATGTTGAATGAAGGGCAGGGCAGGCGGCGCGCGCCACTAAGGAGGACAGTGATTATGTCAGCAAGAGCCATTTCTACGGCGGAGGGCCTCGTGAACGCCCCGCTGCTGTACAAAGGTAAGGTCCGCGAATTGTATGATCTTGGTGAACATTACTTAATCGTCGTGACCGATCGGATTTCCGCTTTTGACTATGTGCTTGAACCGGCCGTTCCTGATAAAGGCAATGTTCTGAATCGGCTAAGCGCCTTTTGGTTTGAGCAGACTGCAGAACTGATGGAGAATCATGTCGTGCATACCGATGTCGAATTGCTTGGCGATGTGATCAGCGAAGAGAATAAGGACGTTCTACGTAAAAGAGTGATGGTTACCCGCAAAGCGCAGCGCATCGATATCGAATGTGTGGTGCGTGGTTATGTCACCGGCGGAGGCTGGCGGCAATATCAGAAGAACGGTAAGATTAACGGCATTTCGCTTCCGGAAGGCTTGCGGATGAATGATCAATTGCCGGAGCCGATCTTTACTCCTGCAGCCAAGAACGATGTTGGCCACGATGAGGATATCTCGTTTGAAGTGATGGCGGAGAAGGTTGGAGTCGAATTGGCTGAGCAACTACGCAACCGCAGTCTTGAATTGTATGCCTTCGCTCGTGATTTCTGCGAGAAGCGCGATATTATTCTTGCTGATTGCAAGCTGGAATTCGGTCTGATCGACGGCGAGCTGATTCTGATTGACGAGATTTTCACTCCAGATGCATCTCGTTTCTGGGCCAAAGAGAAATATGCGTTGGGTGTGGATATTGACAGTATGGATAAAGAACCGGTACGCAATTATCTGGCCCATTCCGACTGGGATAAGAACAGTCAGCCTGATCCGCTGCCGACATCTGTAGTCGATGAGACTTCACACCGCTATCGTGAGATTTACTCTCGTATTTCCGGGCAGCAGCTATAAAACTGGTATTTTCCGCAATGATATTTTAATAGACAGATTACTTGGCATTGACAACTAGATTTTCTATCATCCTGTGTTTCAAGCTTTTGTATTCATAGAGCAGTTCATAAAATTATATCGCGGCAGCGCCGCAATACAAACCCTTAGGAGGAACATGAGAGATATGTTGAAAGCGAAGGTCTATGTCACCATTAAACAAAGCGTACTTGATCCGCAGGGAGTTGCCGTACAAGGCGCACTGCATTCTATGGGATTCCACGAAGTAGGAAGCGTTCGTATCGGTAAGTATATGGAGCTCCAATTGGATACGGATGACCGCTTCGAGGCCGAGGCTCGTGTCAAGGCAATGTGTGAGAAGCTTCTGGCGAATACGGTCGTAGAAGACTACCGCTTTGAATTGGAGGGCTAATTCATGAAATTCGCAGTACTCGTATTTCCCGGTTCCAACTGTGACATCGACTGCTACAAAGCGGTAGAGGATACATTAGGTGAACCTGTTGATTATGTATGGCATACTGCTACGGATTTATCCGTCTATGATTGTATCCTAGTTCCGGGCGGTTTCTCATATGGTGATTATCTTCGCTGCGGCGCGATTTCCCGCTTTGCTCCAGTTATGGCTGAGGTAGCCAAAGCGGCAGAGGCAGGCAAGTATGTGCTTGGCATTTGCAACGGATTTCAAATTTTGACGGAGGCGGGCCTGTTGCCAGGAACACTGCGCCGCAATATGTCGCTGAAGTTCCGCTGTCATGACACGCTTCTGCGGGTTGAGAACAACAGCAATCCGTTCACGAGCGAATATGCACTTGGCGAGGAGATTAACATTCCGATCGCTCATGGGGAAGGCAACTATTATTGCGATGAAGCGACTCTCACGCAGCTGCAGACGAACGGGCAAATTATTTTCCGTTATGTTAATAATCCGAATGGGTCTCTTGACGATATCGCTGGTATCTCCAATGAACGCGGTAATGTGGTCGGCATGATGCCGCATCCAGAACGTGCAGTTAGCAGTCTGCTTGGATCAGAGGATGGTAAGAAAATGTTTACATCGATTTTGAAGACTTGGAGGGATCAGCATGAGTCAGCAAGTGTCCGCTAAAGAACCGAATGCAGAGCAAATTGCAGAGCAGCAAATTTATAAACAGATGGGCGTTTCGGATAGCGAGTATGAGCTGATCTGCGGATTTCTCGGCCGTAAACCGAACTATACAGAGATCGGCGTATTCAGCGTAATGTGGTCCGAGCACTGCGCATACAAGAACTCCAAGCCGCTACTGAGAAGATTTCCAACTAGCGGCCCACACGTATTGATGGGTCCTGGAGAAGGCGCAGGTATCGTAGATATCGGCGACAATCAGGCGGTTGTATTCAAAATTGAAAGTCATAACCACCCTTCGGCTGTTGAGCCTTATCAAGGTGCGGCTACTGGGGTAGGCGGCATTATTCGCGATATTTTCTCCATGGGCGCAAGACCAATCGCTTCTCTGAACTCTCTGCGTTTCGGCAAGCTGGAGAGCGACCGGGTTAAATATTTGTTCGAGCATGTAGTAGCTGGAATTGCTGGTTACGGCAACTGTATCGGGATTCCGACGGTTGGCGGCGAGGTTGTCTTCGATGAGTCCTATGACGGTAATCCGCTTGTCAATGCGATGTGTGTCGGTCTAATCGATCATGATAAAATCCAGCGCGGTGTGGCGAAGGGTGTTGGTAACCCGGTGTTCTATGTGGGGCCACCAACAGGTCGCGACGGCATCCACGGTGCGACGTTCGCATCCGAGGAACTGACTGAGGAGTCGGAAGCGAAGCGTACGGCTGTACAGGTTGGCGATCCGTTCATGGAGAAGCTTGTGATGGAAGCTTGTCTGGAACTGATCGATACGGGCATCGTACTCGGTATTCAGGATATGGGTGCAGCGGGTCTTACCTGCTCCAGCGCAGAAATGGCTAGTAAAGCCGGCAACGGTCTGGAGCTGTATCTAGACGAAGTTCCACAACGAGAGGAAGGCATGACGGCTTATGAAATGATGCTCTCAGAGTCTCAGGAACGAATGCTGTTTGTGGTAGAGCCAAAGGATGAAGCTCAGGCACTGGAGATTTTTGAACGTTGGGGCGTGATTTGCTCCAAGGTTGGTAAAGTAACGGATGACGGTCGTCTGAAGCTGATTCATCATGGCGAAGTTGTTGGCGATATGCCAGTGACAGCGCTTGTTGATGAATGTCCTATCTATAATAAACCGTCTAGCGTACCTGCTTACTATGAAGAGAATGCAAATATAGATACTTTAAGATATGAAGAAGTTCGTGATTTGAACGGTGCATTGGACAAAGTGTTATCTTCGCCTTCTGTAGCCAGCAAGGCATGGGTCTACAACCAATACGATTACATGGTGCGTACGAGCACAGCAGTGCGTCCAGGTTCAGACGCTGCTGTCGTAACGGTGCATGGAACACGCAAGGCGCTGGCCATGACGACGGACTGTAACGGACGGTTCGTGTATCTCGATCCTGAGGTTGGCGGCAAGATCGCCGTAAGTGAAGCAGCGCGCAATATCGTCTGCTCCGGTGCAGAGCCGTTAGCGATTACGGATAACTTGAACTTCGGTAGCCCGGAGAAGCCGGATATTTTCTGGCAGATGGAGAAAACGGTTGACGGGATGGCGGAAGCCTGCCGTGTCCTTGATACTCCAGTCATCGGCGGTAATGTCAGTCTCTATAACGAAAATACCAAGGGTGCGATCTATCCGACACCTGTCGTTGGTATGGTCGGTCTAGTGCATGATACGGATCATATCACAACGCAAGGCTTCAAAAATGAGGGAGATGCCATTCTCCTGCTTGGTAACACTTATGGTGAACTTGGAGGCAGTGAGTTCCAAGCTGTTGTTCATGGCACTACTGAAGGACGTCCACCGCAGCTTGATTTGAATAAGGAAAAATCACTGCTTAACGCAGTTCTTAAGGCAATTCAGAGCGGATTCGTTCAATCGGCACACGATCTCTCTGAAGGCGGTCTTGCAGTCGCTTTAGCAGAATCCTGCATCAGCGGTGGTTTAGGAGCTCAAGTTGAGCTGCCTGCATCGGACTTACGTGCGGACATCGCCCTGTTTAGTGAATCTCAATCGCGCATCCTGCTCTCGTCTTCGCCAAATCATGTGGATGAGCTTGTACAGTTGATCGGGCAGTACGGCGTGCCAGTTCAGGTAATCGGAAGCGTGGAAGGCAAGGATCTTGTCGTTCATGCAAGTGGCACTGCTGTTGTGAATAGACCGGTACAGGAGCTGAAGCAGGTCTGGGAGGATGTCATTCCATGTCTGATGAAATAATGCCTTTCTGGACAGGTGATTATTACAACGAGGGCAGCGGGCGAGACGGCATATTCGATAAACTAAAAGAGGAGTGCGGCGTATTCGGGGTGTTCGGTCATCCCGAGGCCGCTTCCCTATCTTATTACGGCCTGCATGCGCTGCAGCATCGTGGTGAAGAGAGCGCAGGGCTCTGCGTTACGAATGGAACGGAGTTCAATTATCACCGCGAGATGGGGCTGGTCAAGGAAGTGTTTGACCGTGACAAGCTGTCCTCACTGCAGGGAGAGTGCTCGATCGGTCATGTTCGTTATTCGACAAGCGGAGATAGCCGCCTAACGAATGCCCAGCCGCTCATCTTCAAGTATCGCGACGGCGACCTTGCGGTTGCGACGAACGGCAATATCGTCAACGCTCCGAAGATCCGCCGTGAGCTGGAGCAGTCCGGCTCGATCTTCCAGACGACAAGCGATACAGAAGTCATCGCTCATCTGATCGCCCGTTCCTCTAAGGACTTCGTGGAGGCGGCGAAGGATGCGCTTCGTCAGTTGGTCGGCGGATTCGCCTTCCTGTTGATGACGAATGACAAGCTGCTTGTTGCCAGCGATCCAAACGGCTTGCGGCCTGTTTCGATGGCACGACTTGGCGATGCTTATCTGTTCTCGTCCGAGACTTGTGCCTTTGAGGTTGTCGGGGCAGAGATCATTCGCGACATCCGCCCTGGCGAATTGCTGGTGTTGGATGCGAATGGCCTCCGCGAAGACCGCTATGCCGAACCGCAGCGTAAAGCTCTATGTGCGATGGAGTATATCTACTTCGCTCGCCCGGATAGCGATCTGAACGGCTCGAATCTGCATTCGGCCCGGAAGCGGATGGGCCAGGTCATGGCTCAAGAGTCTTTTGTCGATGCGGATGTTGTTACAGGTGTGCCGGATTCCAGCATTTCAGCGGCGATTGGCTATGCGGAGCAGACCGGGATTCCATATGAGCTCGGCTTGATCAAGAACAAATATACTGGCCGGACCTTCATTCAGCCTAGTCAGGAGCTGCGTGAGCTCGGCGTAAAGATGAAGCTTAGCGCTGTACGCCGTGTTGTGGAGGGGAAACGTGTCGTTATGATCGATGACTCCATCGTGCGCGGAACTACATCTCGCCGTATTGTTAATTTGCTGCGTGAAGCAGGGGCAACAGAGGTGCATGTCCGCATTACCTCACCACCATTCAAGAATCCATGCTTTTATGGGATTGATACACCGGATCGCGGCGAGTTGATTGCCTCCTCCCGCTCCGTCGAGGAGATTCGCCAGGAGATTAATGCCGACTCATTGGAATTTTTAAGCGCAGAAGGCTTGATTCAGGCTGTCGGCGGCGACAATAAAGATGACTATAAAGGCGGTATGTGTATGGCTTGCTTCGACAACGACTACCCTACACGCACCGACTTTAATGGTGAAGAGAAGTACGGCTGTACTAGTTAATATTTCTAACGAAACTACAATTCGTTATGTTGGTTAAATCGATGGGTATGCGGTTTCAATCGTATCGCTATCGGGACTAATCTGGTGGTAATTTAGTCTAACGAAACATCGTATCGCTATTAGAGCTAATATGGCAGCAATTTATATCTAACGAAACACCATATCGCTATTTGGGCTAAATCGAGGCTAAAAGTCACTATTTTGGCTAAATAACGATCCCCAGTTTCGTTAGATTTCTCAGATGCTCTATTTCACCTAAATAGCGATACCACGTTTCGTTAGAAATTAGAAACCGAGTTCATATGTGATGAACAATGTGATTAATGATGTGAAATATCATAAGTTCGAGGAACTTTTTGAACTACCTATAATCTACGTTAAGGAGAGTGTCCTGTCGTGTCAGAAGCATATAAGAACGCCGGGGTGGACATCGCGGCTGGCAATGAAGCGGTAGAACGGATGAAGAAGCACGTCAAACGGACGTTCCGTCCGGAGGTCATGACCGACCTGGGCGGGTTCGGTGCTTTATTCGGCTTGAACAAGGATAAATATGAGGAGCCGGTGCTTGTATCGGGAACCGATGGCGTGGGAACGAAGCTGAAGATTGCCTTTGCGATGGACAAGCATGACACGATCGGTATCGATGCGGTGGCGATGTGCGTGAATGACATCGTTGTTCAAGGCGCGGAGCCGTTGTTCTTCCTTGATTATCTGGCCTGTGATAAGGTGGTTCCGGCCAAGATCGAAGCGATCGTTGCTGGAATTGCCGAAGGATGCCATGAATCCGGCTGTGCGCTGATCGGCGGAGAAACAGCCGAGATGCCAGGTATGTATGCAGACGGTGAATATGATATCGCTGGTTTCACAGTAGGTGTTGTAGATAAGAGTAAGATTGTTAACGGAAGCACAATTGCCTCTGGTGACGTTGTGATCGGCCTTGCTTCCAGCGGAGTCCATAGCAATGGCTTCTCGCTGGTACGCAAGCTGCTGTTGGAAGATGGAGGTTATGGCCTGCAGGATGAAGTAGCTGAGCTTGGTGGTGCGAAGCTGGGTGATGTGCTGCTGACGCCGACGAAGCTGTATGTGAAGCCTGTACTTGCTTTACTGGAGAAGGTTCAGGTGAAGGGCATGGCTCATATTACCGGCGGCGGCTTCATCGAGAATATTCCGCGCGTATTGCCGGAAGGGGTTAATGTCGAGGTCGATTATGGCTCCTGGCCGATTCAACCGATCTTCCCCCTGCTTCAGCAGCAAGGCAATGTCAGCAATCGCGATATGTTCACGACATTTAATATGGGAATCGGCCTGGTGATTGTTGTTGCCAAGGATCAGGCTGAGGCTGCTCTTGCTGCGCTTCGCGCTGCTGGAGAACACCCATATACTATTGGCCGTGTTACTGAAGGAAGTCGGGAAGTGACCTTCAAAGGGGCGCAAGTCTGATGGCTTCGTCTTTCCGGATTGCCATATTTGCTTCAGGTCAGGGCAGCAACTTCCAAACGATGGTAGAGGCGACACGGAGCGGAAAGCTTGATGCCGAGATCATGTTGTTGGTCAGTGATAAGGCGAACGCACCGGTTGTCGAACGAGCCCATAAGGCTGGCATTGACAGCTATGTGTTTGATCCGAAGGCTTATGCGAAGCGCGAAGATTATGAACTGGAAATTGCCGCTGAATTGGAGCGGAGGCAGGTCGATTTGGTGGTTCTTGCCGGTTATATGCGGCTACTGACGCCGGTACTGGTTGATCGGTATACAGGAAGAATGATCAATATTCATCCATCGCTGTTGCCCGCTTTTCCGGGCAAGGATGCTATTGGACAAGCCTGGGATTATGGTGTCAAAACGACCGGAATTACCGTCCATCTTGTAGATGGAGGCATGGATACCGGTGCTGTTATCGCCCAGAAAGCGGTTGAGATCGGGAACGAGGATAGTCTGGAATCCTTGGAAGAGAAGATTCACGCGGCTGAAAAGGAGCTGTACCCGGAGGTCGTCTCGTGGTTCGCAAAAGGACTGATTCATGTCGAAGGCCGTAAGGTTTCGATTTTACAAAAATAATTTGTTGTCATGCAGAGGTCACAGATCCATTAGAGCAACAAGACATCAATGCAATTTCGATATTTCCCGAGAAATATCGTGTCTATATTCGCCATTAAAGAGGAGGAAGCAATTCGTGGGTATCAAAAGAGCGTTGGTAAGTGTGTCGGATAAGACAGGCATCGTAGATTTTTGCCGGGAGCTGTCTCAGCTCGGCGTAGAGATTATTTCGACAGGAGGAACGAAAAGTCTGTTGTCGAAGGAAGGGGTTCCTGTTATAGGCATTTCCGATGTCACAGGCTTCCCGGAAATTCTGGACGGGCGCGTTAAGACGCTGCATCCGACCGTTCACAGCGGCTTGCTGGCGATTCGGGACAGTGCAGAGCATCAGGCGCAAATGAAGGAGTTGGGACTTGACTATATCGATCTGGTTGTTGTAAATCTGTATCCGTTCCAGGAGACGATTGCCAAGCCTGGTGTTGCATATGAGGAAGCGATCGAGAATATCGACATCGGCGGTCCAACCATGCTGCGTTCTGCGGCCAAGAACCATGCCTTCGTCAGCGTTGTTGTTGATGCGAACGATTATAGCCAAGTGTTGGATGAGATTCGTGATAGTGGAGACACAACGCTTGAAACCCGTAAACAGCTCGCGGCAAAAGTATTCCGTCATACAGCAGCCTATGATGCTCTTATTTCCGACTATTTGTCCAACAAGCTAGGTGAACCGCTTCCGGAACGTCTTACCGTTACCTATGAGAAGATTCAGGACCTTCGTTATGGCGAAAATCCACATCAAAAAGCCGCTTTCTACCGTAAGCCGCTGGCTGCTGTCGATTCATTGACGAATGCGGAGCAACTGCATGGCAAGGAATTGTCCTATAACAATATCAATGATGCCAATGCTGCGCTGCAGATCGTAAAAGAATTCACGGAACCGGCTGTCGTAGCGGTGAAGCATATGAATCCTTGCGGCGTAGGGATCGGAGAGAGTGTTTACGAAGCTTACCGTAAGGCTTATGATGCCGACCCGGTTTCCATCTTCGGCGGTATTGTGGCCGCAAATCGCATTATCGATGAAGATACGGCTAATTTGCTCAAGGATATTTTCCTGGAGATCGTTCTTGCACCAGGGTTCACAGATGAGGCGCTGACCTTGCTGACGCAGAAGAAGAATATTCGCCTTCTGAAGATCAGCGGTCTGGAACTGGCAGCGGATCGCAAGAGCCAGTACGTGGTTACTTCCATCGACGGCGGCATGATCGTACAAGAGAGTGATATTCACTCCTTGACGGAGGCTGACTTGCAGGTTGTAACGGATCGTAAGCCGACTGAAGAAGAGTTGAAGCAATTGCTGTTCGGCTGGAAGGTTGTTAAGCATGTTAAATCTAATGCGATTGTTCTAGCGAAGGATGACATGACAGTTGGCGTTGGTGCTGGACAAATGAATCGTGTAGGTTCAGCCAGAATTGCGATCGAGCAAGCAGGTGAGAAAGCGAAGGGCAGCGTGCTTGCTTCTGATGCATTCTTCCCAATGGGAGACACCCTGGAGGAAGCGGCCAAGGCTGGCATTACGGCGGTTATTCAGCCAGGCGGCTCGATCCGTGATGAAGAGTCGATTAAGGTAGCCAATGAGTATGGAATCGCTATGGTATTTACCGGGGTGAGACATTTTAAACACTAAGAGGCCTGAAGACGGCAGACCGCTGCGGCGGCCTGTCGTTTTTGATAGCTGTACTCGATTGTTCTTGCTTAGATACCGATAAGCGTCGTTGTTCGGCAGATAGACGCGCAAAAACCTGCATTTTTGCAGGAATTACGCATTAGTCAACAAAATAAGCAGTGGTAGAGGAGGAATTCGAATGGATATTCTAGTGATCGGCGGCGGTGGTCGTGAGCATGCGATTTGCTGGGCGCTGGCTAAGAGCCCGAAGGCAGACCGGATCTATTGCGCTCCGGGGAACGCCGGGATCGAACAAATTGCTGAGCTTGTGTCGATTCAGGTAGGAGAGTTTGAGCGGCTGGTTGCTTTTGCTGAAGAGAAGAAGGTTGGTCTCGTCGTGGTCGGGCCCGATGACCCGTTGGCGGACGGGATTGTGGATGCCTTCGAAGCGAAGCATATCCCGGTATTTGGACCGCGCAAGAATGCGGCACATATCGAAGGCAGCAAGACCTTCATGAAGGATTTGCTCCATAAATATAACATCCCCACTGCAGCCTATGAGAAATTCGACAACTATGAAGCGGCCTCGAATTATTTGCATAGTCAGCCTGTGCCGATCGTCATCAAGGCCGATGGCCTGGCGGCGGGCAAAGGAGTAACCGTAGCCTTTACTCGCGAGGAAGCAGAGGATGCGCTACGGAGCATTATGATCGACAAGGTGTTCGGCGAATCGGGCAGCCAGGTCGTGATTGAAGAGTTCCTGTCTGGTCAGGAAATGTCGATCCTCTCTTTTGTCGACGGTGAAGTCGTGCGTCCTATGGCGGCGGCCCAGGATCATAAGCAGGTCTATGACAATGACAAAGGCCCCAATACCGGTGGGATGGGTACATATTCGCCACTGCCGCATATTGCAGACAGCATCATTAAAGAAGCGGTTGAGACGATTATTAAGCCTACCGCTAAAGCGATGGTAGCGGAAGGACGCCCGTTCCGTGGCGTGTTGTTCGCGGGTCTCATGATCACGCCGGATGGCAAACCGAAGACGATTGAATTCAACGCGCGGTTCGGTGATCCCGAGACCCAGGTCGTTCTACCTCGCTTAAAGAGCGATTTGTTGGAAATTTTCCTTGCTGCGGTGAATGGTACGCTGGATCAAGTGGAGATTGAATGGAGCGATGAGGCCGCAGTTTGTGTCGTGCTGGCTTCCGGCGGCTATCCTGCTTCCTATCCGAAGGGCCTGCCAATCCACGGTTTGCAGGATGCTGGGCAGGAGCAGTCTCTAGTGTTCCATGCCGGAACAGCGAAAAATGCCGAAGGAGAATGGGTCACGAATGGCGGACGCGTACTTGGAGTCGTTGGGCTTGGGAAAGATATTGCCGAAGCTCGCGATAAGGCTTATGCCGCTGCCAATCAGATTGCATTTGAAGGTAAGCATAACCGTAGTGATATTGCTATGAAGGCATTGCGATAAGAGATCTTGAAATAGCTAGTTAGGATCGTTGAGCAGAAGCCCGAAAGTCGAACACTTAAAGAACAGTGTCCTCTTTCGGGTTTTTGTATTGAAATTTTTAGTATGTCTGTTGGTATGTCATTTCATAGTTAATATAGCGTTCAGTATGATTCCTATCATATTCCTCGCCATGGGGGCATAATTACCAATTTGATATATAATACAAGTATCTACCGCTGCCTATGTTCAAGCATCCAGGGTACATCGGTGGAACACTATTATAATTCAGAAGGAATCATAGAGTGATGGAAAATAATCTGCTAGACCCTATTTCTATATTGCTGGTGGACGATGAGCAGGGGCTGTGCGAAATGCTGACCGCTGTGTTAAAGAAGGAGGGCTTCCGCCTCATTCGGAGTGCGGGAACCGGGAGCGAAGCACTGCAAATATTAGCAGAGACAGTTATAGATGTGATCGTGCTTGATGTGATGCTTCCGGATGAAGATGGCTTCGAAATATGCCGAAAAATGCGGAAAATAACCGAATCGCCAATTCTATTTTTGACTGCAAGAGACACCGATTTGGACAAGCTGATGGGCTTTGGGATCGGTGGGGACGATTATATCACCAAGCCTTTTAACCCTTTGGAAGTGGTAGCCCGTATCAAAGCTCGTCTGAAATATCAGCTGCGGCAGCAAGACAAGACGGTTGCACCCCGGTCAGCCACGCTGGATTACAGCTATTTCCGGGTCGATCCTGAAGCGGGAGAACTGATCGTAGACGGTAAGCTGGTGGACTGTCCGGCACGCGAGTGGGAGCTGCTAATATTCCTATGCCGCCATCCGAACCGGATTTTTAGTACACGGCACTTATATGAAGCGGTCTGGAATGAGCCGTATCTTGGAGATGAGAAGACCGTCGTCATCCATATCTCCCGGTTGCGCAAGAAGATTGAACCCGATCCGGGTCACCCTCGATTTCTTGTGAACGTTAGGGGGCTTGGCTACAAACTGCTTCCCCCAAGGAAGGGACGGGAATGAACCGATGCTAAAAATGGCGACTCGCTTTATCCGGTTGGTTCTCGTGTTGGTGGCGACCTCCTTTTTTTCTTTTATTCTATTTACATATGTGCTTTTCTATCTTCGGGAAGCGATTGAACCGCTGCAGTTCATATCCACCAGAACCTTACTACTCACATTAGGACTCATTCAAATCCTCTTATTCATCATTGCTTGCGGCTGGTGCGTTGGCAAACCGCTGATCTATTTAATCCGCTGGATCAACCGGTTATCCCATGGGAATTATCTTCAGCCCGAACACCATTATCGCACAACATCCAAAGATCCTTTACATGAAAGAAACTATCGTTATCCTTATGCCTTATTCAAGGAATTGTTCGAGGAAATGAGCCAGTTTTCAGAGCAGCTGCATAACAGCGAGGTGGAGCGGCTGAATCTCGAGGCCAAGAAGCAGGAGTGGATCTCGTCCATCAGCCATGACCTCAAAACACCGTTGTCTTATGTTGAAGGTTATGCTCACCTGCTTACGGCGGGGGAATATGATTGGACCGATGAAGAGAAGCTGAGCTTCAGCAGGCAGATTAGCGATAAGACTGGTGAAATGAAACAGCTGATTCAGGATTTGAACTCTACCAGTCGCTGGTCGGTAGAGAGGTTCCCTATGAATCGACAAAGAGAGGATATCGTGAATTTCTTGCGCGATGTGGTCATTGATATGGCCAACCACCCTTTAGCTGAGCATAGTCAATTTACATTTACGACTTCAGAAGGAGTGTACATGATGGATTTCGACAGTAAGCTGTTGGGAAGAGCGATTCAAAATTTGCTGCTGAACGCCATGATCCATAATCCTTCTGGAACTGAGATTGCCTGCGATTTGGGGATACAAGAGGATCAATGTCTCATCGTAATTGAAGATAACGGGGCAGGGATCAATGAGTCCGTGCTGAGGCAGGACAGGTATCAGTCTGGTAAAGGAATCGCGATTGCCAGAGCGTTTATCGAAGCGCATTCCGGGCGTATGAACATCATGAGGGCTGATGGCGGGGGTACTAGAATTGAGATCGTGTTGACGAATTAGCTAGGCATAGAATTAGGCTGCTGTTAATGTCTCGTTTACCTGTTATTTACTCTGCGTTGCTACGCTTAAGACGGTAGTAATAATGCAGGGAGGAATAAGAGGATGACAGATTATGCAATAGACACTGATCAGTTATCACGCAGGTTTGGACAGCGGGAGACCGTGAAGCGGATCAATCTGAAGGTTCCGAGGCGGGAGATATATGGCTTCCTGGGGCCGAACGGGGCCGGGAAGACGACTACGATCCGAATGCTGCTGGGCCTGATTCGGTCTTCATCGGGAGAAATCCGTATTTTGGGTAAAGACCTGAACAAGAACCGAATGAATATATTACGAGATGTGGGCTCGCTCGTAGAATCCCCGTCCTACTATGCCCATCTTTCAGGCTATAAAAATCTACAAATCGTGACGCTGATGCACAGGGTCCCAGAGTCCAGAATCAAAGAGGTGCTGCATTGGGTTAGGCTGGAGCAGGCAGCCCATCGTCCGGTAAAGAGCTACTCGCTGGGGATGCGACAGCGGCTGGGCATTGCGATGGCGTTGATTACGGAACCGAAGCTGCTGATTCTGGACGAGCCGACAAACGGACTTGACCCATCCGGCATTCAGGAGATTCGCGAGTTGATCACCCGGTTGCCCCGGGATTTTGACATGACGGTTTTGCTTTCTAGCCATCTTTTGAGTGAAATTGAGCAGGTGGCAACCTATGTCGGGATTATTAATCAGGGGGAATTGATCTTTCAAGGGCCACTAGAGGAGCTGACGAAGCGGAGCAAGCCTCATGTATGGATCGAGGTGGATCGGCCGATAGAGGCGGCTGCTGCCTTACGCGATATCGGTTGGGATGCAGAGCCTTCAATAACGACAAACCAGCTTAGAACCTCTATAACTGAGCGGCGGCAGTCGGCTGAGATGATTCGCTATCTGGTTGGACAGCAATATGATCTCTACCGGGTAACGGAGAAGACCAAGACGCTTGAAGAGATCTTCCTTGAACTGACAGGTCAGGAGAACAGCTTATGAGACTAGAGCTTATGCGTGCAGAGGGGTTGAAGCTGAAGCGGTTATGTCGCTGGATTCCTTTCATACAGGGGAGCATTCTTATTAGCATGACGGCGCTGGAATGGTATTTATATTTTCGCCAAGGACCCGGAGGGGTCTATGCGGGGTTTGCGGTCATGTATATGTTCATATCATTTGTTTTCTTGTTGGGGATTACGCTTCTGGCTAGCATTATAGCAGGGACAGAGCATGAGACCAGGGCTTGGAAACAACTGCTTGCGATGCCGGTACCCAAGGGATCAATTTACCTGACAAAATTGGCCTGGATCTTCATTTTACAGCTATGTACTGTGGTTATTACGGTTGTTGGTATGTCTCTCATCTGGATATTGTATACGAATGAACCGCTGCCGTGGCGAATCATGCTCCTCCAGCCACTGTTTGTCTGCCTGTCATCCCTGCCGATGATGGCGATCCAGCTGTGGTTCTCAACTATATTCTCCAATCAGGCGCTGCCGCTCGCTCTAGGAATCTTTGGATCGATCTCTAGTCTGTTTCTGGCCCGAAGCAGCTCTTCTCTCATTCATTTTCTTCCTTGGTCGTATCCGGCTCTATCCAGTCCGCTCGTCCCTGGTCATGCCCAGTGGCTCGGTATATCGCTCGGTGTGGGAATATTATTATCCACCATGGGGGCTTGGATATTTGCCAGACGAGAGTTTGAATAGGGGGAACCGATGATATGAAAATGCTATTACATGCTGAGGCCATGAAAACTCAATGGATCATTGTTATTCTGCTAGTTTTGCTTGATACGCTTATCAATGGAGCTATGGGTGTGGAGCAGATGGGAAGTCTACAGGAATTTTTCACGCCAAGCTGGACCACTCTTTATATTCATAGTGTCAATCTTCATTCTATGTTTTTCTATCCTCTTTATTGTGGAATTCTTGCTTCATTACTTTGCATGTACGAGCACCGGGACGGAGGGTGGAAGGTCGTGTTGGGTTTTCCCGGACCACGCCGCAGAATATTTTATGCCAAATATCTGATGTTGATAGGCAATCTGGCGTTGGTACAGCTTGTATTCTTGCTGGGTTATTTTGTTGCGGGAATGCTGGTTGAGGCTCCAGGAGGTGTTCCTTGGGGGGCCTTGGTGTATACGGGGCTTGGGGGCTGGATCGGCATTCTTCCGCTTGCTGCTCTGCAGTTGATCGTCTCCATAAAAGTACGCAATTTTGGGGCTTCTCTCGCTTTGTCTATAGGTTGTGTCGTCCCAAATATCGTGCTGACTGGGTTTCATTCCTCGATTGGAGCCTGGTTTCCTTTCACCATCCCTTATTACGTGATGATGCCGCAGGCGGCTATTTATGCGCCAAGAATTGAGCCATACAGCTTATGGGTGATTGTGCTATTTACGGGAGCGGCGTACCTGCTGGTCGGGCAGCGCTTTTTTGAAAAAAGAGACTGGTTGTAGCATGATAGAAATAAGTAATTAGTACTTATGGGAAGAGGAGGAGCAGATATGAAGAGATGGAAAGTGGGCATTCTGCTGTTTGACGATGTGGAAGTCCTGGACTTTGCTGGACCGTTTGAGGTGTTTGCTGTGACAACAGCAAAGCAAGATGATGGGGAGCTATACAGTCCTTTTGAAGTAACGACTATTTCAGAGGATGGTGAGATGATTACGGCTCGGAACGGTTTGCAAGTACAGC
Organism: Paenibacillus motobuensis; assembly: GCF_039521865.1. Classification (NCBI taxonomy): domain Bacteria; kingdom Bacillati; phylum Bacillota; class Bacilli; order Caryophanales; family Paenibacillaceae; genus Paenibacillus; species Paenibacillus motobuensis. Next base: position 48,075 of record NZ_BAAACX010000026.1, on the reverse strand, counting down.
CGGATTACAACTTCGGATCAGCACCTGCCTATGATTTGTTGGTCATTCCAGGCGGCATGGGCACAAGAGGGCTAGTGCACAATAAAGTGGTTGTAGCTTGGATCGCCGAGCGGTTTGCAGAAGTGCAGTGGATGACCTCGGTTTGCACCGGCGCCTTCTTACTGGCGGAAGCGGGCTTGCTTAAAGGCAAGCGTGCTACAACGCACTGGGCAAGCATTCAGAGAATGCGCGATACTTATCCTGCGGTCATAGTAGAGGAAGATGTCAAGTTCGTCGATGAAGACCGGATTGTAACCTCGGCTGGAATATCAGCCGGAATTAACATGGCATTTCATATGGTTAATCGTCTGCTTGGTAAAGAGGTAGCGAAGGAAACGGCGCGGAGGATGGAGTACGATATTGATCTGGATGAAGAGAAGTGACTCGCTCCTGACAGGGATAATTCTTAAGCCTTTGACAAATGTTAAAGCAGAAAGTTCTACATTATTCCAACATTGTCGGGAGGCGACCTAACGGATGAGTAAAGAGAGGAAGGACATGCTTCCGGTATCGCGCGAACAGGTGGAGGTTGAGGGTGTCTATACAGATGAACTTGGCCGCGAGGAGTATCTGCATAAGGGGGAGCAATTCCCTGCCGATCTGGTCCATGGGACGGTAGAATGGAAGCTGACTGAACTGGCCCAGATCAAGCATGCTGAAGGACGGACAGACCCCGAGTCGGATACAGAGGAAGATTAGTCCATAGGTTGGAATAAGTCGAACGTCCCCGAATTCATTTTTCGGAAGGGCGTTCGATTTGTTTTCACTACGGATGGATGAATTCATCGCGGATGTTCCGTATAATGGATAACTGAGGAGAGGTATTAATCGGGAGGACAAGCGATGAGCGTTACAACAGGGATTCATCATATTACAGCTATTGTGGGGGATGTTCAAGAGAGCGTTGATTTCTACGCCGGTGTTCTAGGTCTAAGGCTCGTGAAGAAAACGGTTAATTATGAGGCCCCGGATCTATATCATCTATATTTTGGAAATGAGAATGGAGACCCTGGAACGATTATGTCTTTCTATCCGCTGGAGAGTGACCATCAGGGTATTCTTGGCGGTGGTCAGGTTGGCGTCATCGTGCTTGCGGTTCCACCGGGAAGCATGTTCTATTGGCGTCAGCGGTTGAAGGACTTTGGGATTACATATATGGATCTGGTTCGTTTTGACGAGGAATACGTTCGGTTCGCCGATCCGTCCGGCCTACTGATCGATCTGGTTGAGTGCCAGGAAGGGCCGTTCAGTCTTTGGCAATTTGGTGGCATCCCGGAAGGCTATGCAATTAAGGGGTTGGCGGGTGCTTTATTGTTCAGCTGCAACAGTGCGAAGACGGCGGAGGTCCTTCAGGAGGTTCTGGGCCTTGATTACATCGGCGAGGAGGAAGGACTGCTGCGTTTCAAGGCAGCGGATAGCCTTGGCAATGTGATCGATTTAAATTCGGAAAACTTACCAAGAGGTTGTAGCGGTGCTGGGACCGTTCACCATATGGCCTGGCGGACGAAGGACAAAGAAGAGCAGATGAAATACCATGAGTTGCTTGAAGTAAGCGGCATGGAACCGACGCCGGTCATCGATCGCCAATATTATAAGTCCTTATTCTTCCGCGAGCCAGGGGGGATTCTGTTCCAGGTAGCTACGGATGGGCCAGGATTTGATAATGACGAGGCTCCGGAATCCCTGGGTAATGAGCTAATGCTGCCGGATGTGTATGAGGATCAGCGCGAGAGGATAGCGAAGCGCCTGAAGCCGTTCCAGGTCAGAGCGGTAAAGCCGGCGGAGAAATAGTGCTTGATCGATAAGCCGTTCGGGTGTAACTTTATAAAAACAATAAAATCGATCGAAGTAAAGTGAGGAGAAGAGGATGAACCAAACGGAACGGCAACCAGTTGGGATGGAGGATATCGTACGCGCTCATCATGTGTTGAAAGAGGTTGTAAAACGTACACCGTTGCAATTAGATGCGGCGCTGTCTGCCAAATATGAGTGCAATGTCTACTTAAAACGTGAGGATTTACAGGTTGTCCGCTCCTTTAAAATCCGCGGGGCTTACAATATGATCCGTAGTCTGAGCCAGGAGGAGTTGGCTAAAGGGATCGTATGTGCCAGTGCAGGCAATCATGCGCAGGGAGTCGCCTTCTCATGCAATGCGCTGGGAATCCAGGGTAAAATATATATGCCAAGCACGACGCCGAATCAAAAAGTGAAGCAAGTGAAGCGCTTTGGCGGTTCTGCGGTAGAAATCGTACTGACTGGCGACACTTATGATGATGCATATGAAGAAGCGATGAAAGCGTGCCGGGAAGGCGGGATGACGTTCATTCATCCTTTTGATGACCCGAAGATTGTAGCCGGCAACGGAACGATCGGAATGGAAATTATGGAGGGCCTTGACGCGCCGGCAGATTATATCTTCGTCACGATTGGCGGCGGAGGGCTGGTCTCCGGGGTGGGTACGTATATCAAGACCGTCAGTCCAGTGACAAAGGTAATCGGTGTAGAACCAGCCGGGGCTGCATCGATGTCAGAGGCGCTGAAGCAGCAGCAGGTCGTAACTCTGGAGGCGATTGATAAGTTCGTCGACGGGGCCGCGGTGAAGAGGGTCGGGGATTTGAACTACGCCATTTGCGCGGAGCTTCTGGATGAAATTGTTAAAGTCCCTGAAGGTAAGGCTTGTACGACCATTCTTGAGCTATACAATGACAGTGCGATTGTGGTAGAGCCGGCCGGAGCATTGCCTGTATCGGCACTTGATATGTACCGGGACCAAATCCGCGGCAAGACGGTAGTCTGCATCATTAGTGGCGGCAATAACGACATCGACCGGATGCAGGAGATGAAGGAGCGTTCGCTCATTTATGAAGGCTTGAAGCATTACTTCCTGATCAATTTCCCACAACGCGCCGGAGCACTTCGTGAGTTCCTGGAGGATGTGCTTGGACCGAATGACGATATCGCCCGGTTTGAATATACGAAGAAGCATAACAAGGAGAATGGCCCGGCCTTGGTTGGAATTGAGCTAAGCGACCAGGCGGACTATGGGGCGTTGATCGACCGGATGAAGTCGAAGAATATTGCCTATACCGAGCTGAATCGCGACTTGAATTTGTTTAACCTGCTGATTTGAGCAGGATATGAGGAATCCCTCTGCTGATAAGAGTGGACGAATATATAGTAATATTACAGAAAATTGAACAGCGATGTATACTTGAGCAGTCTGTGGCATTTCATGCCTGGGGCTGCTCTTTTTCTATGTCCATACGAGTCTTAAGGGTAAATGGGTGCGGGAATTGGGTAGGGCTATTTTGTATTGGTTTCATTCACCAAATAATTAGCGGCTACCTTGTTCAGAAAATAAGCGTAGCCCAATTGCCATTGCTCAAGCATATTTTTATGAATCGTCAACGATGAAAAACTCGGTTTGATTTAGAAAATCTTGCGATGTGGATGGATGCCCCATTTTTTCTAAAATGGATAAATGCGCTTTTACACGTTCGAAGACTTCCGGATCATTAGCGGGAAACCTTCCCGTAAGAACTGGATCATATCTTCGTTAAATGACTGTGCTTCCATATAATCTATCCTCTTGGAGGAGAGTCAATCCGTTATTTTCAGCTTATTTTGCAAATTTCAAGAATGGGCTTTACAATACCTCATTACTAGTGTACTATTCAACTATGACACTAATACAAATAAGGAGTGGCCGTAATGAATAAAGCGGTAAACCAGGTTGGAACAGGGTCTGTGAACGGAGCAGGTCATGTTGTCCTTCAAGTGAATGGAGTGACCAAGCAGATTGGACATAAGAAAATAGTCGATCGGCTGTCATTTGATATACATCAGGGTGAGATCGTTGGATTGCTTGGACCGAATGGAGCGGGTAAGACGACCACGATCCGTATGATTGTCGGATTAATCGGTATGAGCGAAGGTGACGTGCTGATTAAGGGGGAGAGCGTGAAGCGACATTTCGTGAAGGCGATTTCCCATGTCGGTGGTATTATTGAGAACCCGGAATTCTATCCCTATATGACAGGATACGATAATCTGAAGCAATATCAGCGTATGGCCAAGGGCATTACGGAAGAAAGAATCACCGAAGTTGTAAGACTGGTCGGGCTTCAGGATGCAATGAGGAAGAGAGTGAAGGCCTATTCGCTTGGAATGCGTCAGCGTCTCGGCATAGCTCAGGCTCTTCTGCATAATCCATCTATTCTGATTCTGGATGAGCCGACGAACGGACTGGACCCAGCGGGAATCAGGGAAATGCGCGACTACCTCAAAAGAATTGCCCGAGAGGAAGGCATCGCCATACTCGTCTCCAGTCATCTGTTATCGGAGATGGAATTGATGTGCAGCCGGGTTGTCGTCATTCAGGAAGGCAAGCTGGTTACTGTTAGAACGCTGGGCGATTCGTCCGCTGTAAAGGAAGAGGAACAAATTCAAGTCATGCTGCGTGTCAATGATGCAGAGCAGGCGAAGTTAAGACTCGTACGCATGGAGGAACTACGTGTGGTCGGGATCGATCCGGATCGGAATCAAGTTACGATTGCTGTACACGACAGAGATATCCCGAATGTGATCGATGTCTTGCGGAATGAAGGGGTCGCACTGTATCGGATTGAGGAAATGAAGGAATCGCTGGAAGACGAGTTCTTGAAATGGACGGGAGGAAGTCAAAGTGCATAAATTGGTCTTTAATGAATGGTTGAAATTGTTCAAGAAAAGAAGTTTTTTCATTGCGTATTTGGTTATTGCAGTTTTTGTCATCGGCGCTGCCTACTTTATAGCCAAATTGTCGGGAGACGAAGTGTTCAATGCACGGGATTTCGTCTTTATGGCTATGTCGCCTAGTGGATTTGGCACCCTGCTCCTCTTCCTGGTCGTTGTGGGAACGGCGGGGGTTGTCTCCAAAGAGTATGGTCAGGGAACAATTAAGTTGTTACTGATCCGTGCCCAGAGCCGAGGCAAGATTTTACTCTCCAAATATATTAGCATCGTCTTGTATATCTTGTCGTTGATGCTCACGATGTTCGTTATCTCCTTCATCACGGGTACGATTGCCTTCGGGGCGGGGGCTCCGAGCGTAAGCTGGAATGATATCGCTCAGACGGCGCTCTACACCTTGGTCTACACCGTAATTTATGCAACAATTACGTTTATGTTAGGTGTACTCACCCGTTCTACTGGAATAACGGTCGGGCTCACCATGTTCTTGATGATGCTAGAGGGTCTGATTGTCGGCATTCTTGCGAAATATTCCTTTACGAAGTATTTGATCTTTGCGAATACCGATTTGTCCAAATATGTGGACGGCGGTTCACCGCTGCCGGGGATGACGATGAGTTTCTCCGTAATCGTTATTGCGGTATATATGGCATTGTTTCTTATGGTAAGTTTTGTTACCTTTAAAAAACGGGATGTTGCATAGGTCAAAGTGGCCTAGGAACATGACGGATGAAAGGAGCCAACGGATCGTGAGCATAGAATTTGATAACAATCTACCGATCTATTTGCAGATCATGAATTTTATCAAGAAAGAGATTGTCACTGGAAAGTTGAAGGCCGGGGATAAGATCCCATCGGTTCGTGAGCTTGCGGCCGAGCTGCAAATCAATCCGAATACGGTACAACGAACATTTCAGGAACTGGAGCGTGAGGAAGTCGTGGAGACAAGACGCGGGCTAGGAAGATATGTGACGAGTGAGGAAGCGAAGATTATGACGATCAAGAAGGAAATGGCCGGGGACCTGCTGGATAATTTCATTAACGGAATGCAGGAATTGGGCTTCTCCAATAAGGATATTGCAAGTATCGTTGCGGAAGCCGTTGAAATAAAGAGTGAATAGAGAGAGGAGAGAGGATATGGATAATCTGCTACAATTCCAGAGCGTATCTAAATCCTACGGATCGAGAAAAGCTTTGAACGATGTATCCTTCAGTATCGGTCCCGGTAAAATTATCGGCCTGCTCGGTACGAACGGAAGCGGTAAAAGCACATTGATGAAGATAACCGCTGGACTACTGCCGGTATACTCCGGAAGCGTAACGGTAGCTGACCAGCCGCTTGATCTGAATACGAAATCGATCGTCTCGTTCATGCCGGACCGTCCTTTGACGGAATCCTGGATGAAGGTCAGGGATGCGATTACGTTCTACAGTGATTTCTATACAGATTTCGATATGGCAAAAGCACTGCAAATGCTTGATTTCATGAATTTAAATCCAAAGGACCGCATCAGTTCTTTATCCAAAGGGATGAATGAACGACTGCAATTAACATTGGCCCTGTCCAGAAATGCCAAGCTTTATTTGCTGGATGAACCGATTGGCGGAGTGGACCCGGTAGCCAGAACGAAGATTCTTGATGCCATTGTGGAGTTCTATAGCGAAGACAGCAGCTTGATCATATCGACGCATCTGGTGAAGGATATTGAACGGATCTTTGACGAGGTGATCTTCATCAAGAATGGAGAGCTTGTGCTTCATGAGGAAGTGGAGGAGCTGCGACTCAAGCATGGCAAGAGCGTGGACGATATGTTCAAGGAGGTGTTTGCCGAATGATGAGACTGCTCAAGTACGATTGGAAGAAGAATTCAACGATGCTGCTAAGTACAGCTGTTATTTTGATCCTTGCCGAAGCAGGATTAACAACGTTTAGTTATACCCGGGGATGGGAAGAGGGAATCACCATTGGACTTAGCATTATGCTGTATGTCTTCGTTTCTATGCTGGCAATCATCATGACTTATAGAACCTTCTTTAGCAATGCCAAGTCATATAGCCGCAGACTGCTTCCTGTCCGTACGATATGGAGTGTTCTTTCCCCAATGGTTCTGGGATTGTTGGTACTGATTGGGCTAGGGATTCTCATATGTATCCATATTGGAATCTTTAGTCTGATCTATGGGGTTCCTGATCTTAAGGGAATTTCTACGGAAGTAACCCCCGAACTCTTGAAGATAACAGCGATATTTATATTCCAGGTGTTCTGGGCCTATCTCTTCTCCTATATGGCTATAGCTCTATCCATAGCGATCGCATTAATGTTCCAACGAGGTAGAGTATGGATCGGAATTCTGAGCTTCATTGTTATACAGAATGTAATCAGCTGGATTATGTCCGTGCTGTTCCAAGTGAACTTCGGAGGTATTCCATTCCTCAACGTCAATGTTCAATCTAATCTGATGGTGGGCGGAGAGGTGGTCTTTCCAAATGACATCATGCTCATAAATTGGGGAGAAACCTTGCTAGAAGCAGTCTTCATCGTCCTGATGCTGTATGGAACCGTCCTGCTGCTGAACCGCAGAGTAGAAGCTTAATCGCAGCAAGATATTGATAGCCTAGCAATACAATGAAATAATCCCTTTCAAGAAGTCTCAACTGAACCTATTGGCTCGTATAGAGGCTCCGTGAGAGGGATTTTTATTTTTCCTGAGAGGCAGTATACGCTCTCGACAGGCAAGCCAGCGTTTGTCGCGAATCTGATGCAGTGGAGCCTCGCCCGGAAGGCGTTGCCGATCCGATAATGTCTGATAGATTTGCGGTTCATAGAACCGAAGAGAGATTTGCCAAGAGGAGCGAACTATGTCAGTATAGTACGATAGTTGTTTATAGAGGTTGAGTTTTTTTGCTGGAGTTACATGGACAACTGACAATTATGAATGGAGGACATGAAGCTATGCCTTTCCCAAATTGCCCGAAATGTAATTCTGAGTACACGTATGAGGATAGAGACATGCTTGTCTGCCCCGAATGTAGCCACGAGTGGTCTGCTGAATCATCCAGTGTTGGGAATGAAGATGCGAGAGTCGTGACGGATGCCCACGGCAATGTTCTAAGCGATGGCGATTCTATTACTGTAATCAAGGATTTGAAAGTAAAAGGAAGCTCATCGGTCATCAAAATCGGTACAAAGGTGAAAAATATCCGTCTGATCGAGGGCGATCATGATATTGACTGTAAAATTGACGGCTTCGGCGCGATGAAATTGAAGTCGGAATTTGTTAAAAAGATCTAGTAAGAGCACGAAAAAATACAGTCCGCGTCTCCTAGGAGATCGGGCTGTATTTTTGTTTAGTAACGGTATATACTCATCCGGTTGCCATCGGGATCGACACGAAAGTCAGTAACTTTATTTGCTGCGTCGTGCGAAGATGAAGATTTGACCAAGCAGACCGATGATAAAGATGATCAAGCTCTGCCAAGGGGTAACAACGAAGGATGGCATAATCTGGTTGAGCAGCAGGCCTACAGCAACGACGGCCAGGGCGATAATAATATAAATGCCGAAGGCTCTCATATCGAAAAATTTACGCGGCTGCATCGGGTCTGAAGATGGTGCGGCTTTCTTGGCGCCATCGTCCTCTTGCCCTGGCCCGAGAAACCGGGTAATCGATTCGATAAATACGATGGCCAGTCCGGCGATTAACACCAGGATTCCGCTGTTTATGGTTGTATTGGCTAGTTCACCTCCGAACCATTTGCCGAAGAAGCCGGTAATCATAAAGATGAAGAATACCCAGGTAATCGTAACCCATGGGATCATAATGTAGTATTTAATCTTCTCTCTTAAAGTCCGAGGCCTGCGCATTTTGACATCGTCGATAAGTTGTGTGCAGTAAGCTGCAGCACTTGCTCCAAATAATTGGTCGGCGTTAACACCCTTACGCTCGTGCTTGCAGATCTTCTGCACCAGGTAGAGCAGCAGCTCTTCCTTCTTGACATCGCTGATCTCTTCCTCTTTACGAATATACTTGCTCATTTCCTGAAAATAAGCTGCATTCTTTTGATTCATTTGCTGGCTGAGTTGTTCAACTCTAGCAGCTCTCTCTTGAGTGTTCAATTAAGACCCTCCAACTATGCTGATATTGTTCAATAGTATACGGTACTCCTGGATCGAATCGCAAGGAAAGCGATGTAAATGTACAGGAGAAGCCCGATAAATCAGGTGAAAATATAAATCGTACAGAAACGAATCGAAAAAAAATGTACTAATTACTAATTTAAAGTATAAATTTATATTGAATAAATTAATGAGTAATATATAATGTACTCATTATTAAATATAAGTACAGTTGGAGGTTGGAGGACATGGACGCGATCTCGGTATCTGGTCTATCGAAGTACTATGGCAAGAAGATCGGTGTAGAAAATGTCGGCTTTACCGTGTCTAAGGGGGAGAAATTCGGGTTTATTGGTCCAAATGGCGCTGGTAAGTCTACGACGATTCGTATGTTGATGCAGCTTCTGCATCCGTCCGGTGGAGAGATCTCTCTCTTCGGCAAGCCACTTGGCAAGGAGAACCCGGACATACGCAGCAGAATTGGTTACCTGCCCTCCGAGGTCCAGTATGACAGTGATATGAGTGGCCATCAGGTGCTAAAATTTGCTGCCCGGGCTTACGGCATGAATCTGCAGGATACAATGGCGCTGAAGATGGCGGAACGACTGCAGCTCGATCTGAGCCGCAAGGTTCGCGATTACTCTCTTGGGAACCGCAAGAAGCTGGGGATTGTGCAATGTCTTCAACATCGGCCGGAGCTGGCCGTACTCGATGAGCCGACATCGGGTCTGGATCCACTCATTCAACATGAATTCTTCAACCTCTTGAGCGAATTGAATAAAGAAGGAATGACCGTATTCTTCTCTACGCATGTTCTGTCTGAGGTAGAGAGGTTCTGTGATCGGGTAGCTTTTATTCGGGAAGGTAAGCTGCTCAGAGTATCCCGGGTGGATGAGATTGCGGAGCGACTGCTGCGCAAGTTTACAGTAATATTGCGGGATCAGGGGAACCTCATTGACAAGCTGGCATTGAATCAATTGGATCCGAATGTCGAGTATCAGCACGGTGAGCATACCTTCCAGGTATCAGGCCCAATCGAGCCTGTACTAAGGATGTTGGCCGATGCCGGAGTGAATGATCTGCGTGTAGAGCGGCCATCTCTGGAAGAGATATTTATGAAGGATTATTCGGAGCATACGGAGGGAGAGCAATGAGAGGCATGATTGGAAATTTGGTCAGGAATGAATGGTGGGTAAATCGTCGCAATTTCGTGATCGCTCTTTTCATCATCGTCGGCTTTCAGGTGCTATTCACCGGTGTGTCGGATATTTATCTGCAGAATGATGATATCGTCAAATTGATGGAGACCATTCCTTCTGCCATGCTGGAAGCCTTCGGTATGCATCCGGAGCAGATGACCAGCTTTGAGGGCTGGATGAGCAGCGAGCCGCTTCTGTTCTACCAGATGCTGTTCGGCGGATTTGCCGCTGTATGGGGGAGTCAGACGATCGCACGTGAGCGGGGAAATAAGACACAGGATTTCTTGTTCACGCTACCCTATACACGTACGCAAATTTTTCTGTCCCGGGTGCTGGCGCATTTGGTGCAGATGTTCGTCGTATTTCTCATTGTTATGGGCTCCGTCTATTTATTTGGCTCTATATTTAGCACAGTCGGTAATCCAGAAGCAGTTCTTGTCATGATGCTGTCCGGCTTGCTAGTGGCGATGGCCTTTGCTGGAATTGGATATCTGTTCACAACGCTGGTCCGCACAGAGCGGGCGGCCATGTCGATCAGCATCGGTATCGTTATTGTATCCTTCCTGCTGAAGATGCTCTCTGGGCTAAGTGAATCCATCTCCTGGCTATCGAAATGGAGTTTATTTAATATTTTTGATAGCCTCAGAATGGCAACCGAATCGCACCTTTCCTGGATAGGGGTAGTTATCTGCTTATTGGTTTATTTTCTTGGAATTGCGATTGCTGCATTTTTGCTTCGTCGGCAGGATATTTAGTTTATAATATATAGAATGTGAGAATGTGATATTGAACAAAGGAGGCGTACTGTCCGTGACTAACGGAAAAAAAGAGCAAATCATACGGACGGCGCGCAGGCTGTTTTATGAGCAGGGGATTGTAAGCACGAGTATGGATCAAATTGCCGAGGCTGTACCTGTTTCAAAAATGACCATTTACAAATATTTTGGCAGCAAGGATGGCTTGATCGAGCAGGTAGTTATGGCGATCAATGAGGAGACGCATGCGGATTTTGCGCAAATGATGGAGCAATCCAATGATGCGATTGAACTCATGCACTATCTGCTTCGTTATCAGAAAATGAATGACTATTCTGCCGAATTTATCAATGATCTGGTCAATGTATATCCGGAATATACACAGCAAATGATTGAATATAATGAGCAGAAGAACATGCCGCTATTCGAGGAGATGGTGTTCCGTGGCCAGCAGAACGGGCAAATTCGTAAGGATATCTCACCGCACTTGCTGGTGCTGTACCTGTCTTCCATGAAGGAATTCATGGCGAAGCCCGGTCGTCTGGAGCCATTTACGAATATGAACGTACTGGCAGATCAATTCATATCGCTGCTGATTCATGGCATTTCTAATACGCCGTTTACGACAGAACCTCCAAAAGAAATAGGATGAACTTTTTTAAAATTTGAGTTGAATTATGTTGTAGAGAGCACCGCTTTGAAGCGGTGCCTTTTTGTATTTTTCGTGAACATCGCATAAAAAAGCATACATCAAGACGAAACTACATCATCACGGAAATTTGTTAAACAGGAGGAAAGTATCCATGGAGAACGAAGCGGAATTAACACGCCGTTACTTGCTCAACAGTCATTCACGGGGCAGTCTGGAGGAAGTCGTAAGCGAGGATGAGCAATTGGAGCTGGCGGATGGCCGGGAACAGGCGATCCAGATCTCCGAGGATATCCCTCCAACACTGTTTGAAGAAGAACAATCAGGAAAAGAGAAGATCGCATATTATCTCAGACAATACTATAGCTGATAATTGACACCCTGTTATTCGCGATGATAATATAAAACCAATAATTCATATTAAAATTATCGGAATAATATTTATCGCAGTAACGGGGAGGAATAGAAATGGAACGGCAAATCATCATACAGCATGGAACTGAGGAAATTGCGGCGAGTGTTCACTACCCGGTCTTGGTTAAAGCAGAAGGGCGATGCAAGAACCGTATGCCTTTGGTTATTATTTGCCATGGCTTCGTAGGCAGCCGGATTGGCGTTGACCGTTTGTTCGTAAAGACGGCACGGGAGCTGGGGCAGGCAGGATCTATGGTCGTCCGCTTCGATTATATCGGCTGTGGGGAGAGCAGTGGGGATTATGGCCGCGAGAGTGTAGATTCCATGATCGCACAGACGAGAGACGTGCTTGATTATTCGCTGGGACTTGGCGACATTGATCCGGAACGGGTGACGTTGATTGGCCATAGTCTGGGCGGGATGATTGCTTTGCTGACAGCTGCCCGTGATCGGCGCGTCAAAAATCTGGTGATGTGGTCAGCCGTAGGCTATCCATTCAATGATATCGTCAAGATTACGAGCCGCAAGCTGTATGATGAAGCGATAACGAGAGGCAAGGTCGATTATTTGGGCTATGGTCTCACACCGCAGTTCTTTGAATCGCTCGCCGCCTATCAGCCGTTCCAAGAGGCGAAGAAATTCACTGGCGATGTACTCGTCATTCACGGTACCTCTGATGATGCGATTCCCGTCGATTATGCCTTTTTGTACCAAAAGGTGTTCTGGATGCGGTCTGAAGGGCGCTGCGATAAGGAGATTATTTTCCAGGCGGATCATACGTATTCGAGTGGTGGGCATCAGCAGCAGCTGATCCATAAGACAAGAGATTGGCTCGGCGGGCTTGAGAACGCTCATCGCGAGTGGCAAGACTGGATGATCTAATTTCCTGATTTACTTCGTGATCAAAGGTGTTAGTGGGAACTAGTAAATACCGACATATAGGGATACAATGAAGATGTAACCATTCTGGTGCCCTGGAGGTATGTATGATGACTCAGCCTGCAATGTTTCTCGCGCACGGGTCCCCTACACTCGCGATTGAAGACAACAACTATACCCGATTTCTGAAGCAATTGATACAGCAATTGCCGCGTAGACCCAGGGCTGTCGTTGTGTTCTCAGCCCATTACGATTCACCTGTTCAGGCTGTAAGCAATGATGATGTTCATGAGACGATGCATGATTTCTATGGATTCCCGGAGGAAATGTACGGCATACATTACCCAGCTCCCGGAGACAGGGAACTCAGTAAGCAGATCGGAGACCTGTTCGCCGACAATAATCTCCCGTATGAGATGTCCTCGGGAAGAGGGTTGGACCATGGAGTCTGGGTGCTCCTTCGTATGTTGTTCCCTAAGGCAGATGTGCCTGTAGTGGAGCTGTCGGTGGATTCCAGACGTTCTCCTGCAGAGCAATATGCAATTGGCAAAATGTTGACCCGACTACGTCAGGAGAATGTGCTTGTCATTGGCAGCGGCGGTCTAGTGCATAATTTACGGCTGCTGGAATCCGGAGCGTCCTCGCCCGCTGATTGGGCGGTAGAATTTGATAAATGGATTGGCGAGCAGCTGCAGGACTGGAATCTGCGGATGTTGTTTGATTATGAGCGGCGGGCTCCGCATGTGCGGAAGGCGGTTCCTGCCTACGCAAATGAGCATTTCGCCCCCTTGTTGTATGCGATGGGAGCTGCGGATGATGAGCGTAGAGCGGTGAAGCTGTTCCAGGATTACCAATATGGCAGTATAAGTCTGAACTGCTGGGTATTCGGTGGAATGGTATCGAAATGATCGGATGATACGCTATTGAGTTAATATTTAAAATATTTATGCGAGTAAAATCGCCACAAAGACTGTCGAATGATCCAAGGATCTATCCGACAGTCTTTTTTTGTCTTTTCTAGGCGAGTCGGTTCAACGTATAATAGAGGGAACTAGAGCTAATAGAAGAAAATAATGGAGGAATTATGAAATCTTATCTATCCAGAGTTAGTCTATCCCTGCTGTTAGCGGCATGCTTGCTGCTTGTTCCCGCATGTGGGAAGGGGAGCAACCATGCATTGCATGAAATGGATCAGCCAATTCCAAACGAAGATGTTCAGGAACCCCCGGTGGAGGAACTGGAACAACAAGCGCTATACAAGTCTCCCTTTACGGGAATGCCGCTTGATGAGCCAACTACGCAGAGACCGCTCGCTATCATGGTGAACAATGCTCCCCAAGCAAGACCTCAGTCCGGACTAGGAGGAGCGGATATCGTGTATGAGGTTCTAGCGGAGGGAGGAGTTACCCGGCTGGTCGCAATATATCAAAGCGGCGGTGATGTGGCTAAGATCGGCCCGATCCGCAGCATACGTCCTTATTTGATTGAGCTCGGCGAGAGCTATCATGGCATAACGGTTCATGCCGGTGCCAGTAATGATGCCTTTGCTATTTTGCAACGTCAGCATAAGGATGATTTGGACGAGATTACAAATGCCGGCCCTTATTTCTGGCGGGATAAGTCGCGGAAAGCACCACATAATTTATATTCCAATTTAGAGAAGCTACTCGAAGGCGCTGAGAAACGGAAATACTCGATCCAAGATAGTGAGATTCCAACCTACACTTTCCGCGATTCAAATGATCCGGGAGAAGGCGATCCAGCAACATCCGTAGAGATTAAGTTCCAGCTTGAAAAATATAGGGTATCTTACGTGTATGATGCGGAGAGCAAGTTGTACAAACGTTATATTAACGGTGAGCCGCATAAGGATCTGGAAACTGGGGAACAGCTGACCTGCTCGAATGTGGTCATTCTTGGTACAGACCATAAGGTACTTGATGATATCGGGCGTCTCAGCATTAATCTGGAGATGGGCGGGGAGGCGATCCTGCTTCAGAATGGCAAAGCCATTCGTGGCACCTGGATTCGTAAGGCGGATGACGTGATCCGGATCATTAAGGACAATGTCGAGGTTCCATTTTACCCAGGTAAAACATACTTCAATATCGTCCCTAATAAACCCGATTTTGAGAGCCATCTTAAGCTTGAATAGTTGCTGGTCATAACAGGGCTTTCTTGGATCAATATGGATGTTGCTTTGGATGAATATGGAGCTATAAGGATAGAGTTGGGAACACTGGGGCAAAAATAAGATATATAGATGAAATGTTTTCGACAAAATGATCTATACTATCCCAAGTTATGATAATATATTGTGGGTTAGTAATAGGAGTGTAAGGGCATAAACAAACGTAAAAGAGAAGAGAGGATTCCAAATGCGAGTTAAGAAGAAGGATATCTTTTTCCAGACCCTGGAGAACATGGCGGATACGATTGTACAATCGGCCGATTACTTCGCCCAGCAGGTTTCGGAATTTAAAGACGTAGACCAATTCGCGAAAAAAATGAAAGAGCTTGAATCGCAGTGTGACAACTACACACATACGATTATCGTTGAACTCAACAAGACGTTTATCACTCCGATCGAACGAGACGACATCATGGGTCTGACGACAACGCTGGATGATGTAATGGATGGACTGGAAGCAACAACGTCCCGTTTCTTTATGTATCATTTGCACGAGCCGGACGAGCATATCACGAAGTTTGCCGAGATTCTGCGAAATTCTGCCTATGAAATTCAGAAGGCGATTCACTTGCTGTCACAGAAGAAACTACTAGCGATCCGTGAATATACGATTCGTCTGAATGACTTGGAGAACCAGGGCGATGAGCTGCTCCGTATTTGCATTAATGAATTGTTTGCAAAGGTAACGGACCCGATCACTCTGATCAAGAAGAAGGAAATTTACGAGCGTCTCGAGACCACGACAGATGCGTGCGAGCATGTTGCTAATATGCTTGAATCCATAATTATGCGCAATTCATAAGATTAAGCTACTTATTTGAAATACGGGAGGTTGGAATTGCGCGGATCCTGTAAAGAAAAAATTCTATCTGTGCAATAATAAAAAACCATGGATACGAGTCTAATAATTATTTTCGTTGTTATCATACTGGCGTTAGGCTTCGATTTTATTAACGGCTTCCATGATACAGCCAATGCGATTGCAACTTCGGTCTCTACCCGGGCCTTGAAGCCGCGGACGGCGATTATGATGGCTGCCGGAATGAACTTCCTCGGAGCCTTGTTATTTACTGGCGTTGCGAAGACGATCGGGGGGAGTGTAGCGGACCCTTCCACACTAGATAATGGTCTGGAGGTATTAATTGCTACTCTACTTGCGGCTATTATCTGGAACCTACTTACATGGTGGTTCGGCATACCGTCTTCATCCTCGCATGCCCTTATCGGTGCATTGGCTGGTGCAGTATATGTCGGAGCAGGACCGGATAAGTTGAACTGGAGCGGTTTTATCAAAATCGTTGAGGCATTGATTATTTCTCCGCTACTTGCTTTCGGGATCGGCTTTATTGTGATGAAGATTCTGAAATGGATCTTTGCCAAACGAAGCCCGCATACGGTCAACAAAGGGTTCCGTTCCATGCAGGTGATCACAGCAGCGATTCAGAGCTTCTCTCACGGTACGAACGATGCCCAGAAAGCGATGGGAATCATTACTTTCGCGTTGGTGACGGCCAATTTCCAGGATCATATGGAAGTGCCGCTGTGGGTTAAGCTTGCTGCTGCAACGGCAATGGCTCTCGGTACATCTCTTGGGGGCTGGAAGATTATTAAGACGATGGGTACGAAAATATTCAAAATCGAGCCGATTAATGGTTTTGCAGCGGATATCTCGGCAGCTTCGGTTATTTTCGGGGCGACCCTGATTCATTTGCCAGTCAGTACTACGCATGCTATTACGTCATCCATTCTTGGCGTTGGCGCAGCGAAACGGTTCTCTGCGGTTAGCTGGGGGCTAGCCGGTAGGATTGTTATCGCTTGGGTGATTACGATTCCAATCGTAGCTGTACTTGCAGGTTTGATTTATGTTGTATTGTTCTAGAAGATAAAGCGAATAACAATGACGCCAATCTGCTGCAGGATTGGCTTTCTTTGTATTCTAGTGCATGGTGCGGGAGGTTATGGACTATGATCCGTGTGATGGGGATTACGCATGATCATCAGGTAAGAACGGATATTGCGTTGGAAGACATTCATAATAGACACCTTTTTTTGTGGAGCTGGGTTGATTTCAGCGAACCAACAGATGAGGAAGCAGAACTCCTGGGTTCCTTCTTCCAATTCCACCCACTAGCCATTGAGGATTGTATGCTACATGTCATGCAGCGTCCTAAAATTGACTTCTACGAGGATCATGATTTTCTTGTTCTGCATGCGTTGGATCCGGACACGCTGGAGCTGATTGAGGTGAATCTGTTCATTGGCGAGAACTATTTGGTATCCTTTCATTACCGAGAGCTTCAAGAGATTGATATGGCCTGGGAGAGCATTCAGAAGCGGGCACTGAACCGAAAAATGTGGGAGCGTGGCCCTTTTACCGCTGCTTATCTGGTCATTGACAATCTGGTTGATCAATATTTCCCCTGCGTCTATGCGGTGGAAGACGAACTGAACGAGCTTGAGAAGCTGGGCAGTCGAGAGTCGATCGAGCAACTGATGAATCAGGTATTCGATCTACGAAGCCGGCTACTCAAGCTGCGCCGGACGATCGTGCCGATGCGCGATCTAATGTATCATATCCTTAATTCGAAGCATATTCAGTCGCAGAAGGAGGCAGGAGCGTACTTCTCGGATATCTATGATCATCTGCTGAAGCTGTCAGAAATGGTCGAATCCAATCGTGAGATGACGGCGGATCTCCGCGACTCCTATCTCTCACTGAACTCTAACCGGATGAATGGCATTATGAAGACCCTGACCGTGATCACCAGTGTATTTATGCCGCTGACGCTGATCGCCGGCATTTATGGCATGAACTTCGCGAACATGCCTGAGCTGCACTGGCGTTATTGCTATTTTGGCGTACTCGGCCTGATGGGTGTGCTCAGCATTTGGATGATATTCAGCTTCATGCGGCGAGGCTGGTTCAAATGATAGAGGAAGTTTGAACATCATTTATAGCCTCAACTCAAAGGCGGTCATTTCCCAATTTCGACGGGAAGTGACCGTTTTTTTTGTTCCGCTGGACGGGCATTCGATTATTTTTCGCCGGATTAGATAGATGTCCACTATTCAAAAGCTCTTCTGGCATACGATGACATCATATACAACTGCATCATTAAGGAGGAGGACCACTTGAAGATTCGTAAGGCGATCATACCGGCAGCAGGTTACGGAACGCGGCTTCTTCCAGCAACCAAAGCAATGCCCAAGGAAATGCTTCCGATTATTGATAAACCAACGATTCAATTTATTATCGAGGAAGCGGCGGCGTCCGGAATCGAGGAGATTCTGGTTGTCACCGGCAAAGGAAAGAAGGTCATTGAGGACCATTTTGATTCTGCACATGAGCTCGAATACTTCCTGGAACAGAAGGGGAAGTTCGAAGAACTTCGCAAAGTGAGAGAGTTTACTGGTCTGGCAGACATTCATTATATCCGCCAATCCGAGCGTAAAGGGCTGGGCCACGCGATTCATGTGGGCAGAAAGTTTATTGGTGGAGAGCCTTTTGCTGTACTGCTTGGAGATACCTTCTTCGAATCAGAGCCTCCGGCACTGGGGCAGTTGATCGAAGGCTACGACAGGTTCCAGACTTCCATTCTAGGGGTTCAGACGGTACCCGAAGATAAAGTATCCAAATATGGAATTGTTGATGCCAAGCCATTGATTGATGCCTTCGCTTATGTCAATCAATTAGTCGAAAAGCCCCAGGTTGGTGCGGCTCCTTCGCGTCTGGCTATGGTAGGGCGTTATATTCTTACATCATCCATTTTTGACATTCTGGAGAATCAGCCACCTGGCGTAGGAGGTGAGATTCAGCTTACCGACGCGTTGAACAGGCTCCTGACCAGGGAGGCCGTCTATACTTGCGAAATCAACGGACGCTGGCATGATGTTGGAGACCCGCTTGGCTATCTTAAGGCCATCCTCGCTATTACAGGGCATCGTGGAAATCTGAAGAATGATCTGCAAGAAGAGGTAAACAGGCTGTTACAAGTTGATAAAGATATCCCTAGTTCCGAACAATAGCTATCTAGGCTTGATCAGTAGGAACGCAGGTTCCAAAAGGCCGTGAGAATAACATGTGCGGCAATCGTGAGCTGCGTTATTTTCTAAAAACAGGGAGAGGTGTTAATCGTAAATGGTTGAATTGGCTTTAGCATTTACAGATAAGGATGGAAGTTATGCTGAACATGCCGCTGTCGTTCTTACATCGGTCTTCCACAATACAGGTTCACATATTAACGTTCATATCCTTCATGACGAGTCGTTGGCCGAAGAGAACAGGCTAAGAATTAAACAACTGGTTACACATTATAATCATACTGTCAATTTCTACTCAGTAGTCTTGCCTAGTGACTTAGCCGAAGTTGTTGAGGGGACTCAATCGGTTAATACATGGACCCAGGGAAGCATGTACCGTCTGCTTCTGCCTTCTCTGCTTGATGTCAGCAAAGTTATTTATCTGGACTGCGATGTGCTAGTAAATCTGGATATTCAAGAATTGTGGAATATCCATTTGAATGGTTACTATCTGGCCGCGGCCCGAGATCTAGGCGCCGCAGCACTTACTGATATTTTCTTACCCTTAGGGTTAAATCCGGATACTTACTTTAATTCGGGTGTTATCATATTTGATCTGGACAATATTCGCCAAAACTCAGAGTGGTATGTGAAGATGCTGGATTTCCTCCGGCAATATCCCAGCACGACCCTACCGGATCAGGATGTCCTTAATCACATTTATGGTCACAACTATTTACAGCTTGGTGGGGAGTTTAACACCTTTAGTGTCACTAGTCCTGATCTAGACTTCCATCACAAAATTGTGCACTTTGCTGGCGAGACGAAGTGGTGGGATCCAGCGTCTCCAGGCTTCGCCCTGTATCAGGAGTATCTTAATCTGACACCGTGGAGATTGCCTGAGTCTCACTTTGCGGGGGCGCTTAATCCAATAGAGCCTGAGCATGGGACAGAGGTGGTCATGCCACACTTGGAACATGGAGAGTTGGCGAGCCCAGAGGAGTCTGTGCAACTGTCGCCCGTGGAACATGCTGGAAACCGGCATGGAGTGCCTCCTGCGCACAAGATGCATCCACCCCGGCATCGTCACTCTATGAAAAGGTTGCGAATGAATCGACTGAAGAGACAATGGGGATTGAAAAAGTTCGGGAGATTGACGAAACTGAAGTTATTGAAGAGATCTGTAAGACGGGCTGGACTCGCCCGGAAGCTCAAACCTTTACGATCAGATTCTTTACGTCGTATGCATCGGGCAACGTCGGTGCAGCGAAGATATCGATTGAAGCCTGAAAGAGAAGTATGGAGTTTCTCTCCTGCTAAAGCTGCGCTTCCGAGAAGGAGGCCTCGCGTCGTAGTACATCAGCGAAGAAGGGTTACCCGAACCACTTGGAGGACGGTACACTCCCGGACCAAGAACAGGTAGAAGACTGGAGCAAGGATCTCAGATTCCGTGAAGAATCGGACTGGGGTCCTTGTCATATATTACGAGTGGGAAAAGAAAAATAGCTGCCGAGACTTCTCGACAGCTCTGCAGCCATGAATTTAATGATGTGCGGGATATTGAACTTAACGGCGGCGTTTAGCTGGTGCTTTGCCGCTGCGTGTACGGGAGGAGGAGCGCTTACTGCCTTTCCTTCCGCCCTTCCTTCCGCTTCCTTTGCGGCGCGGTTTGTATTCGTCCAGATTGTCGTCGCTATTGCCGCCCTTAAGACCCTTGGCTCCTGGAAGCAGACTGGTGAACATCTTGGCCATCGGCGCGAACTGCTGAACAGTTTGCATAATTTTTTGTACCTTGCCCATTGTGGCGACGATTCCGTCGATTCCACCCATGCGGTCGATCATGCCTTTCAGATCGCCCAGATTCGGGATGGAGAATCCGCCTCCAGCCTTGGCTGCCGTATTTGTAGCAGCGGGTAGTGGATCGGCCGGCTGTGAATAAGGAACAAGCGCGGAAGCCTCGATGATCTCGGAAGGATCGGAATCGAACGGCTTAATCCCTGGATAATTGTGCGAGTAGGGATACGAAGGGGGCGTCGCACTTCGCCGTGGAGGAGTGTAATGCGGCATCATATCACTTTCCTTTACAAGTATTGTGTCAGGAGGTGGGTAGCGGGCACTTGCCGCTTCTCCCATTCCTGGTTATGCATATAAACCGTTAGTGTGACTAAGATAGTTCTTTAGTAAATAGGCGTTTGCAATAATACAATATATGTATCTACCCAGATTTTCGTCTGGACGAATGTCCCGGTTTTGTGGGCATTTGCGGAAAATGGGCGTTCTTTCTGTGATGCGTGAAATCGTTAATGCTTGAAAAAGATGACCTTACTCGGGTACAATGGTGGTGTGGTACAGTAACGGTAGGGGATGATGATTCAGTGCAACTTAAGAAGTTGAATGATAAGACAATCGATCAATTGTTTGAAGCGATACTTTCTTTGAAGAATGTTGAGGAATGCTACGTCTTCTTTGATGATCTTTGTACAGTTAACGAAATACAATCGCTCTCTCAGCGTCTGGAGGTAGCGAGAATGCTTGGCAAGGGTTCTACATATAATCAGATCGAAGCTGAGACTGGAGCTAGTACGGCAACGATTTCACGTGTTAAGCGCTGTCTTAATTATGGTAATGACGGGTATAAAATGGCGCTTGAACGCATCAGCCTGTAATTGTGAAGACAGGGCCAAGGGCATCACAGGATTGGAAAGTCGGTCAGGGGGCATGTGACATGAAGAGTTCTCCGGGGAAGCCTGGGATACTTGTTATTAGTCATGGGTCCCCTGATTCGGATTGGGTAGCCTTTGTCGACGAAGCGGTTGCAGGTGTAGCGGTTGAACTACAGGCAAGTATCCCAATCGTATCCTCCTTCCTGGAGATTGTGGAAGGACGGCTGATCCAAGACGGAATCGATCAGTTGGAAGCCTGGGGAGTGACAGATATTATCGTCATTCCGTTATTTGTCTCGTCGGGCAGTACTCATATCGATGAGATTTCATATGCACTTGGCATGAAGAGCACGCCGGAGAAGGAAACGGATCTAGAGCCATTTTCTTTGTCCGCTCGCGTGTTTTTTGGCGATCCAATCGACGACGATCCGATCGTGGCCGAGATCGTCTGGGATAAGGTGAAGGAGCTATCGACCAGGCCGGAGCGGGAGATGCTGCTTCTCGTTGGTCATGGCAGCCGGCATGAGGGCTTCCGGCAACGTTGGGAGCGGGGGATCGCAGGACTATCCGCACGTGTTGGTCGTCTCGGCGGCTTGGCTCATGCCGATTATGCGCTTCTAAGTCCGGATAGCTTGCGCAGTAAAGTAAGCTATTGGCAGGAGGAGCGGGGCTATGAGGTGATCGTTGCTCCGCTCTTTTTAAGTAAGGGCTACTTCACCAGTACAGTGATTCCATCTCGTCTAGAGGGACTATCTTATCGCTACCTAGGGGAGGCTTTATTGCCGAATTCCAGGTTGTCCCGCTGGATATATCTTCAGATATTGAATATAATGGGATCATTGAAATTATGATAAACAGGTGGCGTTCAAGTAATGAAAAAAGCTAGGCTTATCTATAATCCTACTTCCGGAAGGGAAGAAATGCGGAGATTGCTCCCGTCTATTCTGGATCGGTTGGACCAGGCCGGTATAGAGACGTCTTGTCATGCGACGACTGGAGATGGCGATGCTACGCGTGAGGCCGCTGAATCCGTGCAGCGTGGCTATGACATTCTAATTGCTGCTGGCGGCGATGGGACGCTGAACGAGGTCGTGAACGGGATGGCAGGGTATGATGATTTGCCGCCATTAGGTATTTTTCCGCTTGGAACGACCAATGACTTCGCGCGGGCCATGAAGATTCCGAAGCGCTGGGAAGATTTCTGTGATCTGGTCATTGAGAATAAGATGAGACCGATTGATATCGGCAAGGTGAACGGACGACATTTCATAAATATCGCAGGTGGCGGCTCGCTGACGGAATTAACCTATGAGGTTCCAAGCCGTCTGAAGACGATGATCGGTCAATTGGCTTATTACATGAAGGGGATCGAGAAGATGATCAACCTCTCGCCAACGGAGCTGGTCATCCGTGCCGAAGGAATTGGCGAGGTAGAGGGCGAGTTCATGATGTTCCTCATCGCGAACAGCAACTCGGTTGGAGGCTTCGAACGGCTGGCGCCGGACGCCAGAATCGATGACGGCTTGCTTGACGTCATTGCCGTGAAGAAATGTAATCTGGCGGAGTTCATCCGCTTGGTCACCATGGCACTGCGCGGCGATCATTTCAATGATCCGCGGATTATGTATTTCAAGACCGAACGGATGGAAGTCACCTCCCCAGGGCATGTCCTGCTCAACCTGGATGGTGAGCTCGGCGGCGAGCTCCCAGGCGTTTTCGAGATTTTACCGCGGCATTTGCATATTTTTGCGCATGAGTAGAAGGAGATTTAAGTGTGGTTGGTTCTCGGATCTGACCGTTAGCTATCCATTTGAATCTCTAACGAAACTATAGATCGTTATTTACGCAAAAACAGCGGCAAATTAAATCTAACGAAACTACAGATCGTTATTTGGTAAAAATACGGGCTTTAAGCACCTAATTTGCTTCAATAACGATATCCAGTTTCGTTAGAATTTGCGAAGGCCCCTCTTGGCCCAAATAGCGATACCTAGTTTCGTTAGAAACTGGAATCAGGTGTCCCCTGCCTTTTCGGCGGGGGTTTTGCGTGAAATAAGAAAATGTACGGTTGTACATGAAATAGACTTAAGTGGAAAGAAGTGAAGCGGTAGCCATGAGGAAACAGCGGGATCGGGCAAGAGGTATGAAGGCAGCAGATGCAGGTAATAAGGAAGCAATAGCCGGATTGCCAGTTGCCAAGAACGACGAGGTAATTATCGACATCATCGGGATGAACCATGACGGCGAAGGTGTAGGCCGTGCTGAAGGCTACACCTTGTTCGTTGCAGGGGCTCTTCCGGGTGAACAAGCGCGGGTCAAGGTACTGAAGACGAAGAAGCAGTACGGTTATGCCAAGCTGCTTGAGCTTCTTCAGACCAGTCCGCAACGTGTAGCAGCGCCTTGCCCGATCTATCATCAATGCGGCGGCTGCCAGCTTCAACATTTGAGCTATTCCGGCCAATTGGAGTGGAAACGCCAGCATGTTGTGGACGCGTTGGAGCGGATTGGGAAGATGACGGTGGCGAAGGACGATGACAGCTATGGAGAGTCGGATGAGAAGAAGGATAGCTGTAGCTCTAGACTGGCAGACCTGGCGGAGCAAATCGATTCCGCTCCTATTAGAGTACTGCCGACTCTTGGTATGTCCGAACCGTGGCGCTATCGCAACAAAGCTCAAGTACCTGTTGGGGTGACGGATGGGGCGTTGGTCGGAGGGTTCTACGCTCGTGGCAGTCACCGTATCATCGACATGGAGACCTGTCTCATTCAGCATGAGAACAATGACGATGTAGTCGCTAAGGTGAAGGAGATCGCCCGTCGTCTTGGCATCTCGGCTTACGATGAGGAATCCGGACAAGGTTTGCTTCGTCATGTCGTCGTGAAGGTGGGCTTCCGTACCGAGGAAATGATGCTAGTCCTCGTGACGAATGGAGACAAGATACCACATGTTAATGAGTGGATCGAAGCGATACGCAATGAAATTCCAGCGGTCGTAAGCATCTGCCAGAACGTGAATATGAGACAGACGAACGTCATTTTTGGTGATGTAACCCGCGTTCTGTGGGGCCGTGAGACAATCTATGATTACATTGGAGATGTGAAGTTTGCGATTTCGGCGCGTTCTTTTTATCAGGTGAATCCAGTGCAGACCGAGGTATTGTACGGGAAAACCGTGAAATACGCAGGGCTCACTGGTAAGGAGACGGTGATCGACGCATATTGCGGAATCGGTACCATTTCCTTGTTCCTGGCTCAGCATGCCGCTAAAGTGTATGGGGTCGAAATTGTACCAGAAGCGATTGAGGATGCTCGTCGCAACGCTGAGCTAAACGGCATGAACAACGTAACCTTTGAGGTTGGCGCCTCCGAGGATGTCATCCCGGCCTGGAAGGAGCAAGGCATCGAAGCCGACGTAATTGTCGTCGATCCGCCTCGCAAAGGCTGCGACCCTCGCCTGCTAGAGACGATTCTGGAGATGAAACCGGAACGGGTAGTGTATGTAAGCTGTAATCCTTCAACATTGGCACGAGATTTGCGGGTGCTGGAGGACGGCGGCTATCGCACCGTTGAGGTGCAGCCGGTGGATATGTTCCCGCATACGGTGCATGTGGAGTGTGTGGTATCAACATATCGAATTGACAAATAAAGGGTCGCCTAAACCGATTGTTAAAGTAAAAGAACGATTGATTAATGCAAAAATTAACCCCACCTATCTGTTTTTTGAGACAGGCGGGGTTAATTTTGATTTAGCTCTACTATGAGAATAACGAACTTGTAGACGTTTCAAAGTTAATCCACCAAGCAAAGCATATGTGTAGTTCTCTGATTACTTCCACACCACACTTTGCTATGCTCTGTTATAGGGTTAGAGCTATTATCGTACATAAAGAGGCGGAGGTGCGCGATTTGAAAGTCGTATGGATCGAGGATGAGCGGCAGCTGCTACAGGAATGGACACAATATTTGAAGAAGGAATCGATTGAGGTTTTTGGAGCGGAGACCGTAGCCGAGGCCAAAGCGCTGGTCGAAGAGAAGAAGCCTGATATGCTGCTTGTGGACTGGGTGCTTCCCGGCGGGGAAAGCGGACTTGAGCTGTGCAAATGGAATGAGCGGCATTGGGGGCTGCCTTTTATTATGGTCACGGCCAAAGGAGACGAACTGGACAAGGTGCTTGCCCTCGAGCTAGGTGCCGATGATTATTTGACGAAGCCCTTTGGACTTCGCGAGCTTAGCGCACGTATCAAAGCCGTTCTGCGCCGTACTGGCAAAGGCAAGACGCAAGATAAGGAAAAGCAGGACGAGCAGATCGTTCAGCGAGGGCAGTTAAGGCTCGACTTCGTGCGGTTTACAGCGCAATTGGAGCAGACAAAGCTGGAATTGACGCGGACCGAATTTCTGCTGCTGTGGAGGCTGGCTTCTAATCCGGGAAGGGTGTTTACCCGCACTCATCTGATGGATGAGGCGCTTGGCGATGTGTTTATCGGCTACGAGCGGACGCTGGACTCGCATATCCGCAATTTACGACGCAAGCTGGAGGAAGGCGGGGCGCAATGCGAGTTTATTCAGACAGTATACGGCGTCGGGTACCGATTTGCCGAACAGGCGGCTGAAGGCTAACGGCCCTTCAATGACAAACGAAAGGGGGCGGGTGGTGTGCAGGCTTTCACCCTGCGGCTTCATTTGGCGCTTGCACTTATAAGTATTGCAGCAGCTTGTGTGCTTGGAGGCTTGGTCCTGCGGATGCAGGAGCGAGCCGAGCAGGTAGAACTGCAAAGCGTAGAACTACTGTGGAACAGCTACGCAAAAACGGTTTACGAACAGGCCGGAAGCTGGGAGCCTATGAACAGAAGGCTGTTGACGGGGGCTTTTGGAGCCAAGGCGGATCGCCTGAGCTGGGAATCTGCGGCGGAACAGTCCGCTTCTTCGAGACTGCAGCCTGAAGCAGGGCAGGAGAGCCGGCAGGCCAAGACGGGCCGCAGCATCCCGGTGCTGTCCGGCGGTCAGCTTGTAGGCTATACGCAGGCCACAGCCGAACAGGATTGGAAAGCGCGCCGTGCGATCGTGTCAGGTGCAGCTTTATTCGGAATGCTGCTGTATGGGACTGCCTTCCTGTACAGCAGGCGTATGCTGAAGCAGAATCATCGGGACATGTACGGGTTTGCCGCAGAAGTGTGCAAACGGATGCAGCCTGACGCTGAAGGCCTTGCTCCTCTGTGGCGACAAGCTAAAGCGGCGGACGCCGCGGCTGCCGTGCAGGAGGCGCTTGCCGCTGCCGATCGGCTGCATGCGACGATTAGCCGTCTGGAGACGGTGAGGCGCTCTATGGTCGCTGATATTGCGCATGAGCTGCGTACCCCCATTGCGATTATGCGTACGCAGCTTGATCACGCTTTGCAGGGCGAGCCAAGCTTGCCCATCGAGAAAATTGTAGGTCTTCATGACGAGACGCTGCGGCTCTCCAAGCTGGTACATGATCTGCAGGATTTATCGCTCGCGGAGTCAGGAAACCTGCCTTTGCACAAGGCGTGGTTTGCTTATTCGACGCTTATCGAGGAGGTACTCGAGTTTTTGTCTGTCGAGGGCGAGGAGCAGGCTATTGCCGTAAGCTTCAGCAAAGCGCGAGAGGTACAAGAGGTGTGCATTTTTGCGGATAAGGAGCGAGTCAGAAGCATACTGCTCAATTTGCTGGGCAACGCTTTCCGCCATGCACGCAGCCGAGTACGCGTGGAACTCTCCCTAATGGACAGTGAGACTGCGATTACGGTCAATGACGACGGGTGGGGGATCGAGCAGGAGGAGCTGCCTTATGTGTTCGACCGCTTTTACCGCGGCCGTAAAGGGATGAATCTACAGGCAAGGGGGACAGGACTGGGACTTGGACTGGCTATTGTCAGAGAATACGCACAGGTGCACGGAGGCTCAGTATGCGTAAGCAGCACATTCGGGATAGGCACGACTTTCACCTTATGCTTACCCGTGATGTACGAATCGTAAATTCTGCACAAGTTCTGCACATTCGCTTCATTGTGTATGCACATCCTTTTGATACTGTAGAGACATTCCAGAGAAACAGAGGTACTGTAAACGATGTTTATACGAGTGTCGGGGTTAAGTAAAACGTTCGGCAAAGGGGAGGCTGCGGCTCACGCGCTCCGTGAAGTGAACCTGGAAATCGGCAAGGGCGAGCTCGTATCGGTCACAGGTCCTTCAGGCTGCGGCAAAACGACGCTGCTGCATATTATGGCCGGCATCGAATCGATCGATACCGGGGAGGTTTGGATTGGCGATATGCCCTTGCATGAAGCCAAAGAGAAGCAAATTTCCCAATTTCGGCTTGAGCATATGGGCTTTATTTTTCAATCCTATCACTTGATTCCGGTGCTGAATGCCTGGGAGAATGCGGCAATGCCGCTCCTAGCCAGAGGCGTAAGTGCGAGAGAAGCGAAGCGGCGGGCGATTGAAGCGCTGAAGGAGGTTGGCCTGAAGGATAAGCTTGGAACGTATCCTTCCCAGTTATCGGGTGGACAAAATCAACGTGTGGCGATAGCCAGGGCCATTGCCGGCAAGCCTGAGTTGATCTGGGCGGACGAGCCGACGGGTGCGCTGGATTCCGAGACAGCTAAGCAAATTGTCGGTTTGCTGGAAATGCTGAATCGCCATCACGGAACGACGATCGTCATGGTAACTCATGATCAAGGCGTCGCAGAACGCGCGGAACGCATCATTCACTTGCAAAACGGCCGGGTCGTGCATGATGGAGGGCGGGCTGTATGATTTTTTCCCGTTTAGTATGGAAAATGGCCGCAAGCCATCTAACCCGGCATTGGCGGCAAACGCTGCTTACCCTTGTGGCCGGGGTAATCGGGGCTCTGCTTATTACCGTCAGTGTCGTCAACTACGAGTCGGTGAAGCGAAGCGGGCAAGATTGGCTGGAGCAAAGACTGGGCGCGATAAGCTGGAAAGTAACGCCGGACCAGCAGCCGGCCTTTAACCCTGATCAGCTGAAGGTGATGGATCAGTATACGGAACAGTTCAACCATGATTATCGTTTTCTTCCTTATGTGACCACAGAGGTATCTGTGGTGCGCAGTCAAGATCAGCAGCGGGAAGCGTCAGCGCTCTCGCAGGTGCTGCTTATGGGCTTTTCCATGCAAGCCGCGGCCAAGCTGGAAGGGGATGCTTCGGTGCAGTGGCCTGCGGAGCTGGCCGATAATGAAGTCATTGTGAACAGCGGACTGGCCGGGCAGCTGAAGCTGATGGAAGGCGATGTTGTCGAGGTGACATCAAGCCGGGGGAGCCGGAAGCTGCAGGTTCGCATGATCGTTGAGGAACGGGGGCTCGCCGGTTATCGGGAATCGGGTACCCAGACAGCAACCATCTTTGGTGCGGAGTCTGTCGTGCGTGAGCTAGCGGGACTGGAGTCTGACGGTCATTATCCGGCAGTGCTGATCGCGAGCATTGATCCGCAAACAAGCCCGCAGGCGATGCTGATGATACCCGAGCTGAGCTGGCAGCCGCAATATCTGAAGGTGGAGGCGCAGCAAAAAATAGGGAAAATGAATTTCACCTATTTAATTGGCCTGATCAGTCTGGCGGCGATTGTGACCAGCTTATTGTTTATGAGACAAGTGCTGCTGATGATTGCGGATTCCCGGACAGAAATATACGGTACTTTACGGGCAATCGGGCTTTCCCGCAGGCATATTTTCTCCATGTTTCTGGTGGAAGCTTCGCTGCTCTCCCTATTGAGCGCCTTGGCGGGAGTTCTGCTTGGTGCCGCGGCATCCTATGGTCTGATTCATTGGCTGTATGGCAGTTTTGCAGAAGTGCTCCAAAGGCTGACGAGCGACCATATCCCGGTCAGGCCGCATTTTACGGTGGATACAGCTGTTTGGCTGCTGGCGCTTATATGGCTTGTGCTGCTTCTCACAGCTGCCGCAGCTGCCCGAAAAGCGAGCAACCTGCAAATTGTCGCGGCCCTTCGCGGAGACTCCAGCGTAAAGTCAGATGCGACCTTTGGACGGAAGCTGCTGGTCACTGGGCTTGTGTTGTTTGGATTGCTAGTGATGGGCAAGCATGTGCGCGACGTATTTATAACAACGCCTGATCCGGACAACTCCGGCATTTTGCTGACGGCAGTTGCCTGGCTTGGTGCTTGCTTCACGCTGTTGTTCCTGCTGATCTGCTTTTTGCATGTCCTGGAGAAGCCGCTGCATCGTTTGTTGCGCTTGCTGGGAGTACCCAAGCTGTCGCTGCTGCTTGCAGTTAAGTATCCGCGGAGGCAACTGGGCCGGACCTATACAACCGGGCTGCTGTTTGCCCTTGTCATGCTGACGATTACTTTTACGACAAGTCTCAATCAACTGCTGGACGAGATGCGGGATGTGGAACGAAATGAGCAGACGATTATCGGCTTTGGCGGCTACGCGACCTACCAGACAGACGAAGAGAGGCGCAGCATTGAACAGGCAGCGGTGCTTATTCAAGAACATCTTGAGGATCAGGTCGTGATCGAACCCTTTATGATTCAATCTCGCGAAAGCAATCTTGCTCAAGCTATTGTGCCTGTGACGAAGCCGATTCTTCAATCAGGGATCGAGCTGCTTGGCAGGGATTCAGAGTTCAGCTCGGATCAAGCAGCATGGGAGCGGGTGGCCAATGATCAGCAGTATATTATTTTGCCGCACTTTTACATGGGGCGAAATATAGAGGGGCAGGCAGAAGGGTTGAAGGCAGGCGATACGATTACACTGCATGTACTTGAGAGCGGCTTGATAGAGGAAGGGAAGCAGCGGCAGGTCATGCTGGAAAAAGCGTTTGTGATCGCTGGCTTTACTCCGGATCAGGCCAAAAATACGCTTATTGATTTATATGGGGCAACCTATGTACACCCGGAAATCGCGCAGGAGCTCAAGGCATATGGCTTTAAATGGCCTAACCAAAGCAATAAAGGCATCGTATTATTCAGATTTGATTACAAAAATATAAAGCTTTCGCAGCAGTTGGAAGAGCAATTTCTGCTCCATCAAGTGCATACCTTTAAGGTTCCTTATTTGAGCAATAGCGCAGAGCAACTTATGTACCGTCAGATGGGCAACGGTTTTATCGGATTTACGATTTTGTCGGCTTTTATCGGCCTGCTGGGTCTTGCGGTCATACAGTTCAGAGCAATCAGGGAACGAAGCAAGGAAGTGGCGATGATGCGCTGTATTGGCGTTAGCGACCGTATCATTTATTATATGTTTTTGACTGAGGGTGTCATGATTAGTGCTGTTGGTTTAGCTGCTGGCTGGCTGATTGGTTCGACAGGGGCGCATTTGATTAAGCGATTGTTTCAGGTAAGCCGGGAGTCCTTTCAGGAAAGTTTGACATCGGGATATCCATTCGCCTTCCTTTCTGTCGTTTTCGCCGCTTTACTATTGGCTGCTATCGGGCTGAATACAGCTCCGGCGCGAGCTGCACTGGCATTTAAGGCTGCGGATGCACTCCGAAAGGAAGCCCATTAAGGGTCCTTCCTGGATGCTGTGAAATAGGCAGCGAATTTAGGTGGCGATGCCGATACGATAGCGGCCATTGCAGGCGGTTTAGCAGGGGGGCATGAAGGATATGCAACAATTCCGGAGAGTCATTCCGATGTGATATTGGTCAAGGATCAGCTGAGTGGCTTGGCACAGCGCGTCTATAAGCTTAGAACGAGCCTGCTGACAACCTAATTAAACCAGCCGCCTAATCTGACAGCAGCTGGTTCCAGTTGTAATGTTGACTCTGCGTACTTTACACATGTGGAGTCGGTTGCATCCTTGATTTATAAGGGTTTAGAGTAAATATAAAGAAGTGTTGGGTACGAAATGGGGACGCGAACTTATCCACGTCCCCATTGTAATTGTATTCTATAATTTGTACTCCTATGCGGACCCGCATGTACGATTGTGTGGGAAGACGGGGGTGTACCGCCCCCTCTTATTCGACTAAATGCTGACTTTTTTTTGTTGACATCTCTTGCAAACAGTCAGTTTAGTACCGTTTTCCGTAAGAAGCGTGTAAAGTAATTTGATTCGTGTAGCCTTACAAACAGGGCATGTTCCTCTACTTCTTGAAGGTAATTTCCATAGCGCTTTTCCTCTATAATTTTTTGACATATAATTAATCTCCTTCTATATATTTATCTGTGCTTTTAAGTTTATGTGGTTCATTTTTACAATAGACTTACTACTTCACCAAAAAGTACTGCTAGCCAAAACTACTAAACAAGATTGTCGAAGTTATTTGATATTCTAAGTGCGAAATGTATGACAAGCCAAATCACATATGTAAAGCGCCGATACAGGCGTTTTTTTTGGGCCCATTTTTATTGAGTATCTCTGATGATAGGAGGAATATTCATGGCATTTGACGGTTTACTAATGGCATCAACTTGCCAAAGAATTCTTCCTGGATTTTCCAAAGTGATGGTTTTATTAACTAGAATTTTATAAGG
Source organism: Paenibacillus motobuensis (assembly GCF_039521865.1). Classification (NCBI taxonomy): domain Bacteria; kingdom Bacillati; phylum Bacillota; class Bacilli; order Caryophanales; family Paenibacillaceae; genus Paenibacillus; species Paenibacillus motobuensis. Next base: position 15,941 of record NZ_BAAACX010000026.1, on the reverse strand, counting down.
CGAGTAGCAGTTGACCAGATATATACGCAAAAAGCCGGGCCTCGAAGTGAAGTGAGGTAATCGGCTTTTTACATGATAAGGGGCTTTTTAAATGCGAGATGTGCTTACCTTTTCCTTCATCTGCGCATTCAACAAGAACGATGCTAGAATGGCAATCAATACCCCGATCGCGCCAACCCATGTGATTGGCGATAAGGAGAATTGACCGATAACGATTCCGCCAATTCCGGCACCTGCTGCCATTGACAATTGCATCGTGGACTGATTGAGACTTAGCATGACGCCTGAATAGTTGGGCTCGATTCGTACCAAATTGTACTGCTGTGTTGGTCCGGAAGACCAGGCGGCGAACGACCAAAGCATGAGAATGGCTACAATCGGCAGCCATGAACTTGTGAACATGACGGTAACCGTGAGTAAAATCAAGGCGGCAATATGCAGCATCATCCCCCCGGCCAAAGTAGGGGCAACCCCCCATCTATCCGTACTGTAACCGCCAAATTTGGAACCAATCAAGCTGGCAATGCCAAACGCCAGTAAGACGCCGCTCAGCACATTTTCATGTAAACCCGCAACTGTAAGAAGGTAGGGTGAAATATAAGTATAAGCGACCGAGTATCCGCCTAGCCAAAAGAATGTAATCGACAGTCCAAGAAATGTTCGGCGATTCTTGAGAAACCTCAATTGTTGGGATAGCGGTACGGGAGCATCGCCCTTCACACGCGGAAGGGTGAAATAAAGCACGATCATCGCCAGCACCCCCGCTAAGGCAAGGAGACCAAATACCGATCTCCATCCGTATTCTGCCGCCGCCATGCGTCCAAGCGGTACCCCAATAATCAATGACGCTGTAAAGCCCATGACAACATTGGCAATCGAACTGGCCTGCCTTCCTTCAGGTGCGATTTTGGCGGCGATATCCAGTGATGTCACGACAACGGTTCCCGCTCCTAAAGCCATCAAGGCTCGTGCGGCAACAAAAAGTCCGTAACCCGGGAGCACGAACGCCAGTACATTGGCGATTACGAAAATTCCCATTGCGGCAACAAGTAACTTTTGCCGTTCGATCTTCGCCGTTAAAGCCATGGTCACTGGAGTGCAGATAGCATAAATGAGAGAAAAAATAGTCACTAATTGACCGGCCGAAGTAATCGAAATATCCAGAGAGACAGAAATTTTGTCCAAAATTCCCGAAATGACATATTCGGATGTTCCAACCAAAAAACTGACGAGTGCTAATAAGTAAACTTTCCACGTGCTTGTCATCAATTTGCTCCTCTTCTTCAAGTTCATGTTATAAAGCTCTAATAATTTTAACCCATTCACATAATGACATATTTGCATTTATCGATTCGTTATAGAAAAAATAAAAACCGAACTTCATGTAGCATTCAGTTCTGATATTTGGAACCTTGCCGTCTGCGCCCGAAATGGGTGGGAGAATAATTCTACGGGCTGAACTTCTTTGGGCGAGAGGCGCCACCTGTATGGCACGATAGGATTGAAGCGGGGTGGCGGCGAGGACCAATTCGCCGAACTCTGCGGCTTTGACGGCGTTACCGACGTCACAACCAAGCTCCGCGCAGATCAGGATGCTCATTGGCCCTCTCGAAATTGCTCATCATAGCCTTGATGACCGGTCATTGCCGCCAGCCATCCTACGATGGCTATTACTATTATTCGATCTCCCGCTTGAGCAAAGCTATCGCTTCACGAATTTTTTCCTCATCCCTTTTGTAATAGGTGTACTTGCCGATGCGTTCGGTCTTAAGTAGCCCCGTTCGATGAAGAATCATCAAGTACTGGGATGCAGTTGACTGTGTCATGTTCAATCTCTCGGTCACCTGGCAGACACATACCCCGATTTTTCTCATATCAATCCCTTCATGGGGCGTAAAATGATTCTCAGGTTCCTTCAACCATTGTAGAATTTGCAGACGAGACTCATTGGACAACGCTTTAAAAACTTCAAGTGCTTCCATACGCATAATTATATCGAAAATCGTCGATGCGTCAAGTTTGCGAGGAAATTAGGGATATAGCTCGCAGCCCAGGTGATGAATCGGAAGAAAACTTCCCCGAGCCTGTTGGGGGATATTGCTCGTTTTTTGTCGCTCGATTGAGTAGGAATTCATTTAATATTGTAGAATGTATAATAAAGCTGATAATACTGACCAGACATTTCATTTTATTGGTGGTGATCATATGGAATTTTATTTTAAAACAATCGGAACAAAAGTACATCTTTATCGTGAAGCCGGCCTCTTCGATGATGATTTAGGCGAACTAAAAGAAACGTTTACTAGAAAGTTAAAAACCAATAAAATTTTTGGAGAGAATTTTGAACTTGAAGATATCTCTGGAGTATTTTCAAAAGGCCAGCGATATTCAATTAAGAGCACAAAGGGCTTAAGTGGTGTTTTAGAGAAAAAAAAGTTTAGCAACCGATATATTTTAAAAGAGACTTAAATTATTTCTCAATTTATAGCAATCCGTTACTATCTATCCAGACAGTCAAAGGACGAGTAGTATTTTGCTGACGCAAATTCTCCACTCATAAGCCTTGATTGGCTGGATTTTTGCTGTATCGTGCCGAAAACAGGAGATAACAGCGCGTCGCCAATCTTCTATTTGGCTTTAGCGATGATGTCCTTGATTACGATCGGGTTCTGTCTGCTTAGTAGTAAGAAGAAACGCATTTAATAACCGGAAGGGCGGTAAGAAAATGAGTAATATTAAAAAAAATCTTATCGCCTTTTCCTTTCTTCATGAGCCGGCCATGCTTCCCGAATTTCAAGAGCTTTACCAAAGAAACCCGGACATTGTCGGCTGGCTGAAGGTTGATGGCACCCGAATTGATTACCCGATTATGCAGAATCCACAGGATGCCGAATACTATCTCAATCATGGTTTCGATAAAGAGGAGAACAAAAACGGCCTCCCCTTTTTGGACGTGCACAGTCGGATAAGCGATTCAGACATTTTGCTGATTCATGACATCACATGAAAAGCGGCGCGATGTTTACGGATTTGATGAGGTACAAGAAGGAAAGCTTTTATAGGGAGCATGCTACGTTCCAGTTCAGTACGCTTTATGAAAAGGAAGAGTATGAGATTGTTTCTGTCATCCTCTCAGAGGTTTACCGCAAATCGGACGATGTTTTTAAATACTACTAGATTGAGAAAGTTGGTACATCCGCTGAGTTTGACTCGTATATTCAGAACATCAAAAAGCTCTCTCTTTATGACACGGGCGTGACGGCCCAGTTTGGCGACAAGCTTGTTGTACTGTCTACGTGTAAATACTCGACCGAAAACGGTCGGTTAGCGGTGGTCGCTCGAAAGCGTGAATGACGAGGCTAAAACACAGGAAACAAGCTGCTTCATATCACGTCTTCCCTTGGAGGACGTGATTTTTTTAAAGATTACTAATGATGAGGGTAAATTAATGATGAATAGATCTGATGGGAATGTTTATAAATTGGATGAAGATGCACTATGGGTTCCGAAGTATAATTAGGATATACCGAAAGATAACTAGAAAAAGATCTATGTGGATTCGGAACAAAGGAGGTAGTGCTATGGAAAAAAATCTGTTAGAACAGTTAACCCTTTGGCATGACAATGATGAATTTGAAAAAATAGTAGGCAAAATCGCAGAAATTCCCGAACAGGAAAGAGATTACGATGTAGTCAGCCATTTGGCGAGAGCGTTAAACAATCTGGACCGTTACGATGAAGCATTGCAGCAGCTTTGGACAATCAAAAAGGAAGGGGAGCATGACCCTCTTTGGCATTTTCGTGTTGGTTATGCCTACTACTACCTATCGCAATATGAGCATGCAGTAAACGCATTCGAAATGGCGAATAAACTGGATCCCGAGGATGAAGATGCTGTGATGCTTTTAAAATGGAGCCGCCACGAGATTGGCATAACAAGCCCTCAAGAGAAGTCGATGACAGTACAGCCAAACGCAATTGCTTCGGTGAAGAATGATACTCCGGCGAATGAGCTCATAAGTTTTAAAGAAAGAATCAAACCGTTTCAGTTCATAGAGCATGATAGCGGTAATGTGTCCATGATTTTGAATGTTGGTGTTTATAAAGATGAGGTTTTTCAGACAAGGGCTGACGAGGGATTTGAAGGCAATGGTTACGATTGGGGATCTTTGGCGGTGGTCTTTCTTGAGGAAAAAATGCCTCAACTAGAAGATAGCGTACATTTTGACCCGGAAGCCGATATGTTCTGCGCTTATTCAGATAGTAGAGAGGCTTTACAAAAATTTGCAATAGGATTTAAAGATGCTTGCGAGGATGACGCCGTAATCAGGGATTTATTCTCCCGCGCTGAATTGGATTGATTCAAGGGCAAAATGTATAGGCCAAATTGACGATGATTGGTGGTGTTTGCTATTTATAAAATTAGCAGGCAAAAGACTGTAGAGGGTACTCGAATTCCAGGCATTATCTGTACTGATCCTGAAGAAAAATATAAGTAACAAATCGAGAGAAAACGAAAATCGGACTGTAAGCTTGAGCCGTTAGATGGCAAGGGCAATATTTTAGAAATTTTGTTATTTTAAATCAAACCAGCCTGGACTATAGGTGCCATTGTCATAAAACTGCCGCGAAATACTGGTAGTCAGGCTTTGAGAATATAGGAGGATACATGTCCTGGAGCAAATTAAAGCAACAACTGGAGAGCTTTCTCTCTCCTGCGTTAAATGGAAGGGTCGAATACCGGGCAACCAGTTATCGTTATCTACCTGATAAATCCGGAATTTGTTATCTTGCTGTAGATAAAAAGAACGTACTTAATATGAGTGATACAACTGGTTCAATCCGATGGTATCAGACGGAGCAGGAAATTAAGAATGATCCGGATATCCAAATTCCTATCACCCATGATGAAATTGAAGCGATCAGAAAGGATACCAAGGGGACCGTTCCCGAGGATCGTCTTAAAGTCATTGCAAGAAGCAGAAAAGTTTCAGAACTTGCAAAAGAGCTTATGTCAGCACAGGCCGCATTAAGTAAATCCAATTTTGTCTTAGTAGCTACTACGTTTTTATCGATTTCTATAGATGAAAGCTTGGAGAGTAATGATATCTTATTAAATATTTTAGCTTTAGTGGATAGACGAGTTGGCAAAAAGCGAATTTTAAACATGGCTGAGAAGATGAAGTTAAAGCATCCCATTGTGCAGTATTTTTATGAACTACGACGCAACTCGTTATGAAAATGAAATCGCATTGACGGGTCATATCGTTTTAGGAGTGCTTTCACTGCTACGGTTAACATATACTGCCGTTTGATTTATGTTGCTTAAACATGCTATAAGTGAAGAAAAAGCAAGAGCATGAGCAGGTTGTAATTACCATTTCGGGATAAAGATTTTTCCTATATTTATAGAGGGGTATTGGATATGAAAGACAATTTTTGGCGCGATTTGCCACGACCTTTTTTTGTACTGGCGCCCATGGAAGATGTGACCGATGTTGTGTTTCGCCATGTCGTAAGTGAAGCAGCCAGACCGGATGTGTTTTTTACGGAGTTTGCAAATACAGAGAGCTATTGTCACCCGGATGGGAATCACAGTGTTCGCGGACGTTTGGCTTTTACAGAGGATGAACAGCCGATTGTAGCCCATATCTGGGGAGATAAGCCGGAATACTTTCGTCAAATGAGTATCGGCATGGCGAAAGAAGGGTTTAAAGGCATCGATATTAATATGGGTTGTCCTGTAGCGAATGTAGCAGAGAATGGGAAGGGAAGCGGCCTGATCTGCCGTCCCGACATTGCAGCGGAACTTATCCAGGCCGCCAAAGCCGGGGGACTGCCCGTCAGTGTAAAAACAAGGCTCGGTTTTAGTAGCGTAGACGAATGGCGCGACTGGTTAACCCATATTTTGAAACAAGACATTGTGAATCTGTCCATTCATCTGCGGACAAGGGAGGAAATGAGCAAAGTAGACGCTCACTGGGAACTGATTCCGGAGATTAAGAAACTTCGTGATGAGGTAGCACCTGATACACTTCTAACCATTAACGGGGATATTCCTGACCGTCAGACCGGCCTCCAGCTCGCTGAACAATACGGTGTAGATGGCATTATGATTGGGCGTGGTATTTTTCAAAATCCATTTGCTTTTGAGAAGGAGCCGAAGAAACATAGCAGTGAGGAATTGCTTGATCTGCTGCGGCTGCATCTGGATCTACATGATCAATATTCAGCACAGGAGCCACGTTCATTCAGCCCTCTTGCCCGCTTCTTCAAAATATATGTCCGTGGATTCCGAGGGGCAAGTGAATTAAGAAATAGCTTAATGAACGCAAAGTCAACAAGTGAAGTACGTGCGCTGCTCGATGAATTTGTGGTGGAGGAAACAGGATAGGCACCACTGTACCGCAGCAGGCCAGGTATCTCGGCCGGAATGCCGAGGCTAGCCACGATTATGAGATATTGGATTTGCACGGGATTGGTTTTGATCCTGTTTTAAAAGGAGCCGATGAACCCGATTGGTCAGTCGCGGAACAGTCCTTTTCTACTGAAGTAGAAATGGAATAAGGCGGATGAAGGAGCATGACGCTCTGGCATTTATTTTCCCCGTTTGGTGGTGGAATCTGCCGGCTGTCCTGAAGGGATATATCGACCGTGTATGGAAGAATGGGTTTGCGTACGGTTCGAACCACCTTCATCATCAGCATGTTCTGTGGATTGGTCTGGCTGGGGTTTCGAAAGAACAGATGAGAAAGCGCAACTATGACGAAATGATTACACATCTGCTGAATGTGGGAATTGCAGATTATTGCGGTATTTCCAGTTCCAAGGTTGAATTCTTAATATAAGACCCTGGATTAGCAGTTCCTTCTATATTATGTAGAAGGGACTGCTTTTTTTGTTGATCGAGCGGGTTCAAATGGAGAAGTTTGTGACGGACATTGACGACAGAACAGGAGTCATGTTAAAAGCCCTTCTAGCGAAGGGGTTTTATATCGTTTATACTGGTAGAGCCAATTTACTTTCTAGGAGTTGTCTGACGAACTATGAATAAGAAAGAAGTCGCACATATACGCAAGCAATTTAAGATGGATAACGATTTGATGAATATTGAAGATATTCTCAACGTGTATATTATGAAGGAAACCAATGAAATCTATCACTGGGAGCGGCTGCCGTTTGGCCTGTTGGACAAAGAGAAGCAGGAGCTGTATATGGGCAATTTCAAAAAACTGCTGACCGGTGAATTGGATCATAAGCTGTTCGAATTGAAGTTTCAGGAAGCAGCGGAGGAACCGGCGCAGGTACTGCTTCACCAAGCTCTCGTGTCGGGTGATCCGGAAGAATGGCAGGACTTGATGCTGATGCTTGTGGAGAGAATGATGACGGATGCCAAATATGAGCGGGATATGGTGATCACGTTCGTTCGGGGACAGTATTATTTGCCGACCAAGGCGAGAAACGATGAAGCGGAAGAGAGCGAGAAGAACGAGGTGTTCGCCCATCCGTTCATTTTATGCAGTGTGAATTCTACGGAGAAACAACGGAAGACTCTCTTGTTCGATTATGTGGAGAGAGAGTTCAAGTACAATGTCATTGTAGATCCGATTATCAAGTTAAGTACGCCGGAGCAAGGATTCCTGTACCCTAGCGTGACGGACAATTATTCCGACGTGAATCGTATTTTGTATTGTACGGGAAAATCGAATTTTCCAGATCCTCATTTTGTCGAACAGGTCTTGAACGGAGAAAGATCCGTGACGGCACTGGAAGAGCGAGCGATCTTCGAAGATATCGTCAAGGAAGTGACCGGCGAGCAGCTCGATTCAGCCACCATTGCACAGGTGTACGAGGAAATCAACCGGGTGATCGAAATTAACGAGGAGACGAAGGAGGAAGAACCTCCGAAGCTGGATTATAAAGATCTGGAGCGCGTACTGAACGCAAGCGGCGTAGAGGACGTGACGACCGAGAAGGTGGAGCGGGCATTCGAAACCATCGTGGACAACAAGAACTATGAAATGAAAGCAACCAGCGTCATGCCGAAGTTTACTTCCAAATCCATTAAGATCGAAACAAAGGTAGCTACGATTTCGGTTAGCCCGCAGGATTTAAGGTATTTAAAACAGGTGAATTTCCAAGGTAAACGCTGCATCATGATTGAAGTCGACGAAGATGTCGCGATTGAAGGCTTTACGCTTAGTACAGAAACGCTATTATAGACTCTTTATCTAAAAATAGTTATAGTTATTGACTAAATATAGAAAACGGAGAGGGGTGTAACATGACCAAACATCGGATTTATACAACGAGTGTCGCAAGTGTCTATCCTCATTATGTTACGAAGGCGGAGAGAAAAGGACGTACGAAAACAGAAGTCGATGAAATCATCCGTTGGTTGACAGGGTATAGCCAGGAAGAGCTGGAAGCGCAACTGGGAAAAAAGACAGACTTTGAGACTTTCTTTGCGGAAGCTCCCCAACTGAATCCTTCAAGGGATTTGATCAAAGGGGTGGTCTGCGGTGTCCGAGTGGAAGACATCGAAGAACCAACGATGCAGGAAATTCGTTATTTAGATAAATTGATCGATGAGTTAGCAAAGGGGAAGGCAATGGAGAAGATTTTGCGGAAATAGTCATAACAAATAGAACCATTGGGTTTGAAGGGCTTATAGTGTGAAAGGACGTAGGAGGCTACGTCCTTTTTCTATGCAATAAAGTAATTTACTCATGGGGTTATTTATCTGCAAAATACTCGACAAGAAAGCGTTGGAATTCGCACGCAGCTTCAGAGCGATATCGTACTTCATTCCAAGATACGGAAAAGGCGCGTTTGTTATCTGTACCTTCGATCGTTAGCAAGGTATATTGCGGTAATTGATCCCCTTTACATCCCGGGACGAATGCAACCCCAAGACCTGCCTGTACAAGGCTCCCCAAAGCAGTGGGCTCCTCTACTTCACAGACAATAGTTCGCCTAATTCCCGCTTTGCGACTTATCTCGTCATTGACTTGGCGAAACGGGTGTCCAGACTTGTAATCGATGAATGAGTCATCTGCCACTTGGTCCAATGTAATGCTGCTTTGATGTTCTAACCTGTGGCCGTGTGGCACAGCAAGGTAGACTTCTGCCAGCAGAACGGGCAATTCACGAATGCCCGGCTTATGAATAGACATCGGTCCAAACCCGAGATCTACGTTCCCCCGCTCCAAAAGCACCCCAATTTGATTCGTCTCGGCAGGCGCAATCTGATTGATGCGGAAGCTGACATCCGGGAACCGCTCGCGAAACGCCGCTATCGCAGGTGAGAGGCGATTTAATGCATTCGTAGCGATACTGACGATTCCTCGTTCTAACCCTGCCATATCCATAACTTCTTTCTGCCCTTCTTCCAATAAGGATAAAGAAGCTTCGACTTTGGCAAGAAAGGCTTTGCCGAAAGCGTTAAGGCGAATTTGCCGATTCGCACGGTCAAATAGCGAGACACCAAGATCCTCCTCCAGTCTGGATATCGTCTTGCTGAGAGCAGGCTGCGCAATATGAAGTTGTTCAGCCGCCTTAGTCATATGCTCCAATCTGGCAACTGTGCGGAAATATTGCAGTTGTAACAGTTCCAATCTTATCGCTCCATTTCCATATACTATAGGTTATGAATACATAAAGAAATATATATTATTATTTATCTATATTTGATTGTAAAATAATCCCTATCCAAAGGAAAGGGTGATTTCTCATGAAGACCGACAAGTTAATATATATCCTTGCATTTACTATGATTTTATCTTCTATGAGTGCGACCATGTTCAATATCGTACTGCCGAAGATGAGCGAAGAGTTCCATCTTACCTACTCGCAAGTAGGCTGGGTGTCTGCCAGCTATTTACTTATCTATGCAATTGGTTCTGCGGTGTACGGCAAATTAGCGGATCTGTTTAACTTAAAAAGCTTGATTACTTTCGGGCTACTCTTCTTCAGTTTCGGTTCTCTGATCGGATTAGCTTCTCAAACCTATTGGATGGTACTTTTGGGCAGAATCTTGCAAGCAAGCGGTGCAGCAGTCATCCCCGCGACAGCGATGATCGTACCGACACGATATTTCCCAACCGAAAGACGAGGATGGGCGCTCGGCATTACGGCAAGCGGGTTGGCCATCGGTAATGCAATCGGTCCAGTCGTGTCCGCAATGCTTGTCAGCTTCGCTCATTGGCGGTGGTTGTTCTGCCTACCGATGCTTCTCGTCTTTACGTTGCCTGTATACCGTAAATATCTCGTTGCTGAGCAGAGTAATGGTGGAAAGCTGGATTGGATCGGCGGCGGACTGCTGGCTGGTACAGTGGCAAGTTTACTACTGTCCATTACGTTTACGGATTGGCTGCCAGCCTTAGTAGGTGCGATAGCCTTCCTCTTGTTCTTCATCCGTATCCGCCGAGCGGAAGTGCCCTTTGTGAATCCAAACTTGTTCCGTAACAAAAGTTATTCACTAGGTTTAACTATCGCAGTACTGGTCATGGCTGTTGGATATTCACTGCCCTTCCTCACTCCTCAGCTCTTGGCAAATGTGCATAAGCTCTCAGCGGGGTTGATCGGCTTTGCAATGGTGCCTGGAGCAGCGGTCTCGGCATTCTTGGGACGTAAAGCTGGAAAATTAGCGGATATTAAAGGCAATATGGTTTTGTTCACGATTGCCAGCGCATTGCTTGTTATTTGTTTTTCTTTGATGTCTCTTTTTGCGGGTGTCTCTCCTATGATCGTCGCTGTCTTCCTTATCTTTGGCAATGTTGGACAAATGTTCATTCAGATTGCTCTATCCAATACGATATCCAGAACGCTGCCGAAGGAACAGACCGGAATCGGTATGGGGCTACTATCCATGTTGAATTTCTTATCCGGGGCAGTGGCTACAAGCGTTTACAGCAAAATCGTCGATCAAGGCGTTACGTTTCGCTTAAATCCATTCAATGCGCTCCCAGATTCTTATGTATACAGCAATATTTACTTCGTGTTAATGTTAACCGTTCTGGGAGTATGGATCATGTATCGTACACAATTCGGAAGCAAGAAGCAATTAAGAGGAGAAAGAAAACACGCCTGATGGCGTGTTTTTTGATTTTAATGATTTCCAAATGACGGAGATAAGTGATTCATAACTCCAGATCAAGTATCTAGTTGCCGCCTAACTTATCCATCGAAGCAGGAATGCCTTCCGTCGTAACATAGCTGTCCTTCAATACGTAGAGAAGCGGCTTTTCGGCTTGATTCGTGGCATCGTAAGCCGAGACGAAGGCATATTGGCTATTTTGCAAGTCAACATCCAGCTCTGTTACCCGGTCTGCCTCGAGACTGATTTCCTGCGTCAATTGTTGCTTATCGCCGTTCAATACCCTGAGCTTCATTGACGAAGGAGAATACAGAACCAGATGCAAGGTTTTGTACTTTTTGCCGAAGTCCATTTTCAAGTAAGGTGATCCCTCGTACCAACCCAACCCTACGTTTTCCGCTGTAAAAGCGTAGGCTCCGTCATACTGATGATTTCCGAATACAAGTTGCTTTTTGTTGATCACATCGTAAAATTTCTCGCTCCAATAATCCACTTTCACGTCTTTGGAATACAACGTAAGATTGCTGCTCTCACGAATTCCGATGGTTTGCGTAGAGCCATCCCATGTAATCGGAACGTCCAAGGCATTGGCTATGACTCGAAGAGGCAAATATGTCGTTCCGTTATACGTGATCGGAAGCACTTCCTTGCCATGGTCGTCAAGTGGATGCGAAGTCTTGCCGTCCAGACGGAAGTTAATCCCTGCGTTGAGGAACGCCTTGATCTCGGTAAGATTGCTAGCGGCAAAAGCTCCGGTCGAAAGAGAGAATATGGCGGTGATGATGAGCAACAGAATAACGTATTTCTTTTTCATCTATAATCTTCCTCCAGTCATATAATCGATTCAATTAGCAAGAGCATACCAAGATAAACGCTTCAAAAGCGTTTCAAAAACAGGTAACAGATAAGGAAACACTTTTGAAGCGCTCGCTACTTTAGAATTGTTTAGAAGGACGTTTGTGATAGGACAGGATGGCATCATCAACCCGGAGTTTTCCCCGACAAGTAAACTGGCCCCGTGAGCAATTTCCACCCGCACAGAAGCCGCGTCAGCCATCGTCCGCCTGCTGAAGGTCCGAGAATAGTGCAGATGAAAGGGGGTTCCCTATGTTTGATAAGAAATCGCGTTTTTCTGTTTTATTTGTTGCCTTATTACTGGCTTGTTTCAATCTGCTTCAATCCGCTAAGGCGCTTGATCTTCAGTTAAATCCGGATTTAAGGATTGAAGTGAAACCGAACATTATCACAAATTTATATATGCCAAGTTCAAATGGCGTAGAGAGATGGACGTTCGAGACAGGAGGAGGGATCAATTCGTCCTCGCCTGCAGTCGCTGCAGATGGCACCGTATATGTTGGATCTACAGATAGCCGGCCAGTGGATCTAACGCTCGGCACGGTTAACGAAGAAGCTTCGCATTCCTTTCTTCGAATGCGAAGCTCTCTATTTTACGAGCTTACTGAGGGAACGTCAGAATCAATACGAGAGCGCTATGAATGCCGCAGAAGAAGCATTGAAGCTTGCTATTCAACTTAAGCGGCGGGATTTGCAGGTTAAGCTGCATGTACAGTTGTTGCAACTAAAGTCTTGCTTGGGACAGATCAGTACTGGCGATGCAGTGGACGAACTACAACATATGTCGGAACAATACGCGGGTGAGCAGGACCAGGCAATCATTCATTTCGCGATGTGGCTACTGAAGCCCGACTCGCCCGAACTTCGGACTGCAGCCCTCACCTTAAACGAGGCGCTGTACCGGAAGTCAGGCAAACAGGAATATTTCGGGCGATTGCGCAAATTTGGCGCCTTCGATCAGACTATTGCAGCTCGCCCGTTACCGAAGCTGGCGGCCGAGGCCATACAGCAGAAGCGAATTCACCCGAATCTACTGGGGGGAATCGATCGTTTTTTATTGCAGGATTGATTCAGACTTCATTATCACTATAGTTAGAAGTGGTTTGAAGATCATGATTAATTTCATGATTTTTTGTTTTATTTCAAATATGTAATGATAGTGTAAGTTATATAGATCGTAAAATTTTACATGGAAAATTATAATCAATATCGAACGTACAGGGAGGAAAGAAGAAAAGGAGATAAATATATATGCGAAAAATGAAGCTTAACGGATTCCAAATTAAATTACTCATGGCGTGTTTAATGGTTTTGGACCATATCGCTTATTTTATTCCTGAAAATTGGGTAGTTATTTTTCATGTTATCACTAGAGTGGTCGGAGTATGGTTTGCATATGGCGCTGTCGAAGGATTTATGTATACAAGCAATTTGAAAAAATACACTATGAGGTTATTTTCATGGGCAGCTTTTATGTTTGCAGGTAACAGTCTACTGAATTTATTATTTAAAGATCATGGTATTACCGTTCACAACAATATATTTTTAACTCTAGCAATCGGTGTATTAATGCTAGCCGCAATAACCAAAATCAAGAATAGAATATTGGGTTTTATATGCTCCGCTGTTTTAATAGTGATTGGAATTTTAATAGCTGAAGGCGGTATGGTAATTCTACCGTTTATGCTCATCACATATTTCACCTATGGTAAAAATAAATACAGAAATATCGGGTATCTATGTCTTTCGCTTGTTTTGTTCTTGATGACATTTGTAAATTACGGAGATCTATTAACAACAATAACAATGCTAGGAATTAACTCGGACTTTATGTTTATTTTCGTTATCCCGTTTTTGTATATGTATAATGGCGAGAGAGGAAGCAATTCTAAATTTGCAAAATACTTCTTCTATATTTTCTATCCAGCTCATTTATGGATAATCACAACAATAGCGTACATCGTTTCTAAATAACTTGAGTTGCAGGAGCGGAAGGATTACATCCTTTCGCTTTCTAATATTTTGACATCTTGCTGTCTTATTCCGTATCCCTATTTACTGTAAAAGGCCTGTGATATATTAAGTTTGAAAATTGATCACAGAGGAGAAGTGGATCGGTTATGCATACGGTAATTAACCCTAAAATTCTTTACTTTGGCACTTCTGTTGTGCTGATAAGTACGATTAACGAAGATGGTACGGCCAACTTGGCTCCGATGTCCTCTGCCTGGTGGCTTAATCAGTCGTGTATGCTAGGTTTAAGTAGCAAGGCACAGACAGTTCAGAATTTGATCCGTGAAGGAGAATGTGTACTTAATCTTCCGTCCATTGACTTGATCCCTGCAATTGATCGGTTGACCCTCTTAACGGGGCGAAATCCAGTGCCAGAATCTAAAGCAATGAGAGGATATAAGTATGAAGCCGATAAATTCGGTATCGCTGGGTTAACCCAACTTCCATCACATCTAGTTCAAGCACCGCGCGTAAAAGAATGCCCCGTTCATTTGGAAGCTAAGTTCGTGAAGCTCCATCCTTTTGAAGAGCCGAGTTCTCTTGTCGCTATTGAAGTACGCATCGAAAAAGTTCACATAGAAGATTATCTTCTTATGGATACAAACTCAAACTATATCGATCCGTCGAAATGGAATCCGATGATCATGAATTTCTGCGAATATTTTGGACTGAGTGAGCAATTGTCTGCATCAAGATTAGCGCCGGTATTCGGACCAGGTTCTGTATAATAGAGTTGTAATTGCTTTTGGCGTTATAGAAAACTAAGGATCAACGAAGGAGGTAATAGAATGAAAATAAGCTCGCAAGTATATGTCAGGGGAAGTATCGAAGCAGTTGATATGTATTGCACAGCATTTGGGTTAGCAAAAACTTTAGAAATAAAGGATGAAACACAGAATGCCTATGCGCATTGCGAATTAACTTTAAATAGTGAACTGTTCTTGGCTGTAAGTGAAGCACCCCAGAGTTGCGATGTTAGTAAAAAAACCTCTTGGCAAACTATGGCCTTCAATGTATACGATATGGGTACCGAGGAAGCTGTCCGCAAAGCTTATGATGTACTGAGTCATGGGGGTACAGTTATTGATCCTCTTGGCCCGTGTGATTGGAATCCGTACTGTTCTAATCTGATCGATAAATTTGGTGTGTTCTGGTGGATAGCGATTTAATTTATAGAGAGCAGGTAATTATGATCATGAGACAGGATTTTTCAAATGTTACAGACGAACAGCTTGCTCAGTTGTTTCCCATTTTGCTTGAACAACATAATCCAGAATGGAAAGAGTATTTCCTCAAAGAAAAAGATTATTTGGAGTCCATCTTTGGGGATGTAATAGTTAGAATCAGTCACGTTGGAAGTTCCGCAGTTGACGGACTTATTGCGAAACCTACTGTTGATATTCTAATAGAAGTGAAAGAAGATACCGATATCCTAAGCATAACCGAAACGATGTTAGATGCAGGTTATGTCGTCAATACGCCCGAGAGTGACATTATAATGTATCTAAAGGGGTATACTCCCAAGGGGTTTCGGGGGCAGGCTGTTCATATTCATGTTCGTTACCGTGGAGATTGGGGCGAACTGTATTTTCGAGATTATTTGAATACTCACACTGAAGTAGCGGCAGAATATGTTGAACTCAAACTTATTCTAAAGGATCAGTATCAGCACGACAGAGACGGATACACGCAGGCAAAAGGAGAGTTTGTTAAGAAATATACGGACCTAGCAAGAAAGGAGTATGGTGGAAGGTATCAGCCTTAAAAACTGGAATGGCCAGGCAAGATCTTTAAAGTTTATAAGGAAGAATGAGCAACGGGTAAATCAATTGGAATATTTTATATGTTGTAATGAGTCAGTAAGCGTGGTACATTATAACTCCGGTCGTTAATTGAAGCATTGTTGGACAGCTTCTGAAAAAGAAATTAAAAATAATGCTTGCATTAATGACTTGGATGTGATATATTATAAGAG
>NZ_BAAACX010000025.1:0-68228 GCF_039521865.1 Paenibacillus motobuensis | reverse complement strand
CCTGGGAGAGTAGGAAGCCGCCAAGCGATAAGAACCACTGCCGTTAATCGGTGGTGGTTTTTTTATTTAATCGCTAAATTCGTAATTAGGATAAAGGTCCTTGGATTTTAATAATAGGTAGGACGGAGAATTACATGTAACGTTCCTAAGTAGGGCCGGGGTATGATATGTATCCTTGCATTTGCAAAGTTTTGTTTGGTTTAATATCTTCTGTACTAAGGCAATATTTACTATATTTCATAAAGAAAGCGGTGAGGATACTCAATAACAGGTTAATAAACTGCAAATTTTTGGTCAAAAGTGCTAAAGAAATGTAATGGGCTTTGTCATCCATTTCGTACAAAAATTGAATACAATAGCTATGTTAGATATAGACAGAGATCTATTTTATTCAAGGGAGAGAAGAACCAAATGTTTGGATTGCGAATGAGAAGAGGAGCTATGGCCTTGGCAGCCGGCGTTATATTGGGAGGTATTTTGCTGATGCAGGGGATAGGCTATGCGGCTGATGAGGGATTGGTAGACAGTGCTCAGCCAGCTCAAGCTAATCATAGTTCAACTAACATAGAAAATCAGAACACGAATACGACTTATACAAAGATTGTATTGAAGGCAAACGGGGTCATTACCGGACATGAAGGGTTATGGATCAAGGGGAAGACCTGGGTACCTATTACTTTTCTGCGGGATGGACTTGGTCTGCCTTTAAGTTACAACAAGGAGACTCGTACTTATTCCGTAGGGCAAGGATATCGGCAGTTGAACATTGCGGTATCTGAATATGGGGAATCGGTTGATATGAATGGCTTCTATCTTAAGGACAGCGGCTGTATCATAGACGGGCATTTGTATATCCCTTTTCAAGTTGTGAAGAATTACTTGGGATACCAGGGAGACTGGAGCCTAGCTGCCAAGAAGCTTAACGTGCTGAGCGTCAAGGAGAATGCGTTGGGAATAAATGTTAAGACTTTTGATCAAGAGGGAGATCAGGCTTCGATCCATCTGAAGTATCCTGAAGTGACGGGAATCGATAATGATAAGATAGAGCAAGCAATCAATGAGATTCTAAGAAGCGATGTGGATCGGTTCAGAGAAGAAATAGAGAAGAGTTTGCGGGAGAGAAGTGAGGATAGTCAGAGCCAAGGTCAGAATAAGATTAGCATCGACTATCAATATTCCAGCAGTTTCATCGTTACGTATAATAAAGATGGTATTCTCAGCTTGCTGACGCAGCAGCACGTCTATACCGGAGGCGCCCATGGGATGCCTTATCGAAAGGCCTACACGTTCTCTCTAAGCGATGGGAGTCAGATGTCCCTGGAAGACTTACTCGGACCGGGTGAGCATGATCTAAGCCCACTGAATGAACAAATTAAGGCGGATTTTCTAAAGCTGCCAGATTATTTTGGAGGCTTCGTTGCGCTGGGGAGTCAGCCGGACTTCTACCTGCAGCAAGGGGAAGAGGCTTTAAAAGTCTTTTTCCAAGTCTATGATTATACGCCGTATGCAGCAGGGTTTCCTGAATTTCCGTTCCCATTAAAGGCGATATTCCCTAAAAAAACAGCTTATTTGGTCATTTAAGGAATAGAATAGAGTAAATATAACAATAATCTTAAAATAACTAATGTAACCTTTTTGTTACCGACAAATATAGGACTATCGTTATAATTATATTGGTGCCTTATTACTCAGGAAATTGAACCTACTTCATGAATGATCCGGGTGAAGAAAGAATCATTGTAAATAATTCTGGGTAGGGAGGAATATTTGATGTGGCAAAAGAGAGTAAGATATTCCTTCTATCTGTTGGGAACGATCCTAATGCTGTTTGTCATAACTGGTTGCGGTTCCTCTAAGCCTTCCTGGACGACCTTCGTCGGAGCATCCGTGGAGAAGAGTTTCCCGGTTCCGAAGGAGGCCAATCGGGTGGAGACTGCGCCGAATAACTCGAAGATGGACTATGCCCATTATTCCTTATCTGGCCTGAATGAGGATAGCGGTGTACCGGAGGCCTATCAGAAGATTATCAAGGAGTGGGGCTGGACGGAGAAGGCAGAGGAAAGTAAGGGGACAACAACCGTCTACGAGAAAGACAAATTAACCGTGCAGCTTACTATTTATAATAATAGCTTTACAGTACTCGTTCCCAAGAGAGAAAGTAGGGCTGTCGTTCAAGGCTTAGATAGCGGTTCTTAATCAAGGAATAATCAGTAGTGAAATTTCGTAGTTATGCTTAAAAGTAGCCTGTCCCCCGGTATATCGTGGGTGACAGGCTTTTTCATTTGGTTGGAACTAATGATCTAGGTTAAGGCATGTAGTAGGAAGCGTCCTGCGGAGTCAGCTTAATGATTCCGTCACGGGGCTGCTTTCGGAAGCGGAGCAGAATGATCAGCCTTGGGGCCATGAACCAGAAATGCCAGAACAATAAGGCCATGATAAAGGAAACAGGCGACCACGGAATGAGAATAGCGATGATACAGCTTCCAATCCAGGTTGCATAATGCTGGGTGCGGCGGAATGTTGAATAACTGACGAATTGCTCCGGTAGATATCCGATCCACGGCAGACGCATTTTGAAATGCCAGCGTTTCTTATAAGAATGGCTTATGATAATAAGGACAGAGCGAGTAATAACGAATTGGATCCACAAGACGATAAATAACGCCAGCAAGAAAGTGAATATACTTGTCCATGTGATGAATACTATTTCAGCCAATAGCCAAATGAAGGGAAGCGTAGATAAACCGCCGATCAGGGCTTTGGGGATTGTAATTCTTCTGAGAAGCTTGTAATTATAAAAGGTTGCGCTTCCGGACTCCGCGGGCATGAGTGTGGACGACCCTCCTTTTTGTCAATAGAACTAAAAAAATGTAAATCCCTGATTAATATATCGGATGAAAGCAGAAATAATTAAGATTTGCTTACGTACAAACACAGTTATTAGGGCTTCCGCATATATATAAAGTAGGAATCTAACTATGAAAGGGTTTAAAATAATAGAATATGTATCATACTGGTAGTAAAACAAACAAGGTGGGATCGCATATGAATGAGCTTACCGGAAGTACGTGTATCATCTGCGGAGAGACCAAGAAAGATGGCATTCATATCGTATCAGAATTTATATGTGATGCTTGTGAATCAGAGATGGTCCATACGGATGTGCAGGAAGAGAAATATCATTTCTTTATTCATCAAATGAAGCAAATTTGGATGCAGAGAAATGCCTAGTTACTCCTTATATATCCTTAAATTACATTATAAATAGAAGATTGATGCCGGACTACTGCCTAAAGAGTACTTAAAGAGGACCTGATCTGAATGATGACGGGTCCTTTTATGTTGCCCTGTCAGGCGATTAAGCGGTAAAATGGAGCAAAAGAACAGCAAGAGCAAACGTAACAGGAAGGAATAGATTAAGCGATGTCGGAGCACAAGCCACGGGCCCCGTTGTATGAAGCGCTGGTTCATTACCGGAAGCGGAAGGATGCTTCCTTCCATGTACCAGGCCATAAGGACGGACAAGCCTATTCGGATATATGGGATATTAATGAGGAGATGGCTCTGGCAAGAGTCATGGAAATCGATGCGACGGAAATTACAGGAACGGATGATCTGCATCATCCCGAGGGAGTAATATTGGAGGCGCAGCAGCTTGCGGCGGAGTATTTCGGCGCCGCGGAGACGTTCTTCCTGGTTGGCGGCAGTACGGTCGGCAACCTGTCCTTGATCCTGAGCGTGTGTACCGCTCCAGGCGATGTGCTGCTCGTTCAGCGCAACGTCCACAAATCCGTGATTCACGGATTAATGCTTGCTGGCGCGAACGCCGTGTTCCTCTCGCCGCAGATTGACGCGGCGAGTGGTCTGGCCACCATCCCGTCCGTGGAGACGGTGCTTGAGGCCCTGAGCCGGTATCCCGGCGCCAAGGGGCTGCTCGTTACGCACCCGAACTACTACGGGATGGGGACCAAGCTGCAGCCGTTAGCGCAGCTATGCCACGACAGCGGCGTACCGCTGCTCGTGGATGAAGCGCACGGCGCGCACTTCGGGCTGCACCGGCAGCTGCCGCCCAGCGCTCTCGCGCAGGGAGCGGACGGCGTGGTGCAGTCCACGCACAAAATGCTGACCGCCATGACGATGGGCGCAATGCTGCATGTGCAGGGCGGTCTGCTCGACCGCAGCCTAATCCGGCTGCGGCTCGCGATGGTGCAGAGCTCCAGCCCTTCTTATCCGATCATGGCTTCGCTGGATCTAAGCCGCTGTCTACTTCAGGCCAGCGGGGAGAAGCTGTTCGCGCAGGCGCTAGATTTAGCCTCGCAAATGCGTAATGAGATCAGGGCCATGAAACGCTTCGGTCTTGTTGAACTAGGCGCAAGCGGAGACAGCGGTGCATACTCTATACAAGACCCGTTCAAAGTGGTGTTGTATGATGCAGCAGGAGAGCTTAACGGCTATGCTCTGCAAGAGGCATTGGAGGCGTGTGGCTGTATTCCGGAGATGAGCGATGAACGATATGTTGTCCTTGCTCTGAGTGTGGGTACTTCACAGCAAGATGTGGATCGTCTACTTGCCGCTCTTCAGGAAATCGCTGCAGCAGGAAGCGGCTTAACAACGGGAGCACAGCAGGCCTGTTCAGCAGAGCTGAACCCATCTGAGGCTAATATTTCCACGTGGAACATATTAGATACACCAGCCGCATCACAACCACAATTACAAGCGAAAAATAGCAGTCAGACCATGCCAATGGCAGCGAACGTGTCGACTCCCGTGTTGTTCAGTCTTCAGCCAGTAGCAACAGCACTGATCGAGAGAATTCCGATCGAGGAGAGCGCTGGGCGCCAGGCGGCGGAGATGGTTATCCCATATCCTCCAGGGATTCCTATCCTGTATCCGGGCGAATGGATTACGATTGAAATAAAGACCGCGTTGCTCCAGCTCAGGCGCTCCAAGGCAAAATGCCAAGGCATAGAGGATTCTTCTCTGCGTATGATCAACGTATATCAAAGTACAGAACAAAGGCGGGAACATCGTGAAAGCGAAAGATAGAGGAATGTTTATTACATTGGAAGGCGGTGAAGGATCGGGCAAGACGACGGTGATTGAAGAAATGGCGGCGGTGCTTGAAGAGCAGGGGATTCCTTATATCAAGACCCGTGAGCCTGGCGGTATTGAGATTGCTGAGAAGATTCGAGCAGTCATACTTAATCCGCAGCATACGACGATGGATCCGCGTACAGAAGCGCTGCTCTATGCTGCCGCAAGGCGTCAGCACTTAGCCGAGAGGGTCGAGCCGGCCCTTTCCGAAGGCAACTTCGTATTATGTGACCGATTCATTGACAGCAGCCTGGCCTATCAGGGGTATGCCCGCGGTCTAGGCATTGAAGAAGTATTGTCAATTAATCTGTTCGCTACGAATGGACGCATGCCGGACATTACTTTCTATATGGATATTGAGCCAGAGCAAGGACTGGCACGAATCGAGTCCAATCAAGGACGTGAAGTGAATCGTCTTGATCTGGAGGAGTTGGCATTTCATCAGCAGGTCCGCGAAGGGTATCAAAGAGTACTCTCTATGTACCCGGATCGGATTCAAGTGATCGATGCCTCCGGTTCGAAACAGGAGATTGCAGAATTGATCAAAAGCCAACTTCTTAGAGCCATAGAGGAATTTAAGCGTTCTTTGTCAAAATAGTAGGATAGCCTGAACCAATACTGCCTTATATAAATTTGGATGTTCTGGTTCACAAAAATATGAGGAGGGACTGCAAATGAAATTAATTGTTGCGATTATCCAGGATAAAGACAGCAATAAATTGTCCAGCGCACTTGTTAAGGAGAACTTTCGAGCAACGAAGCTGGCCAGTACCGGTGGGTTTCTGCGCGCAGGCAACACGACATTCATGATCGGGGTCGATGATAATCAGGTAGAATCCGTATTGGATGTCATACGCAATAGTTGTAAAGTACGTGAGCAGCTAGTAACTCCAGTAACTCCTATGAGCGGAACAACGGATTCCTATCTGCCGTTGCCAGTTGAAGTGCAAGTCGGTGGGGCAACGGTATTCGTATTGCCGGTTGATCGATTTGAACATTTCTAAACATAATGTTAACCATATATCTGCTTAGTATGATAGAATCATAACAATCATAGATGGATAGGCAGGTGACAGCTTTGAAGATTGATCCGGGGTTCAGGCCGTTGAACAGCCGCCTGGGCGTAAGCGATAATGCGGCTAAGCCGACTCAGGCCAAGAGCTTCGCCGATGTGATGCATAAGCATGGTGAACAAGCCAGCAAGGATGAATTGAATCGTAAATTTAAGGAGATCCAGCTGCAGGGCGACCGCTTGGCGCGTTCGATGACGGTACGGGAGCTGAAGGCTTACCGTCTTATGGTTAAGGGCTTCCTTGAAGACACCGTTCGACGTGGTGTAGGCATCAAAGATTCCCGAGGCTGGGATCGACGCGGCCGTGGGAAGCGTTACAAGCTGCTGGATGAGATCGATGCTACATTGCTGCAGATGGCTGATGAACTGCTCGAGTCGGAGCAGGGGAAGATTGAGCTTTTACAGAAAATCGGTGAAATTCGCGGTATGCTCATAAATTTATGCTTTTAGAAGAGGTAAGAGGAGTTATGGCTTTTACAGATATTATCGGGCAGGAGGCTGCCAAGCAGCAGTTGCAGAGCAGTCTCCGCCGCAAACAAATATCCCATGCATATATTTTCAGTGGTCCGCCGGGAAGCGGACAGAAAGAAGTAGCTATGGCGTTCGCTCAGGCTCTGTTCTGTACTAAGGGCGGGGACGACGCTTGTGGTGAATGTCTGGAATGCCGCAAGGTACAGCATGGCAATCACCCTGATCTACATTATATCGCTCCAGAGGGAGCGAGTATCAAGATTGAACAAATCCGCGACCTACAGCGGATCTTTTCATATCGCTCGGAGACGGGCAATCCGAAGGTGTACATTATTGATGAAGCCGATAAGATGACTGTTCAGGCCGCTAACAGTCTGCTGAAATTTCTTGAAGAGCCACCATCTCCGGCTGTAGCCATTCTACTGTCTGATAATGGACGAGCTCTTCTGCCGACGATTCAGTCCCGAGCTCAGTGGGTGTCCTTCATGCCGCTGGATCCGGACCGTATGATGCAAATTTTAACCGGAGAAGGATATACTGTAAATCTGTGTAGATGTGCTGTACAATTGGCAGCAGGAGTGAAGTCCTGCCGGGATTTACTTGATCAGAATTGGTTTGCAGAAATTAGAAACGTAGTGTTACAATTAGGGAAGGAAACCGCTGGCCGTGGCGGATCTCTATTAATTACAGCGCAGCAGAACGTATTCAAAGCCGGACTAGGCGAACATTTGGACATCCTGTTCAGCCTTTTCCATATATGGTTCAAGGACATGATTCATGCGCTCTATCATAGACATGACCGAATCGTTTTCGTAGACGAGCTGGATTTTATAACGAAGCATGCCTTCTCACGTGCTGAAGAGCAGTGGATTCATGCGATGGAACTCGTGGCGGAAAGTAAGAAAAAACTGCGACAAAATATGAATGCCCAGCTCTGTCTTGAACAATTTCTTATTGGTGTAGACAGGCGTAATTAGTCGGCGGCAGTACGTATCGTGTCTGACAGATAGATAAACTTTTCTCCCGTGGTAAGCAGGGGTTTGATTACAAGTGGCAGCCTCTTACACGAGGTTCTCCAGGTTTTTATCGCTATACAAGGGGGTAAGTTTTTGTATACTGTAGTAGGTGTCCGCTTCAAGAAAGCGGGTAAAATATACTATTTCGATCCGCTTGATTTTCCCGTTGAGAGAGATCAGAGCGTCATTGTCGAGACGGCGCGAGGGATCGAATACGGCAAGGTTGTAGTTGGCAAGAAGGTGGTTGAGGAGGCGGACGTTGTTCTTCCGCTCAAGAAGGTGATCCGGATTGCGGGCGATGCTGATGCCGACATTGTTGAAGAGAATAAGCTTGCGGCGAAGAATGCTTTTGCCACATGTTTAAATAAAATCAAAGACCATGATTTGAAAATGAAGCTGGTCGATGTCGAATTTACGTTTGACCGCAACAAAATTATTTTCTATTTCACGGCAGAGGGACGGGTAGATTTTAGAGAACTGGTGAAGGATTTGGCCAGTATTTTCCGCACCCGGATCGAGCTGAGACAGATCGGTGTCAGAGATGAGGCGAAGATGCTAGGCGGGATCGGCCCTTGCGGTCGGATACTCTGCTGTTCCTCTTGGCTCGGCGATTTCGAGCCTGTCTCGATCAAGATGGCTAAAGACCAGAGCTTATCGCTCAACCCAACCAAGATCTCCGGTTTATGCGGCAGATTAATGTGTTGCCTCAAATTTGAGCATGATAACTACGAGAGTGTGAAGGAAGAAATGCCGACGGTTGGCAAGCAAGTCATTACTTCTCTGGGAGAAGGCAAAGTCGTTGGAATTAATGCCGGTTCACGGACAGTGCATGTGCAATTGTTCGAGATCAACAAGGTCAAGGAGCTTTCGTTAGACGACGTAGTTGTTAAATAGTCAAGAATATCATAATTTTCAATATAATTGAGAATGACTCTGGGGTGGGAACTTGGAGAATAAAGATATTTTCGCGTATATGCAAGCGCTGGAAAAACAAATAGCTAAAGTACACGGCGATTTTGGCACGCTTATGCTCGAGGTGAAGAAGCTGATGGAGGAGAACCAGCAGCTCAGGCTTGAGAATGAGAAGATGCGTAAAGTTCTGAAGCAGGAAAATGAGGTAGAACTGGTATCTTCCGAAGGGAAGCAGGAACAAACGCAGCTGGAGCATAAGGAGAATACCGATATCGTGGGAGAAGGTTATGATAACCTGGCGCGGTTATATCACGAAGGTTTTCATATCTGCAATGTATATTACGGACATTTACGTACAGAGGGCGATTGCCTGTTCTGCCTGTCTTTTTTGAATAAATAACAAGCCGTAGGGAGAACTTCCTACGGTTTTTTTTAGATTCCAGTGGGAAATGCAATCCTTATAAAGGATATAACAAATAATTAGCAGAAATGGACGAGCGCGATTCATGAGAAATGTGGAAATTTACGAGACAGAGCGGGTGGATGATCTGCTTACCCATGATCTGTCGATCATTCAGAGCGAGCAGGTGTTCAGCTTCTCAATGGATGCAGTACTTCTAGCGAGATTTGCAAATATTCCGAAATACGGTCGAATATTGGACTTATGCAGCGGTAACGGTGTAATACCGATTCTGCTATCAACCCGGACGAATGCGCAAATTGAAGGTATCGAGATTCAACCCCGACTTGCCGATATGGCTCGGCGCAGCGTGGAGATGAACGGCTTGACAGAGCGGATTAACATTATTGAGGGGGATCTGCGCGATCTAGCTAAGGAAGGCGGGAATGGCATATATGATGCCATAACGGTTAATCCACCCTATATGCCGCTAACAGGTGGGGATCTGAAGCTAAGTGAGCATCAGAGCATCGCTCGGCATGAGATTCATTGCACGCTGGAGGATGTGGCGCAAGCGGCGATGCGACTGGTCAAGCCCGGGGGCAAAATATCGATGGTTCACAGACCGCAGCGGCTTGGAGATATCATAACGATGTTAAGGAAGTACCGGATGGAGCCCAAGGTGATCCGATTTGTTCACCCCCGGGCTGGATCAGAGGCCAATATGGTACTGGTCGAGGCGCATCGGGATGGGAAGCCGGACGTCAAAATATTGCCTCCGCTGATCGTATATCAGGAGAACGGGGAATACTGTCAGGAAGTTATGGATATCTATTACGGATCAAAAGAGGAGAAGGCATGAGTATAAGCATACAGAGAAGTTTTGAAGATAATCCGGAGAATAGTAGCCCGGGGAAGTTATTCCTCGTCGCTACGCCGATCGGCAACCTGGAGGATATGACTTATCGTGCTGTGCGAACCCTGCAGGAGGCAGATATCATCGCTGCAGAGGATACGAGACAGACGCGCAAGCTGTTAAGTCATTTCGAAATATCGCCCGGCAAACTGCTGAGCTATCATGAGCATAATAAGGCAGCCAGTGGCCCAGAATTGATACGCTTTATAATAGAAGGAAAAAATTTGGCGCTGGTTAGTGACGCCGGTCTGCCGGCCATTTCTGACCCAGGCAGTGATCTGGTTAAGCTAGCGCTGGAAGCGGGTATTTCCGTAATTCCGGTTCCCGGGGCAAACGCGGCTCTGTCAGCTCTGATCGTGTCAGGTCTACCTACAGAGAGATTCACCTTCCTTGGCTTCTTACCGCGAGACAATAAAGATAGAGACAAGCTATTAAGCTCACTGCTCGATGAACAAGGAACATTGCTGTTGTATGAATCTCCACATCGATTGGTGAAATCGCTTGAGGCGTTGCTGGAGGCCTGGGGGAATAGACATGTCGTTCTGGCTCGCGAGCTGACGAAGCGCTATGAAGAGATGGTACGGGGGACATTAAGCGAATGCTTGGAATGGCTGCAGGAGCATCCGCCGATTGGCGAATATTGTATCGTTGTCTCTGGGGCTCATCCTGAAGAGGTGAAGGAGCGGAGAGATGCATGGTGGCAAGCGCTCTCGGTGGAGGATCATGTCGCACATTATGAAGAACAGGAAAAGCTGCCGAGAAAAGAAGCGATGAAGAAGGCTGCTGCCGATCGGGGAGTCTCAAAACGGGATATTTATAATATGCTGCTGTAAAAGAGGACTTTTTTGAACAGGTATTAAAAGCGTGAAGGCCCCTTTTTATAATTTACTGTAAATAGCTAAAAACCCATAAATTGTATTTACGGGTCAAAAAAGGGGCCTTCGTAGGCCGGGTTCAAGCCTGGAAGGCGCCAAGGAGATATGAAAAAGGTTAGAATTAACATATTCAGTAAATCTATTATATACTATTTTTATTAATTTGTCACAGGGGTAGGCAATTCGCTCAAACATTCATGGCAAACAATTTTTCCCTTGAAGTAAGTTACGTTCTCGGCATTGCCACAGAAGATACAAGCAGGCTCGTATTTCTTAAGCATGATCCGTTCTCCGTCAACGTAAATTTCAAGAGCGTCTTTCTCACCGATTCCAAGTGTACGGCGCAATTCGATCGGGATCACGACACGTCCCAATTCATCTACTTTTCTAACAATACCTGTTGATTTCATCATAACTGATAGTAGCCCCTCTCGCTATAGTTTAAAAGTGTCATTATTCGACAAACTTCTATCTTTTATGATAATTATGATACCAACCATTGCCAGAATAGTCAACCTATTTATGGTAGAGTTCATTTTTATTTCTATTTTTTTGGTTGAAAAAGCATAATTCATCCTTAAATTACTGTTAGATAGGCGCTTTTCCGCTTAAAACAGGTTATTCTATGATTCGACAATTTGGAAAGTGTATATTCAACAACTTTAGACAAAATTCGACAAAACCTGTCGACATTAGCTAAACTTTCGTCAAATCGCCTTACAAAGTTTTTTTTCAAATTACGGTTAAGGAGGGATTTACATGTATCGTCAGCTTCGGGAAGAGAAAGTGTTCAAGGATCCAGTTCACAATTATGTTCATGTGCAGGATGAAATTATTTGGTCGCTCATTAATACTTCGGAATTTCAGCGTTTGCGCCGGATCCGTCAGCTTGGAACTTCTTATTTAACATTCCATGGTGCTGAGCACAGTCGATTCTCCCATTCTTTAGGAGTCTATGAAATTACCCGGCGAATTATTTCTCAATTTGAGCGTGCCAATTATGCGGACTGGCCTCGGGAAGAGGGAATGGTAGCTTTATGTGCTGCATTATTGCATGATTTGGGCCATGGTCCATTCTCTCATTCTGTAGAGCAGGCCTTCCAGATGCATCATGAGGATTGGACATGCCGTATTCTGCTCGGTGATACAGAGGTCAGATCGGTGCTGCGCCGGATGGGGGATGATTTCCCTGATAAAGTAGCGGCGGTGATCCGCAAGGATTATGAACAACCTATAGTTGTTAATCTTGTCTCCAGCCCACTGGATGCCGATCGTATGGACTATTTGCTGCGAGATGCTTATTTTACCGGCGTTAATTATGGAACGATAGATATGGACCGGATTCTACGGATGCTTAGACCCTATAAAGGAAGAATTGTCGTCAAGGATTCGGGTATGCATGCGGTGGAAGATTATTTAATGTCCAGGTATCAGATGTACTGGCAGATTTATTTCCATCCGGTTACACGGAGCTCAGAGATCATTTTAAGGCAGATTTTCAAAAGAGCGAAGGAGCTATATGAGCAAGGCCATCGCTTCAAGTTCCTGCCGGAACCATTGCCTTCATTATTTAATCGCACCATGACGGTACAGGACTATCTTCAATTAGATGAAGCGTTGATTCAGACGGCCTTCATGCAGTGGAGGAAGGAGACAGATGAGCTGCTTGGAGAACTATGCTCCCGGTTCATCGATCGTAAGCTGTATAAATATGTAGAGATGGACTCTTTGGATATGGAGACGATTGAAGAGATTAGAGCTGCTTTTGATAAGGCAGGGCTTAATCCGGAATACGATTTGGAAATTGATTTTCCAACGGATCTGCCGTATGATGTGTTTCGTCCGGATGGGGAGGGGCGAGAGAAGCAGATCTTGCTTCTGGACCGTCAAGAACGCTTGCGTGAAATTTCTGAAGTATCAGATATTGTCAGATCGATCAGTGGTCTGCAACGCGGGAAATTCCATTTGTATTTTCCAGATGATAAAGTTCGTACAATTATTGACGAATTGCCGCATGAGATTGCTGAGATATTCGTAGACCAGCATTAAAATTCTCGAATTATGCCAGAATGGAGTCAACAATAACTAACAAATTTACTAACTGGGAGGCGCAATTTACATTGATGCTTATTGATACACATACCCATTTGGATGCTCCGCAGTTCGACGAGGATCGTGAGGAGGTCATTCAGCGGGCTCTGGAACAGGGAGTTACGCGGATGATCAACATTGGCTTTAATCGGGAGACGATTCCGACGACGATGAAATTGGCGGAGCAATATGACTTTATCTATGCGGCCGTAGGCTGGCATCCACAAGATGCGATTACGATGCAGGATGGGGACCTCGATTGGATTGCCGAATTGTGCAAGCATGAGAAGGTCGTTGCGATTGGTGAGATCGGGCTGGATTATTATTGGGATACGTCACCCAAAGATGTGCAGCATAAGGTTCTGCGCGATCAGATCGGACTTGCTAGGAGTCTAGGGATGCCGATTTCGATTCATAATCGCGATGCACATGAGGATATTGTGCGAATTTTGCAGGAAGAGAAGGCAAATGAAGTTGGCGGTGTTATGCATTCCTTCTCAGGTAGCTGGGAAATTGCCAAAATGTGTCTAAATATGGGATTTCATTTGTCATTTGGCGGGCCGATTACGTTCAAAAATGCCAAGCAGCCGAAGGAGGTCATCGCGAAGGTTCCAATGGACCGATTATTGATCGAGACGGACTCCCCATATTTAACTCCACACCCATATCGTGGGAAGAGAAATGAGTCGGGTTACGTTCGTCTAGTCGCCGAGGCGGCAGCGGAATTAAAAGGGATTTCTTTGGAAGAATTATCCAGCCTAACGACCAAGAATGCAATGGAACGATTTGGTATTCGCTGAATTATTGAGAAAAAGTGATGAAAAAATGAGTAAACGAGAAAGATTAATGCATTTTAACAATTAAAACTCTGTTTATTACATTTTTTTAACCAATTATTAAAATAAACGTTGTTGATTCGTCCTTTACAACATGTATCGAAACAAGATAGAATTTCTTCAGTAATCGATTTGGCGATTCTCACAAACTTTATTTTGCCAAAGATTACCGAAGTTCCATAACCAGTCTCGCTGAATCTCCGAGTATGGAGAACGGGGGAACCGATCACGGCAATTCATGAGATTATGAATGATCATGTCGTGAAGGATTTCTTTGTAAGGGTCTATGGGGTGAATTCGAGGTCATTGCGCCATGAGCGAATGAACTGAGAAAGGGCGACTCTCTACGTCCTAACCCGACAGCTAACCTCGTAGGCGTATCCAGAGAGGCAACAACTCGTGCATCTACACATCATTGATTATTCAGGAAGCCACGAACAGAGTTCCTCTAACTCTTTCTTTAGGCTTCTTTTGTTTTGAATAAACTTAGTAGGGTCATCATACTGTTGTTTACAGGGGGTGGCTAATGCCGAGAGGACTGGGACAGGAATGCGAAGTGCGCTTTATGGCATTTCGTAAAATCGATCTGTAGTCACGTCAATTGCATGATATGTCGATCTAGACGGCGGGACTATGTAAGGAGGACGGAAGATATGGGATTTTTCCGTAACCAGGATACCCATGAATCACGCTCATCCAGCATGTCTTACGCAATGCGATGGAAGCAAGAACATCTGCGTCAGGTTTTGCTTGTTGGAGTTCTGGCCATTGCAGTAATCACCATCATCCTGATTTGGTTCTACACACAGAACAGTAAAAAAATATATTTAGTTGTCGATGGAAAGACAGAGTCAATCACAACCAGACATTCCTTGGTCAACAAAGTGCTCGATGAACAATCCATCATATTGCAGCCGGGCGATGAAGTTTCCAAATCGTTGTCGAGCGCAATAGAAGATGGGGACCGGATTGAGATTGTTCGGGCCGTTCCCGTCAGCATCAGCGTGGATGGCACTCATAAGCTGACCTTCACCACGAAGTCCAAAGTAGAGGATGCTATTCAGGAACTAGGCGTAGATGTGAATCAGGAGGACAAAGTTTCTCCAGACTTGAATCAGACCATTTCAGCGAACATGGTTATTAATATCGTTCGTGTTAAGAAACATAATATTCAACAACAAGAGACCGTACCATTCAATGTCGTCAAGACAAGTGATGATCAACTGCTGAAGGGTGAAACCAAGGTCGTACAGGAAGGCAGCCAGGGCCTAGTCGTGCACAATGTTGAGAAGGTGTATGAGGATGGCAAATTCGTGTCGAAGCGTTGGCTTGGCAAAGAGGTCGTTAAGAAGGCCACTCCTAAGGTCATTGCCGTAGGCACGAAGCCGAAGACTGCTGTGATGTCCGCTAGCATTTCCCGCTCCTCGGATCAGGTGAGCATCAGCGGATTGACTAAGAAGGGCGGAGTCTCGTTCAAATATAAAAAAGTACTCAAGAACGTAACCTTGACTGCCTACTCTGCAGAAGAGGATGGAATTGGCACGAAGACAGCTACAGGAACCCGGGTTAAAGAGGGAAGAACGATCGCTGTCGATAAGAATGTCGTTCCGTTAGGCTGGTGGGTGTACATTGAGGGCCTCGGATTCCGCAAAGCGGAAGATACCGGCGGCGCTATTAAAGGCAACAAAATGGACGTATATTTCGATTCGCTCAAAACAGCAAATCAATTCGGCCGCAAGAAGGGACGGACAGTTTATGTCATCGGCCCGACCAAGCCGGAGCTCAACTAGTTCGCTGCAGAGTTGAATGGATATACCGAAATAGGATAATTACTAGTGGGGGTTCAAAAAGTGGACTTTTTGAGCAACCTCTATTAGGATGATGAATAAGACAGTGGATAAGAAGAGGAGTATATCCTCTTCTTTTTGTTTTGCTTATTAAAGCGTATAATTTTCAGGGATATGTTTATAAGAGGAACAACCGCTATATGGAAGGGAAGACCGTATATGATCAAAGAGATCATTGTGGTGGAAGGCCGGGACGATACTGTGGCGATTAAGCGTGCCGTAGAGGCCGATACGATTGAGACGGGCGGTTCAGCCATCAATGAGAGAACACTGCGCAAAATAGCGCTTGCCCAAGAGCGACGCGGGGTTATTATATTTACAGATCCGGATCATGCCGGAGAGAGGATTCGCAAGATCGTTGCTCAGCGTGTGCCAGGCTGCAAGCACGCCTTCCTGCGGGAGGCCGATGCGACCAAGCGGGGAGATATCGGTGTCGAGAATGCGTCGCCAGAGGCGATCCGAGAGGCTCTGAGCCGAGTACGCAGCGAGACCGAGGGAATGGACCCTCTAATCGATTGGGAAGACTTAATCGATGCAGGGCTCATTATTCACCCACAGGCGGCTGCAAGAAGACGTAAGCTTGGCGAGTTGCTCGGGATCGGTTATTGCAATGGCAAACAGCTGTATAAGCGGCTAGTGGTCTTTAAGATCAGCCGGGAGGAGTTCGCGGCTGCACTGGCACAATTGGAGGATGAAGGGGTAATTCATTAATGACGATAAGAGAAGATATAGCAACTCCACGCCGAACGAAGGAGATTATCCAACGTCATGGCTTCTCGTTTAAAAAGAGCCTGGGTCAGAACTTTCTGATTGACCAAAATATTCTTAACAAAATTGTAGCAGCGGCTGGACTGGACAAGACGAAGGGAGCGCTAGAGGTCGGCCCTGGTATCGGGGCGCTTACTGAGAAGCTCGCTGAGGAAGCCAGCAAAGTGACCGCAGTTGAGATCGACCAACGGCTGTTGCCGATCCTTGGAGAGGTGCTGGAGCCGTTCCCTCATGTGCAGGTGGTCCATGGCGACGTGTTGAAGCTAGATCTGAAGGAGTTGTTCGCTCAGCAATTCAGCGATGTGAGTGGCGTCAGCGTAGTGGCCAATCTGCCTTACTATGTTACCACACCTATCCTGATGAAGTTGCTGGAAGAGAAGCTGCCTTTGGAGAACATCGTAGTCATGATTCAGAAGGAGGTGGCTGAGCGAATGGCCGCTTCTCCAGGAGGGAAGGAATACGGCAGCTTGAGTATTGCAGTGCAATATTACAGCGAGCCTGAGCTGGTCTGTACAGTGCCTCACAGCGTGTTTATCCCACAGCCGAATGTAGAGTCCGCAGTGATCCGTCTTAAGGTGCGCAAGCAGCCTCCGGTTCAAGTTGAGGACGAAGCGTTCTTCTTTGAGGTGGTACAAGCTTCTTTTGCACAGAGACGCAAGACGATCTCGAACAATCTAAAGAGCCGTTTCTTCCCGAAGGAGGGCAGGGAGCGTCTGGAGGCTCTGCTGGAAGAGGCCAGCATCGCCCCGTCAAGACGGGCGGAGACGCTGGATCTTCTTGAATTTGCCAAGCTGAGCAATGTGCTAGCGCAATTCGGATTGAACGAAGCTTAGCTGTAACCAATCCCTTTATCCGCCCATACGATGGGGTAGAGGTGATGGATTGTGACGAAATTGGGAGACTTGGTCGTCCGCAAATCCTATGGAGGGGATGTTACCTTCCGAGTGGAGAGAATTGAGCGGAGCGTGGCCATCATAAAGGGAACAGAATTTCGTCTTCTGGCCGATGCGCCACTGACGGATTTGTTAGAGGTGGACCCAGGTTCACCTGGAGAGAAGACAGAACGTGCGCGGATCAAGGCGACCGAATCGCTGCAGCGGCTGCGTCAGGACCGCCAGCAGCTGGCGGAGCGCAATCAGGTTGCGGTCCAGCAGTGGTCACCTGCGGCTCAGGAGCAGGCTTATTTTGAGGTGCCTGGAAAGGTGCTGCATTTGGATGGGGATGAGAGATACTTACAGAAGAGTCTTGATCTCTACGAGAAGCTTAGAGTGCCTGTGAACGGCTATTATGTAAATGAGTCTGCTATGCCTAACGTGCTGTACCGACTGCTGCCAACCGTGAACCCGGACATTGTCGTGCTGACAGGACATGATGGGGTACTGAAAAACCCTCCATCAAGAGACCTGTACAACTTGACCAGTTACAAAAATTCCAAGCATTTTGTAGAGGCTGTGCGTATAGCGCGCGAATATGAGCGTAACTTCGATACACTGACGATCGTGGCGGGAGCTTGTCAGTCGCATTTTGAGGCCTTGCTGCAGGCAGGAGCCAATTTTGCCAGTTCCCCTGCCCGCGTGTTGATTCATGCTCTGGACCCGGTCTATATTGCGGCTAAGGCGTCATTGACATCGATTCGGGATACGATTCATATTACCGATGTGCTCAATCAGACGATCAGCGGCACACAGGGAGTTGGGGGAATCGAGACGCGGGGCAGCTACCGGATCGGACTGCCTACACTTAAGGATTTATCGAAATTGAACATTGTTCCGACGATGTAATTCGAGCTTTTCAGAAAGTGTCGAAAAAAAATCGTTGACAAGTTTTTTTTCATGCTGATATAATTATTTATTTAATTTGACAATTGTGACCCCCTTCATGTATAATGGACAAAGAAGGAAGGTGGTCACAGGCCATGGCTAAAAATGCACTATCAGAAATTAAAAATAGTCTGGAAGCTCACGTTGGTCAGAAAATCATGCTGCGGGCAAACGGTGGTCGCCGAAAGACTGTCGAACGTACTGGAGTGTTAGAGGAGACTTATCCTTCAGTCTTTATCGTTAAGCTGGATCAAGATCAACAAAGCTTCAAACGTGTGTCCTATAGTTATGCCGATATACTGACCGAATCCGTTGAAGTTATGGTGTATAACGATGACAACGGAATGGGGCTTTCGTATATTAAACCGTGAACATCATGATATGTCAGTAGGCGATCTTTGCATTTTGCGAAGGTCGCTTTTTTCATGACAACTTTATGACCAAAATGTACATATATCCTAGACGTTAGTTGGATCTAATGATCGTATGAAGTGTTGCCGAATGTAGCATACTACGGATGTTCCTTATTGAACTCGCACTTTATCTTAGGATTAAAGGGGGAAGTGGCTATGGCACGCAGACGGCGCAGTGTGATGTCGGAGGAGCTTAAGGTAGAGCTTGCCAAGGAGCTTGGATTCTACAATACGGTACAGCAGCAAGGCTGGGGAGGCATTAGGGCCAAGGATGCGGGAAATATGGTCAAAAGAGCGATAGAAATGGCAGAACAGGCCGCCGCAAAGAATTCACAATAATGATTGCACATAATTAGGCTTCTCCCGAGGGGGAAGCCTTGTTTTTGTATCAGGATAAAGTAATATAGAGAAGGCAGGTTTGTCTTTTCATTACATAGACGGAATGCACGGATTTTTTATAAAATAGGTATAGTGAGCTCATTACATTGTGGATTAATACGAATTCAGAATAACAGCATTATGGAAATCTTAGTGAATGGATATTTGAGGACAGGTGAACGCCTTGAAAATTTATGAGAAAGCACCGGCAAAAATAAATTTAATGCTTGATGTGCTATATAAACGGCCTGATGGGTACCATGAGGTTGAAATGATCATGACGATGGTCGATTTGGCGGATCGTCTGGAAATGAGCGAGCTTCCCCGCGACACGATTATTATATCGAGTCAAGCGGGTTATATTCCGTTGGATGAGAAGAATCTGGCCTTTAAGGCGGCTAAGCTGATTAAGGAGCGTTACAAGGTTCCAAGCGGTGTCTACATCCATTTGGACAAGAATATTCCTGTAGCAGCGGGATTAGCTGGTGGCAGCAGCGATGCGGCGGCAACACTGCGCGGCTTGAACCGCCTCTGGAAGCTCGGCATTTCGGATGCAGAGCTAATGGAGCTTGGTGCAGAGCTCGGCTCGGATGTCCCGTTCTGTGTTACAGGAGGGACAGCACTGGCTACAGGCCGGGGGGAGAAGCTAATCCCAGTGGCTCATCCGCCGCAATGCTGGGTCATTCTAGCCAAGCTGCCGATCAATGTATCGACTGAGGAAGTCTATGGCCGATTCCGCAGCGATCGGATTACGAAGCATCCTTCGGCCAGCCGAATGATGCAGGCGCTTGATAGCGGGTCTTTTCACGGAATGTGTCAAGAGCTTGGCAATGTGCTTGAGGAAGTGACGCTGCAAATGCATCCAGAGGTGGCTCATCTCAAGGAGACGATGCTGCGTCTTGGAGCGGATGGCGTGTTGATGTCGGGAAGCGGCCCGACGGTCTTCGGACTTGTGTCCAAGGAGTCGAAGGTACCGCGGATTTACAACGGACTGAGGGGCTTCTGCAAAGAGGTGTATGCCGTCCGTCTATTGACTAAATAAGTAAAGATTGTACAAAACCGTACGAAAATGTTATATTTTCATTAAAATATTCGGATTTAGCGAGGGGTCTTCGTGAAAAAATTGAAAAGAAGCGCTCGATTAGTTGAAATGACCCAATATCTGTTATCCCGTCCGCATCATCTGATACCTCTGACAACGTTTGCGCAGCGGTATGGCGCGGCTAAGTCTTCAATTAGTGAAGATTTGGCAATTATCAAAGAGGTGTTCGAGGATGAGGGAATCGGTGAACTGCAGACGCTGGCAGGCGCTGCCGGCGGGGTCAAGTATATTCCCAAGGTAGGCAAAGAGCAGGCTCTTGTATTTATCAATGAGCTTTGCGAGAAATTGTCTCAGCCTGACCGCATTCTACCTGGGGGCTATCTGTATATGTCGGACTTGCTGGGACAGCCGGCATTGATGAACGAGGCCGGGAAGCTGTTCGCGACCGCTTTTGCCCATGTAGACATTGATTGCATTATGACCGTTGAGACGAAGGGGATTCCGTTGGCTTATGCTACCGGTGCCGAATTGAACCTGCCTGTTGTGCTCGTGCGTAGGGATCATCAGGTGACGGAAGGGTCGGCGGTAAGTATTAACTATGTATCGGGTTCACATAAAAGCCTGCATACGATGACGTTGTCCCGTCGTGCGCTCAAGGAGAAATCCAGAGTGTTGATCGTCGATGACTTCATGAAGGCTGGCGGCACGATTCAAGGGATGGTCGATTTGCTTGCCGAGTTTGATGCGACTGTCGCAGGAGTTGGGGTCCTGGTAGAATCTGGGGAGGTTGAATCGGAACAACGTCTTCTTCAGGATTATGTGTCCTTGGCTACACTACGTGCTGTAGACGCGAAGGAAAAGGAAATATCAGTTACCCCTGGTAATTATTTTAATAAATGATTTAAACCAAAAATTAGTCGATTTCCCGTAAAAACTACCGGAATTATGGCGAATTGTGTCGAATAGCACATTATTCCAAAAAAATTCTTGAATTTAGCCTATTTTATTCACGAAAAAAAAAGGATTTCCGTTCGCTATGTGGAATATTACACCAAGTCTCTGATGGAAAAAGGTGGTGAACACATATGCAAATTACGGATGTAAGACTCCGCCGAGTCAGCTCTGAGGGCAGAATGAAGGCGATTGCATCCATTACCATCGATAACGAATTTGTTGTTCATGACATTCGTGTAATTGACGGTAACAACGGGATGTTCGTAGCTATGCCTAGCAAGCGCACACCGGACGGGGAATTCCGGGACATCGCGCATCCGATCTCTTCGGGTACTCGCGAGAAGATTCAGAGCGCAGTTCTCGCAGAATACGAGCGCGCAGCTGACCAAGAGGAAGTTATTGAAGAAGGGGCTTAAGTTTTTTGTATTATCGTAACTAATTGGGGTTCGAGGAAAAGAGAGCCATGCCCATGGCTCTCTTTTCTTTTTGCCTTAAATGAGATATAGTCAGTAATGAGTTCAATTGAAGGAGGCCGGGGCCTTGAAAAGATTTGCGATTATTCTTGCTGCAGGACAGGGGAAACGCATGAAGTCGAAGCTCTATAAAGTGCTCCACCCCGTTTGCGGTAAGCCGATGGTCGGACATGTCTTGGATACGGTGAAGAAGGTCCAATGTGAACGCAGTATTGTCGTTGTTGGCCATGGTGCGGAGGCTGTAAAGTCTTATCTTGGCACCTCAGCGGAATATGTACTGCAAGAGAAGCAACTAGGGACCGGTCACGCCGTCAAGCAAGTCAAACAGCTACTTGGCCAAGAGAATGGAACGACGATCGTTATCTGTGGAGACACTCCGTTAGTTACCGAGGAATCGCTTGAAGCGATGCTCCAGCTTCATGAGAAGAATGGAGCGGCGGCTACAATTCTTACTGCCGAGGTGGATCGTCCGCAAGGTTATGGACGGGTTATCCGGGGCGAGAATGGCTCCGTGAAGCGTATTGTCGAGCAGAAGGATTGTTCTCCTGAAGAAAATGCGGTAAAGGAAATCAATACCGGCACTTATTGTTTTGATAATGCGAAGTTATTTTCCGCTCTGGAGAAAGTGACAAATAACAATGCTCAACAGGAGTATTATTTAACGGATGTCATAGGAATTCTGGTTCAAGAAGGCGATGTTGTTGAAGGTTACAGAACGGACGATTATACCGAATCTATCGGTGTTAATGATCGTATCGCTCTCTCTGAAGCGGAGACGCTTATGCGAGCTCGCATTGCCCGTAAGCATATGTTGAACGGTGTTACGATTATAGATCCGGGCTCTACGTATATTGGGGCCGATGTTACGATCGGAGCGGATACCGTTATTTTGCCGGGATGTTCTATATATGGACAGACGGTTATCGGAGAGGATTGTGTGATCGGTCCTTCTTCTGATATCGAGGACTGTCACATTCTTGACGGTGCAAAGGTCAAACATTCGGTGCTGAGCCAGGCAGAAGTTGGCAAGGATACGACCGTAGGACCGTTTGCTTATTTGCGTCCAGGAACTAAGTTAGGTAATCATGTGAAGGTTGGCGATTTTGTAGAGATTAAGAATGCCTCTATGGATGACGGCTCGAAAGTCTCTCATCTTAGCTATATCGGCGATGCCAAGGTAGGCAAGAACGTCAACTTTGGCTGTGGCGCGATTACTGTCAACTATGATGGATATAATAAGTCTATTACTGAGATCGAAGACGATGCCTTTATCGGTAGCAATGTCAATCTGATAGCGCCGGTGAAAATCGGCAAGGGTGCATATGTTGTAGCTGGCTCAACGATCACGAATACTGTACCGGATAATGATCTGGCTATAGCGCGGAATCGTCAGGAGAATAAGCCGGGTTATGCGGAGAAGATTCGCGCCCGAGCCAAAGCGAAGAAGCAAAGAGAACAAGAAGAATCAAGAGAATAGCAGCAAGATGCCTAGGCAATGGAAGAAGTAGTATGAATCGAAGGTTCAGGTTTTTCAGGATGCAGTGATCATATTAATGACGGGGATAGTTTGAGACATCTCTAATCTATCTACACAGCACGGAGGGTATTAAATTTTATGACTTATTGTGATTCTAAACTGAAGATATTCACTTGTAACTCCAATCCGAAATTAGCGCATCAAATCGCCGATTATATTGGAATCCCGATGGGGGACTCGGAGACGACTAGCTTCAGTGACGGTGAAATTCAAGTCAAATTGTCGGAAAGCGTACGCGGCTGCCATGTATATATTGTGCAGTCTACTTGCGCTCCTGTTAATGACAATCTGATGGAGCTGCTCGTTATGGTGGATGCTTTGAAACGTGCTTCAGCTAAGAGCATTAATGTAGTTATTCCGTATTACGGATATGCGCGCCAGGACCGCAAGGCGCGTTCGCGCGATCCAATTACGGCCAAGCTGGTAGCTAATCTGATTGAGAAAGCAGGTGCCCACCGCGTCATTACGATGGACCTGCATGCCATGCAGATTCAGGGCTTCTTCGATATACCAGTGGATCATATGTTGGGTGTACCAATCCTGGCTCAATATTTCCGTTCGAAGAATATTCAGAACCCGGTTGTCGTATCTCCTGACCACGGTGGTGTAGTTCGTGCCCGTAAGCTGGCCGACTTCTTGAACGCCCCACTGGCGATTATCGATAAGCGTCGTCCGGAACCTAACGTAAGTGAAGTTATGAACATCATCGGGAATATTGAAGGAAAGACCGCTATTCTCGTCGACGATATCATTGATACCGCAGGCACAATCGTGCTCGGGGCCAACGCGCTGAAGGAAGGCGGCGTTGAGGAAGTCTATGCTTGCTGTACACACCCTGTGCTGTCCGGTCCAGCGATGGAGCGGCTTGAGAATTCTCCGCTCAAAGAAGTTATCGTAACGGATACGATTCCAATTACGCATCCTAATCCGACTAGCAAGTTGAGGGTTCTGTCTGTTGCCCCACTTATGGGCGAAGCTATTATTCGTGTTCATGAGGAATTATCGATTAGTAAGTTGTTTGAAATAGAGTAAAAGTCTCAACCCTCCCTTACCATAAGGGAGGGCTCCAAAGGGCATGCCGCCCTCTGGACTCCTGCATATGGATAAACGTTGGAGGTAGAGAGGTGCTCCTGCGACTGTCCCCCTTCTAGGGGGAGGCGCTAGGGGCTTTTGTTGCATGGAACGCTTTTCCCCCTTCGGGTACGTCTTACTTTGGGAGCACCTGGGTTACCTGAAAACACGCTGGGGAGGTCTGTTACTTTCGGCTCGCCCAGGTGACGGTGAGGTTGGGGCCGCTTTTCACCCCTACGGGGTACGCTCTACTATTGGCGGTTGTGAGGGAGCGAAGAGTGACTTTGGTGCTTTTTGACTGCTACTTGGTACGAAGGAGGGCGCTGTTCCTCCGGAATGCGCTGGGTAGGGGGCGAAGAAGTCCGCTGTTCCTTCGGAATGCGCTGGGTAGGGGCGAAGAAGTCCGCTGTTCCTTCGGAATGAGCTGGGTAGGGGCGTAGAAGTCCCCTGTTCCTTCGGAATGCGCTGGGTAGGAGCAAGGAGTCCGCTGTCCCTTCGGGATGCGCTAGGTAGGAGCGAGTGGCCGCTGTCCCTTCGGGATGCGCTAGGTAGGAGCGAGTGGCCGCTGTCCCTTCGGGATGTGCTGGGTATGCCAGAGAAGAGGAAAAATGGAGGATTAACAAAGATGAAATGGATTGTCGGTCTCGGGAATCCGGGGAGTCAATATGAGAAGACTCGTCATAATATCGGGTTTATGGCGCTGGATGAGTTGGCGCGAAGGCACAATATTGAGATCAAGCAGAGCAAGTGCAAGGCTTTGGTGGGTGAAGGATTCTTGCCAGGCGGCAAGGTCGCGCTGATCAAGCCGATGACATATATGAATTTATCCGGTGAGGCGGTTCGGGCCTTCATGGATTATTACAAGGTGAATCTGGAGGACATGATCGTCGTGTATGACGATCTGGATACGGAGTTGGGGCGTAATCGGCTGCGCTATCAAGGGAGTGCCGGTGGGCATAACGGGATTAAGTCGATTATCCAGCATACGGGGACGCAGACGTTCAACCGGATTCGCATGGGGATTTCCCGGCCGGAGCCGGGGTATGCGGTAGTAGATTATGTCTTGTCCAAGTTTGCCAAGAAGGATCAGCCGCTGCTTCAGCAATCGATTGATGCGGCTTGTGATGCGCTGGAGTATAGTATGGATCACACTTTTGAGCAGACGATGGCCAAGTTTAATCAATAGTTTCAGACAGACTTCTATAGTTGGTCCAAAGAGCTAATGCATAGGGCTAAGCTACGGCGTTTCAGGGCATACTGAAGACATAATGATTCTTCAGGAGGCATATAGATGGCAATAAACTATATATGTCGGCATTGCCGAACGTTTATTGGTAGAATAGAGGCACCCTATATATCCGAATCGCAGCTAGGTTTCCATTCCTTGACCCCCGATGAGCGGAGAGATATAATAGCGTATGATTCGAACGGTGATACTACGGTTCGGGTGACTTGCGATTATTGCAGGGAGGCACTGGAGAACAATCCGGAGCTGACCTTGCTCTCGAATCCACTGCAATGATCGGCAGGGAGGATGAAGGATTCACTTTGAAATGACGGATATTTGAGCCTTGGCAAGCGTGCTGAGGCTCCTTTTTGGTTCGAATATGGACCCGGATTGGCAGGTAGCTCTACGTTTACGAAATCGCGACTTTTCGTCATGCGATTTTTATCAAGAATAGTATCAATTAAGCAATAAGAGAGGTGCCTCATTTGTTAAAAGCACTCATACAGGCTTTTTCGCAAGATTCTGACTTTGCTTCAATGGTAGCCGGGATAGAATCGGGAATGAGAGAGCAGCTTATCTCAGGCTTGTCCGGCTCGGCCAGACAGGTCATGCTGGCATCGCTGCACAAGAAGGTTAACCGTCCAATGCTGGTGGTTACCCATAACATGTTCTCTGCCCAGAAGATATATGAAGATTTACAGGAAGCGCTGTCATCCGAAGAGGTCATGCTGTATCCGGCTAATGAATTGGTAGCCGCAGAGTCGGCCATTTCCAGTCCAGAGACGCTGGCCCAGCGGATTGAGGTGCTGCTGCAATGCGCGCAACAGTTTCGCGGCATTGTGGTGGTGCCTTATTCTGGCGTGCGCCGCTACATCCCCACTTCAGAGGTGATGTCCAGCGCCAGCCTATCGATTGAGGTAGGAGGAACCATTGAGCTGGATTCGTTCTTGACTCAGATGGTTGAGCTCGGGTATGAGCGGGTCGAACGCGTTGAATCCCGCGGAGAGATGAGCGTACGGGGCGGAATCTTGGACTTTTATCCATTGACCTCGGAGCTAGCTTATCGTGTGGAATTGTTCGATGATGAAGTTGATTCGATACGTACCTTTGATCCTGCTGACCAACGCTCTGTTGACAAGATTAAGCAGGTGACGATTACACCCTGCAAGGAGTTGATCGCTTCCGGGGATCGAATGACACAGGCGGCTCAGGCAGCAACAGAGCAGTTGGAGCGCCAGCTTGAGAAGATGACCGACCGTCAGGCGAAGATCAAGCTGAAAGAAGAAGTTTCCCGGGAAATTGAAATGCTGCGTGAGCACGTATATTTTCCGGAAA
Organism: Paenibacillus motobuensis; assembly: GCF_039521865.1. Taxonomy (NCBI): domain Bacteria; kingdom Bacillati; phylum Bacillota; class Bacilli; order Caryophanales; family Paenibacillaceae; genus Paenibacillus; species Paenibacillus motobuensis. Next base: position 41,679 of record NZ_BAAACX010000025.1, on the reverse strand, counting down.
TCTATAAGTATGTTTCTTTGCTCTATCCGGAGCATCATACATTGTACAATTATTTGCCTAAGGATACCCTGCTTGTGTTGGAAGAGCCTGCACGTCTGTTAGAGACAGCCAAGCAACTGGAGCGCGATGAGGCGGAGTGGAACTTGCATCTGCTGCAAAATGGGAAGAGTCTGCCCGAGCTTCCATTAGCGGTGGAGGCGGAGCATGTGCTCTATCATCGTCCATTCCAGACGCTGCTGTTGTCGTTATTCTTAAGACAGGTTCCGCACACGCAGCCGCAGAATATCATCAATTTCGTAGCTCGCTCGATGCAGGACTTCCACGGACAAATGAATGTGCTTAAGTCAGAGATGGAGCGTTGGAAGAAGAGCGGAGCCAACATCATGATGCTGGCTAGCAACGAAGAACGCATGGACAGAATGCGTAGGGTGCTGCTTGACTATGGAATCGATGAGCCGATGCTGCTGAAGGGTAATCTACAATCCGGCTTCGAATTCCCGTCCGTTCACCTGGTTGTGATTACAGAAGGGGAGATGTTCTCCAAGAAGCAGCGTAAAGCTCGTAAATTTGGCAAGAGTATGGATAATGCTCAGCGAATCAAGAGCTATACCGAGCTGAAAGTCGGCGATTATGTCGTTCACCAGAATCATGGGATCGGGAAGTATGTAGGCATTGGTACACTGGAGGTTGGCGGTATCCATAAGGACTACATCCATATCTTGTATGCCGGTGGTGACAAGCTGTCCGTGCCGATCGAACAGATCGATCTGATTCAGAAATACGTCGGTTCGGAGGACAAAGAGCCGAAGATCTATAAGCTCGGGGGCAATGAATGGAATCGGGTTAAAAGTAAAGTCCGCTCTTCTGTACAGGATATAGCTGATGACCTGATTAAGCTGTATGCGGACCGTCAGGCCTCGCCAGGATATGCCTTTGAGAAGGATTCGCCGGAGCAGCAGGAATTTGAAGCGATGTTCCCTTACGATGAGACACCGGATCAGCTTCGCGCGATTACGGAAATTAAGAAAGACATGGAAATCTCGCGTCCGATGGACCGTCTGCTCTGCGGAGACGTAGGTTATGGCAAGACCGAGGTGGCTATTCGCGCTGCCTTCAAATCAGCGATCGAGGGTAAGCAGGTCGCTGTCTTGGTGCCAACGACAATCCTTGCGCAGCAGCACTATGAGACGTTCCGCGAGCGATTTGCAGGTTATCCGATCAATATCCAGTCCCTGAGCCGCTTCCGTAGTCGGAAGGAACAGAATGAGACGATCAAGGGAGTCCGGCAAGGGACTGTCGATATCGTGATTGGTACGCACCGTTTGCTGTCCCAAGACCTGATTTTCAAGGATTTGGGCCTGCTCATCGTGGATGAGGAGCAGCGCTTTGGTGTGACTCATAAAGAGAAGCTGAAGAAGCTGAAGACCAATGTGGACGTGCTGACGCTGACAGCGACGCCAATCCCGCGCACATTGCATATGTCGATGCTGGGTGTTCGCGATTTGTCCGTCATTGAGACGCCGCCAGAGAATCGATTCCCGGTGCAGACATATGTTGTAGAATATAGCCCTTCACTCGTCCGCGAAGCGGTGGAACGGGAGATCGCACGCGGTGGACAGATTTATTACTTGTATAACCGGGTTCAAGGGATTCAAGAGATGGCTGCGCAGATCTCCATGCTTGTTCCAGAGGCGAGAGTGGCTGTAGGTCATGGGCAAATGTCCGAGCAGGAGCTGGAGAAGACGATCCTCGACTTCCTGGACGGGGAATTTGATGTGTTGGTGAGTACGAGCATTATTGAGACTGGGGTCGATATTCCGAACGTGAATACGCTGATCGTACACGACGCTGATAAGATGGGCCTGTCCCAGCTGTATCAGCTGCGGGGTCGAGTTGGACGTTCCAACCGGATCGCCTACGCTTATTTCACATATCAGCGGGACAAATCCTTGACGGAGGTTGCGGAGAAACGTCTGCAATCCATTAAGGAGTTTACTGAACTCGGTTCAGGGTTTAAAATTGCTATGCGGGACTTGGCGATCCGTGGCGCTGGCAACCTGCTCGGGGCGGAGCAGCACGGCTTCATCGCTTCGGTTGGCTTTGACTTATATTCGCAAATGTTGGCGGAGGAAATCCAGAAACGGAAGGTGTCCATGCTTGGCGAGCCTGATCCGATGGAATCATCCTGGAGTACGACGATCGATCTTGGCATCGACGCCTATTTACCGCCGGATTACATTTATGATAGTATGCAGAAGATCGAGATTTACAAAAAAACCGCATCCGCGGCTTCATTCGAAGATGTTGCCGATTTAGAGGACGAGCTGCTTGATCGCTTCGGCGACTTGCCAGAGGCAGTTACGAATCTGTTGTCCGTTGCCAGGGTTAAGCTCTATGGCAAGAAGTATGGCATTGAATCGATCGCACTTCGCGGTGACGAGGTGACTCTGAAGTTCTATGCAGGCAGAGAGAAGGACCTGATTCCGGCGAAACTCGCGGAGGTTGGAAATCTGTTCGGAAGACGTGTACAATTTAACCAAGGGTCTGGTATGGTAATCCGGATCAAAACCAAAGGAATGGACGACCAAGAATTGATGGGCCTATTGGAGCAATTCCTGGGAGCCTTAAAGGACTCGTTCAAGACGAAAGGGGAACTACAAAATGTTTCGAAGTAAAGGGCGTTCTTGGAAGACGCTGCTGACTACCCTCGTGGTTGTGCTGGCTGTATCCGTTATGGCTGGATGCGGTAAAAAAACGGATAACAATGTCGTAGCTACGTACGACGGTGGAGAGATTACGCAAAAGGAATTCGATCTTGAACAGCGCATGGTTCTTGCCTTGCAGCCGCAAATGGCACAGTTTACGGAAATGGATGACTTCCGGGAATACTTGGTCAAACAGGCGATTGCTTATAAATATTGGGAGAGCAAAGCCGACGACAAGATGAAGGAAGAAGGCAAGAAGAAGGCTGAGACTCAATACAAGGCAATGAAGGACGCTAATGGCGCTGATAATGTTAAGCAAATGCTGGACGCACAGAAGATTACAGAAAAAGAATTCCAGAACTACATGACTCGTATTTATACGGTTATGGAGACGCAGTTAACAGGAATTACCGAAGATGATATGAAGAAGGAATTCGAAGCGACTAAGGAAGATTACATTACAGCTTCCGTACGTCATATTCTGATTGGATTCAAGGATTCGGAAGGCAAGGAACGCAGCAAGGAAGACGCTCTGAAATTAGCCAAAGAGGTGAAGGCTAAGTTGGACAAGGGTGAGGATTTTGCTGCGTTAGTCAAGCAATATTCGAATGATGGACAGCAGAACATTGATAATGGCGGCTTGTATGCAGACGCAGCTGTCAATCAATGGGTGCCAGAGTTTAAAGAGGCGGCAATGACGCTTCCTCTGAATAAAATCAGCGATCCGGTGGAGACTGATTACGGATACCATATTATCCGTGTAGAGTCCAGAACTGAGAAGACATTCGCAGATTTGACGGATACCGAGAAGGATACGCTAAAGATGTCTATTGGATCCCAGAAATTGGACGAGTTCATGTCCGGTGATCTGGAGAATAAGATTATCAAGAAAATTACTTTACCTAAGGTAGAGAAGAAGGCAGAGAACACAGATAAAGGGGCTAATTCGGGCTCAGGCAATACCGGGACAAACGGGAATGCTGATAAATCTGGAAACTCTGGTAATTCCAGCAACTCGGACAAATCGGATGGTAGCAATACCTCCGGTGCTGATAACGGGAATAGTAGCAAATAATCTCGGTCCATCTTGGATCAGGGATGGTCTGTTATTCTAGAGAGACTTTACTTAGCGGCGTGAATTCATTTTTACGCTGCTTTCTTGTCTCTTGTTACGATTAGCAAGTACTTGCCGATAAGGTAAAATACGATGCATAAGGATTTGGGAAGGGATGAATACTATGGTCAGAATCACAAGGAGCCGACAATCCCTCTAATCCCGTACAAATACATCCGAAGATTAAACAGATATCCAGACAGTAGTAATTCAAAACTTCTTAAGAAAGCGGGGCAACATGTGATATGAAAGCTACTGGAATTGTACGTCGCATTGATGATTTAGGACGGGTGGTTATCCCTAAGGAGATCCGCCGCACTTTACGGATTCGCGAAGGCGATCCACTTGAAATTTTTGTAGACCGCGATGGTGAAGTGATCTTGAAGAAATATTCGCCAATCGGTGAATTAGGGGATTTTGCCAAGGAGTATGCGGAGTCGCTCTATGAGAGCACTGGACATATTACACTTATCTCGGATCGGGATACGGTGATTGCTGTAGCAGGGGCTTCCAAGAAGGAATACTTGGACAAGCAGATCAGTTCCTTGCTGGAGAGCAGTATGGAAGGCCGCAAGACGATTCTTGAGACGACGACAGGAACTTATGAGATCAATAAGGATCATCCGGAGTCGATTTCTTCCTACGTGATTGCGCCAATTATCTCGAGCGGCGATCCCATCGGTACTGTGATTTTAATGAACAAGGACGAGTCGGTGAACATGTCCGAATTAGAGAAGAAGATGGCAGAGACGGCAGCTGGATTCCTCGGCAAACAGATGGAGCAATAAAGCATATTACACGTACACTCCAATGCATAAGACGGTTCTTTGCAGCCGCCATATCTCGGAGTGTATTTTTTATGCCTGAGAGATTTGAACACGCATTATTAGTGCCCCTAGGGGCTGGAATGGCAAAAGTGGTCGCGATGGTCGGTTTCGTTTTATAATGGACATATTCTTGGAGCGAAAGTTCATTATTTTACGTAAAGTAGGTTCATTATGAAATCAGGGAATAATAACGTATCGTCGCAACTGTTAAAGGGAGCGGCAGTACTTAGCCTGGCAGCAATTATTACGAAGCTGCTGGGGACACTGCAGAAAATTCCACTGCAAAATATCGGAGGAGACGGGGTATTCGGCATTTACAATACCGTCTATCCGTTCTATACGATTCTGTTAACGCTGGCGACAGCTGGATTTCCGACGGCGGTATCGAAATTCGTGGCTGAGCGCCATGCGGAAGAAGACGAGCGAGGCAAACAGGCGGTGCTGCGGCTCGCTACCATCATGATGATCGTCCTGGGATTGGCCGGCAGCGCGTTGATGTACTTTGGCGCCCCGCTTTTGGCACACCTAATTGGCAGCAGCCAGTTGGTTCCAGCGCTGCGCAGCGCTGCTCCGGCGCTGCTCTTCATACCGCTGAGCGCCTCACTCCGCGGTTATTTCCAAGGCTTGCAGAATATGATTCCGACCGCGGTATCACAAGTCACGGAACAAGCTGTGAGAGTCGCGGCTATGATTGTATTTCTGCTGTATTTAAGCAGTGTTGGAGCGGCAGAGTCGGTTATTGCTGGCGGGGCACTATCCGGCTCGGCATTTGGAGGCGCGGCTGGCCTGATAGTAATGCTGATGTATTGGATTAGCTACCGTAGAAAGCTTGGGACAGAATTCGGGCAGGATAGCAGGGCCAGAGCAGGAGCTAATCGTATCAAGGGGGATGCTGGTAAAGGAATTGCACTGGTTGTCTCAAGGGATTCAGGGGAACGGGGCAGAGCCTTACTCTCGTCTCTGCTCCGCTATGCGATTCCAATCTGTCTTGCATCCCTGGCCGTTCCATTGATCAGTCTGGTGGACACCTTCACATTGCCGCGGCTGCTGTCCGCTCATGGAGATGAGCTAGCCATTATGTCGGCCGTCGGTGTTTACAATCGCGGGATTCCCCTTGTGCAATTGGTGACCATGCTGGCTTCTTCATTATCGGTGTTATTCATCCCTGTATTGGCGGAGATGAATGTTCGGGGGGATTCTGCGGGCATTAGGCGGCAGCTGACACTGGCGCTACGCTGGTTCTGGCTGATCGGGCTCGCTTCCTCGGCAGGACTCGCTATTCTGGCTGAGCCGATCAATGTGATGCTGTATCAAGATGGGACAGGCAGCGGCACAATGGCCTGGATCGCCTGGACGGCAGCGCCGAGCGCGCTCGTTACAGTAACAGCAGCATTGCTGCAGGGGCTCGGCTTCGTCCGTGCCCCGGCGCTTCATCTGCTGCTGGCCGCAGCGCTCAAGACAGCGCTGAACGCGGCCCTGGTGCCGCAGCTGGGCATTACCGGCGCTGCCATCGCCGGTATCGTCGCCTACGCTGTCGCTGCGGCATTCAACCTCGCGCTGCTGCTCCGGCGCACGGGGCTGCGCCCCCATGCAAAAGCAGCGCTGCTGCGGCCGAGCGGCGCCGTCCTGGCGCTTGCTGCGGCCGTGCTCTTGCTGCGCCTTGCTGCCGCCCCGCTACCGCAGAGCCGCCTGATAGCGGCTCTGGTCAGCCTGCTGGGCGTGCTGCTCGGCGCAGCCGTGTTCGCCGTCGCGGTCCTGCGAACACGTCTCTTGACCGCGGCGGAGGTAGCCGCCCTGCCGCGGATCGGTCCGAAGCTGCTGAGGCTGTTCATCCGATTGCGGCTGATACGCCCAGAGTAACGGCAAACATCACCCGTCCGTTATATCTGCGGTGTTTGCAATTTCGTAATTGGACAGAACTAGTGGTATAGTATTATCATGCCATTTGGGCATATTTTATGGACAGCATTGCAGGATACAGGCTGAAGCAGTTTGCCGGCAAGCCGTCCTAACACGATTGGAACAGGAGTGTGACTCATACATGAGCGGAAGCATAACAGTGATGGGGCTTGGATCCGGTAATCCGGAGCATTTAACTCTCGGCAGCCTTAGGAAGCTCAGAGAAGCACAGGAGCGATATGTGCGCACGAAGGAGCATCCCGTAGTTAGCTGGCTGGAGGAGACGGGGGTCAGGTTCACTTCATTTGATGCTGTGTATGAGGCGAAGGAGGATTTCCCTTCTGTATACGCAGAAATTGTAGAACGACTGATCGAGCGAGCTAACCGACTGCCGGAGGAGCAAGAGGTCATCTATGCTGTTCCGGGTCATCCGATGGTCGCAGAAGCGACGGTCAAGCTGCTGCGGGAGCGTTGTCCTGCCGAGCAGATTGCCTTGAATATCATCGGAGGCGAGAGCTTCCTGGATGTGGCGTTCGCAAGGCTTGGCTTCGACCCGATCGAAGGCTTCCAGCTGCTGGACGCTTCTGATGTATCCGCCGGGACGTTCAATCCGCGCCTGCATACATTGATCGGTCAAGTATACGATGAATTCACAGCTTCCGATGTCAAGCTGAGTCTGATGGATATCTACCCGGACGATTATGAGATAACCGTAGGACATGCCCTCGGCGTGGAGGGAAGCGAGCAGATCGTGACTGTTCCCCTATATGAACTCGACCGTGTTTCCGGATTTGGTAATTTGTCGCTAGTATACGTACCGGCGGATATGGACGATGCCCTGCGCATCCGCTCCCTAGATCGTCTGCATGAGATCGTATCGATTCTGCGCAGTCCTGGTGGCTGCCCTTGGGACCGTGAGCAGACGCACCAGTCGATCCGCAAAAATCTGATCGAAGAAACCTATGAAGTGCTAGAGACGATCGATGAAGACGATCCGGACCATATGCGCGAGGAACTGGGTGATTTGCTGCTGCAAATTATGCTGCACTCGCAGATGGAGGAAGAGGTAGGAACCTTCTCCGTATTCGATGTAATCCAGGAGCTGAATGAGAAGTTGGTCTACCGTCATCCGCATGTGTTCGGAGAACTGAGCGCCGAGGATGCCGAGGCTGCGCTTCGGAACTGGGATGCGATGAAGGCGGAGGAGAAGCGCCGCAAAGGAATCGAGCCTGAGCGATTATCAGCATTAAGCGGTGTACCGCGCGATTTGCCAGCGTTGATGAAGGCATATAAGCTCCAGAAGAAGGCGGCGAAGGTCGGCTTCGACTGGGAACATATCGATGCGGTATGGGCTAAGCTGGAGGAAGAGATATTTGAGCTTCGCGAGGCTGTGAAGATGAAGGACCTTTCAGAGCAGACGCTTGAACTGGGAGATGTTCTATTCTCTGTCGTTAATGCAGCAAGATTCATCGGTGTCGATCCGGAAGAAGCCTTATCGCAGACGATCTCCAAATTTGTCCGTCGCTTCAGCTATGTGGAGCAGCGGCTGCACGAAGCCGGGAAGACTCCAGGCACTAGCTCCCTTGTCGAAATGGACAATTTATGGGAGGAAGCGAAGGAGAATGAACGGAGATAATTGGGGAAATTGCCTAAAATGCGGGTAATTTTGCGAATTAAACAAAAAAATTCTAAGCTCCGGGCAGGATTTTTCATTTCAAGCAAGAATACTCATACAAAGATATCCTTGCGGTAGGAGGAGCTCTTGCTCCAATTACAGCAATATCATTTATTTCTTTATCTATTGGGAGGCATTATTAATGAACAAAACAGATCTGATCAACAACATTTCCAGCAAGAGTGGCTTGACTAAAAAAGACGTTGAATCCGTATTGAACGGATTTCTTGGTGAAATCACTGAGGCTCTTGCTGGCGGAGACAAAGTACAATTGATTGGTTTCGGTACTTTCGAAACTCGCAAACGTTCCGGTCGTACTGGCCGCAACCCGCAAACTGGCAAGACGATCGAAATTCCTGCATCCAACGTACCAGCATTCAAAGCCGGCAACAAACTTAAAGAAGCTGTAAAATAATGCGTCTCGACAAATTCCTTAAGGTGTCGCGCTTGATTAAGCGGCGCACGGTTGCCAAGGACGTCTCCGACCAAGGAAGAGTTCTGATTAACGGCCGTGAATCGAAGCCGAGCAGTCCGGTGAAGGTGGGTGACGAGATTACGGTGCAATTCGGCCAGAAGCTGGTCACCGTAAGAGTTGAACGCTTAGCTGAGACAACTCGCAAAGAAGAAGCCGCTACGCTGTATACCTTGGTGAAGGAAGAACCGATCGCAAAGCATGATTTGTTCGAATAACAAATTGTGATTACTGCTTATTCAGCGGTGCCCTATGGCACCGCTTTTTATTTTCCTTCTGGTTCTAAATCATGTATCTGCCCCATAAGCTATCTGTAAGAAGGAGGGGTACATGCCATGGTCGAACAAGGAAAAGGGAAGCGTCAGGAGTTGCATTTATTTCAAAGAAAACTGCTCGAAATATCAGGGGTGCAGAATGTGGAGAGCTTCGATAGCGAGGAGTTTCTGCTGCAGACCGAGCTAGGGCATTTGACGATCCGCGGACAGAATTTACATATCAAGAATTTGAATCTAGAACAGGGGCTTGTCAGTATCGAGGGCCTGGTAAATTCCCTGTCTTATTTGGAGCCAGGCTCCCATTCATCAAACAAGGGCTTCCTTGGTAAATTGTTCCGATGAACCTGCATACACAGTGGATAACCCTTCTCTGGATGCTGGCATGCGGAGGAATTATGGGAATGGTCTTCGACGGTTACCGGGTCGTATCCATTCAATTCCGCTTCCCACGCTGGAGTATCCATGCCCTTGATCTGTTATATTGGTTCGCTTCAGCTTTATTTGTATTTCGGACGATGTATCATACAAATCAGGGAGAAGTAAGATTCTACGTATTTTTAGGGCTTTTTATAGGCGTTTGGATTCATTTTTTGTTTCTTAGTGTTATAACTGAACGTTTTGTGGTAATGTTAATTATAGTAATAAAACGGTTTTATAGGATATTAGTCGGAATTGTCCGGGTCGTGCTCATTGCACCGATCAGGCTGCTCCTCAAAGGAACTAGGTTGTTGCTTGGTTTTATATGGGTAATGTTATTATTTCTGGGGCGGATCACATTGCTGCCGTTCTGGAAGCTTCTTTTGTGGGCTACTAGGCCGATTCGTAGACGACTCCGCATTTCGGACAGGCTGGCTGCAGTACGGGACTGGATGAAGTCGTTATGGAGACGTTGGTTTCATAGAGAGTAGATTTCGCATAATATACGAGATTAAGAGAATGGAGGGCGCTCAGTTGCATAAAGTATCCAGAGATAGACAATCGCAGAATAAGGCATCCGGAACAGCCGGAGCGCGCCGCCGGTTACGGTTATGGATGATATTCATGGCTATATTTATGATATGGTCGGGCCATACCTTTATATCTCAATCCAGCGAGATCGGACAGAAATCTGTGCAGCTATCGGAGCGTCAAGCTTCTAAGGTAGCGGCGGAACAGAGCTTGAATCAATTAAATTATGAATTGAATCGTCTGAAGGATCCTGAGTATATTGGCCAGATCGCAATGAAGAAGTATGGACTGTATAAACCTGGTGAAATTCCGGTTCGGGTATCCGATTCCGGCTCGGATAATGATTGAAATCTAAGGGCATCCGTCTGTTGACCTTGTTTCACTCATTCGGTATAATCAAATCACCGCAGTCATGATTTCGAGGCCTGGCTGTATATTTTTAAGGGAGGATCATTTTATTTTATGGCAATAGAAGTGGGCACCAAGTTAGAAGGTAAAGTGACAGGCATCACGCATTTCGGAGCATTTGTGGATCTGTCAGGAGGTGTCACGGGTCTCGTTCACATCTCGGAGATCGCCGACAATTACGTGAAGGACGTCAACGATCACTTGAAGATTGGCGATATGGTTACCGTGAAGGTAATTAATGTCGATAAGGACGGTAAGATCGGACTTTCCATTAAGCAAGCCGTTGATAAGCCGGTTGAGTCAAGCAGACCGCCTCGTGCACCAAGAAGCGATCGCCCAAGCGGTGGCAGAACCGATCGCCCAAGTGGCGGCAGAGACGGGGACCGACCAGGTGGCGGATTTAATCGCGATCGAGGGGGACGTTCTTTCTCTAACAAATCTACTTTTGAAGACAAGATGTCGCGTTTTCTCAAGGATAGTGAAGAGCGAATTTCTTCGTTGAAGAAGAATACTGAAGGCAAACGCGGAGGACGCGGAGCTAAGCGAATGTAATTTCTTAAATATGAAATCCACCGTAGGCATACATATGCCTACGGTTTTTTGTTGTTCATAGATAAGGATTTAGAATTCTTCTCAAATCCATGTCTAGATTTTTTTCCAGCTTCTATTTTTGTCGTCTGTCCCGCTTAGGCGACAGGTTATTACGCAATAACACGATATGTATCAGATCAATCCGCACTGAAGTAGGTTGAAATTATGATGCTTGGTACGAACATAAGCACGCATAAGGGTGATGTATCCATTGACAGGCCTAGGTTCGTGGTGTTTCGTAAATCCCTCTCAATTTGTCGGAAATTTCTTGGCTCCTTACTCCGGTATCTGACAAACTTTCCATTCCACCCTACCTATAATGGGACATACCTAACAAATTGGATAAGGTGGTGCCAGTTGATGGAGAAGTGGAATGTCATTACGTTTCCCGGTTTAAAGAGACTAAAAGGGCAAGCCAAGGCAAATGGCAGGAGAGCATGGATGGATGTACCGCTTCTAGAGCGAGCCGCTCAGCGTTTTACGGTGAATAAATGGAATTTGCTCTTTCTGGTGATGGCATTCTTACTGGGAAGAGCTACTATACTGGACGAGTTGTCGCCGTTCGCTGCTGCTTTCTTTGCAGTGATGATGTTTATGCGCCGTGATATTGCCATAACGGCAGGGAGCCTGATGGTGATTGGAGCGCTTCTGTCCCCGGTTCAACATGGACTATGGATTGCTGTGGAGCTACTAATCTTCTACTTGATTCATAGAGGACTTGAGAGTTTTGAGCGGGCGGATATTTCTTATGCTCCCTTAGCGGTATTCACTAGTACCTTCCTCGTAGGATTATTCCAGGCGGTCGTTGGTCCTTCGTTAAGTTGGTATTCGATGATGATGATGATTGCTGATTCTGTACTCAGCTTCGTATTGACCCTGGTATTTATTCAATCCGTTCCGGTCTTCTCCCTTCGCAGGAAGGGACGCCATCTCAGGAGCGAGGAGATCCTCTGTCTGGTTATTCTGTTGGCATCGGTGATGACCGGGGCTGTCGGATGGGAAATATATGGTCTATCGATCGAACATATTATGTCGAGATATTTGATTCTGTTGTTTGCCCTGGTTGGGGGTGCTTCGCTAGGAGCTTCAGTAGGCGTAATCACCGGGCTAATCCTCAGTCTGGCCAATATGACAGCGCTCTACCAGATGAGTCTGCTAGCTTTTGCCGGCATGCTGGCAGGCATGCTGCGGGAAGGGCGCAAATGGGCTGTTGCTTTGGGTATGCTGCTAGGATCTTCTATTCTAGCTATCTATTTAACAGGACCAGCTGAGGTCATGTCTTCAACCTGGGAGAGCTGCATAGCAATTCTCCTCTTCTTAGTAACTCCAAAGGGCGCCATAAGCGTTATCGCCAAGTATGTTCCTGGTACGCAGGATCACATCAAGTCGCAGCATGAATATGCCAAGCGGGTTAGGGAGATTACAGCCGGACGGGTGGCTCAGTTCTCCCAAGTGTTCAAGCAACTGTCGCGCAGCTTCGGTCAAATGGCCAGTAGCGGTGAAATGTCCAAGCAGAGTGAAGAGGTTGGCCATTTCATGGATGCGATTACTGAAGGGGCTTGTGGGAATTGCCTACGCCGCAAGGTTTGCTGGGACGGTAATTTCTATCAGACCTATAAATTAATGACGGAGATGATGACGGCTGTTGAAGATAATCCGGAGCTATCGAAGCGTGATCTGCCTCCCAAATGGAATAAGCTGTGTGTCAAGACGGATCAAGTACTCGATCTGATGAAGCAAGAATATAGCCTATATCAGAATGATATGCATTGGAAGCGGCAAATATACGATAGCAGACAGCTTGTAGCTGAACAGCTCTCAGGAGTCTCTCAAGTTATGGAGGATTTGGCGCGAGAGATTCAGCGCGAAGGCCAGGCGATGTATAAGCAGGAGGAGCAGATCCGGGACGCGCTCGACAAAATGGGGTTGTCTATTCATAGCATAGACATCATTAATCTGGACCATGGCAATGTGGAGATTGAAATTGTCCATGCGTATACTCGCGGGTTCGATGAGTGTCGGAAGATTATAGCGCCGCTATTATCCGACATTGTGGACGAGCATATTACGGTAGTCCGGGAGAATATGCCTACAGGCAGAGACGGACTAGCGACCGTAACTTTCGGTTCGGCCAAGACCTTCGAAGTGACGACAGGAGTCGCCGGAGCTGCTAAGGGCGGAGACTTGTTATCCGGGGACAGCTTTAGTGCAATGGAGCTTGGAAATGGAACCTATGCTGTTGCCATCAGCGACGGGATGGGCAATGGTGAGCGGGCCCGGCTGGAGAGCAGCACAGCGCTTGGCATTCTTGAACAGCTGCTTCAATCTGGTATGGATGAGAAATTAGCGGTGAAATCGGTCAATTCGATTCTCATGCTTCGTTCGCCGGATGAAGTATATGCTACGGTTGATATGGCTCTGATCGATGAGTTCTCCGCGCAGACGACGTTCCTCAAGATTGGTTCATCGCCGAGCTTTATCAAACGAGGGAATGAGGTTATACCGATTACGGCTAGCAATCTGCCGATTGGGATCATTCAGGATATTGAGATTGATCTGGTTACGGTGCAGCTGCTTCCCGGCGACATTTTGATTATGATGACGGACGGAGTGTATGATGCTCCCGGTTATGCTGTGAATAAGGAACTGTGGATCAAACGGATGATCTCGGAGATTCATGCGGATGACCCGCAGGAAATCGCCGACTGTCTGTTGGAGACAGTGATCCGCTATCAGAAAAATACGATCCATGATGATATGACAGTTGTAGTAGCTAAAATTGACCATTTGTTGCCCGAGTGGGCGACCCTGCATATTCCAGGAATATCAAGGCTGGAGCGACCGCGGACTGTAAGCTGACACGTGATAAGCAGTCATTTATTAGCAGGATAGGACTTAAGTAGCGAATCAAAAGATGGTAAAATTCATATAACGTACACAATTATGGTATTATTTATCATGGGAATGTTTTGAAAATCATAGTAAGATTATCATGTCGTGTTGTCGAAATTTGTTAGATAGATCCATCCATCGAACTAATTTTATACATGTTTGGGCAAAGCTATCGAAAGGTAGTGACGCAAAGCTATAGGGACTAATTCTCCTTATGGGGGTATGTCAGCCAGTTGCTAAAAGAGGTAACCTATAGTGTTTGCTATGCGGTTATCTTTTTTTTTGCCTAAATTTTGGGTGGATCTGCTTATTGAAGGGAGAATGTAAAAAAAAGCAATTTATTGAAAGGAATTATACTTAATTCCAAGTCACTATCTGGAACGAAAAGGAGACTGAATATGAAGATTTTTGGTTTTTTTAACCGTTTGAGCATTGTCACGAAAAATATGTTGTTAACGAGTGTCTCTATTCTGATGACCGGTGTTATCTTGATTGCTGCCAGCTACTATATTCAAGGTGCCGTATTAACTAATCAGTTGGAGGACAACTCACAGAAGGTCATGGAGGCCTGGAAGGACAGGATCACTCCGGAAGAAGCCAAAGCGGCGGTGACAGACACGGATCGCAATTCGGAGCTTCAGAAGAAGCTGACGAAGGTATTTGATGACTTGTCAGCGACTCACCCCGATGTTGCACAAGGTTATATTTTTGGAGCGAAGGTAGAGAACGATAGTACCCAGATGATCGCTTTTCCGACGGCAATCCTTGATATGTTCGAGGGTGAGGGCTTGTTCCTGGGCGATATGCTTGGACAGCCTGCTTACCATGTGAAGGGCGTCGAGGAAATGCTGAAGACAAAGAAAATTACGTTCACAAAGCCTTATAAGGACGATTACGGTGTTTGGTTGACGGTACTCTATCCGGTTCAGGACAAGAATGGTGAAATATTCTCATACATAGGCATGGATTTCGATGCCAGTCTAATTATGACCGGTCAAACCGATTTGCTGAAATATACGGTTCTCGCGCTTATTGCCATTCTGATCGTTATTTTATCGTCTCAATATTTCACGACCCGGAGGACTTTTGCACCCGTGAAGGATCTTATGTCCGCATTGGATAAGCTTAGCAAAGGCGATTTCAGCGTACAGTTGAAGACGGATGAGAGCGAACTGGGTCAGGTGAATGAGAAGTTTAATGCAACGGTTCGCAATATGAATGAACTGGTAGCGACGATCAAGACGGTCTCTATTCAATCGGCCGATCAGTCGAAGATTCTGTTCGAGACACTGGAGACGAATCATGAGAGCTCTATGGCGATCAGCGATAATATTGAAGAAATCTCAGAGAAGGCCTCGCAGCAGAGCAAGTCGATCTCCGAGAGTGTTACTTCACTGGAAGAGATCAATTCAGGCGTAGGAACGATTGCTAGCAGCACTTCAGCGTTGTCTGATGCATCGATGCAGATGAAGGACAAGTCTGAGATTGGACGGGATAATATCAGTGGGGTTATTAAGCAGATGGATTCCATCCAGCAATCCGTGCAGCAATCGGTCGTATCGATTGAACAACTGCAAAGACGTTCCGGGCAAATTGAGGAGATCGTACAGGTGATTACACAAATCGCCGAACAGACTCATCTATTGTCGTTAAATGCCAGCATTGAGGCGGCCAGAGCAGGCGAGGAAGGACGAGGCTTTGCAGTTGTAGCTAACCAGGTGAAGAAGCTGGCTGAGGAGTCTGCCAAGTCAGCAGAGCAGATCGCTGATCTGGTTCACTATATCCAGAAAGAGACAAGCACAGCCGTCGCCGCAATTGGCGAAGGAGAACGGAATGTTGCTACCGGTATCCAGGTCGTTCGAGAGACAGGAGAGCTCTTCGCTACGATACTAGATGGTACAGATTCCGTGACCAGTCAAATTCAGGAGGTATCTGCGGCTACCGAGGAGATGGTAGCTGAGACAGAGCAGATTACGGCGACCATTAAGCAGATTGCCGAATATGCAGAGAGAAATGCGGTTATCTCCGAACGAATCAAGGAGAGTGCCATGGAGCAGAGGGCTTCTTCCGACAATATTATGAGTTCTGCCGAGCACTTGAATCAAATCTCTGGAAAGTTAGAGAAACTAGTAGAGGGATTGAAGCTGTAATTATTCAAGGGGAGACTTATCGAACACCCCTAAATAGAGAGAGAGAATAGGAGCTGAACATTTGTGAGTACCCTACTGATGAATAAGAAAGCCCGGGAATATTGGCTAAGAGAGCTTCAGCCGCCATTATCCGGATTTCATATCCATACTGACTACCCAGATTTAGCAATGGCCAGCGAGTCCAAGAGTATGACCTATGAATTGAATATTAGTTCATCATTCAAGAGACAGACGGTCCAGGAAACTGATATTCAGACTTGGCTAATCGCTTGTTATTATGTCTTCCTATATCGTATGAGCGGTGAACAGGATCAAATTGTTGGAATACAAGCCACGGATGGCCGAATCCTTCCAATACGGATTCATACTGAGGCTGGGATTCCATTCAGCCAGTTGCTATCAGCTATAGCGGAGCGGCTTGTTCTATCCAATGAAGCCAGCTTGCCTATTCAGGAGATTGAGAAACTGGTTTCGCAGTCTCCTGTAGTGCAGACCATCTATGGACGAAACGCCGCTTATGAAGCCAGTCGTCTTAACTGGTATGTGCGGACAGAGGAGGAAAAGTGGGTAGCTGAGATCACCTATTCGAGCCACCTGTTCAAAGAGAGTACGATTAACAAGTTCGCGAGACATTTTCAATGTATTGCTCAGGCGGTATTGGATCGTCCGGATATTGTTCTGGGCGACATTTCCATCATGACCGATGAGGATGTACTGGCTTATGAGAAGCTTAATGATACCGCTAGAAATTGGGGAGTAGAGCTGACGATTACATCGATGCTCTGCAGGACTGTCGAGAGTTTCCCAGACCGAATTGCGCTGTCGTCGGCTGAGTGGAAGTTGACCTATGCTGAGTTGGACCGGTTATCCAATCAGGTTGCCCATGCGCTAATTGAGCAAGGACTGCACAAAGGCGGATTCGTGGCCATCTACATGGAGCGCAGCATGGAAGCTGTTGTCAGCATGCTCGGCGCCCTCAAAGCCGGTGGGACTTATATTCCGCTGGACCCAGAACATCCGGATGATCGGAATCAGTATATTATCGAAGATACGGGCTCCCGGATTGTACTAACTAAGGAAACTTATCTATCTAAGTTGCAGCCGCTTGTAGCAGATAATGCCAATGAGTTGAAGCTGTTATGCTTCGATCTGGAGCAGTTCGTCTCTTATCCAGGCGAAGCCTGCCATATTCCCATCGATCAGGATGATATTGCGTATACAATCTATACGTCAGGTACAACGGGAAGACCAAAGGGAGTCCTGATCCGCCATGCTGGTGTCGTGAACCTGTCGATGTCTACTACGATGCAGCTTCAATTCTCGGAGCATGACGTCATTTTGCAATATTCTACCTTCAGCTTTGATGCTTCCGTATACGATATATTCAGTGCAATATGCTGTGGTGCTAGGCTTCATCTATTGTCCAATGAACAGCGTTATTCGGTCGACAGCTTCACCACGGCGATTGAGGATACCGGGGCGACGCGGATAGGGATTCTGCCAACCGTATTCTTCAATCAATTATCCGCGTACTTAACGGTAGAAGAGGCGGTCAAGTATCAATTGATTCGCAGTTTTGTTATTGGTGGCGAGGCGCTCCCAGGGGAGTCCGTCCGTAATTTACAGAAGAAGCTGGGGCATCAGCCTTTCATCGTAAATGCGTATGGACCGACTGAGATTACAGTGGCCGCGACGACACATATGATCATGGAACAGGTATCAGAGGACTTGACTACGGTCAGCATCGGCAAGCCTATCGCTAATTACGAGGTGCTCATCGTTAACGAGAATGACCAACTCTGTCCGGTGAATGTAATGGGTGAACTGCTGATTCATTCCATCGGTCTTGCTAAAGGCTATTTAAATCTGCCTGATAAGACGGAAGAGGCTTTTATTATTGATCCAACAGATCCTACTTCGGGTAAAAGATATTATCGATCAGGCGACTTGGTTCGTCTTCTGAACGATGGCGGTATAGAGTATATGGGGAGAAAGGATCTCCAAGTGAAGATTCGGGGCTACCGGATTGAGATCGGAGAGATCGAGGAGAATCTGGCGAAGCACGAGAAAGTGAAGGATGTTGCCGTGATCGTCAAGGAGGACGATAACGGCGAGAAGATGCTGATAGGCTTCTATACTTCCAAGTCCGGCGAGGAGATTGGTAAGCAGGAGCTTGCTACCTTCCTGAAGACCAAGGTTCCGGCCTATATGGTTCCTGGTCAATTTATGATGTTGGAATCGATGCCGTTGTCACCGACAGGCAAGATTGATCGCAAACGTCTGGGCACCTATGATATCCCTGTGCAGGTTGAGGAAGACTTTAACTACGTTGCGCCGGTTACTGAATTAGAGAAGGAGATCGCAGTCGCCTGGGAGAACTCGCTTCACCGCAGCCGCGTAGGCTTATATGACAACTTCTTCGAGATTGGCGGACATTCCCTGAAGATCTTGGAGACGCTGGTACTGCTCAAGCCGCGGTTCCCTAAATTGAAAATTAACGATTTCTTCGTATACTCAACAGTACATGCTATGGCTGAGCGAGTGATTGAATTAATGGATGTAACTGAAGAAGAGGATTCCTTCGCGGGCAGCGAGGAAATTCGTGATTTAGCGGAATATCCACGTATGTTCGGCGGGAACAGAAAACCTTCTGCGTCCCCTCAGAATCATATTCTATTGACCGGGGCTACCGGGTATTTAGGTTCCTCTCTGCTCTATCAATTGCTGCAAACCTCTGAGGCGGTCATATATTGCCTTGTGCGTGCCAAGGAAGGGGAAGAACCATACCAGCGCCTCGTCGATGTGATGAAGGGGTACTACGGGACCGAAATTACACGAAATATGAAAAATCGGGTTGTCGCAGTCCGTGGGGATTTAGAGCAGCCGAATCTTGGCCTTAGTCCACAGGATGCAGCGCTGCTGGATCAGCATCTGGATTCCATTATCCATTGCGGAGCTGAGGTGAAGCATTTTGGTTCGACCGACTATTTTACCAAAGTAAACGTTGAGAGTACGGACCGTCTGCTTGATTTGGCGCGCGGGAAGGATGTGCGCTTCCATTATGTATCCACACTGGGGATTCCGGAGGACCTGGCCTTTCTCGGTTTATGGGAGTCGTTCACAGCAGGCAGTGGCTACGATGCGGTAGCCACCGAGAATGTATATACGAATAGTAAGCTCGAAGCGGAGAAGCTGGTGATTCGGGCCTGCGAGGAAGAAGGAGTGGCTGCCTCGGTATACCGGGTAGGCAATCTGTCTTGCTACTCGACTACGGGTGTATTCCAGAAGAACATAGACAATAACGCCTTCTATCGGATGCTGAAGGCGATGCTGCTGCTTGGCAAGGCACCGCGAGTGCATTGGCAAGTAGACTTCACGCCAGTGAATTATGCAGGTGCATCTATCTCGGCCCTGGCGCTACAGGAGAAGAGTTCGGGTAGATTGTTCCATATCTGCAATCCGGTGCAGATCTCTTATATAGACATGGTCGACCACTTGCGCGAATATGGCTATTATATAGATCTGTTGGAGTGGCGTGATTACGAGGCATGGCTGCTCGATCCGAATCAGCCGAAGGAGCAGGCCGGCATGGAGTTGGCGATGGCTCAATTGGAGGGAGACGGGGCGAAGAATTCTATCTACCGCTTCGCCTGCCCGCAGACAAATGAATTTCTAGCAGGTACGTCCGTCGTCTGCCATGAGCCGGACCGTGAATTTTTCCAACGTATGATAGATTACGCGGTGCGGATTGGCTACTTCCCTGCGCCGTAGAAGCAATGATTCTAATATTCTGAGTGATAAATGCAGTACAGAAGCGGCAACGTCAGCTCATTGACGGAGGCCGCTTCTGCTATTCTAGCCATAAGTACAGTAGAGAAATTGCAAGAATCCGTTCTCCTAGTATCCTGCCTGTCGATTAGTTTTCAATGGAGCTAGTTTGAATCCTATCAATCCTGGAAATGCTAGAGAAGAGAGAGTTACAGGAATGATTAGGAGGCGAATTATAGCGATGAAACAAATTATGTTGATTACAGATGGTTGTTCTAATGTAGGAGAGAGTCCGGTGATGGCGGCGGCGTTGGCCCGTCAGGAAGGGATTACCGTCAATGTAGTAGGGGTTGTCGATTATGGGACGATTGGTGAGCTTGGCAGTATTGAAATTGAGGAGATCGCCAGAAGTGGCGGAGGGATGAGCCGTCTGACAGGGACGGACAAGCTGGCACAGACGATGCAGATGCTGACGAGGAAGACGGTCGTTCAGACGATTCAGCAGGCGGTAGGCAAGGAGCTGAAGCAAATTTTGGGGGAATCCTCAGTCGAGGTGCTGCCGCCAGAACAGCGCGCCGAAGTGGTAGAGGTGATCGATGAGCTTAGCGAGAACAGTCCCCTACAGGTAGCATTGCTGATCGATGCTAGTGCCAGTATGAAGCCGAAGCTGGCTGCCGTGGAGGAAGCGATCCGCGATATGATGCTGAGCCTGGGAGCGAGGAAGGGCAGCAGTCAAGTGGCCGTCTTCCACTTTCCGGGTGCTCATAGCGGTGAGGATGCGGTCCTGGATATCGGCTGGACCAGCAATTTGGGCTCAGCTCGGTCTATTTTCCAGCGCCTTATGATGAGGGGGGCAACTCCGACCGGCCCGGCGATCCTGAAGGTGATTGAATTCTTCCGTTATGGTACACTGAATGGACACGGAGCTAGGAATGGTTCGGACGAGAAAGGTGAAGGAGAAGCGATGCTTGGTGACTACGTCGTCTAAATGGACCCTGCCGCCAGGAACGATTGTAACCGGCCGCTGGAAGGGTGAACGCTATTTGATTCAGCGTCTGCTTGGACAAGGCGCCAACGGGGTCGTCTATTTGGTGAAGCAGGTGAAGAGTTCAAGACTGTATGCACTCAAAATGGGCTTCGACACGATCGACCTACAATCGGAAATCAACGTGCTTAAGGCGCTGCAGCGGAGAAAACGCAAGATAAGTTCAACAGGAAAAAGGGATCTCTCATATCTGGTAGAGGTAGATGATTACTCTCTAGAAGGCAAGGAGATTCCTTTCTATGTTATGCGCTATGTGAAGGGTGAGCCGCTAAGGGCATTCCTGGCACAACAGGGCAGCAGATGGCTGAATGTCGCCGGATATTCGCTGCTGCAGCAGCTGGAAGGGCTGCATGGCCTGGGATTCACGTTCGGGGACTTGAAGCCGGAGAATGTGCTCGTCTCGCCTTATGGCGAGGTGGAGCTAATTGATTACGGCGGAGTTAGCGAGAACGGCCGCAGCGTGCGGCAGTTTACAGAATGGTACGATCGTGGTTACTGGGGAGCGGGGGGAAGGACGGCCGAGCCTTCCTATGATCTGTTCTCATTCGCGGTCGTATGCATTCATCTGCTAGCAGAGGCTCCACTTAAGGAGGTCGCCACCAGCTTGCCGCAGACTCGAAGCAAGGGCGACTTGCTGGCGATCGTGCAGGGCGAGGCGTCCCTGCAGCCTTACCGCAAATGGCTTGAGCGAGCGCTAGAGGGGAAATTCCGCAGTACTGCGGAGGCTCGCCAATTATGGAGGGAACAGGTACAGAAGCAAGTTATGCAGCGTAAGGCCAAATCACCGACACCAGCGTGGATGATGGGGGCTTTTACGCTATCTTTGCTTTTACTTCTCTGTGCTTTGTTTTTCACATTCTGGAATTAGATGATTTATAATAGAGAGATGACGATTGGAGGGGGAGGGCGCATGAACAGTAGAGTAATGCACCGATTAGTTGAGCAAGTGCGCCAGATCGGCCGCGAGGAGAGATTGTGGTCTTCGGGAGACTGCATTGTCGTGGCTGTATCGGGAGGCCCTGACTCGGTTGCGCTTCTACATATATTACATCAATTGGCTGCTGAGCCTGAACTCAAACTTCGCTTAGTCTGCGCCCATGTAAATCATGGGTTCCGCGGTCCGGAGTCGGATGAGGAGGCAGAATTCGTACGTAGGATGGCAAGCGAACTTGGTATTCCGTTCGAGCTTGGTGTCTATAATATACCAGCATATATGAAGGAATCGGGGCATGGAGCTCAGCTGGCGGCCCGCGAGAAGAGGTATGAGTTCCTGCATAGTGTAGCAGAGAAATATGAGGCAGGTGCGATAGCGCTGGCCCATCATGCCGACGATCAGGCGGAGACGGTGCTGATGCGAATCATGCGTGGCAGTGGACCATCCGGCCTTGCCGGCATGCGAATGAAGCGGCGCGAAAAAAATGTGGAACTTATCCGTCCGCTGCTTCGTATATACAAGAATGACCTAATTCAAGTGTGTGAGAAGACAGGCATACCATATGTTACAGACAGCACGAATCTATTGCCTAAGTACGCAAGAAATGCAGTTCGTCTGGATGTGCTGCCCTTTTTGGGGCAATATAATAGCGGACTTACAGAATCGCTTAATCGACTGGCCGAAGTGGTTGGTACAGAAGATGATTTTATACAGCAGAAGGCGGAACAGGTATATAAGGAATTGGTCTTTGACGAAGGCGGAATTTTTTCTTTCAAGATTGAGCCCTTTGTCGCCTTACATGCCGCTTTACAACGGAGGTTGATTAAACTAATATTAAATTATCTGCCTTTAGGCACAGAAGACAATGATTTTACCAAGATTGAAGCGATTCGCAAGGGTGCAATTCAGAATCTGCCTACAACATGGAGTCTTGATCTTGGCGGTGGACTGCGCTGTATGCGTGAATATGATACGATCCGATTTATGCTTGATCCTACGGGAAATTCAGGTTTGCCCTATACATATCCCGTAGAGCATTTTCCGGCTGAAATATCTGTTCCAAATACGGAGCATTGTTTGCGTTTCACCCGGTATAGGGCTAATATGGGCTCTATATCCCTGGATGAATTGGGGGACGAGGAAGCGGTATTCGATGCGGATAAGCTCCTTTATCCGCTTACTGTGCGTTCCCGGCTGCCAGGAGACTTTATGAAGGTCATAGGATTAAATGGAAGCAAAAAAGTAAAGGATATTTTCATCGACGCGAAAATACCTCCTTCTTCTCGCTCCCAAATTCCTATGGTGACGGACGCGGAAGGCCAAATTATATGGATTCCCGGTCTCCGTCGTTCAGCAATTGCTACGGTAAGTCAGCATACGACTTCCGTCTTGCGAATAGTTTTGGATACGAGAAGGTTTAACTGAAGCAGGAACAACAAATCTAGGCATTCATAGTTTAACGTAGGGGGTTTACTTACTTTGCACAATGATATTCAGGAGGTTCTGTTCACACAGGAACAGATCGAAGCAAAAGTCGCAGAAATCGGCAAACAATTAAGTGAGGAATATGAGGGGCGCAATCCGCTGATCATCTGTATTCTTAAGGGTGCTTTTATATTCATGGCGGATCTGGTTAAGCAGATTACAGTGCCTGTAGAGATGGACTTTATGGCTGTCTCAAGTTATGGGGCGTCCACCCGTTCTTCAGGTGAAGTGAAGATTATTAAGGATCTGGATTCTTCCGTTGAAGGACGCGACGTTCTGATCGTGGAAGATATTATCGACAGCGGACTGACACTAAGCTATCTGGTGGATGTACTCCAGCGCCGCAATGTGAAATCTGTAAAGATCGCTACACTGTTTGACAAGCCAGCCCGCCGGACCGTTGATCTGAAGGCTGATATTTCCGGATTTATTCTGCCGGATGCGTTCGTGGTTGGATATGGACTGGATTATGCTGAAAAATACCGTAACCTCCCTTACATCGGGGTACTTAAGCCGGAGGTATACTCCAGCTAAGATCAGCCGTTCTTACGGTTTGATGGACTCCTTGCCTGTTTTTTGAAAAGGCGTATGCGGCTATGGTAAAATATTTTAAGGTTCTGAGAGGAGGTAGGGGATGAATCGGTTCATCCGGAATTCTGGTTTTTATTTGATACTTTTCTTAGTCGTGGTGGGCATCGCTCAATTTCTTATTGGCGGACAAGAGGAAACCGTCACCCCTAGTTATACAGAGTTGCGCCAGCAATTGAAGGCGAACAATGTTGAGGAGTTAACCGGTAAATTTGACGGTTATGCCTATCTGGTAACCGGTGAGTATAAAGAAAAAGTCGGTGACAGCAGGACGAAGAAGTTCTCGGCTTATATTCCATTTGACGAGAACGTGCTCAAGGAGATTACAGATCTCAGTGAGCAGAATAACTTTAAAGTAACCTGGAAGAAAATGCAGGAACAGAGCATTTGGCTTACTTTCCTGACTTCGATTGTTCCACTGGCAATTATGTTCATTCTGTTCTTCTTCCTGTTCAATCAGGCGCAGGGCGGCGGAGGCAAAGTGATGAACTTTGGCAAGAGCCGAGCTCGTCTCTATAACGAGGAGAAGAAGAAGGTTACCTTCGAGGATGTGGCCGGGGCAGATGAAGAGAAGCAAGAGCTTGTCGAAGTTGTTGACTTCTTGAAGGACCCGCGGAAATTCTCGGCGGTAGGTGCAAGAATTCCGAAGGGTGTCCTGCTTGTGGGCCCTCCGGGTACAGGTAAAACCTTGCTCGCTCGTGCGGTAGCCGGTGAAGCAGGCGTTCCGTTCTTCAGCATCTCCGGTTCCGACTTCGTTGAAATGTTTGTCGGTGTTGGTGCCTCCCGGGTACGGGATTTGTTCGAGAATGCCAAGAAGAATGCTCCATGTATTATCTTTATTGACGAGATTGACGCAGTGGGTCGTCAGCGTGGCGCCGGACTTGGCGGTGGACATGATGAACGTGAACAGACACTCAACCAATTGCTCGTTGAGATGGACGGTTTCAGCGGCAATGAAGGCATTATCATTGTTGCGGCAACGAACCGTGCCGACATTCTTGACCCGGCATTGCTCCGTCCGGGACGTTTTGACCGTCAGATTACGGTTGACCGTCCAGATGTGAAAGGCCGTGAGGCGGTACTGAAAGTACACGCCCGCAACAAACCGCTTACGAAGGATGTTCGTCTGGATGTTATCGCGAAGCGGACGACTGGATTTACGGGCGCAGATTTGGAAAACCTGCTGAACGAGGCTGCGTTGCTTGCAGCGCGCCGTAATCGTAAAGATATTTCTATGACTGAGGTGGATGAAGCCATCGACCGCGTCATTGTTGGTACAGAGAAACGCAGCCGCGTGATCAGCGATCGCGAGAAGCGCATTGTCGCTTTCCACGAAGCGGGCCACACGATTGTCGGATATTTCTTGGCAAATGCTGATATGGTTCACAAGGTAACGATCATTCCGCGTGGACGCGCTGGCGGTTATGTCATCATGCTGCCGAAGGAAGATCGTATGCTCGTTACGAAGCAAGAACTGCTTGAGAAAGTTACAGGCCTTCTGGGCGGCCGTGTGTCCGAGGAATTGTTCATCGGCGAGATCGGTACTGGGGCTTACAGTGACTTCCAACAAGCGACTAGCATCGTACGCAGCATGATTGTCGAGTACGGTATGAGCGAGAAGCTCGGTCCTATGCAATTCGGAACCTCGCAAGGGCAAGTGTTCCTCGGCCGTGACTTCGGACATGAGCAGAATTACAGTGATCAAATTGCTTATGAGATTGACCAAGAGATGCAGCGCTTCATTAACGAGTGCTACGAGCAATGTAGACAAATTCTGACTGAGCACTCCAAGGAAGTTCATCTGATTGCAGAAACTTTGCTTGAAGTAGAGACTCTGGAATTTGACCAAATTGATCAATTGATTAAGCACGGCAGATTGCTGGAGTCTGGCGAAGTGATTGATGGTAACGACAATGACGGCTCCTCCGAGTCTGGAGAACCAGTTATTGATTCCGTTGGTGATGTGAAGGTTCGTATTCAAGGCAAGACCGAAGATACGAATTCTGTAATCCCTAAGGGAGACATCCCGAACGATGTACCAGGTGGTTCTGCGAATGATTTCACGCAAGATCCAGTCGTGGATAAGCCGCAGGGGACTGTAGGCGACACTCCGGTTACACCGGAAGATGGCGACAATAACGGATCTAATAACGGTGGCAGTACGCCTACCGTATAAGCGAATCGATACGTTCCCGAGATGAGGGATAGAATGACCGGAGGACCAGAGATGGTTCTCCGGTTTTTATGTATAAAATTAGACTTATCATCATAAATAGCGCCTTACAACGTGTGAATTGTGGCACTCAGGTTGATTGACAGTGTAACTCACCTTGTGTAAATTAATTGTTAATACCGTGTGACGATGTGTGCTGTCATACGGTAGGTCAATGAAATGAACGGTTGTTGGGTGGTTATAGAGAGAAGCCGCGGCGTAGAATCGTGAGCGCATATAGGGGAGGAAGGATCAGTGGAGGCACAGGCACTGGAGCGGAAGGCGGAGATGAACCGCGAACTGCGGGAGAAGCTCGTACAGCTCAAGAAGGAACGCAACGCAATTATTTTAGCGCATTATTATCAACGTGATGAAATTCAGGAGGTTGCCGATTTTCGTGGCGACTCATTTTTGCTTGCCCAGAAGGCGGCCTCAACCGATGCGGAGACAATCGTCTTCTGTGGAGTTCATTTTATGGGAGAGAGCGCAAAGATTCTGGCACCGAACAAGACGGTACTTATTCCGGATGAACGGGCCGGCTGTCCGATGGCTGATATGGTGAATGTCGACGGCCTTCGCAAGCTAAAAGCGCAGCATCCTAATGCCAAGGTTGTTACCTATATTAATTCTTCCGCTGAGGTAAAGGCAGAGACTGATATATGCTGCACATCCTCAAATGCAGTCAAGGTGATCAATTCGGTAGATGCCGATGAGATTATCTGGGTTCCGGATAAGAACCTGGGTCACTACGTCCAGCAGCACACGGACAAGAAGCTGATCATTTGGGAAGGCTACTGCAACACCCATGACATGCTAACCGTAAAAGATGTGGTTGAGATGAGGGCGAAGCATCCGAATGCAGAGTTCGTCGTTCATCCTGAGTGCCGCCCGGAAGTCGTCGCTATAGGCGATTTTGTCGGCAGTACAACAGCGATCATTGATTATTGCAAAAATTCGAACACACAGGAATTTATCGTCGGAACGGAAGATGGAACCGGATATCAGCTTAGGAAGGATAGTCCGGATAAGACATTCCATTTTGCATCCAAATTCCTCGTTTGTCCAAATATGAAGGTTAACAACTTGAAGAAACTCGTGAAATGTCTCGAGACGATGCAGCCGCAGATTTATGTTCCGCCTGCTGTCGCCGACAAGGCTAGAATTTCTCTAGAGCGCATGTTACAAGTTCAGTAGCATGCGCTACTCTCATCTCAAGACAGGTGACTACCGTGATTCCACAATATTTGGTCGATTTTGATCTCGGGCAATTGCCTGTGATCGACACAGACATCATTGTAATCGGCTCGGGTATCGCCGGGCTGTTCACAGCTATTAAGGCAAGTGAAGATCGGCACGTAACGATGATTACGAAGAAGGCACTTATGGAGAGCAATACAAGATATGCGCAAGGCGGTATAGCGGCCGTCATGTCCGATGACGACTCCGTAGAATCCCATCGGGAGGATACTCTGATGGCAGGCGCCGGGCTATGCTCCTTAGAATCCGTCAACATTCTGGTTCATGAAGGGCCTAAGGGCGTAGAGGAACTGATTCGTCTTGGCACATCTTTTGATGTAGAGAATGGAGCGCTTGCCCTGACGAAGGAGGGAGCACATAGCCATCGTCGTATCCTTCATGCCCATGGGGATGCTACAGGCTATGAGATCGTGCGGGCATTGTCTGAGCAGGTAACGTCTCATGATCGTATTGATGTATGGAGCGATCATTATGTCATCGACTTGATTACGGAGGACAATGAATGTCTAGGGGCGCTGGTACAGCGGCCAGATGGACAGCGTGTATTTCTGCGCGGGCAAGCCACGATTCTATGCACCGGAGGGGCCGGTCAATTGTATCGTTATACGACGAATCCGGAGATAGCTACTGGAGACGGTGTAGCGATTGCTTATCGGGCTGGAGCCTATTTGCGTGATCTGGAATTTATTCAATTTCATCCTACATCACTATGCTATCCTGGGGCACCTCGGTTTCTGATCTCAGAGGCGGTGCGTGGAGAAGGGGCCGTTCTGCGCAATATCAAAGGCGAACGCTTCATGGAGAAATATCATGAACTGCTGGAATTGGCACCTCGGGACATTGTAGCCAGGGCTATCGTGAGCGAGATGGAGGCTACTCAATCTACAAATGTGTATTTGGATATCACCCATGAATCGCCTGAGCTGATCAAACGTCGGTTCCCAACCATTTATGAGACATGTCTCGGTTATGGACTGGATATGACGACGGATTGGATTCCGGTCGCTCCGGCTGCGCATTATATGATGGGGGGCGTTCGTACCGATCATCATGGAGAGACCAATGTTGAACGACTGTTCGCTTGTGGTGAAGTCTCATCAACCGGGGTGCATGGGGCCAATCGTCTGGCCAGCAATTCGCTATCTGAAGCGATTGTATATGGAAGCCGGATCATTGAGCGAATCCGTCAATTGGAGCCGATCCGGAAGACGGACTTGAATATCGCTTACTCTAAGGAGCGTATAGAGCAGGAAGTACAGCCTATTGTTGAACGTAGATTGAAGCTGCAGAAGGTGATGGTTCGCCAGGTTGGTGTACGCCGGACGCGTGATGGTCTCCTCAAGGGGTTAGAGGAGCTACAAAGGCTGCAGCCTATTTTCACAACGGAACTGCATACAAGTGAGCAGATGGAGTTCGCGAATATGTTAACTTGTTCGCTGCTGCTGACAGAATCAGCGCTAACCCGAGAAGAGAGCCGCGGCGGGCATTATCGTGAAGATTTCCCGTCACGGAATGATGAGCGTTGGCTGAGGCATATTATGCGGCACCGAGAACAAGGGATGCTGGAGGAAATCAGTGATGATGTTTAATGGATATAATGAAGGGCTAGTGGAGTCGATTCGTATATGGCTGCGCGAAGATGTGGGCTCGGGCGATGTTACTACTAGTGTGACGATACCGGCCGGCCATGAATCCAAAGGGGTCATCCATGCCAAGGAAGCGGGTATAGTGGCAGGCATGCCTGTCGCGCAATTGGTGTTTGAGGTCGTGGATCCTACGTTGAAATTTACTCCATTCGTTCAGGATGGGGAAGCAATAGCCAAAGGAACCATTCTAGCAGAGGTTGAGGGAAGCACGCACAGCATTCTTACTGGTGAGCGGCTTGCCCTGAATCTTCTACAGCGCCTGTCAGGTATCGCGACGCGTACGCGGTCGTTCATTGACGCTCTGGAAGGGTTGCCTGTGCGCCTTGTCGATACGCGCAAGACGACGCCTGGCCACCGTATGCTGGAGAAGTATGCTGTACGTATGGGAGGCGGAGCGAACCATCGCTTTGGGTTATATGATGCGGTTATGATTAAGGATAATCATATTAAGGGCGCAGGCGGAATCATGCAGGCAGTTAGCCGGGCCCGGGCGAATATTCCACATACGATGACGATCGAAGTGGAGACCGAGAGTCTCGAGCAGGTGAAGGAGGCCCTGACTGCTGGGGCGGACATTATCATGCTCGATAATATGGCTCCGGAGCGGATGAAGGAAGCGGTAGCTCTCATCAAGTCTAAGGCTCCGCACGTCACCGTGGAGGCATCCGGGAATGTCTCGCTGCAGACAATTCGAAGCATCGCCGAGAGTGGGGTCGATGTGATCTCTGTAGGCCGATTGACATATTCGTTCGAAAGCCTGGATATTAGTCTGGATCTGGGCGAGAAGAAAGTGAGGTAAAATCGATGTTCCTTGTGGTGGATGTCGGCAATACAAATATCGTTCTAGGCATTTATAAGGAACGGGAACTGCTGCACCATTTTCGGATTGGCACGAATCGTCAATCTACGGTTGATGAATATGGGGTGCTGATTTATAACCTGTTCCAAATGTCTAATATAGATATTAAGCAAATCGAAGGGGTCATTATCTCTTCGGTAGTTCCTCCGCTGATGCACGTACTGGAGGATCTCAGCGTGAAATACTTACGGAGGAAACCTCTGGTTGTCGGACCGGGAATCAGAACAGGTCTGAATCTAAGATACGAGAATCCGAGAGAGGTTGGTGCGGACCGGATTGTCAATGCTGTTGCGGCGATTGAGAAGTATGGCGGTCCGCTCGTTGTCGTTGATTTCGGTACTGCGACAACCTTCGACTGCGTGGATGCTGGAGGGAACTATCTCGGCGGCGCAATTGTTCCGGGGATCGGAATCTCGACGGAGGCGCTGTATCAGCGAGCCTCGAAATTACCGCGGATTGAATTGGAGAAGCCGAAGAAGGTCATTGGCCGCAACACGGTTCATGCCATGCAGGCCGGCATCATATTTGGATATGCTGGGCAGGTTGATGGTATCGTGGAGAGAATCGGCCGTGAGATGGATGGAGATATCAAGGTAATCGCGACTGGCGGCCTTGCCGAGCTGATTGCCAGCGAATCCAAATCTATTCAAGAAGTAGATCCACTCTTGACCCTAGAGGGATTGCGTATTATTTACGAACGCAACCAATAAACAACATTACACGCTCCGCTCCTTTTGTCCCTAGTTCCAACCTTCTCGGTGCTGAAAACCGGCCTTTTTGAACACACATTTATATAGACAAGGGAGGATACTCGGGTGGATAATACCGTAAATACAACAACTCAAGACCATCTTATTCGTGGAATCGCACTGGATGGCAAGGTTCGCGCCTTCGCCGTGCGCACAACCGGGCTCGTTGAAGAGCTACGACGCAGACATGATACATTCCCAACGACAACGGCGGCATTAGGTCGTACGGTTACCGCGGCCGCTATGATGGGCGCTATGTTAAAGGGCGAAGAGAAATTAACGGTGCAAGTGAAGGGTGATGGTCCTATCGGGCAGATTATTGCTGATGCCAACGCCAAAGGTGAGGTTCGTGGTACAGTCAAGAACCCCCATGTTCAGACGCCGAGCAAGAGAAAAGGCAAAATAGACGTGGCCGCTGCTGTAGGGACCGCCGGCTTTATTCATGTGACCAAGGATTTAGGATTGAAGGAGCCGTATAGCGGAAGCTCGCCTATTATTTCGGGTGAGATCGCCGAAGACTTCACTTATTATTTTGCAGTATCGGAGCAGACTCCTTCCGCTGTTGGTTTGGGTGTTCTGGTGGATGAGGATAACTCCGTGATTGTGGCTGGCGGGTTCATCATTCAACTGATGCCAGGTCTTAGCGATGAAGAGATTAGCGCGATCGAGCAATCCATCGGAAAATTTCCGCCGGTGACTTCGTTGCTTGATCAAGGGATGGAGCTAGAGGAGATGCTGCGCTGGATCGTTCCTGACGTGAAGATATTGGACGAGATGGACATTGTATTCGCCTGTCATTGTTCGCGGGAGCGTGTTGAACGCACACTAATCAGCTTGGGTAGAAAAGAGCTGGAGGAGATTCGTGATTCTGGCCATGAAGAAGAAGAGGTTATCTGTGACTTCTGCAATGAAGTGTATAAATTCAGTCGCGAAGACATCAGTGAATTAATCAACCGGCTTGATCAGCAGGATTAATAACGGCTGCGGTGGCGGCCAGATTGCTCGAAAATAAGAATAGGATGCTTTGCCCCTTGGAATCAGAAATGATCCGAAAGGGCAAAGTATTTTTTGTGTCCTTTCTTGACAACTCCTACCTTAGGTTGTTAAGATAATAGATAGTAAAACCAACTTAATTACTCGGAAATAAATGAGGACAGAAAATATGGTATTTTCTTCGAATAGTCTTCATTTTTACATCAAGATTATATGTTAAAGTTCAAGCTCAAAGGGCGGCATGTCGCTATTCGGCTCGCTGCTTCGATGAACTGCCTCATGCTTTTTATCCAAAGGAGGGCTTTATATGGCAAAGGTCGTAAATAATGTAACAGAGTTGATCGGTGGTACACCTCTAGTCCGCTTGAATCGGATTGTTCCTGAGGATAGCGCAGAAATCTACGTAAAGCTAGAGTACCAAAATCCAGGCTCCAGTGTTAAGGACCGGATTGCAATCAGCATCGTTGAGGAAGCGGAGAAGGCTGGCAAATTGAAACCAGGCGGTACGATTGTTGAAGCGACCAGTGGTAACACGGGGATCGGTCTTGCACTCGTTGCTGCTGCCAAAGGCTACAAAGCAGTTATCATTATGCCTGAGACGATGAGTATTGAACGTCGCAATCTGCTGCGCGCATACGGAGCAGAGCTTGTACTGACTCCAGGATCGGAAGGAATGAACGGTGCTGTTAAGAAGGCGGAAGAGATTCTGGCTGAACATCCGGATTATTTCCTTGCGGATCAATTTAGAAACCAAGCTAACGTGAAAATCCACCGTGAGACGACAGGTCCTGAGATTGTTGAGGCTATTGAATCGCTTGACGGTAAATTGGATGCTTTTGTAGCCGGGATCGGAACTGGCGGCACGATTAGCGGTGCAGGTGAAGTTCTTAAGAAGCACTTCCCTGACGTGAAGATCTATGCAGTAGAGCCTGCAGCGTCTCCAATTTTGTCGGGCGGCAAACCAGGTCCACATAAGATCCAAGGCCTCGGGGCTAACTTCATCCCTGAGATTTTGAACCGTGAGATTTATGATGAAATCATTCATGTTGAGAATGACGAGGCCTTCGATCAAGCACGTCATGTTGCTAGAGAAGAAGGGATTCTAGGGGGTATTTCCTCCGGCGCAGCTGTATTCGCTGCCCTTAAAGTGGCTAAAGAGCTCGGCAAAGGCAAACGCGTAGTAGCGGTCATTCCAAGTAATGGCGAACGCTATCTGAGCACACCGCTCTACAATTTCGAAGCTTAATTCTATAACCTCTATAATTCGTGAGTTTTCCCTGCGCGAGTCAGATCATATACCATTCCCCGGGTAGTTCGGTTCGAACTCCTGGGGTTTTTTGTATACCCATAGAGGCGATTCAACACACACTTATAAACGAACTTGTACTTTAATAAGAGAGAAAAGCTTAGTATACTAACAGGCACAAACAAGATGATGGGGGATACAGCGTCTAATGAAGACTATGCTAACATTTGAAGATTGGTTGCGTCTGGCACAGGAGGGGAGTTGGACAATACTTCCGTATGCAGTGAAGATGCATGCTGAGAACCCGTTGCCCGACCATTGGTCCGTTGCTTGGGAGGAAGCTCATCCCTATTGCTGTGTACTTGAGAGTGGAAAAGGGGGGCGCTACACCTTTCTCGGTTTGACACCGGTATCTGTGATCCGGGGTAAGGGAGATTCAGCTCGTGTCTATGATCTAAGCCAAGAGCGGTCTAAGGTGGCAATGCTAGAGGGTAAGCCGCTTGAACTGTTAGGAAAGTGGCTCGCTCCCTATACAGCTCCGTCTATCCCAGAACTCCCTTTCTTCAGTGGCGGAGCCGTTGGATTTCTCGGTTATGATGTGGCTAGATCGTTGGAGCGCTTGCCGCAATTGGCGGAGGACGATCTCAAGCTTGATGATTATATCTGGATGAGATTTGAGGAGTTGTGGGTTGTTGATGCTCTGAACGCCGATATTTATGCGGTTGTTCACTGCCCGATAGCGGGCAGGGAAGAGAGTATCGAGAGTTTACGGGAGAAATATAACCTGGCTGAAAGAACGGCTACTCAAATGATGGAGCAATGGCAAAGGTTCAGCAGCTCAAAGAGCGGTAATACTAGGCAGAACTCAGCGTCTACATTGGAGTCTATTCCGGAGCCTACAGCACATAGTGCCTCTCTCTCTCAAGAGGGCTTCGAGCAGGCGGTGGAACAAGTGCGGAAATATATCACTGCGGGCGATGTATTTCAGGTCAACCTGTCGTTGAGACAAGCATTTCCTCTAGCAGTCTCGCCCGAGCACATTTATGAAGACTTAAGAGAGATTAACCCTTCGCCTTATATGGGGTTCATGCGCTTTCCTGACTTTCAGCTTGTATCTGCCTCGCCTGAGCTGCTGATCAAGCTGGATCAGGGAGTCATGCGTACCCGTCCAATTGCAGGAACGCGGCGCCGCGGTCTGACTGAGGCCGAGGATCGGAAGATGGAGGAAGAACTGCGCACGAACGAGAAGGAGCAGGCGGAGCATATTATGCTTGTTGATCTACTGCGTAATGATCTGGGACGGGTGGCTGAGTTCGGCTCTGTCAAAGTAAGCGAGCTGTTCACGGTCGAACGTTATTCACATGTCATGCATCTGGTATCTGAGGTGGAGGGACGGCTTCCGGCAGACAAGACAGCGATGGATGCGATTGCGGCCGTCTTCCCCGGTGGAACGATTACAGGAGCGCCAAAGATCAGGACGATGGAGATCATCGAGGAGCTGGAGCCTGTCACCCGCGGGCCTTATACCGGGGCGATGGGGTGGATTGACTATAACGGCAATATGGAATTAAATATTATTATACGTACGCTGGTCGTAAAAGACGGATTCGGATATATTCAGACGGGAGCGGGAATCGTCATCGATTCTTCGCCTTACCGGGAGTATCGGGAATGTCATAATAAGGCCAAGGCAATAGCCATGGCGTTGGGAAGAAGCCATCAAGATGGATGCCAAGGCGTCAAGAAGGGGGATGAAGGAAATGATACTGGTCATTGATAATTATGATTCATTTACGTACAATCTGGTGCAGTATTTGGGAGAACTTGGGGAAGACGTTGTTGTTAAACGTAATGATGAGATTGATCTGAACGGGATAGCCGAGCTTAAGCCGGATCACATTCTGCTCTCTCCGGGTCCTTGTACACCGAATGAGGCCGGAATTACACTGGATGTCATTGAACGGTTCAAAGGAGTCATTCCGATCTTTGGCGTCTGTCTCGGTCATCAAGCGATCGGTCAGGCCTTCGGCGGGAACGTAATTCGCGCGGAGCGCTTAATGCACGGGAAGACATCGCCCATTCACCATCAGGGTGAATCGGTATTCACAGGGCTGCCATCCCCGTTTACGGCGACGCGCTATCATTCTCTGATCGTTGAACGGGAGAGTCTGCCGGATTGTCTGGAGATCACCGCGGAGACTTCAGAGGGAGAAATCATGGGCTTGCGTCATAAGGAATATGACGTTGAAGGCGTGCAATTCCACCCTGAGTCCATCATCACCGATCATGGACATCAGATTCTCCGTAATTTCTTAAGCCGGAAGGCAGAAGCATTCATATGAAATATATCGGGGTGAATGGAGTTCCCACCCCAGCCGCTGAAGCCGTGCTGTCCGTAATGGATCACGGCTTCATGTACGGGATGGGCTTGTTCGAGACTTTTCGAACCTATGGCGGACGTCCATTTTTAATAGAGAGTCATCTGGAACGGCTTGAGCAAGGCTGCAG
Organism: Paenibacillus motobuensis; assembly: GCF_039521865.1. NCBI lineage: Bacteria > Bacillati > Bacillota > Bacilli > Caryophanales > Paenibacillaceae > Paenibacillus > Paenibacillus motobuensis. Next base: position 6,433 of record NZ_BAAACX010000025.1, on the reverse strand, counting down.
GAGTCTGGGGATTCGTTATGCGCTGCAGTTAGATCAGGTTGTCCAAGAGATCGGAAATTTGCTTCGTCTCAATGATCTTCAGGACGGTTATATTCGTCTTACAGTGTCGGCGGGAGAAGGCCCGCTCGGACTTCCCTCAGAAGATTATGGAGATCCTACTGTTATTATTTATGTTAAATCACTAGAGCTAGTAGATTCGCAGTTGTATATGGAGGGCAAGTCGCTATATCGGTTGAACACGCCTAGGAATACGCCAGAGGGTGAGATTCGCCTCAAATCGCTTCATTATATGAATAATATGCTGGCGAAGCGTGAATTAAGAGAATACACGCATTTAAGGGTGGGTAACTACGAAGGGATGCAACTGACTGCAGAAGGTTATTTGGCTGAGGGTATCGTGAGCAATCTATTCTTTGTGCATAATGGCAAGCTACATACGCCCGATATAGGCACTGGTATTCTGCCGGGGATTACCCGTGCGTTCATTCTGGAACTGGCTAGTCAATTGGAACTGCCGCTTGAAGAAGGATATTATAAGTGGGACCGATTGAAGGAAGCGGACGAGATCTTTGTGACGAATTCCATTCAGGAGGCGGTGCCTGTAACATGTCTTCTTGAGCCCGAAGGAGGCAGTTATATAGTCGGAAATGGTAAAATGGGATCTATTACAAGACTGCTTATAGAGCAATATAGACAAAAGGCGGGAGTATAAATGCAACCAAAACGATATAAACGTAGTTACCGCTGTGGTGATACTGTGCTTGAGTTAGGCAACCGCACGTTGGTTATGGGTATCCTTAATGTGACCCCGGATTCCTTCTCGGATGGGGGGCGTTATAATCGGATGGATGAGGCGATCCGCCATGCCGAGGAGATGATAGCTGCCGGAGCAGATATTATCGACATTGGTGGAGAGTCAACACGGCCCGGGCATAACCCAGTAGGAGTAGAGGAAGAACTGGAACGGGTTGTCCCTATCGTAGAGGCGCTCCACCGCGTGATGCCGCAAGTTCCTTTGTCGGTGGATACCTATAAGGCTGTCGTTGCTAGAGAGTCGCTTCAGGCGGGGGCTCATATTATTAATGATGTGTGGGGCTTCAAAGCAGACCCTGAGATGGCCGTGGTAGCAGCACAATTTGATTGCCCGGCGATCATCATGCACAATCGGCATGACCGTAATTATAGTGCTCTGATGCAGGATGTGGCGGATGATCTGCTTGAGAGCGTTAGAATTGCCAGAGATGCCGGAGTGCGTGATGATAATATCATCCTCGATCCGGGGATTGGATTTGCCAAGGACTATGAGGAGAACCTGAAAGTGATGCAATCGCTGGATGCGCTGGTCCATCTTGGATTCCCGATGCTGCTGGGGACGTCGCGCAAAAGATTTATTAGAACGACGCTCGATCTGCCGATAGATGAGCTTGTGTTCGGAACGGCGGCTACGGTGGCGCTTGGTATTGCTCAAGGTTGTCAGATCGTGCGGGTACATGATGTGAAGGAGATTAAGCAGACGGTACAGATGTGCGATGCTATTGTGCATATTTAACACTTAATATGACATACGACGATCACTCTATTTTGAAGTGAAAGTAAGATATATTGAAAGGCGGAAATAAATAATTTATGGATAAAATGATTCTTCGCGGCATGGAATATTACGGGTATCACGGCGTTTTTGCAGAGGAGCGCAAGTTGGGCCAGCGTTTCATCGTAGATTTGGAATTGGAGATGGATTTGAGGGCTGCCGGAAGCAGTGATGATCTGACTACAACGGTAAATTATGCTGAAGTCCATGAGCTGGTCCAAGGAATCGTCCAGCATAAGAGCTTTAAGCTGATTGAAGCTCTGGCTGAGCATATTGCATCCTCGGTTTTGGACACTTATACTATGGTAGATGCGTTAACGGTTCGTTTAACCAAACCGCACCCGCCTTTTGATGTTCATTTTGATGGCGTTACGGTGGAACTATACCGTTCAAGAAAGTGAGAAGCATGCATGACTATACAGACTTCGACTGAAGCTTCTGAGGCTTATATTGCACTGGGAGCCAATCTGGGCGACCGTGAGGCAACTTTGAAGGAAGCGATCAGTTTATTAGATGAACACCCCGGGATTACGGTACTTCGCTGCTCGAATATGTATGAGACTGATCCGGTTGGATACGCGGATCAGCCTGATTTTGTAAATATGGCCATTGCCCTGCAAACCACGCTGGCACCGGAAGCGCTGCTTGATGTTATGCTGCAGACGGAGCAGGTGCTTGGCAGGGAGCGCATTATTAGATGGGGCCCCCGGACGGTTGATCTCGACTTGTTATGGGTGGAAGGGCATCAGTTGTCCACAGCCCATTTAATTCTCCCGCATCCCCGAATGTTTGAACGGGCATTTGTACTCGTTCCTCTAGCTGATATTGTTCCGACAGGAGAAGCGTCTGGACTATATCGTCGTGTTCACGATGTTCTTGAACAGATGGATGATAAGGGGGGCGTTCGATTTTGGAAAGCGTGCAATTGGGTCAGCGCATCCGTGCGTTCCGGAAGCTGAAAGGCTTCACCCAGCAAGAGCTGGCGGGGCGTTCAGGGATTTCATTGGCGGTTCTCGGTGCTATCGAGCGCGGGAATCGACATGTAGAAGATCAAATTTTAATTAAAATTTCAGATTGTCTGGGGATTTCCCTGCAAGAACTGAAGTTGGAATAAAATAAAGCCGATTATATAGAGGAGGGACCATCATGCTGAAGATTGGCGATATTGAGATGAAAAACCAAGTTGTGCTCGCCCCGATGGCTGGTGTCTGCAACCCTGCCTTCCGGTTGATTGCCAAGGAATTTGGTACAGGGCTGGTCTGTGCAGAGATGGTCAGCGATAAAGCCATTCTTCATGGCAACAAACGCACGCGGGAAATGCTATTTGTTGATGAGCGGGAGAAGCCGCTGAGCCTGCAAATTTTCGGAGGTGACCGCGAGTCTCTTGTTGAGGCAGCGAAGGTTGTCGATCAGCAGACGAATGCGGATATTATCGATATTAATATGGGCTGCCCGGTGCCTAAAGTTACAAAATGTGACGCCGGTGCAAGATGGCTGCTTGATCCGAATAAAATATTCGAGATGGTATCCGCTGTTGTTGATGCCGTAAGTAAGCCGGTTACGGTGAAGATGCGTATAGGCTGGGATTCGGAGCATATTTATGTCGTTGATAATGCTAAGGCTGTTGAACAAGCTGGAGCCAAGGCAGTCAGTGTCCATGGACGGACTCGTGAGCAGCTCTATACAGGCACAGCCGATTGGAGTTATATTAAGCAGGTTAAGGACACGGTATCGATCCCGGTTATCGGTAATGGTGATGTTCATACTCCCGAGGATGCTAAGCGGATGCTGGCTGAGACAGGTTGTGACGGTGTCATGATTGGACGGGCAGCACTAGGGAATCCGTGGATGCTGTATCGTACCATAGAGTATCTGAGATCGGGGGAACTGCTCCCAGAGCCAGGGGCCGAAGAGAAGATTCGAATTGCGATTTTGCATATGGACCGTCTGGCTGCGCTGAAAGGCGAGAGTGTTGCAGTTCGCGAGATGCGCAAGCACTTGGCATGGTACTTGAAGGGATTAAAAGGGGCCGCCCGGATTAAGGACTCCATTATGGAAGAGACGAGACGAAATGAAATGGTTCGCATTCTTGAAGATTTTGTTGCCAGCCTTTCCTCGGAGCGGGAAGAGACTGAGGCGTCGGCGTAGTTACAAGAATAACCAGTTGAATCAAACCGAAGCAAAAGTGAACTTTTTGAAACGTTTACATTTGGAAATTTAGCTGTCATTGACATTTCAGAATCGTTCCCCTATAATTTCACAGTATAAATTCGCCTCAGGAGATAACTTCCACAACATGGAGTGGTCTGACCTCCAAGAGATTGCATATGATAATCTCAATGATGCGTTATTTTTTGCCGCCTCTGGCCAGGCGGAAACCAGGGCCTTCGCCATACGTGGGGGGATTTGCTGCTCCTATTTGCAGGATATATCGACCGCATATATATTAGAGGAGTTCAAGATCGCTTTACACGAGTGCGAAAATTATTTCCATGACAGGAGAATCGGTTGAGATGAGCGATAAAGAGGTTATTCTTACACAGGACGGTCTAAAAAGACTGGAAGAAGAACTTGAGAATCTGAAGTCTGTTAGACGCCGTGAAGTTGCTGAACGGATTAAAACCGCGATCGGCTACGGCGATATTAGCGAGAACTCGGAATATGAAGATGCGAAGAACGAGCAGGCATTTATTGAAGGACGTATCATTACGCTGGAGAAGATGCTCCGCAACGCGCGTATTATTAACAACGACGAGATCGATACAGATACAGTGAGCATCGGTTCAACGGTTATTGTAGAAGACCTGGAGTACGGTGATACGATGGAATATGCGATCGTAGGTACGGCTGAATCCGATCCGCTGCAGAACAAGATTTCGAATGAGAGCCCGGTAGGCAAGGCAATCCTGGGCCAGAAGAAGGGCGCTGTAGTCGATGTGAACGTACCGGCAGGCGTTATTCAATATAAAATTGTTGATATTAAGAAATAAAGCTGATTTAGCGATTCAAGAAGCTTCCCCAGCGGAGGCTTCTTTCACTGTTTTATGTGATCGGTTTGTGATTTAAGGGGGAAACAACCCTATTTTATAGTCTGTAAGGAGTGGAGCGAAGAATGAGCGAAGAAATGCATAACGAAGAAATGCATAATGAAGAAGTCGTCGAGATTAGCGAGTTATTGAAGGTTCGTCGCGAAAAATTGGACGAGCTGCGTGAGCTTGGAATCGATCCTTTTGGCCACAAATATGTGCGCGACAATATGGCGGGGAATATTCTGACCAAGTATGATGGAATGACGAAGGAAGAGTTGGATGAGCAGCAAGTCAAGGTATCCATCGCTGGCCGCATAATGGCTAAGCGTGGTATGGGTAAGGCAAGCTTTGCGCATATCCAGGACTTGTCCGGCAAAATTCAGATCTATGTTCGCAAGGACAGCATTCCAGAGGACAAGTATGCAGCATTCAAGCTGCTTGATCTGGGCGATATTATCGGTGTAACTGGTGCGGTGTTCAAGACGAAGACCGGCGAGACTACGATTAATGTAGAGGACCTGGTGGTACTGTCCAAGTCCCTCTATCCATTGCCTGATAAATACCATGGTCTGAAGGACGTTGAACTGCGTTACCGTCAGCGTTATGTCGACTTGATCGTAAATCCAGAAGTACAGCAAACTTTTATTAATCGTTCCCGGATTATTCAATCCATGCGCCGTTATCTCGATTCAATCGGCTATCTGGAGGTTGAGACTCCAACACTTCATAATATTGCAGGCGGTGCGGCGGCTCGTCCGTTCATTACCTACCATAATGCACTGGATATGCAGCTCTATATGCGGATCGCTCTTGAGCTCCATTTGAAGCGTCTAATTGTTGGTGGCATGGAGAAGGTCTATGAAATTGGTCGGGTATACCGTAATGAAGGAATTTCGACGCGCCATAACCCGGAATTCACTATGATGGAATTGTATGAAGCTTATGCGGACTATAAAGATATCATGTCTTTGACCGAGAATATGATTGCTCATATTGCCCAAGAAGTATTGGGTACAACTGTAATCAATTATCAAGGCCAAGAAGTAGATCTAACTCCAAAGTGGCGCCGTGTATCTATGGTAGATGCGGTTAAGGAAGTGACCGGGGTAGACTTTGGCGTGCAGATGACAGATGAAGAGGCACACCAATTGGCTAAGGAGCATAAAGTTCCAGTTGAGCCGCATATGACTTATGGTCATATCTTGAATGCGTTCTTCGAACAATTTGTAGAGGAGACGTTGATTCAGCCTACATTTGTATATGGTCATCCGGTAGAGATATCTCCATTGGCTAAAAAGAATGAAGAGGATCCTCGCTTTACAGATCGCTTCGAGTTGTTCATCGTGGCACGTGAGCATGCTAATGCGTTCTCCGAGCTTAATGATCCGATTGACCAGCGTCAACGGTTTGAGGCGCAAATGCTCGAACGTGAACACGGTAATGATGAAGCACATGAGATGGATGAGGACTTCATTCGCTCGCTTGAATACGGAATGCCGCCAACGGGCGGACTTGGAATCGGGGTAGACCGTCTCGTCATGCTGTTGACGAACTCACCTTCGATCCGGGATGTGTTGTTATTCCCACACATGCGTTAATAGAAGATAAAGGGCCGTCTCCACAACGTAGTTATTCTACGGTTGGAGACGGTCTTTCTTATGTAATCATGATAAAATAAAAAAGTACTTGCATTATCTGTGGCACGGTGGTATATTAAATGTCCAGTCGTTAATTTGAAGCGTTGTTGGACAGCTTCTGAAAAAGAAATTAAAAATAATGCTTGCATTAATGACTTGGATGTGATATATTATAAGAG
>NZ_BAAACX010000024.1:0-611 GCF_039521865.1 Paenibacillus motobuensis | reverse complement strand
AAGTCGTAACAAGGTAGCCGTATCGGAAGGTGCGGCTGGATCACCTCCTTTCTATGGAGAATCGTTCTCGGAGGCGAGGACATTCAAATAGCTTCCTTGAGAAGCACAACTTGATGCGAAATCCATTTGTTCAGTTTTGATGGAATTTATATGGGGGCATAGCTCAGCTGGGAGAGCGCCTGCCTTGCAAGCAGGAGGTCAGCGGTTCGATCCCGCTTGTCTCCACCATATATACCATCTAAACATCATATCTGTTCCATAACTTACCGCTTGAAGCGTGAGCGAGGAACTGATAAGATAATATTCCGCCGGTAAAACGGCGAACAAACTTGATCCTTGAAAACTGGATATACGAAACGAAATTTGCATTTTAGAAACATTCCTTTAAGCTGAAAATTTGTGTCAAAACAAATTTTATTATTAAAGTGGCAATGCGTAGATTTTGTGATGATCGATCCTTTGGGAGTCACTTTCCACTTTGTTTGGTTCAATCCAATCAGGAAAGGGGCGGACAACAGAGCGAGCAGCGCAAAATCGGAGCATAAGGTTAAGCTACTAAGAGCACACGGAGGATGCCTAGGCACTAGGAGCCGAAGAAGGACGTGGCGAAC